>CAIJZY010000062.1 GCA_903825285.1 uncultured Opitutia bacterium | reverse complement strand
GGCCTCCCCGAAATCCGCCTCCCTGTCCGCGTCGGCCCGTTTCGAGCGCGATGGCTTCCTGGTCGTGCCGTCGGTGATCACCCCCGCCGAATGCGACGAGCTGAAGGTCGAGGCGCGCCGCGTGCTCGACGCCTTCAACCAACCCGGCGCCTCCGTGCACCTGCACATGGCCGCCACCAGCCCCCGTTTCCGCGCCCTGGCCGACGACCCGCGCGTGGTCGGCGTGCTCCGCCAGGTCCTGCCCCACGGGGTCATGTTCCTGAGCGACAAGATCGTCTACAAGTCCGCCGACAAGACCTTCGCCACGCCGTGGCACATCGACTGTTTCTACTGGCGCAACACGCGGCCGAAGCTCTCGGTCTGGATCCCGCTCGACGACGCCACGGCCGACAACGGCACCCTCACCGTCGTGCCGGGCAGCCACCGCCAGGACTGGCGGATGGTGAAGAAGAGCCTGCCGAGCGGCGATTTCCAGTTCGAGATCTCCGACAGCAGCTGGCGCGCCGGCGACGTGGTCACGTGCGCGATCCCGCGCGGCACCGCGATCGTGTTCTCCGACCGCCTGGTGCACGGCTCCACGGCGAACACCGCCGGCCGCGACCGCTACGCGATCATCAGCACCTACCACGCACCCGCGGCCGACGAGCCGTTCGACCTGGACTTCCCCGCGCGCAAGGTGCTCGTGCCGGCGACCTGATTGGTTTCACCACGAAGAGCACGAAGCTCACGAAGATCCGGATCTTCGTGGGCTTCGTGGTGAACTCTACTCCAGCGCCGCGCCGAGCGCGATGAGGCTGGGGAAGATCCGCGCGGCGCCCGCCGCCTGGAGCTGCGCGGCGTCGTGCGTGCCGGTCGTCACGGCCCAGCAGGGAAAGCCGGCGTTGCGCGCCGTGGTCACGTCGAAGGGCGAGTCGCCGATGAGCAGGGTGGCGTCCGCGGACGCACCCAGCGCGGACAGGACATGCGCGGTGAACTCCCGCTGCGGCTTGAGCCAGGGCGTGTCGCCGGCGCCGAAGACGCCCTGCAGGAGGGGCGCGACGCCAAGGTGGGCGCAGATCCGGCGCGAGGCCTCGGCCTGCTTGTTGGTGAAGACCGCGAGTTTCACGCCGCGCGCGTGCTGGGTCCGCAGCAGCTCCAGCGCACCGGGCATGAGCTTCACGTCCTCCAGCAGGATCTGCTGCGTGTAGGCGACATGGACCTTGATCGCCTCCGGGATCAGCTCCGGGGGCAGGAAGTGGCCCATGGCATCCGCGATCCCGCCGCCGACCGCCCGGCGCACCTCCGCCAACGTGGGCGCGGGCCGGCCGAACTGCGGCAGCGTGTGCACATAGCCGCGGTGGATGGTCGTGAACGCGTCCACGAGCGTGCCGTCGAGGTCGAGCAGGAGGGTGGTGAAACGGGCCATGTCGCCCCCGTCATTGCGGCCAGACGACGGGTGAGGCAACCCCGCAGCAACGGCGCGGTCTCGGAGCGGTGAAAAATTGGTTTGGCGGTGGGGCGGGACCCGGGTCAACTGCGCCATGGCCGCCCTGACCGCATCTCCCCGCGCCCGCGTCTCGGCCGAGGTCGAGGGCGACGTGCTGGTGGTGGCGCTGGCGGGCACGTGGGAGATCACCGAGCCCCGCCCCTCATGGACGGAGGTGCTCGGCGCGCGGAACCCCGACCGGATCCGCCTGCGGGTGGACGCGGTGGAGAAATGGGACAGCTCCCTCCTGCTCTTTCTCTTTGGCGCCCAGCAGTGGTGCCGGATGACCGGGGCCTACTGCGACACGGACGCGCTGCCGGAGAAGATCCGCCTGCTGCTGGTCCAGCTCACGGCGTCGCACGAGACGAGCGTCCCGTTCGACCGGTCGGTGAACTTCCTCGTGACCGTCGGGCTGGCGACGCAGGACGTGCTGGTCAAGGCCCGCGAGATTTCCCGCTTTGTGGGCGAATGCGTCCTCAGCGCGATCCGCCTGGTGCGCTCGCCGCACCGGTTCCGCTGGCGCGACTGCCTGTTTGAGATGCAGCAGTGCGGGGCGATGGCGCTCCCGATCGTCGGGCTCATCAGCTTCCTCGTCGGCGTGACGCTCGCCTACACCGGCGCGCTGGTGCTGCGCCAGTACGGCGGCGACATCTTCGTGGCCGACCTGATCGGCCTCGCGATGGTGCGCGAGATGGGCGCGATGATGACCGGCGTCGTGCTGGCGGGCCGCACCGGCGCCGCCTTCGCCGCCACCCTGGGCAACATGAAGGCCAACGAGGAGATCGACGCCCTCGAGACCCTCGGCATCCCCGCGGTGAACTTCCTCGTCCTCCCGCGGCTGCTCGCCCTGGGCGTGATGATGCCGCTGCTCGCGCTCTACTCGAACGCCCTCGGCATCCTCGGCGGCATGGCCGTCTCCAAGGGGCTGCTGTCCATCTCCCCGACCGCGTACTGGGTCGAGATGCAGACGATCGTGAGCCTCTCCGACATCGCGGTGGGCGTGATCAAGGCCGTGTCGTTCGGCCTGATCGTCGGCCTGGCCGGCTGCCTGCGCGGCCTGCAGGCGGAGCGCAGCGCCGCAGGCGTGGGCCGCGCCGCGACCTCGGCGGTCGTCACCGCCATCCTGTTCATCATCGTGGCCGACGCGGTCTTCGCGGTCCTGTTCAACATCGTCGGCCTCTGAACCCATGACCGCCCCCGCCGCCACTCCCGTCCCCGCCATCGAGGCCCGCTCGCTGACCTGCGGCTATGACGGCCAGGCGGTGCTGCGTGACATCTCCTTTGCGGTCCGCCCCGGCGAGATCTTCTTCGTCATCGGCGGCTCCGGCTGCGGCAAGAGCACGCTGCTGCGGAGCCTCATCGGGATCACGCCGCCGCTGGCCGGCGAGGTGCGGTTCGGCGGGCAGACCTTCTCCGACCACGATCCGGTCGCGCGCCGCGCCCTGCTCCAGACCTTCGGCGTGCTCTACCAGGGCGGGGCGCTCTGGAGCTCGCTCACGCTGCGCCAGAACGTGGCGCTGCCGCTCGAGGAGTACACCGCGCTGGCCGAGGGCGAGATCCGGGAGCTGGTCGCGCTCAAGCTCGCGCAGGTCGGGCTCACGGGCTTCGAGGACTACTATCCCGCGGAGATCAGCGGCGGCATGAAGAAGCGCGCCGGCCTGGCGCGCGCGCTGGCCCTCGACCCCGCGATCGTGTTCCTCGACGAGCCGTCGGCCGGCCTCGACCCGATCACCTCGCGGCGGCTCGACGACCTCGTGCGGCAGATCCGCGACATGTTCGGCACCACGCTCGTGGTCGTGTCCCACGAGCTCGCCTCGATCTTCAGCATCGCGGACCGGGTGGTCATGCTCGACCGCGGCGCGCAGGGCATCATCGCCGAGGGCGCGCCCAAGGAGCTGGCGCGGAACAGCCGCGACCCGCGGGTGACGGAGTTCCTCACGCGCGGCGACCTCCTCCCGCAATAGTCTTCCCCCGCCTTTCCCCAACCGTTATCCCTCCTCCCGCGTGAAAACCAAGTTCAGCCCCACCGTCATCGGCGCCTTCGTGCTGGGCGGTTTCGCCCTCGTCATCATCGGGCTCCTGTCGTTCGGCGGGGTGAGCTTCTTTTCCAAGCCCCAGCGGTTCGAGGTCTACTTCGACGAGTCCATCCACGGCCTCGACCTCGGCTCGCCGGTGAAGCTCCGCGGCGTGCGCGTCGGCCGCGTCGTGGACCTCAACATCCGCTACGACGAGAAGCGCAACCATTCCGTCGTCGTCGTGGTCTGCGAGTTCAGCAAGAACATGGTCACCGACACGGCCGGCGTCCGCATCGACGTCTCGGGCCGCGAGGAGCTCGAGCACCTCGTGGACCGCGGCCTGCGCGCGCAGCTCGGGGTCCTCGGCCTCGCCACCGGCCTGCTCTTCGTCGAGCTGGATTTCCTCGACCCGAAGGAATACCCCGCCGCGCCGCACAGCGCCGACACGAAGTACGTCGTCGTGCCCGCCGTGCCGTCGGCCATCTCCGAGTTCCAGGCCAGCGTCTCCGAGATCCTCGCCAACCTCCAGAAGGTGGACTTCGCGGGCATCTCCGCCGAGCTGAAGGCGCTGCTCGTCACCACGCGCAAGCAGGTGGACGGCGTGGACCTCAAGGGCGTGCTCGCCCAGTGGCAGCGCACCGGCGCCGCGGTCGAGACCGCCGCCACCGCGCCCGAGATCCGGCAGACCTTCAACAACCTCAACGCCGCCGTCACCGACCTCCGCGCGCTCATCGCCAAGCTCGACACGCAGGTCGGGCCCGCGGGCGCGGACCTGCGCGCCACGCTCGCGCAGGCCAAGGTCACGCTCGAGTCCTTCAACGCCGCGGCCGCGGACGCACGCCGCTTCATCGCCGCGCAGGGCCAGGTGGGCCCCGAGCTTGAGCACACCCTCGCCCAGCTGGGCGAGGCCGCCGACGCCGTGCAGCGCCTGGCCGACTTCCTCGAGCGCAACCCCAACGCGCTCATCTCGGGCAAGAAACGGCCCTAACCTTCCCGTCCCGCCGACCACGATGAAAGCCCTTTCCCTCCCGCTCGCGTTCGCCGCCGTGCTGCTGGCCGCCGGCTGCTCGCTGCCGCCGGCCCAGCCGGACCTGACCCGCTACTATGTGCTGACCACGGCCGCGGCCCGCTCGAACGCCGTCGCGCCGGCGGGTCCGCACTGGCGCGTGGCGCTGCGCCCGGTCGAGGTGCCGAGCTTTCTCCGCGGCAAGATCATGCAGGTCCGCGTGGCGCCGAACGAGCTCACCTACCTGGATGAAGTCCGCTGGGCGGAGACGCTCGAGGCGGGCGTGGGCCGCGTGCTGCGCGAGAGCCTCGAGGGCCGCGGCGAGATCGCGCGCGTCGTGGCGTCGCCGGCCGAGGAGCACGACTTCGACATCGCCGTGCGCATCCTGCGCTGCGAGGGCGACCGCGAGAAGGGCGTCGCGCGGTTCACCGCTGCGGTCGAGATCTACTCCGCCAGCGGCGAGCGCCGCGGGCGCGACATCTTCACCACCGAGGTGCCGGGCTGGGACCGGTCGAACTACGGCCAGCTCGCCGCCATGCTGAGCGAGGCCGTGGACAGCTTTGGCGACCGCATCGTCACCCTGCTGGGGCAGGCGGAAACGCCCAGCGCCAAGAGCCCGACGCCCAGCGGCTAGGCGAGTCAGAAGTGAGGCGAGCAGCCTGACCTCTGATCTCTGACGTCTGTCCTCTGGCGGCTCGTTCACCCGCCAGCCGCGGCCTTATTTCAGCGCGGCGGCGATGCGGGCGAGGGCGGTCTCGACGTTGGCGCGGGAGTTGAAGGCGCTGATGCGCACATGGCCCTCGCCGCACTTGCCGAAGCCGGCGCCGGGCGTGCAGACGACCTGGGCCTTGTTCAGGAGCAGGTCGAAGAACTCCCAGGAGTCGCGGCCGGTGTTCACCCAGATGTACGGGGCGTTGTCGCCGCCGACGCAGCTGAGCCCGAGGCCCTGGACGGCCTCGCGGATGAGCTTGGCGTTGCCGAGGTAGAAGTCGGTCAGCGCCTTCGTCTGCGCCTGGCCCGCCGGGGTGTAGATCGCGGCGGCGGCCTGCTGGATCGGGTAGGCCACGCCGTTGAACTTCGTCGTGTGGCGACGGTTCCAGAGGGCGTGCACCGAATGCTCGCCGCCCTTGGCGTCGTAGGCCTTCAGCGTCTTCGGCACCACGGTGTAGGCGCAGCGCATGCCGGTGAAGCCGGCGATCTTGGAGTAGCTGCGGAACTCGATCGCGACGTCGCGGGCACCCTCGATCTCGTAGATGCTGTGCGGGATCTGGGGGTCGCGGATGTAGGACTCGTACGCGGCGTCGAAGAGGATGATCGCCTTATGCTGCTTCGCGTAGGCGACCCATGCCGCCAGCTGGGCCTTCGTGGCCACCGCGCCGGTCGGGTTGTTCGGGAAGCACAGGTAGATCAGGTCGGCGGGCGTCGCGGGGATCGCCGGCACGTAGCCGTTCGCCGGGGTGGAATCGAGGTAGGTCACGCCCGGGTAGCGGCCGTCCACGTTGGCGCCGGTGCGGCCGGCCATGACGTTGGTGTCGACGTAGACCGGGTAGACCGGGTCGGGGATCGCCAGGCGGATGTCGGTCGAGAAGATCTCCTGGATGTTGCCGCAGTCGCACTTCGAGCCGTCGGAGATGAACACCTCGTCGGCCTCGACCTTGCAGCCGCGCGGCGCGAACTCGTGCTGCACCACCGCCTCGCGGAGGAACGCGTAGCCCTGCTCGGGGCCGTAGCCCTTGAAGGTGTCGCGCTTCGCCATCTCGTCGGTCGCCGCGTGCAGGGCCTCGATGCAGACGGGCGGGAGGGGCTCCGTGACGTCGCCGATGCCAAGGCGGATGACAGGCTTGGCGGGGTTGGCGGCGACATACGCGCTGACGCGCTTGGCGATGTCGGCGAACAGGTAGGAGGCCTTGAGCTTGGTGTAGTTTTCGTTGATGCGGATCATGGCGGTGAAAGTGCGGCCCGTCTCATTGCGAGAAGCAGCGCGCCGAGGCAACCGGTTTCAGCAGTGGTCGTTCGTCTTTTCGGGAGCAAGGGTGCCTGCCGGTTTTATGGTTGGCTTTGAAACGGCCAAACACCAACGGCCCAAGCACAAAGAAAAGCAGTTTCAGTCCACCGGGCCTGGATGACTGCTCGACCAGATCTATTGATTCGTCATTCGTCGAGTCGGGCGGATGATTTCTTGTCCGGTTTGGCCACCCGCGGCAGCCCATAGAATAACAGCCATGAGCGAAGACGCCGAACTCCTCCGCCGTTATGTCGAGCACCGTTCCGACGCCGATTTCACTGCGCTCGTCCAACGCCACCTCGGACTCGTCCATGGGTGCGCCCTCCGGCGGGTTGGCCAGGATCTCCCGCTGGCCGAGGACGTGACCCAGGAGGTATTCTGCGCCCTGGCCCGCAAGGCTCCTTCGCTCGTCCATCATCCGTCGCTGGCGGGCTGGCTCTTTGTCGCCACGCAGCACACTGCGGCCGCCGCCGTGCGCCGCGAACGACGGCGGATATCCCGTGAACACCGGGTCACCACCATGGAAGAGATCCTGCATGCTCCATCCTCCGAGCTGGAGCCCGACTGGCCCCGGCTCCGCCCGTTGCTCGACGACCTAATCCTTGAGCTGAAGGACCAGGATCGCACGGCGGTGGCCCTGCGGTTCTTCGAGCAGCGTTCCTTTGCCGAAGTGGGCCGAGCCCTGCGCCTCACCGAGGACACCGCCCGCAAGCGGGTTGACCGCGCCGTGGAGAAGCTGCGCGCCGGGTTGGCCGAGCGCGGGGTGACCTCCAGCACGGCGGCGCTGGCTTTCGCGCTGTCCGAGCAGGCTGCGGCCTCGGTGCCGGCCGCGCTCGCTGCCAAGGTCTCGGCCGTGGCGCTGGCGGAATTGGCCGCCTCCGGTTCCGGCGGGCTCGCGGCCCTCGTTGGCGTCCTCTTGTCCGGCACCACCGCCGTGGTCGCCACGCTTGTCGCAGCCGCTGGGCTGGTCGCCTGGCAGCACCAGACCAATGCCCGGCTCCAGGCCGAACTTGCGGGGTTGGGCGGGACGGAGACGGCACTCCGGGCGACCGGGCGGGAAAATGCGCAGCTGGCCCGCCAGGTTGCCGAGGCCGACGACTTGAAGCGCCTCTTGGCGACCATGCCGCGACCGGTTGATCCCGATGGCACGCCCAGCTCGTCGCCTATGGCGGCCCCGGTTACCATTCATATCACTCCACGGGGCACCCTGCTGTGGGAAAATCAGCCCGTGGCGCTCGATGACTACCTCAAGCGGCTGACCGCGCTCCAAGCGCAGCATCCCGAAGCTGCCGCCCAGGTCGTGGTGCGCGCCGACCCCGGGGCCCAATTCAGCGCTGCCGCCTATGCCGTGGAGCAGGCCAGCCGGGCAGACATCCGGCATATCGTCGTCGAATCTCAGGCCGTGCCGGATCCGTCGGACAGCTGGATCACCCCGCCGCCGGCGACGGGAGCGAACGATCTGCCTCCTCCGAGCATTCCTGACTCCCTGCCAAAGCCCTGACATGAAAGCCATCCGCGTGACGATCGTTGCGATCAGTGTCGCCGCCGGTCTTTGGTGGGGCCTTGAGCGCAGCGTGGGCGCCCGATTGCAGTGGGAAATCGACGAGCGGCGGCGCATGGCCGCCGAACTGATGCGACAACAGCGGGAGCACGACCGCCTGCTCAGTCTGTGTCCCACAGCCGGGGAGCTTGCGCGATTGCGTCGTGCGGTCGCCGCCCAAGCCACGGTTGCATCTGGACCGCGGCACCTGACATCGACCCGCTCGGCGTTCCAGCCCGGCGTCTGGGCGGCGGTGGCTTCCTGGCAGAATCATGGGCGTGGGACAGCTGAATCTGCGCTTGAGACCATGCTTTGGGCGGCGGCGGGCGGCGATCTGGGTGTGCTCCGCGACACGTTGGAATTCGACGAGACGTCCCTGGCGAAGGCGGGGGCGGCCTTGGAGAGACTTCCAGCGAATGTGCGGCCCGATTACGGCACTCCCGACAAACTGCTGACCATGCTGATCGCCGGCAATGTTCCGCTGGAAAGCGCGCAATGGGTGGCGAGCCAGGTTCGCAGCGAGAACGAGGTCACAGAGTTTGTGCGGCTGCGCGACGCCCAGGGTGCGACCCGCCAAGTCTACCTGACACTGCACCGCGATGCTGCGGGCTGGAGGCTCCATGTGCCGGATAGTGCGGTCGAGGGGATCATGCAGGGGCTGACGAAGCCCATGGCGCAGTAGCCGGGTGAAGGCCTCTGGATTCGAAGGCGTAATTCGGGGGTAAAAATGGGATCCCGCCCGGGGAGCGGCGCTTTCACCTTTCAACTGGCGGCTTCGACTGCATAATGTCGGGCAACCCGTTGCCCATGCAAAAAATCGAGTCGCTTGCGGAAATGCGGTCGGTGGCCGCGCAGCTGAAATCCCAGGGCAAGACCCTCGCGCTCGTCCCGACCATGGGCGCCCTGCATGCCGGCCAGGAGGCGCTGATCCGCGCCGCCGTGGCCCGCGCCGACGTGGTGATCGTCGCGATCTTCGTCAACCCGCTCCAGTTCGGCCCCAACGAGGTCATCGCGAACTACCCGCGCAGCTTTGACGCGGACCTCCGGCTCTGCGCCGACAGCGGCGCGCACATCGTGTTCGCCCCCTCGGTCGAGGAGATGTACCCGCGGGGCTACTCGACCTTCCTCACCGAAGACCAGACCAGCCGGGCCCTGTGCGGGCCGTCGCGGCCGACACACTTTCGTGGCGTCACCACGATGATGGCGAAATTCTTCAACCTCATCCGGCCCGACTTCGCCTTCTACGGGCAGAAGACCGCGCAGCGCGCGGCGGTGGTCCGGAAAATGGCCGGCGACCTCCACTTCGGCGTGGAGATCGTGGTGGTGCCCACCGTCCGCGAGACCGACGGGCTCGCGCACGGCGTGCGCAACCGCGAGTTCACCGCGAGCCAGCGCCAGGAGGCCCTGGCCTTCAGCAAGGCGCTGAAGAAGGTGAAGGAGATGTCCGACAGCGGCGTCCGCAGCCCCGACCGCCTCATCGCCGAGGCCACCCACATCCTCAGCCAGCACCGGCGCGTCCGCATCATCTACATCTCCATCGTGGACATCGTGACGATGGAGTCAGTGCGCGAGGCGGTGCCCGGCAAGACGATGCTGGCCATCGCCGCCTGGATCGACGAGATCCGCCTCATCGACAATGTCGTGCTCTGAAGCCCGGCTTGTGAGCCCTGGATGTGAGCCCTGGATGGGAGCCCTGGGTGGGAGCGAGCTTGCTCGCGACTATCGCGCGGAGGTCGCGAGCAAGCTCGCTCCCACATTTGAGCCAAATCCTACGGAATGATGAACTGAGGCCGCGTCGGCCTCAGATCACCTCGCGGTAGACATCCGGGTGCGGGCGGGTGATCACGGCGGCGTTCACCAGCATGCCGGCGTCGGCGATGATGTCGCGGCCCGCCTTCACGGCGGTCTGCACGGCGGCGACATCGCCGGTCATGGTAACGAAGGCCTTGCCGCCGAGCGCCATCGCCACGCGGACCTCCAGCAGCTGGATCGGCGCGCTCTTGGCGCAGGCGTCGGCCGCCTTGATCAGGGTCGCGACGTTGAAGGATTCCAGGATGCCGAGCGCGCCGTCCGGCGGGGCCACCGAGGTGCGGCCCAGCGCGGTGATGACGTCGGGGTGGATGTTGGTGATGACGAAGCTGTCGATCAGGCAGCCGGTCGCCGCCTCGCAGCCGGCCGCGACGGCGCTCTGCACGGCCGACGGGTCACCCGCGATGAGGACCATGTACTTGCCGGAGCAGATGGAGCGCGAGAGCACGAGGCGCACCGTGCCCGCCTTGAGCGCGGCGTCGGCGACGAGGAAGCCGGCCACGACGCTGGAGAGTTCGACCAAGCCGATGGATTTTTCTGTCATGGGAGGCGTCAGCTGCGGTTGAGAATGATGTGGGTGGCGGTGACCTCGGCCACGGTCGCGGCGAAGGGCGCGTGGAGCATGGCGCCGAGGGCCTTGTCGGGAATGGCGCCGACCGCCTGGCCGGCGGCGACGGCCTCGCCCGCGCGGACGAGCGGCTGGCAGGACGCGCCGGCGCTCTGCTTCAGCGGCAGCGCGATGCGCTGCGGCGCGACCACGGTCGGCTCCCAGTGCGCCGGGTGGTCGTACTGGGCGATGTTGAGCTTCTTCATCAGCGACTTGATCGGCGTGCGGCGGCCCTCGCGCATCGGGTGCGGCTTCACGGTGGTGGGGCCGGACCATTTCACGCTGGCCTGCTTCATCTCCGCCTTCGACTGGTCGCAGGCCTCCTTCGGGTAGAGTTCCTCGGGGCACGCGAACAGCGTGCAGAGCCCGCAGGCGCAGCACATCGCCGCCCACTCGTTCCAGTGCGCCGCGCCGGTCGCGGTGAACGCGAGGCTGCGCATCACCTGGTGCGGCTCGACCGCATAGCCGAGCAGGTAGCGCGGGCAGAGCTCCGTGCAGTAGCGGCACTGGTCGCACGCGGATTTGCCGATGGCGTTGCGCGCCTTCGCGGGCTTCAGCTTGCGCTCGATGACATGGTGGTCGCGCGCCAGCACGATGAAGCCGCCGGTGGTCTTCGTCACCGCCCGGTCCAGGTCGTCCGTCGTCTCGCCCATCATCATGCCGCCGATCGCCAGCACCGGATCATCCACGGTCGCGCCGCCGGCGGCGGCCAGGCACTCGCGCAGGCTTGTGCCGAGGGGCACGGTGAGGGTCCGCGGCTCGCGCACGGCGCCGGCCACGGTGAGGGTCTTGGTGGTGACCGGACGGCCCGTGGCCGCGGCGGCGATGTTGACGAAGGTCTCGACGTTGCAGACGACGGCGCCGACGTTCAGCGGGATGCCGCCCGGCGGGATGAGCCGCCCGGTGGTCTCATGGACCAGGTCGTACTCGTCGCCCGCCGGATAATAGTCGCCGAGCAGGTGCACGCGCACCGCGGTGCCCTGGCACGCGGCCTGGACGGCGGCGACGGCGTGCTTGTTCTTGGCCTTGATGCCGACGATGCCGGTGCTGGCGCCGACGGCCGCCATGGCGAGCTGGATGCCCTGCAGCATCTCCACGGCCTGGCGCTCCATGACCGCGGCGTCCTTGTGGAGCAGGGGCTCGCACTCGGCGCCGTTGGCGATGACGGTGTCGGCCTTCGCCGCGAGCTTCACGTGCGTCGGGAACCCGCCGCCACCGGCGCCGACGACACCGGCCAGACGGACTTGCTCGACTAAAGTCATCGCAGTTGAAAGTTGAGGATTGAAGGTTGAAAGACGGATCCGGGCGACCGGGGCGGTAGGCGGGATAAATTGGAGGGCAGGGGGTTCGCGGCTCTCAACCTTCAACTTTCATCCGGGCACGGTCGCTGGTCGCGACCACGACCTCGAGACCCTTGGCGCGCAGGGCCGCGACGAGGTCGGCGGGGGCCTTGTCGTCGGTCACGATCACATCCACGTCGGCGAAATCCGCGAGGAAGAAGGTCGAGCGCCGCCCGAATTTGCTGTGGTCGAAGCAGAAGATCACCTTCGCCGCCCCCGCGATCATCGCGCGCTGGATGTCCACGATCAGCGCGTGGGAGTTGTAGATGCCGTCCTCCGCGATGCCGCTGCCGCTGAGGATCGCGACGTCGGCGTGCATCCGGGAGAACGTCTCCACCGCGTGCGGCCCGACGAGCACGCCGAGCCGCGGGTAGATCACGCCGCCGGAGAGGTGCACCTCGTGGCGGTTCGAGGCGGAGAAGAGATTCGCGACGGGGAGGGAGTTGGTGATGATCTGCGCGACCTTGTCGCCGAGACACTTGGCGACATGGAAGCAGGTCGTGCCGGAGTCCATGATCACGTTCTGCCCGGGCGAGATCAGCGCCGCGCACGCCTCGCCGATCGCATCCTTCTCCGCAATCTGGTGCGTGTCGCGCACGTTGAACACGAACTCGTCGGACTTCGGCTGCTGCAGGGTGCGAGCTCCGCCGTGCGTGCGGCGCACCGGGGTGCGCGATTCCAGGGCAGTCAGGTCCCGCCGCACCGTCGAAACCGACACTCCCACGTGCTGCGCGAGCTCTTCAAGTGATGCGAATTCAGCCTTTTGCAGATAGAGTTCTATCTTGGACTGTCGCTCTTCAGCTTGCATCGATGTGGAGTAAGTTGGAAAGTTTTGGAAGATATTGCAATGTTTTCGTTGACTAAATGAAAGAAT
>CAIJZY010000061.1 GCA_903825285.1 uncultured Opitutia bacterium | reverse complement strand
TCGCCGGCGGTGCGGACGATGACGCCCATGCCCTCGGGGATGGTGAGCTCGTTGATGAGCTGCTTGAGGCGCTTGCGCTCGAGCGGGTCCTCGATCTTGCGGGAGATGCCGCAGCCGTCGCTGTAGGGCGTGAGGATGAGGTAGCGGCCCGGGATGGAGAGGTTGGTCGTCGTGCGCGGGCCCTTGGTGCCGATGGGACCCTTGGTGACCTGGATGACGATGTCGGTGCCGGGCGGGTAGAGGCCGGGGATGTCCTTGACGGTGGGCTCGGCGCCGCGGGCGGGGGCGTTCTTCTTCTTGTTCACGCGGACGACCTCGACCGAGGAGTCGGCGGCGGCCGGGAGCATGTCCCAGTAGTGCAGGAACGCGTTCTTGGTGTAGCCGATGTCCACGAACGCGGCCTTGAGGCCGGCGTCGAGGTTCTTGATGCGGCCCTTGTAGATGCCGCCGACCATGCGGTTGTCGGACTCGCGCTCGATCTCGAACTTCTCGAGGCGGCCGTCCACGAGCAGCGCGACGCGCTTCTCGAGGGGCTCGGAGTTGATGATAAGCTCCCGGTAGGAGCCTTTCTCCTTTTTGAAGATCCCGAGGATCTTCTGGAGCAGCGGTCG
Source organism: uncultured Opitutia bacterium (assembly GCA_903825285.1). Classification (GTDB taxonomy): domain Bacteria; phylum Verrucomicrobiota; class Verrucomicrobiia; order Opitutales; family Opitutaceae; genus Opi-474. The sequence continues at coordinate 23,005 of CAIJZY010000061.1, read as the reverse complement.
CTGCTGGGCGCGGTCGGCGGCGCCGGCCTTCAGTTCGGCGGCGCTGACGGGCTTGGCCTCGCCGGCGGCGGGCGGGTTGACGAGCTCGGCGTCATACTTCTGGGCGACGTCCGGCGGGGTGCCGGGCGTGGGTTGCGGGGAATCGCTCATGGCGGGTGTCGTGGGTTGGTTTCACGGGGCCCCGCTGGGCGTTCGTTGCGGCGCAGGAAATTCCGGCAGAGCGGTCGTTAGCGCGAAGAAGGGATCTCATATGAAATCCTTCCTGAAGCGATAGACGCTCTGGACCAGTCCTTGCAGCAAGCAGCAACTGAGCACAAAGGAGCCACCGTAGCTGATGAAGGGAAGCGGTATGCCCGTGATGGGCACGAGCCCGATGGTCATGGCGATGTTCACGAACACATGCACCGCGAACAGCACCGTGACGCCGATGGCGAGCAGGGTGCCGAACCGGTCCCGGGCGAGACCAGCGATGCGAATGCCGTTGAACAGGACCAGACCAAACAGGCCGAGAACCGTAATGCTTCCCAAAAATCCCTTCTCCTCGGCGATGACCGAGAAGATAAAGTCGTTGTGCGCCACGGAGCGGGGCAGGTAGCCGAGCTGCGCCTGCGTGCCCTCCGTCCAGCCCTTGCCCGTCAGCCCGCCGGAGCCGACCGAGATGAGCGACTGGCGCTGGTTCCAGCCCACGCCCATGGGGTCGATCTTGTCGGGCCAGAGGAACGAAATGATGCGGTTGCGCTGGTAGTCGTGCAGCGGCACCCAGGAGTGCGCCTGGTAGCTGCCCTTGTCGGCCAGGTACGAGAACCCGTTCGACTCCATGTAGTTCTTGTAGCTCCAGGTGTCCCACGCGACAATCCCCAGGATCAGGAGGAAGGCCCCCAAGGCCGCCGCAAAGAAGCGCGTCGAGAGCTTGGAGACGTAGAGCATGGAGAACACCATCGGGGGGAGCACGATCGCCGATTTCAGGTCCGGCTGCAGCAGGATCAAGAGCATGGGTGCACCCACCGCAAGGGCCAATTTCCCGAGCACCCCCAGCGACTGTTTCACGGTGCCGATTTCACCCCGGATCAGGATGCTGGCGGTGATGAGGAGGACGGCGATCTTGGCCGTCTCCGAGGGCTGGTAGGTGCCGAGCGGCCCGAGCGGGATCCAGCGGCTCGCGCCCCACTTCTCCGCGGCCGCGCCGCCGACGCCGGGGATCAGCACCACGACGAGCGGGACGAGGCAGGCAATGTAGAACCAGTGCGCCACGCTGAGCCAGAAGCGGTAGTCCACCAGGGAGACCACGCCGTAGAGCGCGGCGCCGGCCACGAGCCACACGATCTGGATCAGCCAGTTGTTCCCGTGCACCGCCAGCTGCGCGCTGTAGATGAAGGCCACGCCGAACAGGCTCAGGCCCGCGAGGGCGAGCGGCGTCAGCCAGTCCCACCGCTCGCGCGTCGTCGTCTTGAAGACGCTGATGTAGTCGGTGGGCGAGGGGAGGTTCACGGCGAGGCCGCGACTTCATCCGCCGATGCCCCCGGGTGCAAGTCCGCAGGCGCCGCCTCCGGCGCGGCCGACGACTCCCCGCTGGCCAGCCCGAGCACGGTCCAGAACACCACCGCGCCCATCGGCCCCTCGAGCACGATGCCAAACGCCGCGCTGACCCAGAACACCCAGGCGATGGACAACAGGCCGAGGGCGTCCGGCCCGCCCTCCCGGAACCGGCGGTAGGTCAGCGCGCCCATGGCCGCGGTCACCCCCAGCCACAGCACCAGTCCGACGAGGCCCATCCGGCCGAAGACCGACATCACCATGCTGTGCGGGCTGCGCGCGGTGAAATCCTCCGCGCCGAGGAGCCCGTAGTCGGAGAGGAAGCGCGCCGCGAGGTCGTGCCCGAAGCCCAGCCCGAAGACCGGGGCCTCCGCCAGGGTCTCATCCGCCACGGCCTGCCACCACACGATCCGGAAGCGGTTGTTGCCGCCCGGGTCGCCGCTCTCGTGCTGCGAGGTGTAGGTGCCCGTGCCGGCGAGGTCGAAGACCGAGATCACACTCTCGTACGTCGCAAAGGCCGTCGTGTCATTCAGGCTGCGGTAGCCGGTCGCGACCACGATGCCGGTGATCCCGAGTCCGATCACAACCACCGCGAGCTGCAGGAGGGCGATCCGCCAGCGCCGGGCCGCGAGCCAGATGCCGGTGACGATGCCGGTGGCCACCAGCGCGGCGCGGGGCGAGGCGGTCGTGCCGAGCAGCAGCAGGCTGGCGACGGCGGGGAGGTGCCAGCCGGGGCGGTCGCTTGATTCCCAGCGGGTCCAGAACCAGAAAAATCCCGCCGCCAGCAGCGCCGCCAGCAGGTCGCCCTTGAAATAGATGAGCGGGATGCCGCGGACCGTGAGGCCCAGGAGGACATTCGGCGCGAGCTTGTCGATCGCCGCCACCACGAGCAGCACGAGGAAGCTGGCGGTCAGTGTCCGTCGCAGCAATAGAGCCGAGGGCTGATGGTGCGCCAGCGCCTGGGCGATGAAAAAGAACGCGGCGTAGTAGACCATCGCGAAGTCCCGCAGCGCCATCAGGCCGTAGCTCTGCGCATCAAGGGGGATGCGACACACGCCGAGCAGCACCCAGAGCAGCAGCGTGAGATTCAGCCAGTCCCGCTGCACGAGGTTGGTCAGTTGATGGGCATGGCGGATCAGCAGCAGGGGCAGGATCACCGCCAGCGCGCCCTCGGCGGGCAACACCGGCAGGTCGCTGCTGACCATGAACTGGGCGAAGCCGCGATTGCCCACGATGTAGCCGAAGAGCACGCCCGCCAGGATCCACGCGCTGGGCCACGGGCCGCTGATCCACTCCATCAGGCCCCAGAAGATGACGGCCGTCAGGAGCATGCCGATGAACAGGTGCTCGTTCGCGATGCTGTAGCCCACGACCAGGGCGGCCACCGCGCCAAGCGAACCCGCCAGCCAGAGTTTCAGCCGTGGATTCATGCACCTTGTTTTTCGAACAGGACCTGCGTCCCGCCGATCGCAACCATGCGCTCCGGCCTGCCGCGCATGTACTCGTCGAACGCCCGGCGCACCCCCGGCACGGTGGGGTCGCCGTAGTCATGCGCCACCAGCAGGCCTCCCGGCAGCAGCCGGGGGTAGAAGAACTCCAGCCCGGCCAGCGTGGACTGGTACAGGTCCACGTCGAGATGCACGAACCGGAACCGGAGCGGCGAGCGCCCAATCTCCGCCGCCGACGCAGGGAAGAATCCCGGGTGGTAGAACACGCCGGGGATGCCTGCCAGGTAGGCTTGCACCTGCCCGAGCGAGCCGTCGGCAAAGTCCCCCGCCCGGAAGGCGCCGTCGGTGGCGGGATTGACCGCCGGCATGCCCTCGAAGGTGTCGAAGAGGTGCAGGTCCGCGCCGCCCTTGGCCGCGCCGAGGATGCGGGCGCTGCCGCCGCGGTACACGCCGAACTCGGCGAAGGCGCCCGGCTGCCCGGCCGCCCGCCGCGCCGTGGCCCAGAGATTGTAGCGCTCGGAAAGGAGCTGCATGCCCTCGCCGTCGCGCACCAGCCGGGCATGGAGCCGCAGGAACTCCCGGTCCGTCGCCAACGGGTGCCGCGCCAGGCCCTTGAGCCGGAGAAACAGCGCCGGGCATCGCTCGATCAAGCCGGCCAGGAGGCGATTGCGCAGGGTGGAGGCCATGCCAAGTTCAAGCGTGGTGCGGACCGCGCGGCTGCGCCAGCACTTCCCGGCAGACCGCCTCCACGGCGTCCACCGTCCAGTACGCGAGGCAGGCAAAGGGCGCCGAGAGGTTGGCGCAGGTCAGCGTGACCTTGTTGGTGCGCTCGCACGGCGCGCATTCGAGGCGCGGGTGCCGCAGCACGGCCCAGCGCTCGCGGTGCCAGTACGGGTTCCACCCCATGCCCGTGGCGCCGGTCACGACGACCCCGGGGCAGCCGAGGGCGTTGGCCATGTGCATCGGGCCGGAGTTGTTGCCGAGGAAAAGGTCGGCATTCGCCACCAGCGACGCGAAGTCGGCCAGGGTCCGGGTGGCCACCGCCCGCGTGCCGGCCGGGGAGGGCGCGACGACCTCCGGTCGGGTGATCCAGATCACCTCACAGTCGGCCGCCAGCCGGCGGGCCACGGCGGCGAAGTTCTCCTCGGGCCAGCGGGTGAAAGGCCGGCTGGCGCCGGCGTGCACCACCACGCGCGGTCGCCCGGACCTGGGCGCGGTCGGCGAGACGAGGTGGGATAGGTCGGGGGCCGGCGGCAGGGCCGCCAGGTCGGCGCCGCCCAGCTCGCGCGCGAGCACGCGGCAAAGCTCCCAGTTCCACTCGGCGGGACTCGTGCTCGTCGGCATCGGGACCTCGTGGGTCAGCGTCCCCTGCAGCCGGATGTGCTGGAGGTTGCCGCCGACCCGCACGCGCGCCCCGCTGTGGCGGGCAAGCAGGTGCGGGATGTTCGCCTGGTCGAAGCTGATCAGGCACGCATCGGGCCGCAGCGCGCGCACGCGGGCGAACCATGTCGCCAGCTCCCAGGGGCGGCGCCAGCACTTGTCGAAGCGAAGCTTCTCCTCCGTCCAGATCCGCTCGGCCGGTGCGAGCGGCGTGTAGAGCGCGCGCAGCTCGGGCGTGGTGATGATCGTCAGCTGCCAGTCCGGAAAGCGGGCGCGCAGGGCCTGCAGGCCCGGCAGGAGAACCACATTGTCCCCGAGGTGATTGAGCTTGAAGACGAGCAGCTTCATGGCGCGTCCGGTTTCACCACGAGCCACGAGGCGCGGACCAGGCCGGGCAGGCCGCCGGCCGCGAGGCCGGCGATGCCGCCGAGCAGCACACCCGCGGCCCCGCCGTGGAGGAGCACCCCGGCGAGCATGCCGAGCAGACTCAGGCCCGGCCCGAGCCCGCCCCACCACGCCAGGGTCGCGAGACGGCCGACGCCGACGAGGAGATACATCGAAGGCTGCCACGCCACCTGCAGCACGAACCAGGCGCAGGTGAGCCAGGCCACGGTCGCCGCCGGGGCGGCGGCCGCGCCGCCCACCCACCAGCGCAGCAGCGTCTCCGATTGCGCCGTCACCACCGCGAGCCCCAGCCCGCAGCCGAGCGCGACCAGCAGCGTCTCGCCAAACGCGCGGCGGACCCAGTCGCGGTCGCCGCGGGCCTGTGCCTCGGTCATGGCCGGCCACAGCGGCGTGAGGTGGAGGATCTGGCCCTGGGTCAGGGGACTGTAGAGCCGCTGCAGCAGGTTGAAGCTCGTGACCGCGGCCGGGCCGGCGGCCACGGAGAGCGCGAGGAGCGGCACCGCTTGAAGGAACGCGAGCCCGGCCTGGGGCACCGCGAAGAGCAGGCTCTCGCCCACGAGCGAGCGCCAGTCGGCGCGGGGGAGCAGCGCCGCCTCGCGCCAGCGCCAGCCCAGCGTCCGCCACAGGTGGATCGTCAGGCCGGCGCCCTGGGCCGCGGGCAGGAACGCCGTGAGGGCGAGGAAGGGCACAAATCCCCAGTGCGCGCGCGCCGCCAGCACGACGGCGCCGAGCGAGGCCGCGCTGCCGATCGCAATCCAGCCGGCCTGCAGCCAGCCGCGCTGGGCCGCGGCCGCGAGGCGCGGCGCGGCATTGAAGGGCAGGCCGGCGGCGGCGGCGGCGAGGGTGACGGCCAGCGCGATGCCGACCTCGGACTGCAGCGCCGGGTCGCGCACGCGCAGGATCGCGGCCCAGTCGCCGAGGAGGGCCACCGGCACGCCCACGACGGCGGCGGCCAGCCCGAGCCCGGCCAGGGCGAGGGCGCCGCTGCAGAACGCGCGGCGCAGCTGCGCCGCGTCATCGCGGCCGAACGCCGTGGCCATGGCCCGCTGCATCCCGACGCCGAGGCCGAAGTCCACGAAGTTGAGCATGACGATCACGCTCATGAGCGTGATCCAGAGCCCGTAGGCCTCGGTCCCGAGGGCATGCAGCGCCACGGGCACCTGGGCCAGCGTGCAGGCCACCGAGCATACCTTGGCCCCGACCGAGGCCGCCACCGTCAGCCGCACGGCGCGGTCGCGGTGCGGCCGCAGGTGAGCCGGGGGCGGGGGCGGAGTGGACACGGAGCGGAAGCGTGGGCCGCGAACCCGCGCCTGACAATCCTGCGGGCGAGCTTCCCGGAATTTTCTTTCCGGCTCCGGCGTTTCTGGAAGGCTGGCAGCCGTGGCGGTCACCCTCGCGCTCTCCCTGCTCTGCGAAAACCCCCGGCGGCGCACCGGGCTGACCACGTTCTTCCATGGCTTCATCGCCGAGGCGCTCCGCCAGTTTCCCGACGTGCACTGGCTGCTGTTCGCCGGACCGGGGCAGGCGTTCGACCTGGCCGACCCGCGCATCGAGATCGTGCGCGATTTTCCCGCCAATGACCGCCGGCTGGCGCGGCTCTGGGCCGACCACCTGCAGGTTGGCCCCGAGGCTCGCCGGCGCGGCGCCCAGGCGCTGCTCACCGTCGGATTCGGCCCGCTGCGGACCGCAGGGCTTCCGCTCGTGCTGCACGTCTTCACCCTTCATCACCTCCGGCCGGGCGGCGGCGTGCGGGCGGCCTACCGGCGGCTCGCGCTGGCCCGCGGGTTGCGGCAGGCCGCGCTGGTGATCACCAATTCCCAATGGGCCGCGGACCAGCTCGGGGGCGCGCGGACGCTCGTCAGCCCGGAGGGCCTGGATCACGAGCGTTTCCGTCCCGAGGGTTCATCCGTGGTGCCTGGCGTGCCGCCGGACAGCCTCCTCTGGGTGTCCAATTTTTATCCCTACAAGCGCGTCGAGCTGGCAATGGCGGCCTACGCCCAACTCAGCCCGGTGCTGCGCCACCGTCACCCGTTCGTGCTGGTCGGCGGTGACTGGGCGGGCGGACTTGAGCGCGCGAAAACGCAAGCCCGCGCGCTGGGCGTGGCGGACGACACGCGGTTCCTCGGCTGGGTGGAGGACTCCGCGTTGCCGGCGATGTACCGCGGGGCCCGAGGGTATGTGCTCTCCACGGCGGAGGAGACCTTTGGTCGCACGGTGACAGAGGCGATGGCGTGCGGGTGCCCGTGCGTGCTGCAGGACCTGCCGGTGCTGCGCGAGGTGGCGGCCGACGCGGCGCTGTGGGTGGACTTTGCCGACCCGGTGGCGTCGGGGAATGCCTTGCGGAGTCTGCTGACGGATCCGGCGCTGGCGGAGCGCCTGCGAGTGAGCGGCCGACAGCGGGCCGCGGAATTCAGCTTTGCGCGGCTGGCCCGCGAGCGCGTCACGGCCATGCTGGAACACGTCAAGCACCCCGCATGAAGCCTTCGCTGTCTCTCCCGCGGGTCTCGTGGCTGGCCGCCGGCGCCTGCGCCCTGACGGGCGCGGTGCTGTTCCAAGCATGGGGCAATGTCACCCGCGGCTACATCAACACCGGCTCGCTGTTCTACTGGTGGGGGTATCAGTGGCTCGATGCCCGCTCCGAAACCGAGCACGGGCTGATCATCGTGCCGCTGGCGGCGTGGCTGCTGTGGCGGAACCTGCGGGATCGCCCGAGTGCCGGGAGCCGGGAGCCGGGGTCGGGCTGGCCGGGGGTTGGCGCGATGGCCCTGGGGCTCTTGCTCCATGCGGTCGGCTTTGCCGCGCAGCAGACGCGGCTTTCGGTGGTGGCCCTGCTGATCTTCGCCTGGGGCGTGCTGCGGCTGGGCGGCGGCCGGCGATGGGGCGCGGCGGCGGTCTTCCCGCTCGCGTTCCTGGTGTTCGCGATCCCCTTCAGCGCGCTCGACTCGGCGGGTTTCTGGCTGCGGCTCTGGGTCATCAAGGCGAGCTCGGGCCTGGCGCACCTCGCGGGCATCGGCGTGGTGGCGAACGGCACGCAGCTCACCGCGCCGGACGGCCACTACCAGTACGACGTCGCCGCCGCGTGCTCGGGCGTGCGCTCGCTCGTCGCGCTGCTCGCGCTGGCCCTGCTCGCGGGCTACCTCCAGTTCCGCTCCACCGCGCGCCGCGCCGCGCTGTTCCTGCTGTGCTTCCCGCTGATCTACCTGGGCAACGTGGCGCGCATCCTCGCCATCATCCTGGCCGCGCAGGCGGGCGGCCAGCGGTGGGGCGAGCACGCCCATGACGTCATGGGCTACGGGGTGTTCGTCATCGTGCTCGGCGGCCTGCTCCTCGCGGCCCGGTGGATGCCCGAGCCGGTGCCCGTGGCGGAAGTCGAAGATCGGAGTTCGGAGATCGGAGTGCGGGATTTGGGCCAGTCGGCGGGTGGTCTGCACCGGGTCTGGCTGGCGGCGGTGGTGGTGGGGGCGCTGGCGGTGGGGGAGATGTTTTTTCTGGCGCACCTCGCGGCGCTGCCGCCCCAGGGCGGCGCGGGCGTGCGGCTGGCGGCGGACGGGCTGAATCCGGTGGAACTGCCGGCGTTCCTCGGCACGGAGTGGATCGGGCGGCGCGCGGAGGTCAGCGCGGTCGAGCGCGACATCCTGCCGCCGGACACCGGCTACTCGCGGCGGAATTACGTGGATGTGGCGAATCCCGCGCAGTGGGTCTACCTCTCCGTGGTCCTGAGCGGGCGCGACCGCACCTCGATCCACCGGCCGGAACTCTGCCTGGTGGGGCAGGGCTGGACGATCGACGCGACCTCGGGGCACACCTTCGCCCGCGCGGGCGGGCCGGCGCGGGATTTTCCGGCGACGGTGCTGCACGTGCGCCGCGAGGTGCAGACGCCGCGCGGCCCCGTCGTGGTGCCCCAGCTGGTGGTCTACTGGTTCGTCGGCGGCGACACGATCGTGGCCTCGCACTGGCGGCGGCTGGCGGTGGACGCCTGGAATCGCGTGGTCCATGGCCGGGTGGACCGCTGGGCCTACGTGCTGCTCCAGACCGATGCGCGCGACGGCGACACCGCGGCGCTGGCCCGCCTGCAGACAGTGCTGGACCAGACGCTCCCGACCCTGATGCCACCCGTGGCGTCAGGCGGCAGATAGCCGGTCCCAAGCGGCAAAACGGGTTGTGGGCCTACGCTAGATGTTTGCGCGCCGGTATTTGCGGCTCGTCATTCCCACTCCGACAGCCACCCCGAAGAAAGATTGAACATCAGCGGGTCGCTGCATACCGTCCGCGACCCTAATTAATGCCCGATCTCCTTCTGTCATTCCCGCTGCTGCTCGTGGACAACGACTACAGCGACTGGGTCTCTCCGGTAGTCTTGGTGATCGGCGGCGGCATCGGGTTCCTGGTGGTCTGGGCCCTGACGCGCCACACGCGCCGGGTCGCGCACGAGCAGGCGGCCGAGCTGATCGAGGTCGCGCGCCGCGAGGCGGCGGTCGCCGCCGAGGAGCTGAAGCAGCGCGCCGAGGTGGAGATCCAGGAGCGCCGCGCCGAGGCCAACCGCGAGTTTGACCGCCGCGAGATCGAGGCCGACGTGCGCCTCCGCGAGATCCGCGCCCATGAGGAGTCGCTCGCGCTCCTCGACTACCAGTTCGAGCAGAAGCAGGAGCGCCTCAACCGCGAGAACGCCGCGGTGCGGCAGGCCCGCGACGCCCTCCGCGCCCTCTCCAAGAGCGTGCGCAAGCGGCTCGAGGGCGTCTCGCAGATGGACGCCGAGGAGATCCGTCAGGCGCTCCGCGAGGAGGTCCTGCTCGAGTGCCAGGACGAGCTGCGCGCGCTCCGCCGCGAGACCCTCGACAAGTCCGAGCAGGAGCTGCAGACCGACGCGCGCCGCGTGCTGGTCGCCTCGATGCAGCGGCTGGCGAGCAAGCCCAACAACGACCTTACCTCCACGCTGGTCCAGCTCCCGAGCGAGGAGATGAAGGGCCGCATCATCGGCCGCGAGGGCCGCAACATCAAGGCGTTCGAGGCCGCCACCGGCGTCACCGTCCTCATCGACGAGTCGCCGCAGATGGTGATGCTGTCGTCCTTCGACCCGCTCCGCCGCGAGGTCGCGCGCGTGGCGCTCGAGGCGCTGGTGCGCGACGGCCGCATCCATCCCGCGACGATCGAGGAGTTCGTGAAGCGGGCGCACGAGGAGATCGACCTCACGACCACGCAGGCGGGCGAGGAGGCGGTGGCGCGGCTGAACATCAACGGGCTCCACCACGAGATCATCAAGCTCCTCGGGCGGCTGAAATTCCGGTATTCCTACAACCAGAACGCGCTGGACCACTCGGTCGAGACGGCGTTCCTGGCGTCGATGCTCGCGAGCGAGGTCGGCCTCGACCCCAACGTCGCCAAGCGCGCCGGCCTGCTCCACGACATCGGCAAGGCGGCCAGCAGCGAGCTGGAGGGCAGCCACGCCCACGTGGGCGCCGAGTTCATCCGGCGCTACGGCGAGACGCCGATCGTCGTGAACGCCGTCGCGGCCCACCACGAGGAGGTGAAGCCCGAGACGGTCTACGCCGGGCTGGTGATCCTCGCGGACACCATCTCCGCCGTGCGCCCCGGCGCGCGCGCCGAATCCATGGCGGTCTACGCGCAGCGTCTCGAGCGCCTGGAGAAGCTCGCGCTCATGCTGGAGGGCGTGCAGCAGGCCTTTGCGATCCAGGCCGGCCGCGAGATCCGCGTGGTGGTGGCCCCGCAGGTCGTCACCGACGACGGTGCCCGCGAGCTGGCCAAGCAGCTCCGCGCCAAGATCGAGGCCGAGCTCGAGTACCCCAGCGCGATCAAGATCACCGTCATCCGCGAGCAGCGGTTCACCGAGACCGCGACGTAGAGCGCTTCGCGCTCAAGGGCCAAGTTTCACGGGGCAAGTGGCAACGAATGGTGTTGCGACCCCTCTCTGGACACTTGTTACCTGTCACTTCCGACTTTTCCCCACCATGGCCGACCCGAAGATCCTCGAGACGTTTCCGAATCCCGCGCCGCAGCGCGACTACCTCATCGAGCACACGCATCACGAGTTCACCTCGGTGTGCCCGATGACGGGCCACCCGGACTTTGCCGACATCACCGTGCGCTACGTGGCGGACCGGAAGTGCGTCGAGCTGAAGTCGCTGAAGCTCTATTTCCACGCCTACCGCAACGAGGGCATCTTCTTCGAGGCGGCGACCAACCGGATCTGCGACGACCTCGGCGCCGCGCTCAAGCCGCGCGAGCTCACCATCATCGCCGACTGGAAGGCCCGCGGCGGTTTCTCGTCCCGGGTCACGGCGGCGTGGCGCGCGCCCAAGCGCGCGCGCAAGTAACAAGGGGCAAGTTCCAGGAAGCGTGCTTTTGGATCCGAGCCGCGCGCGATGGCGCCGCGAGCAAGGACGAGTAGCGTCGATCGCATGCCACGAGCGCCCTCCGGACCCTTGGTACTTGATCCGTGCTACTGGCCGCGCAGCGCGGCGATGACTTGAGAATGCAGGCCCGGGCCGGCGGCGACCATGGACTGGGCGTTGACCGGGTCCTGACCCTGCCAGTCGGTGATCACGCCGCCCGCGCCGCGGATCACGGGGATCAGCGCGGCGATGTCCCACGGGTTCATGATCGGGTCGCACATCACGTCCGCCCAGCCGGCGGCCACGAGCAGGTAGCCGTAGCAGTCGCCCCAGGTGCGGAACAGCTTCGCACGCCGCGCGAGCGCCTCGAACGCCGGGCCGTTCTGGTGCCGCTCGGGCGAGTGGACGTTGGTGGTGAGGATAGTCGCGTCCTCGATCCGCGCCATCGGCCGCACGCGCACGGCGCGGCCGTTGAGCGTGGTCGCGGTGCCGTCGCCCACCATCAGCTGGCCCAGGATCGGCTGGTGGATCGCGCCGAGGACCGGCTGGCCCTGGTGGAGCAGGGCGATGAGCGTGCCGAAGAGCGGGCAGGCGGCGGCGAACGACTTCGTGCCGTCAATCGGATCGAGCACCCAGGTGAACTCGGCGTCCGGGTGCTCGCTGCCGAACTCCTCGCCGATCACGCCGTGCGTGGGGAACTTCGCGTGGATCAGCCGGCGCATGAGCTGCTCGGCCCCGCGGTCGGCGAGCGTGACCGGGGTGGCGTCGCTCTTCGTCTCGACGACGAGGTCGGGATTGCCGAAGTACGGCCGGATGAAATCGCCGCTCTGGTGGGCGAGCTCGGCGATGAAGGAGCGGTAGGGCGTCAGATCCACGGTCCCGTTGAACCACGAAACGTGCGAAACACACGAAAAAAGGCGACCGCGCCCAACCCGGTGTCACACCCCGCGTGACACCGAGCCGGGGCGGTCACATCATCCGTGACACCGGCGGTTCGCGAAATTCTCCTCGCTACCCGCGGTCCGCTGCCGGCAATTTTCCCCGAGGGCCCATGGTCTGGACCGAACAATCCATCTTCTTTGTCGACTTCGAGGGCAGCCGGGCGTCCGGCATCCTGGAGTTTGGCGTGGCGGAGGTGTGCGGCGGCCGGATCGGGGCGACGTCCACGCGGCTGTGCGCCGCGACCGGCCGGGTGCGGCCGGAGGATGTGGCGGTGCACGGGCTGGATGAGGCGGCGCTGGCGGGACGCGCGCCGTTCGCGGACGAGTGGGAGCATTTCGCCGGCCTGCGCGAGCGCGGGCCGCTGGCGGCGCATTATGCCGGGGTTGAGAACGGGCTCCTGAAATCAGTCTGGCCCTATCCGCGCAGCTCCCCCGACTTCGCGCGTCCCGGCGCGCGCGTGGCCGAGTGGGGCCCCTGGATCGACACCGCGCGACTCTACGCCCAGCTGTACCCATCCGGCACCGGCCAGCTCGAGGCGCTCGTCGCCGCGGGCGGACTCCAGGGCGAGCTCGACGCGCTGGCGCAGGTGCACTGCCCGCCGGAGCGCCGCCGCTATCACGCCGCGCTCTACGACGCCCTGGCCGGCGCGCTGCTGCTCGCCGCGCTGGCCCGCGAGCCGCGGCTGGCGGGACTGACCGTCATGCGGCTGCTCGCGCTGAGCACGCTTGACGGGGAGAAACGCGACGACCTGCAGCAGCGGGATCTGTTTTGACCGCGGCAACGCGGAGAGAACGCGGCGACCTTCGCGCCTCAACGTTTCCGCGTTTCCGCGATTTCCAGGGGATATTTCCGCAGCCCCAGGCGCTGGGCCAGGATGTGGAGCACGAAGAGCGGGTTGGTCTTCAGGTAGCGCGGGCCGAGGCGGCGGGGCTCGGTGGCGAGCCGGAAGAGCCATTCGAGTCCGCTGCGCTGCATCCAGCGCGGGGCCTGCGGCACGCGGCCGGAATGGAAGTCGAACGCCGCGCCGACGCCGATGAGCAGGCCCGCGTCGAGTTCGCGCCAGTGCTCCGCCATGAAACGCTCCTGCTTGGGCGTGCCGAGTCCGACCCAGACGACGTCCGGCCGGGCGCGGGCCACGTCCGCCCGGAAGGCCGCGGCTTCCTCGGCGCTCAGCGGATGGTAAGGCGGCGTAAAGGTGCCGGCGACGACCAGCCCGGGAAAGCGGAGGCCGAGGCGCTCGCGAAGGGTCTCGGCCACGCCGGGAGCGCCGCCGTAGAAATAATGCCGCAGGCCGACGCCGCGGCCGGCGTCGCACACCGCGAGCATCAGGTCGGGCCCGTACACGCGCTCCACGCCGGCCGGCCCGAGCCACACCAGCGGCATGCCGTCGGGCGTGGTGAGGTAGGACTCGTTCAGGATGCGGCGGAAGCCCGGGTCCGCGACGGCCTCGCTCACGGCGTGGACCGGCGTGATGCACACGTAGCCCAGCCGCGTCTGGCCCCGCGCGGCGAGCACGTGGTCGCGGGCGGCCGCGAGGGTGAGGGTCGAGACGCCGACGCCGAGGACGTTATAGCGGGGAGGCAGCACGGAGATCGCCGCAACGATGCAAGGGAAGGCGCCGGCGATAAAGGGGAAAGACGGGTGGGGCCAGACGAACGCCGAACGCCCAACGCCGAACATCGAACGTCGAAGTTCAGACGGATTCGGCGTTGGACGTTGGGTGCTCGATGTTCGGCGTTCGTCTGGGCCCGCGATGCGGCGCTTGCGCTGCGTCGCGGGACCCCCAACGTGACCGGTTCCCATGGCCCTTGTCAGCCTTCTCGATGTCAGCCTGAGCTTCGGCGGTGCGCCGCTGCTGGACCGCGTCAACCTCCAGCTTGACCGCGGGGAGCGCGTCGCGCTGGTCGGCCGCAACGGCGCGGGCAAGTCCACCCTGATGAAGGTGATCGCGGGCGAGCTGAAGCCCGACGACGGCCAGGTGTTCCGCCAGCCGGGCGCGGTCTTCGCGACGTTGCGGCAGGAGGTGCCGACGGGCCTGGCGGGCACGGTGCGCGCGGTGGTGGAGGGCGAGGGCGGGGCCTACGAGGAGCACAACGACTGGGAGCGGCACGACCGCGTGGAGCGCCTCCTGGAGCAGATGGGCCTGCCCGCGGAGCACGAGTTCGCGCAGCTGTCCGCCGGCCAGAAGCGCCGCGTGCTGCTGGCGCGCGGCCTGGTCGAGGCGCCGCAGCTGCTGCTGCTCGACGAGCCAACCAACCATCTCGACCTGGCCTCCATCCAGTGGCTCGAGGAGTTCCTGCTCGAGTGGGGCGGGGCGCTGTTGTTCGTGACCCACGACCGGACCTTCCTGCGGCGGCTCTCCACCCGCATCGTCGAGGTGGACCGCGGCCGGCTGATCGGCTGGCCCTGCGACTACGACACCTTCCTGGTGCGCAAGGAGGCCGTGCTCGAGGCCGAGGAGGTGGAGCGCGCGCAGTTCGACAAGAAGCTCGCGCAGGAGGAGGTCTGGATCCGCCGCGGCGTGAAGGCGCAGCGCTCGCGGGCCAACAACCGCATCCACGCGCTCGAGGCGATGCGCGCCGAGCGCAAGGCGCGCCGCGATCGCGCGGGCACGGCCAAGCTGACGGCGCAGGAGGCGGACCGCAGCGGCTTCAAGGTCATCGCGTGCGAGGATGCGGGCTTCAAGTACGACGAGCGCTGGATCGTGCGCGACCTGACCGTGCGCATCGAGCGCGGGGACAAGATCGGCATCGTCGGCCCCAATGGCGCGGGCAAGACCACGCTGCTCCGGCTGCTGCTCGGCCAGCTCGCGCCGCAGGTGGGCACGATCGAGCAGGGCACGCGGCTCGAGGTGGTCTATTTCGACCAGCTGCGCGCGCAGCTCGACGAGACCATGCGGGTGCAGGACGCGGTGGCGGACGGCAACGCCACGGTGACGATCAACGGCAAGACCCGGCACGTGATCTCGTACCTCGAGGATTTCCTCTTTGAGCCCGCGCGGGCGCGGACGCCGGTCAAGGCGCTGTCGGGCGGCGAGCGGAACCGGCTGCTGCTGGCGCGGCTGTTCACGAGGCCGTGCAACGTGCTCGTGCTGGACGAGCCGACGAACGACCTCGACGCCGAGACGCTGGAGCTGCTGGAGGACCTGCTGGTGGAGTTCGGCGGCACGCTCCTGCTGGTGAGCCACGACCGCGCGTTCCTCAACGAGGTCTGCACGAGCCTGCTGGTGTTCGAGGGCGAGGGCCGCGTGGCGGAGTACCTCGGCGGCTACGACGACTGGCAGCGCGAGCGCGCGGCGCGGGCCGCGGCGGCGCAGGCGGCGGAGGAGGCGGCCAAGCGGGCGGCGAAGGCCGCCGCGGGGGCGGGCGCGGGCGCGAAGCCGCGCAAGCTCACGAACAAGGAGCGCGCGGAGCTGGAGGCGCTGCCGAAGGTGATCGAGACGCTCGAAGCCGAGCAGGCCAAGCTCACCGCGAAGTTGGCGGATCCGGCGTTTTTCAAGAAGCCCGCGACCGAGGTGACGCAGGCCACCGTGCGGCTGCACGAGCTCGAGGCCGAGCTGGCCCGCGCCTACGCGCGCTGGTCCGAGCTGGAGGCCTAGCGCCGGGACTACGCCTCGAAGCGCGCGATCAGCGCGTCGAGCGTCACGTCGGCGAGCGAGGCCACCTGCAGGCTCGCGTGCTTGAAGTCATGGTGCGCCGTCGAGGGATTGGGCGCGACGACGGTCCAGAGGTTCGCCCGCCGCGCGGCGAGGCTGCCCGTGTGGGAGTCCTCGAACGCGATCGCCTCGTGGCCGCGCAGGCCGAAGCGGTTCAGCACGAGCCGGTAGAGGTCCGGGGCCGGCTTCGGCAGCGGGGCGTCCTCACGGCAGGCGAGGAACCCGAACCGCTCGAGCAGTCCGGTGCGCGCGAGCTGCTGCTCGCAGTGCGCGTGCGTGGAGTTGGAGGCGAGGCCGACGGGGAGCTGGCGCGCCCGGGCGCCGTCGAGCAGCGCGACAACCCCGGGCAGCACGGTGAGCTGATCGTTGCGGGCGCGGTTGCGGGCGCGCCGCTCAAGCTCGAGCTCCGCGCGGTCGGCGCGCTTCTCGAAGGCGTGCCAGGGGTCGAACGCGAAATCGACGTGGCCGACCGACCGCAGGAAGCGGGCATGGTCGAAGGGCACGCCGTGCGCCGCGTGCACGTCCGCGTAGGCCGCGATCAGCGCCGACTCGGTGTCGAGGATCAGGCCGTCGAAGTCAAAGACCAGCGCGCGGATCATGGCGGAGTTGAAAGTTGAAGGATGAAAGTTGCGGGACCGCCGGAGCCGGCTGGCCGCATCGTCCGGCTTTCAACCGGCCGCTTTCAACCTTCAACTCCGGGAATCACAGTCCCTGCGTGTCCACCAGCCAGATCAGCGCGGCGAGGGAGGCGGCGCCGAGGTGGAGCTCGCGGGGGTTCACCTTGTCGATCGTGTCGATGGCGGTGTGGTGGTAGTCGAAGTAGCGCTGGGAGTCGGGCCGGAGGCCGGCGACGGGCACGCCGAACAGCAGCAGCGGGCTCACGTCGGCGCCGCCGGGTCCCTTGGCGAAGTTCCAGACGCCCCACGGCTCGAACAGCGGGCGCCAGCGGGCGGCGCGCAGGTGGGCGTCGCCCTGGGTGCTGCCGAGGTTGAAGCCGGTGGGGGCAAAGCCGCCGTTGTCAGTCTCGACGGCGAACACGTGCCGGACGGAGGCGGCGCGGGCGAGCTCGGCGTAACGGGTGCCGCCGGCCAGGCCGTTCTCCTCGTTGGTGAACAGCACGCAGCGCAGCGTGTGGCGCGGATGCAGGCCGAGCGCGCGGAAGAGACGGAGCACTTCCATCGACTGGACGACCCCGGCGCCGTCGTCATGCGCGCCCGGCGTGATGTCCCACGAGTCGAGGTGCCCGCCGACGAGGATGACCTGGTCCGGAAACTCACGGCCCCGGATCTCGCCGATCACGTTCTGGGACGGCGCGGGCGGCAGGGTGCGGGCCGAAACCTGGAGCGAGACGCGCGTGTGCGGGTGCGCGGCGAGGGCCGCGGCGAGGCGCTCGGCGGAGAGGATGCCCAGGGCGACGGCGGGGATGCGGGGATAATCGGGCACGTACGTGGAGTTGCCCGCGTGGGGAAAATCGTCATGCGCGAGCGTGAGCGACCGGACGAGCACGGCCACGGCCCCGAGCCGGGCGGCGGCGGAGGGTCCCTGGGTGCGCTGGTCGGCCGCGGTCGAGTAGGCGTCCTCCGTCCGGGCAAGGGTTGGGTCCATGGGCCGGTTGTAGAAGACGATGCGGCCGGCGACCTGGGCGGTGCCGAGCTGGGCGACCTCGGCGACCGAGTGGACCTCGATCACCTCGGCGGTGAGCCCGCCAGGGGGCGTGGCACCGGAGTTGCCGAGGGCGGCGGCGGCGAGCGGCACGGGGCCATCGGCGGCGAGCAGCGTCACGGTCTCCGGCGCGCCGCGCTCCCAGTGCGGCACCATCACCTCCTGGGTGTAGACGCGGTCCAGGCCGAGTCCGGCGAGCTGCAGCTTGGCCCAGTCGATGGCGCCCGCCAGCGCCGGCGAGCCGGAGAGGCGTCCCGGGTAGCGCGTGGTGAGTTCCCGGAGCCGGGCGTGGGCCGTGCCGTGGGTGAGGGCTTCCGCGTAGAAGCGGTTCACGGTGGCGGCGGCCGGGTCGCCGGGCTGGGCGGCGGCCGGCAGGGCGAGGAGAAGCAGCAGACCGCAGGAGGGCGGGAAGCGCATGGTGACAGCGTTTCCCGCGCGCCGTCGCGTGGCAAATCCGGATTCAGAGCCCCAGCCGGGTCTCGATTGCGACCAGGGCGGCGAGGAAGGCCTCGGGCGTCGGGGCGTCCAGCAGCGCGGCGCGGTCGGCGGGGGCGCGCAGGAGCTTGCACAGGGTGCTGACGACGGCGAGGTAGTCGCCGGGCTGCGACTTCGGCGTGCAGAGCATGAACCAGAGCCGCACGATCTCGCCGGAGGCGTCGAAGGGTAGGCCCTGGTCGCGGCGGCCGACCGCGAGGACGATCCGCTTCACATGACTGGTGCGGGCGTGGGGCAGGGCGATGCCGTTCCCGAGGCAGGTGGTGTCGAGCTGGTCGCGGGCGAGCAGCGCGGTGTGGAAGCCGGCGAAGTCCGTGATGTCGGGGTGCCCCGCGACCAGCTGCGCGAGCTCCTCGAGCACGGCGGGCCGGTCGGTCCCCCGCAGCTGCAGCGCGATGCGGGCGGGCTGGAGAAGCGAGGAGATGCGGCCGGCCATGAGGGGTGAACGGCAACACACACCCCGCACCGGCCGCTTGGCAAGGGCGGAAATGAGGCGGCGGTATCCGGTTTGATTCCGGCGGGACGCCCGCCTAGGTTGCCGCCATGGACCACCCCCTCCAGCTGCATGTCGACGGGCTGACGGACATCGGCAACCGGCGCGACAACAACGAGGACGCGTGGTGGGCGGGACGACCGGGCGGCGCGCACTGCATGATGGAGCCTGGGAAGTCGCCGCTGCAGTTGATGCCGTCCGAGGGATTTGTGCTGCTCCAGGTGAGCGACGGCGTGGGCGGCGCGAACGCGGGCGAGGTGGCCAGCCACATGAGCGTCTCGCTGGTGGCCCAAGCGCTGGAGCGGTCGCCGGCGGGCTTTGCCGAAGCGGCGGCGGTCCGGCCGGCGCTGGTGGCGGCGATGCGCGAGGCGCACCGTGCCATCCTCGTGAAGGCGGAGGAGCCCGGGCATGACGGCATGGCGGCGACCCTTTCGGCGGTGGGCGTGGCCCGCGACGGGCAGGCGTGCTGGGCGCAGGCGGGCGACAGCCGCATCTACCACTGGCGCGCAGGCCGGCTCCGGCAGGTGAGCCGGGACCATTCGCCGGTCGGGCGGCTGAAGCAGCAGGGCCGCATCACGGAGGCCGAGGCCCGCGAGCATCCCGCGCGCAACCGGATCGACCTGAGCCTGGGTGACCGGCTGAATCCCTTTGAGCCCGACAGCGGCATCGTGGCCCTGCGGCCGGGCGATGTGCTCCTGCTCTGCTCGGACGGCCTCAGCGACGGATTGTGGGACCATGAGATCGCCCAGGCACTGACGCTGCTCCAGCGCCCGGCCGACCTGCGTCCCGTGGTGCGCGGCCTGGTGGCCAACGCGAAGCGCGCCTCGGGCCGCGACAACATCACGGTCGTTGCGGCGCTCGCCGTTGCGGTGGAGCGGCGGTGGTGGTGGCGCCGGCTGTGGAGCTGAGGTGGATAGTTGAAAGCTGAAAGTTGAAGGTTGAAAGGCAGCCTTCCCCGGGATCGAGCCGGTGGATCGTCAGCCTCCGGTGTGGGAACGGATCCGTGATCACGACCGATCCCCGTGGTCTTCACCGAGCCGCTACACTCCGGCGCTTTCAACCGGCAACTTTCAGCTTTCAACTGCCGTCCCGGCCTAAGCGCGCAGCACGTCGAACCCCGGCGCGTGGGCGCCGCCGGCCGGCCGCCGCCCCAGCTCGCGCGTCCCCAGCTGCTCGAACTGGAGGCTGAGGGCGATGTCCTGGGTGATGAACTTCAGGAAGTCGGCCTTGGCGACGACCAGGCAGCTGCCCGGGAGCGTGGCGGCGACGCTGGTGGTGGCGACGCGGTTCTGCAGCAGGCCGAACTCGCCGTAGCTGTCGCCCGGCCGGAGCTTGCGCACGGGCTTGCCGTGCTGGCTGACGGCGAACTCGCCGCGGTGGACGAGGTAGAGGTGCACGTTCTCGGAGCCCTCGCGCACGACCAGGTCGCCCTCGTTGTACTCCTGGATGCGGGCCAGCTTGGCGAAGGCGGCGAGCGAAGGCTGCGGCCACTGCTGCACCAGGGCGATGTTCTGGAGGAAGCCGACCTTGTTGACCGCGTCCTCGACGGCGGCGTGGGTGAGGTGGGCGAAGACGATCCGCTCGAAGTCCGGCTTGGCGAGGGCGAGCAGCAGGCAGCGCGTGGCGCAGCGGACGGATCGTGTGCGGGGGCCGCCGCGCACGACGGCCATCTCGCCCAGCACGTCGCCCGCGACCAGGTCCGCGACCGGCTCCGCGCGCCCGTCGGCGAGGTGGCGGATGACCTCGAGCCGGCCCGACACGACCACGTAGACGGCGTCGGCCGGGTCGCCCACGCGGAGCACGAGGTCCCCGCGGGCCTGCTCCAGCGGCCGCATGGCCGTGGCGGCCTCCCGCCGGGCCGCCGGCGGCAGGTCGCGGAAGAGGACGATCCCGGCAAGCAGCTCGGCGACCGCCTCGGGCGAGCGGCCGGCGATCTGGAGCCGGCGGGCGCGGGCGGCGCGGGCGCGGAACCAGGCCAGCACGTGGCCGACGAGGATCCACAGCACGAGGCCGATGACGCCGAGGATGACGGCGGCGACGGCGCCGACCATGACGATGCCGGTGTAGCGAAGCCCGCCGGCGAGGTAGAACCGGTGCAGCAGGTCGACGGCGTGGGCCTGGAACAGCAGGCAGCCGATCACGAACACCAGCGCGAGCCAGACCAGGGTGGCGATGGTGCCGGCGAGCAGGAAGCGGCGGTCGGACAGCTGCCGCCGCGCGGTGGCCAGCACGGCGAACGGGACGCTGCGGGCGAAGACGAACCGCGTGCGCGTGGCGAGGCGCGGGTCGCGGAACAGCGCGCGGAGCAGGTCCCAGCCCGGCGTGCGCCAGAGCGGCGAGAGCAGCACGATGCCGACGACAAGCAGCGGCAGCGCGTAGGGCGGGGCCTTGACCGTGGCGAGGGCGGCGCCGAGGAACGGCGGCACGAGGCGCACGAGGGCGACGTTGATCTCGGTCTCGCGTCCGCCCATGACGGCCTCCTCGAGGTCCAGGCGGAACCCCGGCACGGCAGTCTTCCAATGGAACTTGGGCCGCAGCACGCGGCAGCCGGCGCCGGCGAGGACGCAGGCCGCGAGCAGCTGGCCGAGGCTCGGGGTCGCGAGGGCGAGCAGGGCGCCGCCGAGGACCTCGCGGGCGTGGCTGGGCAGCCGCACGCCGGCGAGGGCGAGGACGAGGGTGGAAAGCGTGAGCAGGACCAGGGCGCCGAGCCGGGCGGGCGCGGGCGGCAGCGGGGCGCGCCAGCGGACGGGCACGACGGGCGGCGGCAGGGGCAGGCCGTCGACCCGCAGGATGCCGTGCTCGTGGGCCTGGACGACGAGCGCGTAGAACTCGCGCAGGGGCGGGCAGTGCTCGTCGGCGATGATGGCGCAGAGCGCCTCGGGCACGGTGCAGCCGGCGGTGAACCGTTCCAGCAGCTGCCACTGTGAGCGGGCCACGACCAGCAGGCTGCCGCTGGCGTCATGCTTGACGGCGAGCAGGCTGCCGCGGGTCGGCGCCGTGCGCAGGTCCGGCGCGAGGCGCAGGACGGCGGTGCTCAGGAGGGCGGGCAGATCCAGCGGCGGGACGCCTGTCGATCCGGGGGCCATGCGGGGGCACACTGCCCCCGACACCGGCGGCAGTGAAGCCGAAAGCGGCCGGGCGGGAATCAGGCGGTCGGCGGCTCAGTGGCGGGGGCGGGGGCCTCGGCCTCGTCGGCCGTCTGCTCCTCCTCCGTCTCGATGATGCGCGCGATGCTCAGCAGCTTGTCGCCCTCGGCGAGGGTGACCAGCTTGACGCCCTTGGCGCCGCGGCCCGTCTCGCGGATCTCCTTCACCCGCGTGCGGATGCTCTGGCCCTTGGCGGTGAGCAGCATGACCTCGTCGGTGTCGTGGACGCTGAGGGCGCCGGCGACGTTGACGGAGCCGTCCTCCGGCAGGTCGATCGCGATGACGCCCGAGCCGCCGCGGCTGATGAGGCGGTAGTCCTCGAACGGCGTGCGCTTGCCGATGCCGTCCTCGCGGGCGATGAGCAGGCGGGCGGCGGGGTCGCCGACCTCGATGGCCTTGACGTAGTCGCCGTCGTACTTGAAGCGCATGCCGGTGACGCCCATGGTGCCGCGGCCCTGGTCGCGGAGGTCGCTCTCGTTGAAGCGCACGGCCTGGCCGCGGTGGCTGATGAGGATGATCTCGTTCTCGCCGGTGGTGAGGACGCAGCCGACGAGGGCGTCGCCGGCCTCGAGGTTGATGCCGATGAGGCCGCCCTCGCGGGTGGTGTTGGCGTAGTCGGTGAGGCTCGTCTTCTTGGTGATGCCCTGGCGGGTGACCATGACGAGGAACTGGTTGGGCGCGAAATCCTTCACGCACAGCATGGCGGCGATCTTCTCGCCCTCGGAGAGCCGGAGGAAGGAGGAGACCGACTTGCCCTTGGAGGTGCGGGTGCCCTCGGGGACGTCGTAGACCTTCTTCGCGTGGCACTGGCCGGTGCTGGTGAGGAAGAGGATGTAGTCGTGGGTGGAGGCGGTGAAGAGGTGCTCGACGAAGTCCTCGTCGTAGGTCTCGGCGCCGATGACGCCCTTGCCGCCGCGCTTCTGGGAGCGGTAGTCGGCGACGCGGGTGCGCTTGATGAAGCCCAGGTGGGAGACGGTGATGACGCAGCCCTCGTTGGGGACAACGTCCTCCATGCGGAACTCGTCGGCGGCGGCGACGATCTCGGTGCGCCGGGGCGAGGTGTACTTGGCCTTCATCTCCAGCAGCTCCTTCTTGATCAGCGCGAGGAGCTTGGCCTCGGACTCGAGGATGCCGCGGAGCTCGAGGATGAGCTGCTCGAGGGCGAGGTACTCGGCCTCGATCTTGCCGCGCTCCAGGCCGGTGAGCTGGTAGAGGCGGAGCTCGAGGATGGCGTCGGTCTGCCGCTCGGAGAGCGGGTACTTGGCCATCAGCTTGACCTTGGCCTCCTCGCGGTTGGCGGAGGCGCGGATGATCTTGACGAAGTCGTCGAGGTTATCGAGGGCGATGATGTAGCCCTCGAGGATGTGGGCGCGGTCGAGGGCTTTGTTGAGGCGGAACTGGGTGCGGCGGGTGACGACATCGCGGCGGTGCTCTAGGTAGCAGTCGAGCAGCTCGCGGATGTTCATCTGCTTGGGGCGCTTCTTGTCGAGGGCGAG
>CAIJZY010000060.1 GCA_903825285.1 uncultured Opitutia bacterium | reverse complement strand
TCAACTTCGCTACCTGAGGCAGACCCTCGCGCACGCCTATGCCCGGGCGCTGGGCGCGCCGGCCGGGCCGGTGCACCTCAACGCGCCGTTTCGCGACCCGCTGGTGCCGGAGCCGGGGGCCGCGCCGACCGGCCTCGCCACCGCCTGCGACTGGGAGGCCTTTTTCTCGGAGGTGGGCGCGGCTGCTCCAGTCGAGTACTGGACCCCGCCGCCGCCGCTGCCGTCCGCGGTGCACGGCATCATTGTGGCGGGACCGGCGCAGCCGGCGGACGCGGCGGACTATGCGGGCTGCGTGCGGGACATCGCGCGCCGGCTCGGCTGGCCGGTGCTGGCGGACGGGCTCTCGCCCCTGCGCAACCACGCGATGGACGGCACGCTGCTCGTCACGACTTACGACACGATCCTGCGCCAGCCGGCGGCGGCTGAGCGGCTCCGGCCCGAGCGCGTGCTCTGCCTCGGCGGCTGGCCGACCAGCAAGGTGCTGCGGGCCTGGCTGCAGGCCAGCGACGCGCCGACCCTGCTGGTGGGCGAGGGCCCGGCGAACCGCGACGCGCTGCACGGCCGCACGACGCACCTGCGCTGCTCGCTGCGGTGGTTCGCGGAACAGCTGCCCGAGTCGGCCGACCTGAACGGCTACGCCCAGCTTTGGCCGTCCCTGGAGAAAAAGGCGCGGGCGGGGCTCGACGCGGCGCTGGAGGGCATGACCACGATGTTCGAGGGCCGCGCCGCGTGGCTGCTGGCGCGCCACCTGCCGCCGGGCACGCCGCTCTGCATCGCGAACTCCATGCCGGTGCGGGACGTCGAGTATTTCTGGCCGCCGAACGACCGGCGCATCCAGCCCGTGTTCAGCCGCGGCGCCAACGGCATCGACGGCACGCTCTCCACGGCGCTCGGGGTGGCGCACGGGAATCGTCCGACCGTCCTCCTGACCGGCGACCTCGCACTCCTGCACGATGCGAACGGCTTCCTGACGCGGACCCGGCTGCGTGGCTCGCTCACGGTCGTGCTCATCAACAACCGCGGCGGCGGAATTTTCGAGCACCTGCCGATCGCGGCGGTCGAGCCGCCCTTCGAGGAATTCTTCGCGACCCCGCAGGCGGTGGATTTCGCCACGCTCTGCGCGGCGCACGGCGTCGAGCATGTGGCCGTCCGCGACTGGGCGCACTTCACCGCGCTGGTGTCGGCATTGCCCGCGGCCGGTGTGCGCGTCCTCGAGGTCCGCACGGACCGAAAACAGGATGCGGCGCAGCGGAAGCGACTGTTCGCCGAGATCGCCAAAGCCCTCTGAGGGAAAACGAAGGTCCCAATTCGTGCTGCCTACAACTGCAGTGGCAGCCCGATCTCGATGATCTGGGACGGCGTGATCTGGTAATAGTCCTTCGCCGGGCGGGCGTTGCGGCTGAGGAAGGCGTAGAGGCTCTTCTGCCATTCCCACATCCTGGCGTTGCCGCCGCTGATGATCATCTCGCGGTTGAAGAAGAAGGTCGTGGCCTGCGGGTTGATCGGGACGCCCAGCGCCTTGATCTGCTCCATGAGCGCGGCGACGTCGGGCGACTGCATGTAGCCGTAGCGTCCGACGGCGCGCCAGATGCCCTCGCCGATCTCGCGCAGGGTGAGCTGCTCCGCGCGTGGCACGGTCGGGACCTCCTCGGTCATGATGCTCAGCAGGACGACGGTCTGGTGCAGGCAGCGGTTGGACTTCACGTGGTGCAGCAATGCGATGGGCGTGCCCTGCGGCGAGCCCACCATGAAGACGGCGCTGCCGCCGACGCGGACGACGTGCTTGCTCCGGGCGATGGTGGTGAGCTCGGACTCGGTGACATTGTTGCCGTAGACCCGCTGGAAGATCTCAGTCCGGCCCACCTTCCAAGTGTGCATGATGGCGAGGAGGAAGGCGCCGATGGCGAGCGGGAACCAGCCGCCGTCGCTCAGTTTCCGCGCGTTGGCGAGGAAGAAGGCGGCGTCCACCAGCAGGAACAGCCCGCACAGTGTGCCGGCGCCCCAGCGCGGCCAGTTCCAGACGCGCCGCGCCACGAGGTAGTAGGCGACTGTGGTGATGCCCATGGTGCCGGTGACCGCGATGCCGTAGGCGGAGGCGAGGCCGTCGGAGGAGCCGAAGAAGACGACGGTGAGGATGCACCCGAAGGCGAGCACGGTGTTGACGAACGGGACGTAGATCTGGCCGGAGTGCTCGGCGTTCGTGTAGTTGATCTTCAGGCGCGGGAAGTAGCCGAGCTGGATCGCCTGCCGCGTCAGCGAGTACGCGCCGGTGATCAGGGCCTGGCTCGCGATGACGGCCGCGACGATGGACAGGCCGATCAGGAGGAGCCGCGCCACGCCGGCGGGGGCCAGCATGAAGAACGGGTTGGCGGGGGCAGCCGGGTGGGTGAGCACGTAGGCGCCCTGGCCGAAGTAGTTCAGCGCCAGGCCGGGCAGGGCGGCGCCGTACCAGGCCAGCGAGATGTAGCGGCGCCCGAAGTGGCCCATGTCGGCGTAAAGTGCCTCGGCGCCGGTGATGGCCAGCACGACCGCGCCGAGGATGGCCGTGATCTCAAGCGGGTGCAGGGCGAGCAGGCGGAGCCCGTAGGCCGGGTTGAGCCCGCGGAGCACGGCGGGGAACCGCAGGATCTGCCAGAGCCCCAGCGCCGCCAGGACGGCGAACCAGAGGAACATCACCGGGCCGAAGATCCCGCCGATGCGCTTGGTGCCCTTGTGCTGGGCCCAGAACAGGCCCGCGAGGATGGCGCAGGCGATGGCGACGACAAAGGGCCGGAAGGCCAGGCTGAGGTTGAGGAAGCCCTCGGCGGAGCTGAGCACGGTGATGGCCGGCGTGATGACCCCGTCGCCGTAGAGCAGCGCGGCGCCGATGAGGATCATGATGACGGCCGGCCCGAGGCCGGTGCGGGTGGACGCCTCGCGCTTGGAGTGGATCAGGGCCAGGAGCGCGAAGATGCCGCCCTCGCCCTGGTTGTCGGCCCGCGTGACGAAGAAGAGGTACTTCACGCTGACCACCAGGATGAGCGACCAGAAGATCAGCGACAGGATCCCCAGGATGCCCTCGGTGCGGTCGCCCGCCGGCAGGTGCAGCAGGCACTGCTGCATCGTGTAGAGCGGACTCGTGCCGATGTCGCCGAAGACGACACCGAGGGCGCCGATGCTCAGGCCAACCTGGGCACTGGTGCGCAGGGGCAGGGGGGGACGGGTGGACATGTGGCGCGGTGAGGGAAGCGGGCTAACGGCCGAGTTTCGAGAAAAATGCCCGCGGGAGTCTGAAAGCAGCTTTGGTGCCGTGGGCCCGGCCGCGCCTGTCATCGACAAGCGGAGGTTTTCTCCTACGGTCGGGGCATGAGCCCGCTCCCGTGGAAGCCAGTCAAATCCTACTCGGACATCCTCTATCACAAGGCCGACGGCATCGCGAAGGTCACGATCAACCGCCCGGCGAAGCGGAACGCGTTCCGGCCGGAGACGGTGGTGCAGCTGCACGAGGCCTTCAGCGACGCCCGGGAGGATCCCGCGATCGGCGTGGTGCTCCTGACCGGGGCGGGTCCCCACACGGACGGCAAGTACGCCTTCTGCGCCGGCGGCGACCAGAGCGTGCGCGGGCCGGCGGGCTACGTCGGTGGCGACGGCGTGCCGCGGCTCAACGTCCTCGATCTCCAGAAACTCATTCGCTCCATGCCGAAGGTCGTCATCGCATTGGTGGCCGGCTATGCCATCGGCGGCGGGCATGTGCTCCACCTCGTGTGCGACCTGACGATCGCGGCGGACAACGGCGTGTTCGGCCAGGTCGGACCGAAGATGGGCAGCTTTGACGGCGGCTTCGGTGCCAGCTACCTCGCGCGGATCGTCGGACAGAAGAAGGCGCGGGAGATCTGGTTCCTCTGCCGGCAGTACGGCGCGCCGGAGGCGTTGGAAATGGGCCTGGTCAACAAGGTCGTGCCGGTGGCCGAGCTCGAGGCCGAGGGCGTGAAGTGGGCGAAGGAGATTCTTGGCAACAGCCCGCTGGCGATCCGCCTGCTCAAGAGCGGCTTCAACGCCGAGCTCGACGGCCAGGCTGGCATCCAGGAACTCGCGGGGAACGCCACGCTGCTCTACTACATGAGCGAGGAGTCGAAGGAATTCCACTCGGCGCAGCGCGAGAAGCGGAAGCCCGACGCCCGCAAGTTTCCGTGGCGCCCGTAGCACGAGTCCGCAGCGGACTCGTGCAGTTGGGAGTTGAAGGTAGGGAGTTGAAAGCTCCGAGCTCGTCGATTGGCCGGGCGAGATGACCGGCCCCTGGGCTCCTGGCTTTCAACTGGCACCATTCAACTTTCAACGGCCGGCCGCAGGCCGGCGCGGCGCGCAAAAAAGGCGGGGCCCGAAGACCCCGCCGGGACCGGTCACGGCCGGTGAATTATTTGCCGAGCGACTTGCGCACGTCGGCCAGCTGGTTGGCGCTGCCGAGCAGGACGTTGCGGCTGGCGATGAACTTCGCGTACTCGTCGATGAAGATCTTGCCCGGCGGGCGGAAGTCGAAGTCGCCGGGGTGATCGCGGAAGAACTCGCGGTGCACGCGGGTCCAGACGAGGCGGCCGTCGGTGTCGATGTTGATCTTGGTGACGCCCAGCTTGGCGGCGGGCAGGTACTCGTTGACGTCGACGCCCATCGAGCCGGCGATCTTGCCGCCGGCGGCGTTGATGCGGGCGACCTCGTCCTGCGGGACGGAGGACGAGCCGTGCATCACGAGCGGGAAGTTCGGCAGGCGGGCCTTGATCTTCTCAAGGACCTCGAAGTGCAGGGACTGGCGGCCCTTGAACTTGAACGCGCCGTGGGACGTGCCGATGGCGCAGGCGAGGGAGTCGCAGCCGGACTTCTTGACGAAGTCCTCGGCCTGGGCGGGATCGGTGAGGCACGCGTTGCCCTCCTCGACCTTGATGTCCTCCTCGACGCCGCCGAGCATGCCGAGCTCGGCCTCGACGGAGATGCCCTTGGCGTGGGCGCGGTCGGTCACGCGCTTGGTGATGGCGATGTTCTGCTCGTAGGGCTCATGCGACGCGTCGATCATGACCGAGCTGAAAAAGCCCGAGTCGATGCAGTCGTAGCACGTCGCCTCGTCGCCGTGGTCAAGGTGGACGGCGTAGATGGCGTCGGGGAAGATTTCGCCTGCGGCGCGGATGATCGCCTCCAGCATGCGCTTGTCGGTGTACTTGCGCGCGCCCTTCGAGATCTGGATGATGAAGGGAGCCTGGGATGCGATGCAGCCCTTGAAGAGGCCCATGGCCTGCTCGGCATTGTTGATGTTGTACGCCCCGACGGCATACTTGCCGTAGGCGTGTTTGAACAGCTGCCCGGTGGTGACGATCATAGGAGAAGGAAGTTAAACCGGTGCAACTATCCGAATGCCGCCGGGGTGTCACAAGCGTATTCCGCGTCAGCCGCACGTCATCAGCAACGCAAAGCCCCCTCGAAAGCGCTGCTGGTGGATGCACTGGGGCGGCGGACTGGAGTTTGTTTGAAAACACCGTACCGCCATGCCGTCATCCTTCGCCTTCGCTCAGGAGGACGAGGGAGAGATGTGGTTTGAGGACACATCCATGGGCGCTAAGCGCTCGAGCGTCAGCCGCCGGGCTTGGAGACGGGAATAGCGGGGGCGACGATGACGGTCCCTGAAGTCTGGGCAGGGGTGGTGGTCTGCGCTCCGCCGCCGGTGTTGCGGAACTGGTTGCGCATGGCCTGGGCGAGTTGCTGCTGGACCTGCTGGGTCTGCTGCAGTTGCTGGAGCGCCGAGACCTGGGCGGCGGAGAGGACGGACTGGGACTGAGTGATGGCGGCGTCGGTGATCGTGGTCGACTGACCGGGCCCGCCGATGCCCAGGCCGGCCATGATGCTGGCACGATTGTTGCCGGTGGCGGTGGGAGTGGGGCTGTTGCTCGCGAGGATCTGGATAAGCTGGTCCGACTGGGCGGACGTGAGCGGCGTGCTGGTGTAGCTCAGCGACTGCTCCAGCTGGCTGACGACGTTGCGCTGCGGCAGCGTCTGCTGGTACTGCTGGTACTGGGCGTAGCCGGCGTCGCCGAGGGTGGACTTGATGTTGGCCTCGACCTCCGCCTGCGTGTCGCTGATCAGCTGGCGGAACTGCTGCGGGTCGCTGCGCGGGTCGATGCCCTGGGCGCGGGCGGCGGCCAAGACGTCGGCGATGGCCGTCTGCTTCTCGACCAGCAGGTTCTTGAACTTGTCGAGCTGCTCGGGGGAGAGGTTGAGGCCCTTGAAGAGCGGAGCGAAGCGGGCGTCAAGCAGGCCGCGCTGCTGCTGCGCCATGAGCTTCTGAATCTCGGGCTTCTCCATCATGGCGAGGAACGCGGCGCCCAGGCCGCCGGGACCGCCGCCGCGGCGGCGGCGGCCGTTGTCCTCACCGGGGATGGCGGCATCGTCCGGGCCGTCGCGGCCCTCGCCGCCCTTGGCCTGGAGGTCGGCGAGCGCGGTCTCGAGCTCGTGCCGGCGCTTTTCCGCGTCCCAGAGCCGTTTCTGCCAGGTCGCGCGCTCGTCGTTGGTCAGGGCGGCGGCGCGGAGCTTGATCAGCTCCTGGTATTGGTTCCAGGCGACGGCGCCGCCGGTGAGGGTCGTGAGGGCCAGCAGGGCGATGACGTAATTTTTCGGGGATTTCACAGGTGGAAAGAGACGCCCATGACGGGCGGAAGTTTCCTAATTAGCCGCCGGGGCGAATCGATGCAAATGTGATGAGCGGCAAACGCCCGATCCCGCTCAGCGGGGCGGGAACTCGAAGTCGGCCTTGGTGCGCGTCTTGGAGAGGACGAGGTAGGCGCTGAACGGCCGGCCGGCCTTGGACATGAGGCCCTCGATCAGGTTGGTGCGCCCATTCTCGAGCAGGTTGTGGAGCTCCCCGGGCGGGATCTCCTTCTGGCAGATGTGGCGCTTCATCGTGAAGACGATGCGGTTGTCCTGATCCGGGCGCCGCACATAATAGCTGTCGCCGGCCGAAAGGATCTCGCCCTTGAACGACTCGCTCTGGCCGAGCACGGTCGCCTGCGAGAGGTCGGGCGGCGTCTTGGCCTTGCGGGCGATCGGCTTGCCGTCCTTGTCGAGCTTGGGGGCGCGCGGCGGGAACTCCCAGGAGAACTTGCCGCCCTCGCGCTTCAGGTAGGCGTCGAAGGGCCGGCCCTTCTTGGAGATGAAGCCCTTGATGAGCTCCGTCTTGCCGTCGGTCATGAGCTGGATGGCGTACTCGCGCGTGATCGGCTTCTGGCACATGAGCCGGCCGATGCGGAAGGTCTGCTTCCAGCCCTCGCCCTCGCGCTCGCGGAGCACATGGCTGGAGCCCACCTCGCAGAGGCCGGCGCCGGTCTTCGGGTCGGTCCAGTAGGGCTCGACGGTGCCGAGGTCCACCTTGTCGCCGAAATCATACTCGGCCTTCCACTTGCCCTTCTCCTCGTCCCTCACGAGGCGCAGCAGGGCGGAGAAGCGGTTGCGGGTCTTGGCGGAGATGAAGCCGTCGAGCGGTCCGACCGAGCCCTTCGTCACGAGGTCGCGGACCTCGCTCTCCTCCATTTTCCGGCCGCCGATGACCTTGTAGATCATGAACTCGCCGTCGTGCGACTTGTAGCCGCGCAGCGTCTCGCGCAGCGGCTTGCCGTCGGTGGGTGAAGGGATGTCCGTCTCGCGGGCGATGGAGTCGTCCTCCTCGAAGCCCTTCACGCGCTCGACGATGCCCCGGGTCTGCTCGATGACCTCGGCCATGAACTTCTCGCGGGGAAAGTTGTTATGCTCCATCTGGCGGAGCTTGAACTCCCACTCGCCGGTCATGGCGGGCAGGGTGAGGGCGTCGGCCTTCACGGCGGAGAGGAACTGGAGGAGCTGCTCGGCCTTGGCGGTCGGGACGAGCTCGCGCTGGGTGCGCTCCATGTACTTCTGGTTGATCAGGCCGTCGATGGTGTCGGCGCGCGTGGCGGGCGTGCCCAGCCCGCGCTCCTTCATGGCCTCGGCGTGCTCCTCGTCGTCGATGAGCTTGCCGGCGCCCTCCATGGCGGAGAGCAGCGTGGCCTCGGTGTAGCGCGGGGGCGGCTTGGTGGATTCCTCGAGCAGGCGGGACTCGACCGTCTGCGCCTTGGCCGGCGTGCCGTCGGCGGCGGTGAGCGCGGGGAGCGCCTTGGAGTCGGGGGCGTCGTCATCCACGGTGTTCTTGCCGTAGACCGCGAGCCAGCCGGGGGCCGTGAGGACCTTGCCCTCGGTCTTGAAGTCGTGGCCGGCGACCGTGCTGGTGCGGGTGGTGATGTCGAACTCGGCGGCCGGGTAGAAGGCGGCGACGAACCGCCGGGCGATCATGTCGAAGACCTTGGCCTCCATCTCGTCGAGATGCTTGGGCGCGGTGGTCGTCGGGATGATGGCGAAGTGGTCCGAGATGAGCGCGTTGTTGAAGATGCGCTTGTTGGGCCGGACCCAGCCCTCGGCGAGGGCCTTCTGGCCGTGGGCGGCGAGGTCGCCGTGGAGGTTGGCGAGCGCCTCGCGGCAGGTGGGGATGTAGTCCTCGGGCAGCGCGCGCGAGTCGGTGCGGGGGTAGGTGATCGCCTTGTGCTTCTCGTAGAGGGACTGGGCGATCTGGAGGGTGCGGCGGGCCGGCAGGCCGAAGCGGTTGTTGGCCTCGCGCTGGAGCGTGGTGAGGTCGTAGAGCCGCGGCGCGGCCTGGGTGCTGCCCTTCTTGTCCTCGGTGACGGCGGCGGCGGGCTGGCCCTGCGTGGCGGCGTGCACGGCCTCGGCCGCGGCGCGCTCCCAGATGCGATCGATCCGGTCGTGCTCGTCGTTCTCGGCGCGCTTGAACTTCGGGCGCTGGTAGACGCCCTCGTAGCGTCCCTTGGCGACCTCGAAGGTGGCGGTGAGGCGCCAGAAGGTGCGCGGCTGGAAATTGCGGATCTCCAGCTCGCGGGCGTAGACGATCGCGAGCGTGGGCGTCTGCACGCGGCCGACGGCGGCGACGTGGCCGGCGCGGGAGCCGAACATGCGCTTGGTGAGGGCGCGGGTGCCGTTGATGCCGATGAGCCAGTCGCTCTCGCTGCGGCAGCGGGCGGCGTCGGCGAGGCCGGCCATCTGCGTGCCCGCGCGCAGGTGCTCGAACGCCTCCTGGATGCCGCCGGTCGTCATGGTCTGCATCCACGCGCGCTTCACGGGCAGCTTGCACTTCGTGAGCTGGTAAAGGTACGCGAAGATCAGCTCGCCCTCGCGGCCGGCGTCGCAGGCGTTGATGACCGCGGTGACGTCCTTCCGGGCGAGGAGCTTCTTCAGCGCCTGGTAGCGCTCCTTGGAGCTGTCGATCGGCTTGAGCCCGAATTTTTCCGGGATGATCGGCAGCGTCTCCAGCCGCCAGAAACCGTACTTCTTCTTGTCGATGTCCTCGGGCATCTCGAGTTCCACCAGGTGGCCGAGCGCGTAGGAAATGACGTAGGCGTCGCTCTCGTAGTGGTCACCCTTCTTCGGGATTTTTCCGAGTGCGCGGGCCAGGTCGGCCGCGACCGACGGCTTCTCGGCGATGATGAGTGACTTCATGAGGCCGCGAGGCGTTAGGCGGCGCCCGCGCCGATTTCAAGGCTTAGTTTTTCCACCGCTCCGCCGCAGCCGTGCGACCGCTAGTGAATTTCACCTCGAAGAAAGGCACGCGTCCGATCCCGGAGCGGTCACCACGAAATATGCGAATTACTCGAAAGGAGGTGAGTGATTGGGCCCACGGAATACACGGAACACACGGAAAACGTACCGAGTCGGATCTGTTCCGTGTGATCCGTGTATTCCGTGGGCCCACCTCTGCGGCTGCCCTTCGTGGGCTTCGTGCCCTTCGTGGTGAGCCTCAGGCGGTGGCCAGCTTCGGCGTCTCGGCCAGCGCGGCGTCGAGGGACTGGAGCAGGCTTGCGATCGTGGCTTCGGTCTCGTCGCCCATGTTCGAGATGCGGAAGGTCTTCCCCTTGAGCTTGCCGTAGCCGCCGTCGATCACGAGGTGGTGCTTCGACTTGAGGAGCTTGTTCAACGCGGGGAGATCGTAGCCGAGATTGTTGTTGAAGCAGTTCAAGGTGACGGACCCGTAGCCCTCCTGGGGGAACAGCGTGAAGCCCTTCGCCTGGGCCCAGGCGCGGACCGTCTGGTTCAATCGCGCGTGGCGGGCATAGCGTGCCTCCAGACCCTCGGCGCGGATGTCCTCGAGCTTGGACCGCAGCGCGTAGATCAGCGGGATGACCGGCGTGCTGGGGGTCATGCCGTTCTCGTGGTTTTTCTGGAACTCGAGGAAGTCGAAGTAATATCCGCGCTGCGGCGCGGTGGCGGCGCGGGCGCGGGCGCGCGCGGAGACGGACAGCAGCGAGAGCCCCGGGGGCAGGGCGAGGGCCTTCTGCGAGCCGGTGATCAGGACGTCGACGCCGAGCTCGTCCTTGCGGATGGGCAGCGCGCTGAACGAGCTCACGGTGTCGATGATGCTGATGACGTCGGGGAACTCCCGGACGACCGCCATCACGGCCGCCAGGTCGGTCATGCAGCCGCAGGAGGTCTCGTTGTGGATGAGCGTGAGGGCGTCGTACTGGCCGGTGGCGAGCTCGCGGCGCAGCGCGGCGGGATCGATCGGCTGGCCCCACTCGAACTTCAGCGCGCCGGCGGCGAGGCCGCAGCGCTGGGCGACATCGAGCCACTTGTCGGAGAACGCTCCGTTCATGCAGCACAGCACCTTCTTCCGGGTGACGTTGCGCAGCGAGCCCTCCATGGCGCCCCAGGCGCTGCTGGTCGAGAGGTAGACCGGGTCCTGGGTGGCGGCCAGCGCCTGCAGGTCGGGCTGGATCGCCTGGTAGAGCGCGACGAAGTCCGTGCTGCGGTGACCGATGAGGGGCTGGGTCATGGCGCGAAGCGTCTTTTCCGAGACGGCGATGGGACCGGGAATGAAGAGTTTGTAGCTCATGGGCGGCGCGATCGCCTGCAAAACAGTTTGCAGCACACGCGGCGTCAACCTTCATTCCCGTCAAGCGCATGTCCCAATCCTGGCTGCAGAAGAAATTCAACGCCCTCGAGCTCTACACGATCGACGTGATTCTCGGCCGGCGGGCGGGCGCGGGGCCGGCGGTGTACGGCGCGTTCCTGCAGGCGCTGTCCTGGCTGTTCAGCCTCGTGGCCCAGGCGCGGTTCTGGCTCTACCAGCACCGGATCCTGCACGACCAGCCGCTCGGCTGCCTCGTCGTGGTCGTGGGCAACCTCACCGTCGGCGGCACCGGCAAGACGCCGGTCGTGGAGAAGTTCGCGCGCGCGCTGCGCGACCGCGGCCGCCGGGTCGCGATCCTCAGCCGCGGCTACAAGAGCAAGTCCGCGCCCCTCTGGAAGAAGGCCTGGTACGCGCTCACGCACACCGAGGAGCCGCCGCCGCGCGTCGTGAGCGACGGCGAGCGCGTGCTCCTCGACAGCGAGGAGGCCGGCGACGAGCCCTACATGCTCGCGCGCAACCTGCCGGGTGTGATCGTGCTGGTGGACAAGAACCGCGTGAAGTCCGGCGCGTACGCGATCAAGCGGTTCGGCTGCGACACGCTCGTGCTCGACGACGGCTTCCAGTACCTGCCGCTCAAGGGCCGGCTGAACCTCCTGCTGGTGGACAAGACCAATCCCTTCGGCAACGGCCACCTGCTGCCGCGCGGCATCCTGCGCGAGCCGATCAAGCACCTTCGCCGCGCCAGCTACGTGTTCCTGACCAAGTCGAACGGCGAGCGCGACCCCGAGCTGGAGGCCCTGATCGCGAAGTACAACCCGACCGCCGACCTGATCGAGTGCGCCCACCGGCCCAAGCACCTGCAGCGCTTTGGCTACGCCTCCGAGGCGCCCGGGGCCCGCGAGCCGCTCACCTACCTCAAGGGCCGGCGCGTCGCCGCCTTCAGCGGCATCGCCACACCCGAGAGCTTCGAGAAGTTCCTCCGCGACCTCGGGGCCAAGCTCGTCGCCCGCGAGCGCTTCCTCGACCATTACCGCTACACTGACGAGGACGTGGACGCGCTCTTCGAGCTGGCGCGGCGCGAGGGGGCGGACTGCCTCGTGACGACGGAGAAGGACGCCGTGCGCCTTCCCGAGAACCGGGTGTTCCCGCTGCCGCTGTTCTACCTCCGCCTCGAGATCGAGATCATCCGCGGGGCGTCGGATTTCGACGAGGCCGTGAGCCGGATCTGCTTTGCCCAGAACGGCGGCCCGCTGCCGGACATTGGCAGCCCGGCCCCCGAGACCACTGCGCCGTCCGGGCGCAACTAAAATTCCATCCGGCGCCCGGTTTCCGGTATCCGGCGGGGAGTGGATAGTAGTCTTGCACGCCCGCCTCCCGCTCGGGTTAGATGGCGGCATGATTATCGATCCCCGCATCACGCTGCTGGCGCAAGGGTTGACGGGCTTTTCCACGACCCTGAAGAAAGGCGAGCGCGTCCTCATCGACGCCTTCGACGTGCCGGACGCCATCATCATCGCCCTCATCCGCGAGGCCCGCCGCCGCGGTGCGCTGCCGTACGTGCAGGTGCACCGGGCCCGCATCACCCGCGAGCTCTCGCTCGGTGCGGAGGAGGCCCAGTTCGCGCCGCACGCCGAGGTGGAGCTGGCGCGCATGCAGAAGATGGACGCCTACATTGCGCTGCGCGGGTCGGACAACATCTTCGAGGGCTCCGACATCCCGGCCGAGAGGGTGCAGCTGGTCAGCCGGCTCATGAAGCCCGTGCTCGACCACCGCGTGGGCAAGACCAAGTGGGTCGTCCTCCGCTGGCCCAGCTCCGCGATGGCGCAGCAGGCGGGCATGAGCACGGAGGCGTTCGAGGAGTTCTACCTCCGCGTGTGCACGCTGGACTACAGCCGGATGACCCCTGGCATGGCGGCGCTGAAGAAGCTGATGGACGCGACCGACAAGGTGCACATCAAGGGCCCCGGCACCGACCTCCGCTTCTCGATCAAGGGCATCGGCTCCCAGCCCTGCGGCGGGCTCCGCAACATCCCCGACGGCGAGGTGTTCTCGTGCCCGGTCAAGGAGAGCGTCGAGGGCGTGGTGCAGTACAACGCCCCGACCGTCTACCTCGGCTCCTCGTTCGACAACATCCGCCTCGTCTTCCGCCAGGGCCGCATCGTCGAGGCGACGTCGAACAACACGAAGCGCCTGAACGAGATCCTGGACAGCGACGCGGGCGCGCGGTACGTCGGCGAGTTCGCGCTCGGCTTCAACCCGTACATCCTCGAGCCCATGCGCGACATCCTCTTCGACGAGAAGATCGCCGGCTCCTTCCACTTCACGCCCGGCCAGGCCTACGACTTTCCCGGCAACGGCAACAAGTCGCAGGTGCACTGGGACATGGTCTGCATCCAGCGGCCCGAGTACGGCGGCGGCGAGGTCTGGTTCGACGGAAAGCTCATCCGCAAGGACGGCCTCTTCGTGCCGAAGACGCTGCACAAGCTGAACCCCGGCTATCTGCTCGGCCAGCCGGACGCGAAGTGAACCGATGGCCGCGGACGACCTGAGGCGCTCCCTGCTGGCGCTGCCCAAGACGGAGACGCACCTTCACGTCGAGGGCGCGCTGCCGTACCAGATCCTGACGGGGTGGGACCCGGCGCGGTACGCGGCGAACCCGCCGTTTCGCCGGCCGGACTACCGCTACGAAACCTTCCCCGACTTCGAGCGCATCCTGCTTGAGAACGCCCTGCCGTGGTTCACCACGGCGGAGCGGTACTACGAGGCGACCAAGGTGATGTTCGCGAAGCACGTGGCGGAAAACGTCCGCTACGTGGAGACGAGCTTCCACCTGCCCGTCACGAAGTTCATCAACGTGCCCGGGCCGGAGATCATCGCCGCGATCCGGGCCGCGGCGCCCCGGGGCCTCGAGGTGCGCGTGTTCACCGGGATGCTCCGGAGCGACCTGGCCGGCAACCTGCGTTCGACGATCGACCAGCTGCACACCTGGACCGACCTGGCGGGCGTGGACCTGCACGGCTTCGAGCAGATGCCCACCGAGCCTGACACGGCGAAGGTCTGGGCGCGGCTGCGCGCCGCGGGGAAGGTCACGAAGTGCCACGCCGGAGAGTTCGACGGCCCGGCCCGCGTGCGGGAGGCGATCGAGGTCCTCGGCGTCAACCGCATCCAGCACGGCGTCCGCGCCATCGAGGACCCGGCCGTGCTGCGGCTGGCGGCGGACCGCGGCGTGACGTTTGACGTCTGCCCGATCAGCAACATCCGGCTCAAGGTCTTCCGCTCCATGGCCGAGCACCCGCTCCGCCGGCTCATGCAGGCGGGCGTGCGCTGCACGGTCAGCACGGACGACCCCCTCTGCTTCGCGAACAGCGTCATCGGCGAGTACGCCAACCTGGCGGGTGCGATGGGCTTTACGCGGGCGGAGCTCGCGCAGGTGGCACGGAACGGCTGGGAGGTGGCCTCGGTCACCCCCGACGTTCGGCAGTCCGCGCTGGCTGAGATCGCGCGATGGGAGCGTGCGGCGTGACCTCGCATTATACGCTGCCGGAGGGCATCCGGCACCTGCGGGCGGACAAGGCCCTGGCACTCTCGCATCCCGAGCACAGCCGCGTGGCCTTCCAGCGCGCGTTTGACGCCGGCCTGGTCAAGCTTGGCGGCAAGGCGCTCAGCCGCGACGCGACCGTGCGCGGCGGCGACACCCTTGAGTTCTCTTTCCCTGACACGCAGCCGGCGGAGCTCAAGGCGGTGGCTATCCCGCTCGACGTCATCTTTGAGGACCGGCACCTGCTTGCGGTGAACAAGCCCGCGGGCATGATCGTGCATCCGGGCGCCGGGACCGGGGAGGACACGCTCGTGCATGCGCTGCTGGCGCACTGCGCGGGCTCGCTGAGCGGCATCGGCGGGGTGGAGCGGCCGGGCATCGTGCACCGGCTGGACCGGGAGACCTCGGGCATCATTCTCGTGGCGAAGAGCGACGCGGCCCACCGCGGGCTGTCAGAACAGTTTTCCGAGCGTTCCCTGCAGAAGGAATACCTCGCGATCGTCGCCGGCGCGCCGGGGCTCATGAGCGGGTCCATCCGCAAGGCCATCGGCCGCAACCCCAGCCACCGGCACAAGATGGCGGTGGTGGAGTCGGAACTCGGCGGGAAGGACGCGCACACGGACTGGGAAATCGTCGAGCGCTTTGGCCTGGTCGCCACGCTGATCCGCTGCTTCATCCACACCGGCCGCACGCACCAGATCCGGGTGCACCTGAAGTCGCTCGGACACATCGTGCTGGGCGACGCCGTCTACGGCTGGAAGCCCGATACGCGTCTGCCGGAGCAGCCGGGCCGCGTGATGCTCCACGCCGAGCACCTGGTTTTCCGCCATCCGGTGACGGGCAAGACGATTGATCTCCGCGCCCCGCTGCCGGCTGACATGCAGCAGCAGATGAAACAGCTGCGCAAGCTGGCCCAGACCGCGGACAAGGCCCGGCGGCTGAAGGAAAACCCGGTGAAGCCGCGCAAAAAGCCGGCGCCTCCGGCGTATCATCGTCACGAGTCGCGGACGTGAGGACCGATTGCGCAGCCCTTTTGATTGCGTCCTTAGAAGGCCGCGGTTACGTTTGCAGGCAGTCCACCTGATGAGAATTCACCCACGGCACCCCATGAAAAGACCCGTATTCACGTTCGCATTGTTTCTCGCGCTCATGGCTGCGGCCGGATGCGGCACCACCGGTGTGGATTCAGGAAATGCCCACGCTCTTCAGCAGCCTCCAGCCCTGGCAGCAGAAAAATATCAAGGCAGGGGTGATCGAAGCTGGGGACTCGACCGATTTGGTGTACCTGGCGCTGGGCAAGCCCTCGCAGATCATCACGGCGGCCGACGGCCAGGAGGTGGTCTGGAAATTCAATAATTACATCCCGCTGTCCTCCTATACACTGCCGTCGGCCCACGTTCGGGTTGAGGGCGGTCCCAACTATTCGCCCACGGTGGAGAGTCCCAACACCCCGGGCAACAAGAGTTCGCTCAGCGCCACGGGCATCAAGGGCACGGTCCAGACCAACCTGGATGTCCCGGACCTGCCGACCGGAACGCTTTTCGTGACGTTCCGGGGCGGCAAGGTCTACAGCGCCCGGTTTGATGACCTTTAGGACAGGTGCCGATATCACCTGTCTGAGTCTCAAGGGGCGATGCGTGACCGGCTAGAGCGGCGCGGTCATTCCAATCTCTTCACGCTAGCAAACCCGCCAGCGCCTCCGCCGCGAGGCCGTAGCGGAGGTTGTAGAAGGAGTGCCGGAAGTGGTCGAATCCACCGGTCTCAGCCAGGGCGATCAGCGTGGCGAGCGCGGCGGGCATGACGTCCGCGCGCGCGGCCGGCAGCCCGGGCACCTGCTGGCGAGCGGGCAGGGGCAGCGCGGCGAGCCACACGAGCAGGTCACGCAGTTCCGTCACGGTGACCTGGGCCTGCGACGCCTCGACGCCGTGGCCTGACCGGGCGGCAAGAATGGCGCGGGAAACGGTGATCGTCCCACCGGTGCCGATCGCGGCGGAGCCGGGGGCCGGGAAGCGAAAGTCACCCAGCGCCGCGCGGGTGTGCCGCGCGATGGCGGCGAGGGCCTCGGGGGTGATCGGCTGGGAGGCGTCACCGACGAACATCTCCGTGAGCCGGACACAGCCGAGCGGGAGGCTGATGGCCTGCTCGACCTGGCGATTCCGGAAGGCCAGGCACTCGAGGCTGCCACCGCCGAGGTCGAACACGCTGAAGTCGTTGAGGTCCGCCAGCGCGGGGTCGCAGGTGAGCCCGCGGCCGATCAGGGTGGCTTCCTCCTCGCCGGTGAGAATGCGGATGGTCAGGCCCGTCGCGGCCTGGACGCGGGTGCGGAACTCGGGCCCGTTCTGGGCGTCGCGCACCGCGCTGGTCGCCACGAGGAGGGTGCGGGCCGGCGTGAACGGCGCGGCGTCGGCCAGCAGCGTGCGGATCGCGTCGAGCCCGGCGGCCATCCCGGTCTCGGCCAGGAGCGGATTGGTGCGGCTGATCCCGGCGCTGATCCGCGCGTCAATCGTGCGGGTCTTGAGGAGCGTCAGCCCGCCGCCAGGGGCCGATGCGGCGACGAGGATCTTGATCGAGTTGCTGCCGATATCGATGACCGCGACGGAGGGCATGACGGCTAGAGTTGGAAATCGCCGGGGGCGATGAGCAGGACGAACTCGCCCTTGAGGCTGGCCTGCGCAAGGCGGGCCTGCACGTCGCCCGCGGGACCGACCCAGAACGTCTCGTGGACCTTGGTGACCTCCTTGGCGACGCAGATGACGCGGGTCGGGCCGAGCGTGGCGACGATCTCGGCGACCGCCTTGTCGATGCGGTGGCAGCTCTCGTAGAGGGCGAGCGTGTAGGGGAAGTCGCGGTGCTTCTCGTAAAACGCGATCCGCGCGGCGCTCTTCGGCGGGAGGAAACCGACGTAGAGGAAACCATTGGTGGGCAGTCCGGCGGCGCTGAGCACGGCGGTGAGGGCGCTCGGGCCGGGCACCGGGATGACCGGCAGGCCGCGGCGGCGGCAGGCGCGGACCAGGCGGAAGCCCGGGTCACTGAGGGCGGGCGTGCCGGCGTCGCTGACGACCGCGACGGACTTGCCGGCGGCGATCTGCGTGGCGAGCGTCTCGGCCATCGCGAGCTCGTTGTGCTCGTGGTACGCCACCAGGTCGCGGCGCAGCCCGAGGCGGGTCAGCAGCGCGCCGGTGGTGCGGGTATCCTCGCAGGCGACCAGGTCGACGCCGCCCAGGATGGCCCGGGCGCGTTCAGTGAGGTCGGCGAGATTGCCGATCGGCGTGGCCACGACGTAGAGGTGGCCGGGCTGGGCGGCGAGCGAGGGGTTGGCGGGGGGTTCGCTCATAAAAAAATCCGGCCGTGGGCCGGATTTTGGTGCAGAAGATTCAAGGGGAACTCAGTGGCCGTAGCCGCTGCCCATGCCGGGAATCTGGCCTTCCCAGTCGGCCGGACGGCTCCAGGGAATGGAGCTGTCCTTCTCAGTCTTTGAGGTGCAACCGCCGAGCAGGGCGCCGAACGCCAGCAGCAGCAGGGCAAAGACGGGTTTCTTAAGGGAGTTCATTGGCGAGGTGGTTAACAGGGTGAGGGGGCGGTGTGCAAGTCGTCAGGTGTCGGGAATGGGAACCGCGCGCGCGGGGTTGGTTCCGTTCAGCGGACGGGAGGCCACCACGAAATACACGAAACCCACGAATGGAAATTCATTCCGAGCATGGATCGAGCGTGTGCGTTGCCCAAAACTGGGTCTCGGGCACACATCTGTCTGGGGCCTGATCCGCCTGATTTCGTGGGTTTCGTGTTTTTCGTGGTGACCAAAACTCAGGCTTTGGCGAGGTAACGGGACTGGTGCCAGGGAGTTTTGGCGCGCTTCCGGATGCCGCTGGCGCGGTTGGCGGCAAGGTGCTCGAGGATCTTGAACACCAGCTCGGCCTGGTCCGGCACGCCGAGCTGCTGCGCCAGTTCCTCGGGGGTGAGCGGCTGGCCCGGGGCGGCGCGAAGGGCGGCGGCGACCCGGAGCTTGAGCGCAATGACGCCGCCCGCGGCCTTCTTGCCCGCCTCAACACCGGGCTGGTGGTAGGCGTTGATGCCGATGAGCGAGGCGTAGAGTCCGACCACGCGCTCGTAGAGGGCGATCAGCATGCCGAGGGAGTGTGCCGAGACATCGGGCAGGGTGAGGGTGACCGATTGCCGCAGCTTCTCGCTCAGGGCCTCGCGCGTGCCGAGGAGGAAGCCCTGCAGGTAGTCGCCGGCGGTGACGCCCGGCTCGACCTCGAGGGAGGACTTCGTGCCGCGGTCCTGGAGGACCTCGATGAAGGTGACGAAGAAGTTCGGCACGCCGTCGCGCAGCTGCTGCACGTAGGCGTGCTGGTCGGTCGACCCCTTGTTGCCGTAGACCGCAATGCCCTGGTTGACCACGCGTCCCTGGAGATCGTGCTCCTTGCCGAGCGACTCCATCACGAGCTGCTGCAGGTAGCGCGAGAAGAGCAGGAGGCGGTCCTTGTAGGGGAGCACGACCATGTCCTTGGACCCGCGGCCGTCGGTCGCGAAGTACCACATGAGCGCCAGCAGGGCGGCCGGGTTCTGGGCGATGACGGGCTGACGGGTGACCTCGTCCATGGCGGCAGCGCCGGCGAGCAGCGCCTTGACATCGATGCCCTGGAGGGCGGCGGGGAGCAGGCCAACGGCGCAGAGCTCGGAGGTGCGGCCGCCGACCCAGTCCCACATCGGAAAGCGGGCGAGCCAGCCCTCGGCCACAGCGGTGGCGTCGAGCTTGGAGCCGGCTCCGGTCACGGCGACGAAGTGCTTCGCCGGGTCGAGCCCCGCCGCGCGGTAGGCGGCCATGGCCTCGAGCATGCCGTTGCGGGTCTCGGCGGTGCCGCCGGACTTGGAGATGACGACCACGAGCGTGCGGGCGAGCTGTCCGCGGAGCCCGGCGAGGACGTAGTCGATGCCGTCGGGGTCGGTGTTGTCGAAGAACGACACCGCGAGCTTGTCCCGGCGCGGCTGGCCCAGCGCGTGGCTCACGAGCTGCGGGCCGAGGGCGGAGCCGCCGATGCCGATGACGAGCAGGTGGCGGAAGCGGCCCCTGGGGCCGGCGACCTCGCCGGCGTGGACGCGGGCGGCGAAGGCCAGGATGGACTCGAGCCTCGTCGTGATCTCGCGCGTCAGCTCGGGCGTCGGGGCCAGCTGCGGCGCGCGCAGCCAGTAGTGTCCGACCATGCGCTGCTCATCGGGATTGGCGATCGCGCCCTTTTCCAGCGCGGCCATGTCGGCGAAGGCCTGGGTCATCCGCGGCGCCATCGTCGCGAGGAATTCGTCCGGGAACGCCATGCGGCTGACGTCGAGCGAGAACCCGAGGCCGGCGTGGTGGCAGAAGTGCGACTTGAAGCGGGACCAGTTCATGGGGCAGTTGCGAGTGGTGAGTAGCGAGTAGTGAG
This sequence comes from uncultured Opitutia bacterium, assembly GCA_903825285.1. GTDB lineage: Bacteria > Verrucomicrobiota > Verrucomicrobiia > Opitutales > Opitutaceae > Opi-474. The sequence goes on along the minus strand of CAIJZY010000060.1, from coordinate 71,824 downwards.
TAGCGGGTAGCGCGTAGGACGACAGCGGAGTATCGGAAATTTATTGGCCGACGGTGAGGGATGCTCGCCACGCGCTACACACTACTCACTACTCAAAAATATTAAAGGTACTTGTCCGTGACGGCGCCCTCGGAGGCGCTGGTGACGAGCTTGGCGTACTTGGCGAGCGCGCCGCGGTTCTCCTTCGGCGGGCGGGGCTTCCAGGCCTTGCGGCGGGCGGCGATCTCCTTGGCGGGCAGGACGAGGTTCAGCTCGTTGCGGACGGCGTCGATCGTGATCGTGTCGCCGTTCTTCACCAGCGCGAGCGGCCCGCCGGAAAAGGCCTCCGGCGTGATGTGGCCGACGACGAAGCCGTGGCTGCCGCCCGAGAAGCGTCCGTCGGTGATGAGCGCGACCACCTTGCCCAGGCCCTGGCCCATGATGGCGGAGGTCGGGCTGAGCATCTCGCGCATGCCCGGGCCGCCGCGGGGACCCTCGTTGCGGATGACAATGACGTGGCCGGCCTTCACGCGGTTGGCGAGGATGGCCTTGAGCGCGGCCTCCTCCGACTCGAACGTGATGGCCTTGCCGGAGAAGGTCAGGCCCTCCTTGCCGGTGATCTTGGCCACGGCGCCCTCGGGGGCGAGGTTGCCATAGAGGATGCGCAGGTGGCTGTCCGGCTTGATCGGATGGGAGAGCGGGTGGACGACGTCCTGGTCCTTGGGATAGGGGCCGACATGGCGCAGGTTGTCCGCGAGCGTGCGGCCGGTGACGGTGAGGCAGTCGCCGTGGAGGAGGCCGGCGTCGAGCAGCATCTTCATGAGCGGCATCAGGCCGCCGATGCGCGAGAGATGGGCCATGCCGTATTTGCCCGACGGCTTGAGATCGGCGAGGACCGGGACCTTGCGGCCGATGCGGGTGAAGTCGTCGATCGAGAGCTTCACGTTCGCGGTGTGCGCGATGGCGAGCAGGTGGAGGACCGCATTGGTCGAGCCGCCGAGCGCGATCACGACGGTGATGGCGTTCTCGAACGCCTTTTTCGTCATGATGTCGCGCGGGCGCAGGTTGGCCTTGAGCAGCGCGAGGGCGGCCTCGCCGGCGCGACGGCAGTCGTCCTTCTTCTCCTGGCTGATCGCGATCTGCGCGGAGCTGTTGGGCAGGCTCATGCCCAGCGCCTCGATGGCGCAGGCCATGGTGTTGGCCGTGTACATGCCGCCGCAGGAGCCGGGGCCGGGGATCGAGCAGTTCTCGACCGCGTGCAGGCCGGCGTCGTCCAGCTTGTGGGCGGCGTGCTGGCCGACGGCCTCGAAGACCGAGACGATGTCGCACTCGCGCTTGGACTCCGGGTGGATGCCGGGGAGGATGGTGCCGCCGTAGACGAAGACGCCGGGGCGGTTGAGCCGGGCCAGCGCCATGATGCAGCCCGGCATGTTCTTGTCGCAGCCGCCGATCGCGACCACGGCGTCGAAGCCCTCGGCGCCCGCGACCGTTTCGATCGAGTCGGCGATGACCTCGCGGGAGACGAGCGAGTAGCGCATGCCCGGGGTGCCCATGCTGATGCCGTCCGACACGGTGATGGTGCCGAAGATGATCGCCTTGCCGCCCGCGGCGTTGGCGCCGGTCTCGGCCTCGCGCGCGAGCTGGTCGATGTGCATGTTGCACGGCGTCACCATGCTCCAGGTCGAGGCGATGCCGACGACGGACTTGTGGAAATCGGCGTCGCCGAAGCCGACGGTGCGGAGCATCGAGCGGGCGGGCGCGCGGTCCGGGCCGTCGTGCACGATGGAGGAAAATTTGCGGGTGGGATCGGTCGGAGAACTCATGGTCGGGAGGGAAGCGAACCAAACGCCGCCGGTGCGGGCAAGCCGCATGTCGGGCCGCGCGGAAATCCTGCGTTTCGGGATTGCTTCACCTCCCGCGCGCCGCATTCACTGGGCGGAACTTCCCCGCATGGCCTTCAACCTGAAAAAGGTGCTCAAAGCACTGCTGCTTTCCTCCAGCCAGACCCTCTCGGTCAAGGACATCCAGGACACCTTTGCGCGGTTCCATGAACAGGGCGTCCTGCCGCTGGTCGAGGAGCCCGCCGGTCCCCCCGGCGCGCCCGCCGCCGAGGCCCCGGCGCCCGTGGTGGACGAGGTCCCCGAGGTCTTCGCCGAGCCGCCGGAGGATGCCGAGCTTTACCAGGACGTGCCGTCGCTGGTCACGGTCACGCAGATCCGCGAGGCGATGGACGCGATTTCCCTCGAGCTGAAGGCGGCGGACGACGGCCTGCTGCTGATCGAGGGCTCGAACGGCTACCGGCTCGTGACGCACCCGCGGTTCGCGCGGTGGGTCCGCATCCTGCGCGCCGAGCCGCCGCCGGTGAAGCTCAGCCAGTCCTCCGTCGAGACCCTCGCGATCGTGGCGTACCGGCAGCCGGTCACCCGCACCGAGATCGAGACCATCCGCGGCGTCTCGGCCGAGGCCGGCGTGAACAAGCTGCTGGAGCGCGAGCTGATCTACGTCGTGGGCCGCGCCGACCTGCCGGGGCGTCCCATCCAGTACGGGACCACGGATCACTTCCTGGAGTTCGTGGGCATCAAGTCGCTCGACGAGCTGCCCGCCTCCGACGTGCTGTCGTCACGGCAGATCGACGCCTGGCTGGAGAATTCCACCAACGCCCCGAAGCTGGGCGACACGGACATGGGCCTGTCGGACGAGCAGCTGCCGCTCGAGGGCGCGGCCAATGCACCCGCCACCGCGCCGGTCGGCGAGCCGCCGGCGGCCTCCTGACATGGACCTCAACGCGATCCGCGAGCAGATTGACCGCCTCGACCGCCAGCTGGTCGAGGTGCTCAACGAGCGGCTCAAGCTGGCCGCGCAGATCGGCCAGCTGAAGCGCAGCCAGGGCGGGCAGATTTATGTGGCCGAGCGCGAGGAGGCCGTGCTCGCCAAGGTCGCGACGCAGAATCAGGGGCCGATCAAGACCGAGGCGCTGCGCGCCATCTACCGCGAGATCATGTCCGCCGCCATCGCGCTGGAGAAGCCGCTGCTGATCGCCTATCTCGGGCCCGAGGCGACCAACACGCACATGGCGGCGATGAAGAAATTCGGCGCGAGCGTGGACTACCATGCGATGGCGAACATCGGCGACCTCTTCACCGCGGTGGAGAAGGGCGAGGCCGACTACGCGGTGATCCCGATCGAGAACTCGACCGAGGGGTCGGTGCGCGACGCGCTCGACCACTTCGTGGAGTCCGACCTGAAGGTCGTCGCCCAGATCTACCTGGAGATCACGCATGCCCTGATCTCGGCGTCGCCGCTCGAGCGGATCGAGCGCGTCTATTCCAAGGACCAGGCGCTGGCCCAGTGCCGGAACTGGCTCCTGCGCCATGTGCCGCACGCCCAGCTGATCGAGGCCCCGAGCACGGCGCGCGCCGTGCAGATCGCGAAGGACGAACCCGGCTCGGCCGCGGTGGCCAGCGAGCTGGCGGCCACGACCTACCAGGTGCCGATCGTGGTGAAGAACATCCAGGACAAGGCCGACAACACCACGCGCTTCTTCGTGCTGGGCAAGAAGCCATCCGGCGCGGTCGGCGGCGGCAAGGACATGACCAGTTTCGCCATCTCGCTGGGCGATGCGGCGGCGTCGCATTCGGGCTCGCTGCTGAAGATGCTCATGCCCCTGGCGGAGCGCGGCATCAACCTCTCGAAGATCGAGTCCCGCCCGAGCAAGAAGCGTCCGTGGGACTACTATTTCTTCATCGATGTCACGGGCCACTACAACGACCCCGCGATGAAGGAGGCCCTCGCCGAGCTGCAGAAATTCTGCCCGCTCGTGAAGTGGCTCGGCAGCTACCCGGCGGCGAGCTGATGCGATACCGGATTTCGGATACCGGAGGCTGCGGTTCGTCAGACGATTTTGGGCGTGATCGTCAGCGCCCAGCTGTGATTCAGGCGCTGACGAGGAACCGTTTCTGAAAGCATCCGGTATCCGGTCTTGCCCAGGTTCAGCCGAGCAACACCTGCCACTGGTTCTCGCGGGCGGCTCGGGCGGCCTTGAGGGCGCCGAGGGCGACGTAACGCTTGTAGTCCTGGCCGGCGAGACGGACCTTCGGGCTCTCGTAGCCATCGTCGGTGAGCTTCTTTTGGAGGAGCGTGTCGATGCCCCGGATCTGCGAGCCGCCACCGGTCACGATGATGTTTTGCAGCAGGGTGACGACCGAGTCGGCGGAGGCGCGCTGGATGAGAGTCGTCAGGGCGGGATAGATCCGGTCGATGAGGGTGTTGCCGGCCTGGGCCAGGATGTCGCCGAGTTCCAGCGTGCGGCCCTTGCCGCCCATGATGACCTTGACCTCGAGCGGCCGGCGGCTGGGCCCGACGTAGCCGTGGGCCTCTTTCAGTTCCCGCACCTTGTGACGCGAAAGGCCGTTGTTGGGATAGGTGCGGTTGAATTCGGCCTGAAGGATCTCATCCATGGCGTCGCCGGCGAGCGGAATGCTGATCTGGTCCTCGCGCGTTGGGAAATAGCCCTGGACCAGACAGAGGTCGCTCGTGCCGCCGCCGATGTCGATGAAGAGCGAATTGACGACCGGATCAATGTACCCGGGCTGACCGACGCGGGAGTCGTCGCGGTAGCCCAGCGCGGCCAGGAACGGCTCCGGAATCAGCAGGATGCGGTCGAAGACGCCGTGGGCGCAGCGGCGGACATTGTCGCGCGCCACCTCGTCGGCATTCGCGGGCATGCCCACGACGGCCCGGATCTCGGCTTGGCCGGAGGGATCGACGAGCGTGCGGATATGCTGGAGGAAATCGCGCGCGGCCTCCGGGTGGGCAATCACGCCCTGCTCGAGTGGCGCGAGCAGCCGGACGTGGAGCAGGTTGGCAAGGGCGTCGTCGCCAAAGAGGATGCTGCGGTTGCCCGCGACGATGCCATCCACGATGCCGTCCTTCACATAGCCGACCACCGTGGGCACGACCTTGCTGACGATCAGGTCGACGGTGCCGGGGGTGCCGGTCAGGACACAGGACTTGTTGGTGCCAAGGTCAAAGCCGACGAGGATGATCTTGGGCCGGGAGCCGGGGACCGGCGGACGGGTCTGAACGGCGGGAGCACCGGAGTTGCTGGGGACGTGGGCGGCGGGAACGGTGGATTTTTCGAGGGCAGCGGTGGTCATGGCGATCGTGGGATTGTGGGTTGCGGACGCGAGGACGTTGAAGCGGTAGAGGGGGAGGTCCTTGCCGGCTGCTCCTGGGCGATCATGCCGTCAATGAAGTCGGCGATGCTGAGCGGCTCGGAGTGCGGCGGCGACGGGGCCGGGCGCTGGAGGGCTGGAACCGCGGCCGGTGAGGGGGTGAATGACAGGTTGAGCTCAGTCGCGAGGAGCGGAGCGAGCAGCTCGGCGAGCATGCGTGCGTCGGCGACCTTCGCCTCCTCCGCGGCCATGAAGTCCGCGATCCGGGCCTCACCGCACGCGGCGTGCGCGGTGGCGAGGGCCTGGGGCAGGGCTGAGGCCTCAAGCTGTCGGGCTTCGGAAGTCCGCTGGGCGACGCGCAACAGGCAGATGCGGCGGTAGAGCTGCGGCAGATCGCCGAGGGGCGAGGCGGACGCGGACTGATCGGGCAGTGGTTCGGCACTCAAGTGTGCCGCGCTAGACCCGGGCCAGGCCGACCGGTTCGAGGAAATCTTCCGGAGCGACCTTACCGGGCAAAAAAGACGGGATGATCGCGGTACCCGAGGTAATAAATTGCGACAGCGGCGCCGGCGAGAAGCACAAGCACCAGGGCCGCGAGCAGCAGACAGCCGCGGCGGGTGTCGCGCTGCGCGCTCATGGGATCTGGCTCGTAATTCGGGACTTCGAACGCCGGATCCACCGGTGGCGGCACAAGCCTCGATCCGGGCGCATCGGCAACCGGCGTGGAAGGAGGGGACGGCTGCTTGAGCGACGCGATCTCCCGATCGAGCCAGGCCAGTTGCTCCTGCACGAGCGCGCGCTGGCGGCGGAGATCGTCGAGTCGGTCGGGCATGGGAGGGAGGGGATGCTGACCCTCCTTCGCCGTTGGCTTCGGAGGGTGGTTGGCCGATTTTCGGCCAACAAAAAACGCAGCCCGGTTTGGGCTGCGTTTGAAAGCTAAAAATGGACTCGGCGTCAGGAGGCGACGACGGCCACCTTGCGGTGTGCCTTGTCGTACTTGACGGTGCCGTCCTTGAGCGCGAAGAGCGTCCAATCGCGGCCGGTGCCGACATTGCGGCCGGCGTGCAGCTTGCTGCCGCGCTGGCGGATGATGATGGTGCCGGCGAGGACCGCCTGGCCGCCAAAGACCTTCACGCCAAGACGCTTTGAGCGACTGTCGCGACCGTTGCTGGATGTGCCCTGACCTTTTTTATGCGCCATGACGAGTGTGCGAGTTAAGCTTTGATGGATTCGATCTTGATCACGGAAAGCTCCTGGCGATGGCCGCGCTTCCGCTCCATGCCCTTGCGCTTTTTCTTCTTAAAAATGATGACCTTGTCGCCACGCTTGTTCTCCAGAATCTTGGCCGAGACCGAGGCGCCCGCGAGGGTGGGCTTGCCCACCTTGAAGGACTCGCCCTCGCCGGCGGCGAGAACGTCCTTAATCTCCACGATGGCACCGGCTTCCGTGTTCGGATAGCGGTTGACGATCAGAATGTCGCCCTCGGTGACAGTGAACTGCTGTCCTTGGGTCTTGATAGTGGCTTTCATAAAAATAAACCGCGGATAAAGCGGTTTAGCCACCGGTAACGCAAGAATTAATTTGCCGCCGCGGGCGGGAAAACGGCCGTTTTTGGCCGGAGGCCTATTTTGGCGGCTCCGTTTTGACCGGATCCGAGGGGGGCGTGGGCTTCGGATCCTTGAGAATATACAGGGAGTCGAAGTCGCGGACAAGGTAGCCGCCGACCTCATAGTCGCGGCGCTCCCGCTCGAGGGCCAGGCGCTGGGCCTCGGCCTCGAGTTCCTGCTGGCGGAGCAGGGCGGCCAGCCGGGCGGTGTCGCGGTCGGCCTGGGCCCGGTGCTCTTCCAGCTCACGAAGCTTCTGCTGGGCGGCGAGGCGCGCGGCCTCGACCGCGGCGGCGGCCTTGGCGCGCTCGGCGGCGAGGCGGGTGGCGTCGGCGGAGGCGGCATTCTTGGCGGCCAGCAGCCGTTCGGACTCGGCGGCGAGACGGGCCAGGTCGGCCTGGGCGGCGGCGAGGGCGGCATCGGCGGCGGCCTGCTCCTCGCGCAGGCGTTCCTGCAGCGCGAGCTCCTCCTTTGCCCGGGCCTCGGCCATGCGCCTGGCCTCCTGGATGGCGGCGGTGCGGCGGGCGAGCTCCTCCTCGTGCTGCTTGATCAGTGCGCGCTGGGCGGCGGCGCGGCGCTCGGCCAGCTCGCGGTCGGCGGAGACCTTGTAGGTGTGATAGCCGTAGTATAGGCCGCCGGCGATGACGAGGGTGAGGAGCGTGGCGAGAAGCTTGCGGTTCATGGTTGGACGCGGTCATGGACCGCCGCGGGGCGGTTAGGTTCGGCCGCTGGAGTGAAAATATCTCCGCACCGCGGGGCGGCAAGCTCGCTTACGGAAACGGAAACTCCGCGATGCCGGCATGGGCCGCGTTGGCGGCCGCGTATGGCAACGCTTGCGCCACGGCCGTCGCCAGCGGCGTGCCGTGGCGGAAGAGCGCCTCGAGCAGGCAGGCGAACAGGACATCGCCGGAGCCCGTGGCCGACACCTCTGTCACGGCGGGAGGCCGGAGCGACGCGGGCTCGCCGCGGGTCTCGGCGAACCACACCGGACCGCCGCCGTCCGTGACAATCCAGCGCTGCGCCGGCCAGCGGCGGGCGGCGGCGCGCACCAGCGACTCGGGGGCGGCGCTCGTGGATTCGTCGGGAAACAGCGTGCGGAGCTCGGTGGCGTTGATCTTGACGAGGGCCAGCGGCTGGGCGGCGAACCAGGCCAGCGGCGGGCCGTAGGTGTCGGCGGCGAGGACGCCGCGCTGCTGCCAGCGGACCAGCGCGGCGCGCAGCGGCTCGAACGCGGGCGTGGCCCAGCCCGGGAGACTGCCGCAGATCGCGAGAATGGTCCCGGCCGGCTGGGCGTCGAGATGCGCGGCGCAGGCGGCAACGGCCGCGGCGTCGGGCGCGGCATCGGGGCCGAGGAAGGTGGTCTCGGGCTGGCCGCCGCCGCGGACCACGAGGCCGGCGCGGGAGGCGGTGCGGGTGGCAAAGCCGTGGTGGCGGAAGGGCTGGGCCTGGAGCCAGGCCGCGGCCTCCGCGCCGGTGGCGCCCCCGAGGAAGCAGAGCGCGGTGGTCGGGGCGCCCAGGCGGTGGAGCATCTTGGAGACGTTGATCCCCTTGCCGCCGACCTGGAACGACTCGCGCTGCGCGCGCTGGGTGCGGCCGGGCGCCCAGGCGGCGAAGTCCTGGGTGCGCTCGCAGAGCAGATTGCCGGTCAGCGTGAGGATGGGCGGAGAGGCGCTCATGGTCGGGCCGGGTGGAGTCAACAGCCCCGGTGCCCGGGGGCAAGCGGCCAGACGCCGCGGGCGTCAGCGCAGCGTGTTCCGCAGGCGGGTCGAGAAGCGGCCGGTGCCGATGCGGAAGAAGACCTGGTTGACGAGGAAGGTGAGGCCGAAGAGCGAGGCGACGGTGCGCACGCTGCGCATGGCGCCCATGACCTCGGTGACGTCGGCCGAGTTCGGCTCGTGGACGCGGCGGAGCAGGAAGCAGGTGGCGGCGACGAGCAGTGAGCTGACAACAAAGGCGACGTGGTAGGCGTCCATCAGCGGAATGCCGTGCGCCTTGGCGGCGTTGAGCAGGAAGCCGCCGGTGATCGGCCCGAGCGCGGCGGTGAGCGAGGAGACGGAGACGAAGAGCGCCATCCCCATGGTGCGGGCCTGGGCCGGCGTCAGCTTGAGCAGCAGGCTGAACAGCCCGATGCCGTAGCCGGCGCTCAGCAGTCCGCCGGCGGGCATGATCAGGTAGAAGATCCAGTGGTTGGTCGGCACGGCAAAGCACTGGAAGAAGCTCGAAAGCTGCCAGAGCAGCACGGACACGATCATGACGGGCACGTTGCCGAAGCGGTCGAGCAGCCGGCCCCACGCCGGGAACGAGATGGCGGCGCCGAGCACGCCGAGCAGGAGGAGCAGGTTGGTGTGCGCGGCGGTCAGCTTCAGCTGCTCGAACATGAACACCGGGGTGAACGGACCGACGACGTTGACGGTGAAGCCCATGACGGACGCAAAGAGGATGAAGCGGACGAGGTTGGAATCGCGCCACACGGTGCGGACCTGCTCCTGCCAGGGTGGCTCGGGCGCGGGCTGGTGGGCGCCGGAGGTGGAGTGCATCTGGTGCTGCGAGAGCACCGAGCAGATCCGCAGCACGATCGCACCGCCGAAGAGCAACTGGTAGGCGAGCAGCGCGCCGTCGAGCCACGCGAGCAGGCCGGAGACGGCGAGCATGAAGCAAACCTGGGAGAGATAGAGGAGGCGGTTGCGGAAGCCGAAATACTTGCCGCGCAGCCGCACCGGCACGCACTCCTGCATCCACGCGTTCCATGCGACGCCGTTGATCGCGGCCGAGAGGGAGATGATCGAGAACGTGATGACGAAGACCGCGATGGTGTGCGGGTGCTCGCTGCGCGGCAGGAAGGGCAGGGCGACCAGCAGCGCGATCCATCCGACGGTGTGCAGCCACGCGCTGAGGATCGTCATGGAGCGCGCGTGCAGCCGCTGGGCCAGCAGCGGCGTCAGGAGCACCTGGAGAAAATTGAACCAGAACGGCAGCGACGTGATGATGCCGTAGGTGCTGGTGGAAAACGCGAACGTGGTGGTCAGCAGCGCGGCGAGGACGAAGTTGCCCGGCTGGCTGAGCGCCACCAGGGACATCGCGCAGACACCGTCGATGGTGCTGAAGCGGAGGTTCCGGCGGAGCGGCGTGTCCTTTTTGCCCTGGACGGGATTTGCGTGCACTAGGTTTCAGGCTAAAACAGCGTGGGTCGGCAAAGTCATGCCCGAAATCACGACAATCGAGTCATGCCCCGCGACACATCACCGAACCGGGGAGAATGTTCAACCGGCTGGGCGAGTTTTCGACCATCCTCGGGTGACAAGTCGGTGACATCCGTCGCCCTCGCATGAAACCACTGCCCGCCTCCTTTTTCAACCGGCCCACGCTGCGGGTCGCCCGGGAATTGGTGGGCTGCCAGCTGGCGGTCCGACGCAAAGGCCGGATCCGCCGCTACCTGATCACCGAGACCGAGGCCTACGATGGCTTCGAGGACCTGGCCTCCCATGCCGCGCGTGGACAAACGCCGCGGAACGAGATCATGTTCCGCCAGGCAGGCCACATCTACGTGTACTTCATCTACGGGATGCACTGGATGCTCAACTTCGTGACGGGCCCCGCCGGCTACCCGGCCGCGGTGCTCATCCGCGGTGTTCGCGCGCTCGACGGCACCGCGGATCATGACGGCCCCGCGAAGCTGACCAAGGCGCTCGGCATCACCGGCAGGATCAACGGCCGAAGGCTCTCCCGGGCGACGGGTGTGTGGGTCGAGGCGCCGCCCACCGGGGCGCCGCATCCGCGCGTGAAGACCTCGCCGCGCATCGGTGTTGGTTATGCCGGGCCGGTCTGGTCGAAGAAGCATTATCGCTTCCTGATGCACGGATGCTGAGGATGTGGGACTCAGGAAATCAGGGATGAAATCCGGGAATTGGTGAGCACTGGCACAGGGCGCACGCTCCCTGATTTCCTGATTCCCACATCAATTCCGGTCTGCTTCGAGATCCCTAGCCAGCCAGTGCCCCCCGCACCGCAAGGCAGACGTCATCCAGCGAAATGGCACTGAGGTCGGCGCCGCGTCGCAGCACGCGGACTGACGGCGACGGTGGCGCCCAGATCGCAGGATCGGTCGGCCCGAAGAGCAGGACGCTGGGTGCCCCGGCCGCCGCGGCGAGGTGGCTGATGCCGGAGTCGTGGCCGATGAAGAGCCGGCAGCCAGCCAGGAGATCCGCCACGTCATCGAGCGGACGGGCATGCAGTGATCGGCCCACGCCGGACAGCAGGCCCGCGGGCTCGGCCTCACCGGTGATGACAAACACGTCCAGTCCCATGTCAGCCTCCAGCCAGTGGGCCAGTGCCAGCCAGCGGTCCAACGGCCAGTTCTTGCGCGGGGAGCCGCTGCCCGGGTGCAGGGCGATGCGCGCAGGTTTGACCGGGGTATAGGTCCGAAGCGGGTGGTGAAAATTCCCCTTGGCCGCTCCCAGCGCGGCCAGCGGCGCGCAGAAATGGGCGGCGGCCGGAACGGTGTCGGGCGTGGCGGAAGCCGTGAGAAAGGTCTGGCCCGCCCGCAGTGGGAATCGCCGCGCCAGCAGCCCGTCGGGATCGGGCCAGAAATTCACCACGAGGTCGAAGCCGGCCAGCCATTCGGCGAAGGCGGCCGGGAGCGGGGCGTCGGCGTAAAGGGCGCTCCAACGGGCCTCGTGTTGCGAGTGGGCCGCGTCGAGCAGGCCCTGGCGCACGGCCAAGGCGGCGGCGGTGGCGTTGCCGGCGAGTTCCAGCCGGGCCTCCGGCCACTGCTGGCGGAGCCGGGCGAGCGCGGGCAGCGTGACCAGGAAGTCGCCCAGCGCGCCGCCCCTAAGGACGAGAATCCGCATGGGCGACCGGTGGCGCCGTGTAGCTGGTGAGCGTGGAGACGCCGACGCCGAACTTGAACTCGACCTCGAATTTCACGGGCAGGTGCTGCTCGTCCTGGGAAATCCAGACGCGCACGTTAGAGCCGCGCTTGAACATGCCTTTGGCGGCGGTGCGCTCCATCCGGGGCTCGAGCACCAGCGCGTTGAACGTGCCGATCGGGGTTTCCACCGTCTCGTAGCCCAGCGCATGAAACGTCAGCTCGTAGGGCTCCTCCTCGAACATCACCACGACATCGCGCTGGTCGCCGGGCTTCAGGTTCCAGACCCGCGTCTGCACGAGGCAGGTGATCAGGTCCATGGGATCGCCGCCCGGGACCTGCACGGTCTGGTTGCGCTCCGGCCGGATGAAGTCGCGGTACTCGGCCGTGCGGGCCTTGTAGTCGAAGGTCATCAGCGTGTCGGTGGGCTTCTTGCCCGAGGCGCTGCGCTCGGTGTGGACGAGCATGCGGTTGGTGGAGTCGCTGAACACCGACTCCGCCCGGGCATCGAACTGGTAGAGCCCGCGCAGCACGCCGCGGGTGGACGTCGTGGTCACCACCAGCGTGCACGGCTGCCCGTCGTTGGTCTCGGACCGGGCCGTGATGTGAATCTCGCCGGCATGGCCAAACACCCCCCAGGCGACGCGGTAGATGAGTTCCTCCCCCGGATGAAGGGCCAGCGGCGTGCTGGCCAGGGCGGGTGAGGCCAGGAGGAGTGGGAGGATGAAAAGTCGACGCATGAAGTTGGAACTCAACCGGACAGTTTAAACTCAAGTTGGTTGCCTTGCCCTATGGCAAGAGCGTCCCATCCAAGTTCCCGCAATGTTTGCGCAAATTCCTTGGCAAAACCGTGCAGAGTGAGGATCCGGCGGGGCCGGACGCGCTCCACGAAGGTCAGGAGGTCGTCGTAGCCGGCGTGGTCGGAGAGGGGGAACGCGGCGTCGGTCCGCAGCCGGTAGGTGGCGCCGGCATCGAGCGCCCAGCCCGTGACCGCCGCCGTGCGGGCCGAGGCGATGCGGGCGAGCAAACCGGTGGAGAACGGCGGGCAGATCACGACGTGGCCGGCGGCCGTGTCGGCGTCGAACTCTCGGTAGGGCGGGAAGACCAGGCCAAACTGCTCGCAGATGCGCGTGAGCCGCAGTGTCTCGGCATGCAGCATCACGGGCAGGCCCGCGGGCGCGAGGGCGCGGAGGACCTCCTGGCTTTTCCCGAGGCTGTAGCAGAGGAGCACCGGCGTGGCACCGTCGGCAACGGCCTGCTGGCAGAACGCGATCAGGCGCGCGATGGTCTCGGCCTCCGGCGGGAAGACATAGCGCGGCAGGCCGAAGGTCGTTTCCATGATCAGCGTGTCCGCCGCGGGCGTGGCGCACGGCTCGGCGGCGAGGCCCGGGCGGAGCTTGAAGTCGCCGGTATAGAGCAGCGAGCCGTGGTCCTCGTGCTCCAGCAGGATCTGGCTGGAGCCCAGGATGTGGCCGGCGGGCTGCAGCGTGGCCGTGACACCGAACTCGAGCGCGTGCGTGCGGCCGAAGGGCAGGACCGTCTCGGCGCGCCGGCCCGGCAGGCGCGCATGCAGCAGGCGGGCGGTCGCGGCCGTGCAGAGCACCTCGCGGTGACGCGCGATGTGGTCGCTGTGGGCGTGGGACACGAACGAGCGCTCGGCCCGCGCCTGCGCGTCGAGCCACCAGCCAACCTGGGGCAGCCAGAGGCCCTTGCGGTGATGAATGTCCCAGGGCATCGCTGAAGGTCGAACGTGGAAGGTGGAGAGGCGGTTCGGCGCGCGGCCGGGGCCCTCAACCTTCCGCGCCCTCCAGGTACTTGTGCTTCAGCAGCCGCCAGGCGGTCACAAAGAAGGCGGTGAGCGGAATGGCGAGCAGCATGCCGAGGACGCCTTGGAAGGCGGTGCCCCAGAAAAAGACGGCCACGATGATCGTCACGGGATGCAGCCCGGTCTGGTGCCCCATGATGCGCGGCGTGAGCAGCCAGCCTTCGATTGCCTGCACCACGACCTTCACGAGCAGGACCAGAGCGACCAGTCGCCAGCCGCCGTCGGGCTGGAGCAGCGCCAGCGGCAGCGTCGTGGCGAGGCCGAGGATCGTGCCCAGGTAGGGCACGACATTGAGCACGCCAACCACGAGCCCGAGAACCAGGCCGAACTTGAGTCCGACCAGCGTGAAGCCCAGGGCAAGCAGCACGCCCATGATCAGCCCGATGAGCAGCTGGCCGCGGAAGAAGGACTCGACGATCCCGATGAATTCCCGGAGGAGGAAGAGCACGTCGTCGCGCACGCCCGGCCTAAGGAACGGCAGGTGCGGCCGGACCTGCTCGACGGAGCTGCCGCGGGCGAGGAGGAAGAAGAACAGGTAGACCGGCACGATGGCGAGGTGCGCGCCGAAGGCGAGCAGCCCCAGCAGTCCGCCGCCGGCGGCGCGGATCGAGGGCAGCGCGTGCGTGGCCATGGTCCGGAGCTCGCCCCCGACCTGGTCCACGGCCTGGCGCACGAGCGGATGGGCCAGCTGGCGGCGGAGCAGTTCGACCCACTGTGGGTAGTGCTGCTCGACATAGCCGCGGCCGTTGTCCCAGAGCGTCGGAGCGTAGCTGATGAAATCGAGGACCTGGTCGGCGATGGGCGGCACCACGAGGACGAGTGCGCCCGTCGCGGCAAGGACGAACACGCCGTAGAGCAGGATCACGGCGGACGTGCGGTGGAGGTGCAGCCGAGACTCGAGCACGGCAACCACCGGGCGCAGGATCAGGGCGAGCACGGCCGCGACGGCCAGCGGCCAGAGCACGCCGGCGAAATAGCTGATGAGCTGGCCCAGGAGCCAGAACGCGCCGAGGACGGTGGCCAGGGCGGCAGTGCTCGCGAGGAGGACCAGGGCGCCGCCCAGCGCGCGCCGCTGCGCGGCGGAGAAAAACGGGCCTGGCGGGTTCTCGGACATGGGGCGACCTTCGCCCAAGCCCGGACGCAGGCCAAGTAAAACCGAGCGAAAGTCAGTTCCGGCGCCGGAAGAACCAGCGCGCCATCGCCGGCAGCAGGATGATGGCGCCGAGCATGTTCACCAGGAACATGAACGTCAGCAGCAGGCCCATGTCCGCCTGGAATTTCAGGTCGGAGAAGATCCACGTGCTCACGCCGATGGCGAGCGTCAAGCCCGTGAACACGATGGCCGCGCCCGTGTCCTTCAGCGCCGCGAACATCGTCTCGGTGAACTCGCCCCCGGCCCGCAGCGGCGCGTGCAGCTGGGCGAAGAGGTAGATGCCGTAATCCACGCCGATGCCGACGCCGAGGGCGACGACCGGCAGGGTGGAGGTCTTCAGGCCGATGCCGAGGTAGACCATGAGCGCGTAGGCCAGCCAGCTCGTGATGGCGAGCGGGACAACGATGCAAAGCGTGGCGCGGACGCTGCGGAAGGTGAGCAGGCAGAGGGCGATGACGGCGCCGAACACCCAGAGCACGATGGGGGTCTGCGCAGCCTGCACCACCTCGTTGGTGGCGGCCATGACGCCGGCGTTGCCGCTGGCGAGGAGGAACCGGGCCTTGGCGCCGGGATGCGCGGCGGCGAACGCCTTCACCGCGGTGGTGACCGCGTGGAGCGTCTCGGCCTTGTGGTCGGCCAGGAAGATCATGACGGGCATCACGCTCGCGTCGGCGTTGAGGAGGCCGGTGGCGGTCTCGATCGGCGAGACCGCCTGGGCGAGCGCCTGCGGGTTGCGCGGAAGGATGCGCCACTTGAGCGAGCCCTCGCTGTAGCCGGAGTTCACCAGCTTGGCCATGGCAGGCAGCGAGATCACCGACTGCACGCCCGGCACGTTGCGCACGACGCCCTCGAACTGGTCCATCAGCGTGACGACGTCGTAGTCCACGCAGCCGTTGGGCGCGGTCTCCACGATCACCGAGAGGATGTCCACGCCGATGCTGAACTTGGAGGTGATGATGCGCGTGTCCCGGTTGTAGCGGGAATTCTGCCGGAGCTCCGGCACGCCGGCCTGGGTGTCGCCGATGCGGACCTGCTCGGCCTTCCAGAAGCCCCAGGCACCGAGCGCAAAGCAGCCGAGCATGATGAGCAGCGACGGACCGGGCTTCATCTCGCGGGCGAGCCGGGCCCAGACCCGGTCGGTCTTGGCGCGGCGGCCGGCCACCCAGGCGCCGTAGGTGGCGGGCAGGTGCAGGTACGAGAGGATGATCGGCAGGAGGAAGAAGTTG
This sequence comes from uncultured Opitutia bacterium, assembly GCA_903825285.1. Taxonomy (GTDB): domain Bacteria; phylum Verrucomicrobiota; class Verrucomicrobiia; order Opitutales; family Opitutaceae; genus Opi-474. The sequence goes on along the minus strand of CAIJZY010000060.1, from coordinate 55,999 downwards.
GTGATGACGATCACGCTGACGCCCAGGCTGGCGATGATGGCCAGCTCCTGGATGGTGGGGATCTTGATCACGAGGATCGTGATGAAGCCCACGGTGTCGGTCATGAGCGCCACCACGCCCGGCACGATCAGCTGCATGAAGGCCGAGCGGGCGGCGGTGGGACCGTCGTGGCCCTTGAACATCTCGTTCCGGAACATGCTGATCTTCTGGACCCCGTGGCTGACGCCGATGGCGAACACGAGGAACGGGACCAGGATCGAGAACGGGTCGATGCCGTAGCCGAGCGCGGTCAGGGCGCCGAGCTGCCAGACGACCGCGATGAGCGAGCAGATGATCGGGGCGGCCGCGAGCTTCCAGCGGCCGGCGTAGTTCCAGACCAGGAGCGCGGTGATGATGATCGAGATGCCGAAGAGCGTGAGCACGCCGCGGGCGCCGTCGCTGATGTCGCCGATGACCTTGGCAAAGCCGATGATGTGGACCGTGATGGCGCCATGGCTCTCGCGCTCGACCCGCGTGCGGATGGCCTCGAGCCCGGCGGCGACCTTCATGTAGTCCACCTTGGCCCCGCTGCGCGGGTCGACCTCCAGCAGCTGCGCGCTGACGATGGCGCCGCTGAAGTCGGTGGCGACCAGCTGGCCGAGTTTGCCGGACTTGATGATGTTCTCCCGGACCCGGGCGAAGTCCGCCGGCGTGGGCTTGAAGTCGGCCGGGATGACGTTGCCGCCGGCGAAGCCGTCCTCGACCACCTCGATGTAGCGGACGTTGGGCGTGAAGAGCGATTGGACCTGCGACCGGTCCACGGCGGGCAGGAACACGGTCTCGTCCGTGACCTGGCGCAGCTGGGCGAAGAATTCCGGCGTGAAGATGTCGCCCTCCTTCGTCATGAGCGCGATCAGCACGCGGTTCGCGCCGCCGAAGTCGCTCTGGTACTTGGTGAAGGTCTGGATGTACGGGTGGCCGAGCGGCAGCGACTTGTTGAAGCTCGCGTCGACGTGCAGCCGGCTCGCGTAGACCGCCATCACGACCGTGACGACCGCGATCAGCCCCACGAGGGGGAGGCGGTGGCGGAACATCCAGGTGGCGAACTTGGCGAGCATGGCGGGATCAGGGCGGAGACAGGACGGCGGCGCCGGCCTCGCCGAGCGCCAGGATCGAGCCGTCGGGGAGCGCGATGAGCTCCGCGACGGCGGCGGTGAAGCCGGGGGTCCAGGGAGAGACCGTCGCGCCGGCGTCGCGGCTCACGAACAGCGAGCGCGACTGTCCGCCCAGCACGATCCGGCGGTCATCGAGCCGCGCCGCGGTGGCGATCAGGACGCGGTTCTCGTTCGGCACGAGGGTCCAGGTGGCGCCGTCGTCCGTGGAACGGTAAATGCGGCCGCGCAGCCCGTGCGCCAGCAGCGTGCGCTCGCCGAGCGGGAGAATGCCGTAGAAGGAGCCGTCGTAGGGCGCGTCAATGCGGTCCCAGTGGCCGCCCTGGTCGCGCGAACGCAGAAGCGTGCCGCGCTCGCCGGCAAGGTAGAGCGTGCCGGTCGGGCCGCGGGTGAGGCGGTTGAAGTGGAAGTCGTCCTCGCTGAGCTTGCGCCGCGTCCAGGTGCGACCGCCGTCGACGGTGGTGACGAACAGCCCGTAGGCGCCGACGGCGATGACGCGGCGGGCGTCGAGGGCCAGCACGTCGAGGAAGGAATCCTGGAGGTTGTCCCCCTGCCACTGCTTGCGCCAGGTGACGCCACCGTCGGTCGTGGCGAGGATGAGGGCGTCATGGCCGACCACCCAGCCGTGGCGGGCGTCGGCGGCGAAGCTCACCCCCGTGAGCGTGGCGGTGGTGGGCGACTCGGCGGCTTCCCAGGTGTGCGCGCCATCGGTGGAGCGCAGGATGGCGCCGCGCTCGCCGACGGCGACGATCGCCGGGCCGGCGACCGCGCCGTCGAGCAGCAGCATGTTGGGCCGGACCTCGCCGGCCATGACCCCGCCGGCCAGCACGGCCCCCAGCAGGCACGTGCGGGCGAGGTGGGCGGGATTCATGGATAAAAAGAAGGCGGGCCCAGGCCCGCCTTCCTGTGCCTTACTATGGCTGCAACCAGCGGGCGGCGCGGCGGGGCATCAGCGGGTGCCCTCGCGGCGCAGCGACTCGGGGCTGTAGTCGGAAGGGACGCGCTTGAGGTTGAAGTTGTAGGTCTGGCCCTCGTTATCGAGGCCGATGACCAGGTAGCGGCCGTTCTGCAGGTCGGTGTGGACCTCGAGCGTGCTCCAGAAGACGTGGGCATCATAGTAGTTGATGCAGTGCGCCTCGGAGACGCGCCAGATGGCGCCGCGGCCGTCGTACTGGTCGGCGGCGAGGATCTGCCAGCTGTCCTCGTCGATGTAGAACGTGCGCCGCGAGTAGAGGTGCGAGGTGCCGGGCTTGAGCGTGGCGTCCACGACCCAGACACGGTGCAGCTCATAGCGGGCGAGATCCTGGTTGATGTGCAGCGGACGGAGAATGTCGGCATTCTTGATGTGATCGCTGTGCAGGCGGTAGGAGTTGTACGGGACGATCATCTCCTTCTTGCCGACGAGCGTCCACGTGTAGCGGTCCGGCGCGCCGTTGAACATGTCGAACTGGTCGCTCGTGCGCTGGCCGTCGGCGGCGGTGCCGGGGTTGTCATAGGCGACGTTCGGGGCGCGGGTGACGCGGCGGCGGCCGGCGTTGTAGACCCAGGCGCGGCGGGGCTCCGTGACCTGGTCCATCGTCTCGTGGACGAGGAGGATGGTGCCCGCGAGGCGGGCGGGGGCGACGACGGCCTGCTTGAAGTAGATCAGCGTGTTGTCGATGTCCGCCTCGGTGATGCCCTCGCGGCAGTAGTTGAACAGGAACTCATCCTCGAAATCCACCAGCGTGTAGCTGCCGTTGCGCTGGGGCGCGGCCTGGCCGATGTGGCGCGTGGCGGCGACGCCGCGGTAGCGGGTGAGGAAGTTCCAGACGACCTCGAGGCCGTTGGCCGGGATGGGGAACGGGATGCCGACGACGGCGCCGGTGATGCCGTTGCCGCCGTTGGTGAGGCGGGCCGTGGTGGCGTACTGCTTCGTCGCGTCGTAGATCCGCTGCGGATTGGAGGCGCTGCGGTGCGTGGCGTAGACGACCAGCTTGTAGTCGGGATAGGCCTTGAGCAGCGCGATGTGACCGGCGGTGAGCTGGTCCTGGTACTGCGCGAGGTTCGCCGCGGTGACGGTGTAGAGCGGCTGGTCGCCGGCGTACGGGTCCGGATGGTGGTCGCCGACCTTGTAGCCGGCGGGCGGGGTGGTGATGCCGCCGTCCCAGGCCGGGATCACGCCGCTGGCGTTGCCGGCCTTTTCACCGCCGAGCGGGGTGAGGTCGGCGCCGAGCCGGGCGGCCTGGTCCGCGGTGATGGCGGCGGAGAGTCCCGCCGCGGCGAAGATGAACAGGGTAGAAAGAATGAGCTTTTTCATGGAGGGGGTGGATCCGGGCGGTTAGAAGGAGTACTTCAGCGTGGTGGCGACATAGTCGCGGTCACTGAGCAGGTTGTAGTTGCCGGCGCCGGAGTAGTTCACGTAGCGGACCTCCCACGCCCACGCATTCTGGAAGGTGAACTCGGCGGAGAGCGTCAGGCTCTTGCGGCCCTCGATGAAGTTGCCCAGCGGCAGCGGCGTGGTGCCGCGCAGGTCCTGCGCGAACGCGACGGACGGCGAGAGGTTCACGCCGGCGAACACGTTGTTGTAATCAAGCTTGGCCAGGACCTGGTAGCCCCAGGAGAAGCTATCGGCGAAGGCGCTCGCCGGGGTCGGCGGGATCGCCCCGAAGCCCGTGTTGACCATTTCCGATGCGCTGCCGGCGGTGAACGTGCCGGGGCCGTCGTAGCGGAGATAGTCCTTGCTCGGGAGGTTGACCCAGACGCCGCCGGCCTCGGCGACGAGCGTCAGCTGCTGCGAGCCGAGGACCGGGCCGAAGACCTTGGTGATGGTCGACTGGGCGGTGACCACGCGGTGGCGGCGGTAGCCCGGGACGGCAGTGTTCAACTGGCCCAGGAGGCTGCCGACCTGATTGTTGGCGCCAAAGGTCGGCGTGAGCGAGGACAGCGTCTCGAAGAGCAGCTCGACGTCGTCGATCTGGAGCGGGACGTTGTTCTTCACGGAGAACTCGCCCTGCCAGGAGATGCCGGTGCTGCCGATCGAGGTGTTGAAGGAGGCGCCGAACATGCGGATGTCGTCGGGGTACTCGTCATAGTAGCGGCCGGTGGCGGCCGCGGTGAGCAGGCCGATCTTGCTCGCGCCGGCGGCGATCGACTGGGCGGCGGGATAGAACGGCTGCAGGGTGGCGGGCAGATTGCCGATCGGCACGCCCGTCAGCGCGGCGCCGATGAGGGTGTTGAGGGCGGAAGGGATGCCGGCGGCCGGGTAGCCGTTGGCGAGCATGACCGGCACCAGGTTGGTGGTGGCGAGGCTGGTCGCGGTGGAGACGACCAGGGCCGAGCTGATGGGATCGGTCGGGGTCGTGGCGCTGATGACGGGGGAGCGGCTGTTGTACTTGACGAAATACAGGCCGAACTCGGTGTCGTTCAGGCTCGGGGCCAGGATGCGCAGCGAGGCGCCGAACTGGTTGTGGTTGCTCGCCATGTGGTCCACGGAGCGCGGGATGGAGCCCAGCGTGCCGGTGTCGGCCAGGGTGCCGAAGCCCAGCATGACCTTGCTGCCGCCGCGGGTGGCGAAGTCATTCGTCGAGAAAAACGTGCCGGCGGGCTCGAGCTCGTTGTGGCGGAACTCGAGGAGGTAGAAGGGCTCGAAGGTGACGTTCTTGGCGAGGTTCACCGAGAGCCGGATCATGTTCACCGGGAGGAAGGCCTCCTTGAGCTCGGCGCCGGGGGTGCGGAGCTTGGAGAGGTCGACCGGGTTGACGACGTTGAGGCCGTTCGGGATGAACGTGCTCTCGCCGAGGCTCAGCACCTGGCGGCCGATGCGCAGGTCGACCGGGAAATCGGGGGTCAGGTCGAACTTGGCGTCGACATAGAGGTCGAGCAGCTCCGACCCGTGCACGACGCGCTCGCGGGCCTGGGAGCTCAGCTGCGTCCGCATGGTGTGGTCGGACTTGAGATCGCCGAAGTAGTAGCCGCGGGCGAGGAACGAGTAGTCGTGGTACTTGAGCTCGAGGTCATGCGAGCCCTTGAACAGCTGGGAGACCCAGCCCTTGCCGTAGTTGAGGTTGCCGTCGTCGCTGTTGACCGAGTTCTGCTGGCCCACGACCCCGGCGAAGGAGTTGGTCGTGCCGTAGAAACCGGGGCTGGGGTTCTCCAGGCGATACAGCTCGCCGAAGGAGAAGGTACTGTCGAAGCTGCCCTTCAGGTCGCCGTTGTAGAATTCAAAGGCACGACCGGCGGGGGCCAGCAGCAGGGCGCCCAGTCCAAGGGCGAGGGCCATGCGCGCGAGGGGGCGCAGGCGGCGAGGAGACGACATAACGTTCATAGGGTGGTGTTTTCGCCACGCAGACTTCCTCCCTGGAATCCATCTGCGGGACAGCGGTGGGGTGGTTGGGGCCGGCTCGGAGCCGGGGTGATTTCCCGGGCAAGAAACGGTTTCGCCCAGGGTAGTTCAAGAACTAATTCCAGGCATCGGCACCTTTGAGCAACGCTTATCGCTTTGACGTGGCCGGATTTTAGATAACGTGCGCGTTCACTCCATGCAGGCTGCGACCCACATCCACGTCAAAGGCGCGCGCGAGCACAACCTCAAGAACCTGGAGCTGCGCATCCCGCGCGGCAAGCTGGTGGTCATCACCGGGCCGAGCGGCTCGGGCAAATCCTCGCTGGCCTTCGACACGATCTACGCGGAGGGCTACCGGAAGTACATGGAGTCGCTCTCCACGCAGGCGCGGCAGGTGCTGGAGCAGCTCCACCGTCCCGACGTGGACTTCATCCACGGGCTCTCGCCGGTCCTGGCCATCGAGCAGCGCACCGGTGCCGGCGGGCCGCGCAGCACGATCGCCACGGCGACCGAGATCGCGGACTACGCGCGCCTGCTGTGGGCGATCTGCGGCGAGCAGCGGTGTCCCAAGGACGGCGGCCGCGTGCTGCAGCGCTCGCTCGACGACAACGTCCAGCGGGTCCTGACCGAGTGCGCGGGCCAGCGCGTGGTCCTGCTCGCGGCCGCGCTGAAGGCCAAGCCGAGCGTGCTGCGCGAAGAGCTGCCGCGGCTGCGGCAGCGCGGGTTCCAGCGGGTGCGGATCGACGGCACGCTGGTGAGCCTCGACGAGCCGAAGCTGATCCCGGCGGGGGCCGGCACGCGGGAGCTGGCGGTGGAGATCGTGATCGACCGGCTGGTGGCGACGGCGGACCAGCGCTCGCGGCTGGCCGACTCGCTGGAGCTGGCGTTCCGCGAGGGCAAGGATCGCGCCCTGGTGCTCGCGCAGCCGACGCCCGACGCGCCGTGGCGCGAGCTCGCGCTGAGCCAGTCGCTCGCCTGCGAGGTCTGCGGCGACACCTTCGACAAGCTCACGCCGCGGCATTTCTCCTTTGGCCACCGCGAAGGCGCGTGTCCGACCTGCGACGGTCTCGGCCGAAAGCTCCGCTTCGTGCCCGAGCTGATCGTGGCCGATCCCGCGAAGTCGGTGCGCGAGGGCGCGCTGAAGCCCTGGCGCATCGGGGGAAAGAATCTCATCATCAAGCACAATGCCCTGCTCAAGCAGCTGGCCGAGCAGCTGCCGTTCGACGCCGACGTGCCGTGGGGCCAGCTGCCCGAGGAGACGCGCCGCACCATCCTGCATGGCGCCGGCGAGCGGCTGTTCGCGTTCAAGCTCCGGCGCATGCGCGAGGCGAAGGCCACGCCGTTTCCGGGGGTGATCGCCGACCTCGAGCACAGCTTCCGGCACACGGACAGCGAGGGCTTCCAGGCGCGGCTCACCACCTTCATGGTCGCCGGCGAGTGTCCGGAGTGCCATGGCACGCGGCTCAACGCCCGCAGCACCGCCGTGCGCGTGGCGGACCGGTCCTTCCCGGAGTTCATGCGCCTCGACATCGCGGAGGCGCAGGCCTGGGCGCAGGCGCTGGCCACGCGCCTCGCGGGCGACGAGGCCGTGCGGGACGTGGTGGAGGGGATCGAGCAGCGGCTGCATTTCCTGCGCAAGACCGGCCTGGGCTACCTCACGCTCGACCGCGACTACGCGACGCTGTCGGGCGGCGAGGCGCAGCGCGTGCGGCTCGCGACGCAGCTCGGCATGGGCCTGATGGGCGTGATCTACGTGCTGGACGAGCCGAGCATCGGCCTGCACCCGCATGATAACCAGAAGCTCCTCGACACGCTCGTGGCGCTGCGCGACCGCGGGAACACGGTGCTGGTCGTCGAGCACGACGAGGAGACGATCCGGCTGGCCGACGAGCTGATCGAGCTCGGGCCCGAGGCCGGCGTGGAGGGCGGGTCGCTGCTGTTCCAGGGCACGCCGGCGCAATGCATGCTGCTCCCGGCGAAGGTTTCCCGGACCGGCCCGTACCTCGCGGGCAAGCTCGGCGTCGTCCGCGACGCCAAGCCCAAGGTCCCCGACGGCGCGTGGCTGACGGTGCGCGAGGCCCGCGCGAACAACCTGCGGGGCATCGACGCGCGCTTCCCCGTGGGACTCCTGACCTGCGTCACCGGCGTGAGCGGCTCGGGCAAGAGCACGCTGGTGAACGACGTCCTGGCCGCGGCCGCCGCGCGCAAGCTCAACGGCGCGAAGACGCTGCCCGGGAAGCACCGGCAGATCGAGAACCTCGATTTCTTCGAGCGCCTGGTGCAGGTGGACCAGGAACCGATCGGCCGCAGCCCGCGGTCAAACCCGGCGACCTACGTGGACCTGTTGACGCACCTCCGCGACCTCTACGCCCAGGTGCCGCTGGCCAAGGTCCGCGGCTACAAGGCGAGCCGCTTCTCCTTCAACGTCCGCGGCGGCCGGTGCGAGCGCTGCCAGGGCGACGGCGCCATCAAGCTCGACATGCAGTTCATGGCCGACGCCTACGCGCCGTGCCCGAGCTGCGAGGGCCGGCGGTTCAACCGCGAGACGCTCGAGGTGCGCTTCCACGGGAAGTCCATCGCCGACGTGCTGGCGATGACCGTCCGCGAGGCCATCGGGCTGTTCCGCCACATTCCCCGGGTGATGGACAAGCTCGCCACGCTCGACGCCGTCGGCCTCGGGTACCTCACGCTCGGCCAGTCCGCGACCACGCTCTCGGGCGGCGAGGCGCAGCGGCTCAAGCTCTCGCTCGAGCTGAGCAAGCGCGCCGCGGGCCCGACGCTGTACATCCTGGACGAGCCGACGACCGGGCTGCACTGGGTGGACATCCAGAAGCTGATGGACCTGCTCTTCCAGCTGCGCGACCAGGGCCACACGGTCATCGTGATCGAGCACAACCTCGACGTCATCGCGCTCGCGGACTGGATCATCGACCTCGGCCCGGGCGGCGGCCGCGACGGCGGCGAGCTGCTCTGCGCGGGCCCGCGCGCCGAGCTCGAGGCCTGCGCCCGCTCCCTGACCGGCATCGCGCTGCGAAAGTGGGCCGCCACCCGGAAGTAGCCGCGCCGGTTTCACGTAGGGCGTGACACCGGGGTTGGCCGGGTCTGAACTACCGGCATGCCGCTGCCGCTCATCGTGCATCTCGATGCCGACGCGTTTTTCGTGTCGTGCGAGCTGGCGTTGAAGCCGGAGCTGCGCGGGACGAAGTGCGCGGTGGGCGGGCGCGAGCGCGGCATCATCTCGTCCGCCAGCTACGAGGCGCGGGCTTGCGGCGTGTACACGCCGATGCCGACGGCGCGGGCGCTCAAGGTCTGCCCGGACCTGATCCTGCTGCCGCACACCTCGGGCCTGTACGGCAAGATGTCGCGGCGCATGTTCGACCTTTGCGAGACGCTGACGCCGCTTGTGCAGCGCAACTCGATCGACGAGGGCTACCTCGACCTCGGGCCGTGCGGCTTCACGACCGCCGCCGCGGTGGAGGCGAAGGTCCGCGGCCTGCAGGCGCGCATCGCGCGCGAGCTGGAGCTCCCGGTCTCCTTCGGCCTCGCGGCCAACAAGCTCATCGCCCAGATCGCCTCGAAGCTGCGCAAGCCCCGCGGCTTCGTGGTCGTGCCCCCGGGCGCCGAGGCGGAGTTCCTTGCGCCGCTGCCACTCGGCAAGCTGCCCGGGATCGGCGCCAAGACGGAGGCGGCGCTGGCGGAGCGGCACGGCCTGCGGCTCGTGCGCGACCTGACCGCGCGGAACGAAAGCGAGCTGGAGGCCATCTTCGGCCCCGGCTTGCGGGAGATGCGGGCCATCGCCCTCGGCCAGGACGACCGTCCGGTGGAGACCGAGCGCGACGACGCGAAGAGCTACTCGCAGCAGGAGACCTTTGGCGAGGACATCGGGGATTTCGCCGCCATCGAGCGCGTGGCCAAGGGGATGGTGGACGAGCTGCTGCCGAAGATCCGCGCGGACGGGAAGCGCGTCCGCACCCTGACGGTGAAGGTGCGCTACCCGGACTTCACGCAGGAGGCGCACGGCCAGAGCCTGGAATCGGCCACGGACCTGGAGGCGCCGTTCTATCCCCTCATCGCGCCGCTGCTCCGCGCGGCCTGGCGGCGCCGCCGGCCGCTGCGATTGGTGAGCGTGCGGTTCTCCGGGGTGGAGGAGGGCGGCGGCCAGCTGGAGATGTTTGCGCAGGACACGGAGAAACGCCGCCGGCTCGCCGGCGTGCTCGACCACCTGAATCGCGGCGGCCGGGAGCAGGTGGTGCGGCACGGTCACCAGCTCACGCGGGACCCGCCGAAAGGGTGAGGGATTCATCGCGAAGACGCAGAGGAGCGGGCGAGCGGAGGGATCCCTCCGTTTCCGAGCTTCCGCCCCTCCGCGTTTCCGCGCTGGACCCAAAAGCCTCCGTATTTTTTTTGATTGGCGCTTGGGCACGGATGGCGCGGACTGGCGGAGCCATGACGAATCCCGAGCTGACCGTCCGCATTGCCGCCGCGCAGTCCGCGGTGCTCGGCCAGACGGAGCGGCTGCACCGGGAGTTCGGCCGGGTGAAGAGCGAGTGGAAGAGCGACGGGTCGCGCGTGACCGCGGCGGATCTGGCGATCTCGGCGGGCATCACCGCGGCGCTGCAGGCGCAGTTCCTGGAGGACGACATCTTCAGCGAGGAGCTGCCGCAGGGCGACGGCCCGCGGCCGCTGACGCGGCGGTTTGCCTGGGTGCTCGACCCGATCGACGGCACGAACAACTTCGCGCTGGGCATCCCGTTCTGCGCCATCTCGCTCGCGCTGCTGGAGCACGGCCAGCCCGTCTATGGCGTGGTCTACGACCTGGCGCGCCGCCGGCTGATCCACGGCGGCCCGGGCTTCGGCGTGCACGACGGCGACCGGGAGGTGCGCGTGCGGACGGAGCCGCCGAATCCGCAGACGGTGATCGGCTTTCACACGCCCTACGACCGCCGCTACGCGCCGCATGCGCGGACGCTCGTGGAGAACTTCAAGATCCGGGCGCTCGGCAGCAGCACGCTCCACCTCGCCTACGTGGCGGCCGGCATCCTTGACGGCACGGTGGACCACAATGTGAAGATCTGGGACATCGCCGCGGCGGTGCCGCTGTGCCTCGCGGCCGGCGGCTGCGTGGAGTTCCTCAACGGCGAGCAGTTTCCCCTGAGGCAGTTCGACCAGGACATGGCCCGCATCCGCTACATCGCCGGCAATCCCGAGATCTGCGCGACGCTGCGGAAACTGGTGGCGGAGTAGGGCGGGCCACCGGGCGAACGCCGACCGTCCAACGTCGAAGGTTCCTCCTGCCGCCCAGCCGCGTGCTGGAATCAGCTTCGGTGTTGGGCGTTCGTCTGATTCTCTACACCTGGTACGTCTTCAGCGGCACCGGATCGAGCACCTTGATCTTGGGCGCCTGGGCGGCGAGCTGGGCGGCGAACCAGGCGCGGGCGGGCGGGTCGCCGTGGGTCAGCACGATGCAGCGGGCCTGGGTCTGGATGGCGAACTCGAGCAGCTCCTCGCGGTCGGCGTGGCCGCTGAGCTCGAAGCGCTCGACGTGGGCCTTGAGCTTGGCCTTCACGTGGGCCGTCTCGAACAGGATGGTGTCGCCCGGCTTGGCGGCGAGCAGGCGGCCGCCGGGGGTGTCGGGATCGCAGTAGCCGACGAAGCCGATCGTGTTGCGCGCGTGGCCGACCAGGCCGGAGGCGAGCGTGTAGCTCGGCGTGCGCTCCACGAGCATGCCCGAGCTGATGATGTAGAGCGCGTTCTGCTGCGGGTCCTCGCCGGGGGTGAGCTTGCGCGGCGTGGGCTTGATCTTGAGCTCCTTGATGATGCCGCGGTTGAAGTTCACGTGCCGGGTCTTGCGGCTGATCTCGTCGAAGTAGTCGGCGAGGTCCATGCCCAGGCCGGAGGCGAAGATCGGGCACTCGGCGAGGCGGCCGAACTTCCGGGCGTCGTGGATGATCGCCAGGATCTCCTGCATGCGGCCGAGGGCGAAGACGGGGATGAGGAAGGAGCCGCCGCGCTTGATGGTGTCGTTGATGCTCTGGATGAGGCGGGCGACCTCGTTGACGCGCTCCTTGCCGAGCGGCCGCTCGGTGGTGCCGCGGGTGGTCTCCATGACCAGCGTGTCGAAGTGGCCGGCGGGAAACTTCGCGCCGGGCAGCGTGCGCTGGTTCTCGAAGAGGACGTCGCCGGTGAAGAACACCTGGCGGTGCTTGTGGTGGAGCTCGACGCCGGCGGCGCCGGCGACGTGGCCGGCGGGATGGAAGATGACCTCGATCTCGTCCTTGGCGCCGCGGAACTTCTTGGCGTGGCCGAACGGCAGGCCCGTCATGCGCCCGGCGCAGCGGTCGATCTCGTCATGGGTGAAGAGCGGGTACTCCGGGATGTTGTTCTCCTCCTTCTGGCGCAGCATCACGTTGGCCGAGTTGTGCAGCATGCGCTCGATCAGCATGCGGCTGGAGGTGGTCATGATCACCGGCGTGTTCGGGTGCTCCCGCATCGCGACCAGCAGGCTCCCGATGTGGTCGAGGTGGCAGTGCGTGATGATGATCAGGTCGAGGGCCTGGCCGCGCAGCAGGGAAAGGTCGGGGGTCGCGCCGCGGCCGGCCTTCTTGGGATGAAGCCCGCAGTCGATGAGGAGGCGGAGGTCGCCCAGCTGGACAAACATGCTGTTGGCGCCGATGCCACCGTCGCGGTTCAAATCAATGAGCTTCATTTAGTGGGCCGACACAGAACGAGAAAGCACCGGAGAACGAGGTTCTTTTTCTCAGCTCCGCGGGATGGTCATGGTGAACGCGGGCAGCAGCACGTGGATGCGGCGCCCGAGCTCGTCCACGCCATGGAACGAGCCGCGCGCGGTGGCGTCGCAGCCGGTCACGTGGTAGCTGTTGTAGGAAAACTGCTCGCCCGGGGCCAGCCGGGGCGTCTCGCCGACGATCTTGTCGCCCTCGATCACGAGCTGGCTGCCGTTGGCGTGCTCCACGACCCACTTGCGGCCCAGCAGGGTGACGGTGCGGTCGGAGCCGTTGCGGATCGTGATGTAATAGACGAAGGCGTGCGGCTGGTCCGGTGGCAGCGTGGCGCCCCCGTGGTGGTAATGGAGCTGGTCAAGGCGCGCGGAGAGGCCGGGAAGTTCGCAGGAGCAGGACACGCCGCATAAGAGACGCGGGAACTTGCGCGGAGCAAGAGGCTTTCGGACTTGCTGGCGGTTTGGCGCGGGCTCAACACTCGGGATCCAGCATGGCCAAATACGCCCTTCTCTCCGTCAGCGACAAGAACGGCCTGGCGGACTTCGCCACGGCCCTCGTGCGGCAGCACGGCTACACGCTCCTCTCGACGGGCGGCACCGCCCGGCTCCTCGCGGAGCGCGGGCTGCCCGTGACGGAGGTGAGCCAGCACACCGGCTTTCCCGAGATGATGGAGGGGCGCGTGAAGACGCTGCACCCGAAGATCCACGGCGGCCTGCTGTGCCGGCGCGACAAGCCCGAGCACCTGGCCCAGGCGGCGAAGGCCGGCATCGACCTGATCGACCTCGTGGTCGTGAACCTGTACCCCTTCGAGGCCACGGTGGCGAAGCCGCATGTGACACTGGAGGAGGCGATCGAGAACATCGACATCGGCGGGCCCTCCATGCTGCGCAGCGCCGCGAAGAACCACGAGAGCGTCACGGTGGTCTGCGATCCCGCCGACTACGGCGCGGTGCTCGCGGCCCTGGCTCAGCCGGCCGCGCTGGCCGAGCTGCGGCGCCGGCTCGCATTGAAGGTTTTCCAGCGGACCGGCCGCTACGACACCGCGATCGCGCAGTACCTCGAGGCGCAGGCCGCGGGTCCGGACCTCGCGGCGCTGGCCGGCTTCCCCGAGAACCTGACGCTGACCTACCGGAAGGCGCAGAGCCTTCGCTACGGCGAAAACCCGCACCAGCAGGCCGCGCTGTACGGGAGCTTCCACGAGCACTTCCAGCAGCTCCAGGGAAAGGAGCTCAGCTACAACAACATCTTGGACATCACCTCGGCGACGTACCTCATCGGCGAGTTCCAGCGTCCGACCGTGGCGATCCTGAAGCACACGAACCCCTGCGGCGTGGCGAGCGCGGACACGCTCGAGGCGGCGTGGGAGAAGGCGTTCGCGACCGACCGGCAGGCGCCGTTCGGCGGGATCATCGTGGTGAACCGCACACTGGAGGCGCCGCTGGCGCGGACGATCGCCGAGATCTTCACCGAGGTGATCATCGCGCCGCGGTTCAGCGACGAGGCGCTGGCGATCTTCGCGGCGAAGAAGAACCTCCGGCTCATGATCGCGAAGGGCGGGCTCGGGGCCGACTCGCTCCGCGAGGTGCGCAGCGTGGTGGGCGGCATGCTGGTGCAGGACCGCAACGCCACGCTCGGGGATCCGTCCAAGTTCAAGGTCGTCACGAAGCGCAGCCCGACGCCGGAGGAGTGGGCGGGCCTGATGTTCGGCTGGATCGTGGGCAAGCACGTCAAGTCGAACGCCATCGTGTACTGTCGCGGCGAGCAGACGCTCGGCGTGGGTGCAGGGCAGATGGCCCGCGTGGACAGCTCGCGCATCGCGGTCTGGAAGGCCGGCGCGGCCGGGCTGGACCTGAAGGGCTCGGTGGTGGCGAGCGAGGCGCTGTTTCCGTTTGCCGACGGCCTGATCGCCGCGGCCGACGCGGGCGCCACGGCGGCGATCCAGCCGGGCGGCTCGGTGCGCGACGACGAGGTCATCAAGGCGGCCGACGAGCGCGGCGTGGCGATGGTCTTCACCGGCATCCGGCACTTCAAGCACTGAGCCGAGCGGGCTGTTTTGCGGTTGGCGTGGGCGCGGGAAATGCGCCAGCGTGGCGGCATGTTCGACCCCGTTGAAAAACTGAAGGAATTCATCCGCCAACCGAGCGTCTCCGCCGACTCCAAGTTCAAGGACGGCATGCGGGGCGCCCAGGAGTTCGTCTCCGGCCTGCTCCGCTCGATGGGCTTTGACGTGGAGGTGGTGAAGACCGACCTGCATCCGATCATCCTGGCGCAGCGCCCGGGCCCCGCGTCCTGGCCGCACGTGATCATCTACGGCCACTACGACGTGCAGCCGGCGGACCCGCTCAACCTGTGGGAGTCGCCGGCCTTCGAGCCGACCATCCGCGGCAACCGCATGTACGGTCGCGGCGCGGCCGACAACAAGGGACCGCTCCTGACGCACATCACGGCGGTCGGCCAGCTGCTCGAGGAGAATCCGAATCTGCCGCTGCGGATCACGTTCATGATCGAGGGCGAGGAGGAGATGGGCAGCCCCAGCTTCGGGCCCTTCATCCGCGCCTACCGCGAGCGGCTGAAGTCCGCGGACTTTGTGTTTCTCTCCGACACGGGCATCCCGAACGAGCAGCAGATGGTGATCACGGCCGGGCTGCGCGGGCTGGTGGCGCTCGAGGTCGAGGCGACGGGCCCGAACAGCGACCTGCATTCCGGGCTGCACGGCGGCGTCCTCCTGAACCCGATCCAGGCGCTCGCCGAGCTGTGCGCGTCGCTGCACACTCCCGACGGCCGCGTGAACATCCCCGGCTTCTATGACGACGTGCTCGACGTGGAGCCGTGGGAGCGCGAGGAGCTGCGCAAGCTAGGGGCGAAGGAGGAGGACTACCGGAAATTCCTCGGCATTGATGCGTTTCACGTGCCGCCGGGCATCACGCCCTTCGAGGCGGTGCGCTTCCTCCCGACGCTGGAGTTCAATGGATTTGGCGGCGGCTACCAGGGCGAGGGCAGCAAGACGGTGATCCCCAGCCGCGCCTTCGTGAAGATCACGTGCCGGCTCGTGGCGAACCAGGTGCCCGACAAGATCCGGGCCCTCGTCATCAGCGCGATCGAGGCGCGGGCGCCGAAGGGCGTGCGCCTGAAAATTGTGCCCGGGCACAGCGGCGAGCCCTACGTGGTGGTGCCACCCGACCGCACGAACACCCCCAAGGACCAGTCGCCGGTGCTGGCACGGGCGTTCCGCGCGACGGATGCCGCCGTGACCGAGATCTGGGGCCGGGCCCCGCTCTATCTTCGCGAGGGCGGCAGCGTGCCGATCATCGGCGAGATCAAGCGCGTGCTCGGACTCGATTCCGTGATGATGGGCCTCTTCCTGCCGCAGGACAACCTGCACGCGCCGAACGAGAGCTTCAACCTCGAGGTCATGAAGAAAGGCATCGCGACCTCGAAGCGAATTCTTGCGGCGCTGGCGCAGCCGTAGATATTGCGTTTCCGGACGAACGCCCAACGCCGAACATCGAACGTCGAAGCATCGTTCCCGCGGCCTAGCCGCGCGCTGAAATTCACAAGGACGTTGGGCGTGCGGCGTTGAGCGTTCGGCGTTCGCCCGGACGACCAAAAAAAAGCCCCGGTTTGCACCGGGGCTTTTTGGCAGAGTGGGGGAAGTTTACTTCTTCAGCACGATGATCTCGGCGCGGCGGTCCTTGGCCATCGTCGCGTCGTCGGCGTTCTTGGCGGCCTCGAGGCTGCCCTTGGAGTTGGCCTCGACCTTGTCGGCGGGAACGCCGAGCGAGATGAGGTACTTCTTGGCGGCGGTGGAGCGGCGGTCGCCGAGGCTAAGGTTGTACTCGTCGGTGCCGCGCCAGTCGCAGTGGCCCTCGAAGAGGATGCGGTGCGTCGGGTTCTTCGCGAGGTAGTCCTTCGCGGCCTGGATCTTCGCGCGCTCGCTCTCCTTGACGTTGGACTTGTCGAA
Source organism: uncultured Opitutia bacterium (assembly GCA_903825285.1). Classification (GTDB taxonomy): domain Bacteria; phylum Verrucomicrobiota; class Verrucomicrobiia; order Opitutales; family Opitutaceae; genus Opi-474. The sequence goes on along the minus strand of CAIJZY010000060.1, from coordinate 39,826 downwards.
GTCGAAGTAGACCGCGCCGAGCAGGCCCTTAATCATGTCGTCCGTCTCGATGATGTTCGGGTCGCGCTGCTGGAGTCCGGCCGCGTTCGGATCAGCAGCCGGCGCGAGCGTCTCCGGCGAAACTGTGCCGGTGGGCCCGAGCACCGTCGCGCTCGGATCGGGGCGTGCCGGCTTCTTTTTGCAGCCCGCAAGGAGGAACACGGCGCTGGCGATGACGAGGATCAGTTTCTTCGAGGCGATATTCATGGAGTGGTCGAGGGTGGTCGGTGAAATTCTATTGGGCAACGAGTCCGCGGCGGCAAGGTTTTACTGCGCCTTCTTCTGCTCGATCAGGCCGACCTCCAGCGCGTAGCGGGTGAGGCTGGCGATGTCGTGGAGGTTGAGCTTGCGCATGAGGTTGGTGCGGTGGTTGTCGACGGTCTTGATGCTGATGCCCAGCTTGGCCGCGATCTCGCGGGTGCTGTGGCTCTCGGCGACGAGTTGCAGGATCTCGCGCTCGCGGTCGGTGAGGAAGTCGGAGGCGCTGCTGGCGTCGGGGTTCGCGACCACGTCCCGCAGCAGGGCGGCGACCGCGGGTCCGAAGTAGGTGCCGCCGTTGCCGACCGTCTCGAGGCCCTTCTTGAACTCGCCGAGGCCGGCGGTCTTTTCCACGAAGCCATGGGCGCCGGCCTCGAGCATCTCGCGGACCAGGACGGGGTTCTCGTAGCCCGAGAACACCAGCACGCGCATGCCGGGCAATTTCTTGGCGGTCCGCCGGAGGATATCGACGCCGTTGAGGCCCGGGAGCTTGGCGTCGAGGATCAGGAGGTCGGGCTTGGTTTCCAGGCAGAGCGCCACGGCGTTCTGGCCGTCGCCGCTCTCACCGACGAGCTCGTAGTTCGGATCGAGTCTAAGAATCTCCGCAAGCATCTCCCTCACCGCTGTTTGGTCTTCAATGATGATCAGACGCTTCATTTGGGCGATCGCAGGTTGTGGGCGGAGTTGTAAAGATGGTGGGCCGGCTGGGATTCGAACCCAGAACCAATTGCTTAAAAGGCAACTGCTCTACCATTGAGCTACCAGCCCCCGGGCAAAGTAAAGGAAAAGCGCGAAATAGGTTCCGCCATCGTGCTTTGGCAAGTAATTTCGGGGGCGAGAGCGACGGGGCGGCATTGACCGCACCGACGCGCCGGCATAATCCACGCATCCACTCACCACGAAATTGGGAACAATCCAGAAATATGCCCATCAGAGCGAGGTTGAACGCATGTCAACCAAAGCTCAGGAAGTAGCCCTTGATCAGATGCTCGTCGATCGCTTCAAAAACGGCGACCAGGCGGCGTTCGATGAAATGGTTTCGCGCTATTGGGACCGCATTTACGCGATGGTGCACCAGCTGCTGCGCAATGCGGAGGATGCCGAGGAGGTCACCCAGGACGCCTTCATCCGGGCCCACCGCGGGCTGGTCAACTTCCGGGGCGACTCGGCGTTCTCCACCTGGCTTTACCAGATCGCGACCAACCTGGCCCGCAACCGCTACTGGTACTGGTGGCGCCGCAAGCGGGACAAGTCCGTGTCGTTCGACGCCCCGGTGAGCGGAGACAACCCGACGACCCTGGCGGACCTGATCCCGGCTGAGGTGGAAACCCCGGGCGACATCACCGTGACCTCGGAGTTCGTCGCCCGCATCGGGCAGGCGATGGAGCGGCTCAGCGCGAAGCACCGCGAGATCCTGACCCTCCGCAACATCAAGAACCTGTCCTACGAGGAGATCGCCGACATCCTCGGCATTTCCGTCGGCACCGTGAAAAGCCGCATTGCCCGCGCCCGCGAGAGCCTGCGCGCCAAGCTCGGAGAAGATTTCAAGACCTGACCAGGCAGCCTGACCTCTGCCGCACCTGACCCAACACCACCATGAAAGAGTCCAAGTTCATCGAACTCCTGAACCTCTACGTTGACCACCAGATCAGCCCGGAAGATGCCGCGCTGCTGGAGGCCGAGGTTCGCTCAAGTCCCGAGCGCCGCGTTGTCTATCGCCAGTACTGCCAGATGCAGAAGGCCTGCGTGCAGCTGGGCGAGGCGTTCCGCACCGAGGCCCCCGAGCCCGCGCACGCGCCCGAAACCGTGGCCATCAAGCCGCGCCGCACCCTCGGCTGGCCGGCCTACGCCGGCACGCTGGTGGCCGCCGCGGCCTGCCTCGCGCTCGTCTTTGTCGTTCGCTCGCACCGCCCGGTCGCCGTGGCTCCCGACACCATGGCCCAGGTCACCGCGCCCGCCGCGGTCCCGGCCATGGCCGCGACCACCGCCGCCCGCCCGGTCCTGCAGCCGGTACTCGGCCCGCGCTCGCTCAATCTGCGCGAGACGACCGGGGAGGCCGTCGAGCTGGCCTCCAACGGCGACCAGGTGGCCTTCGGTGACTGGATGAACGACGTCCGCCTCAGTTCGATGGAGACGGTCTCGATCGACGACCTGCATTTCGACGGGCGCACGCCGCTGCCGGCCAACAACCGCGCGATCCGCACCGTGCGCCCGTTCCAGGGCAAGGTCGAGATGGCCGCCGTCCGCTTCCAGAAGTAAGTCAGGCCAGCGCCTTCTTGATCAGCGCCTCCGTCGTGGCCTTCGGCCCGAGCGTGAGCGCGGCCCGCCGGACCGCCTGGTCGGCGTCCGCGGCCTTGTAGCCCAGTGCGGTGAGCGCGGCGACGGCATCCCGGTGCGAACTCGGCGATACCTCGGCCGGGGCGCCGGGCTCCACGGTGGTCGCGGTGCCGCCGACCTTGGACTTCAATTCCACCACGAGTCGCTCGGCGGTCTTCTTGCCGATGCCCGGGCACTTGGCCAGCGTGGCGATGTCGCCGATGCGGATGGCCTCCTCCAGCAGGGGGAGCGAGAGCCGGCTCATGATGCTCAGTGCGACCTTCGGGCCGACGCCGGTGACGTGCTCGATCATCAGCCGGAAGAAGTCGCGCTCGGCGGGCGTGGCGAAGCCGTAGAGGGTCTGCGCGTCCTCGCGGTAGATCACGTGGGTGTGCAGCTTGACGGTTGCGCCGGGGGCCGGGAGTTTCTCGGCCGTGGTGACCGGGATGTTCACCTCGTAGCCGAAGCCGTTGAGCTCAACGACCGCGTGCAACGGCGTGGCCGCGGTCAGCGTGCCCTGGATGGAGGTGATCATGGCGTCACTTCAGCCCCAGCACATCCTGCATGTCGTACACGCCCGGCGGCTGGGTGGCGACCCACTGGGCGGCGCGCAGGGCGCCGCGCGCGAAGATGCCGCGGTCGCTGGCCTTGTGGCTCAGCTCGAGGCGCTCGCCCAGCGCGGCGAAGATCACGGTGTGGTCGCCGACGACATCGCCGCCGCGCAGCGCGTGGATGCCGACCTCGAAAGGCGTGCGCTCGCCGGTGATGCCCTGGCGGCCGTGGCGCAGCGCCGCGGCGGTGAGCTTGCGCTCCTCGAGGATGATCTCGAGCAGGCGCGCGGCGGTGCCGCTGGGCGCGTCCTTCTTGAACCGGTGGTGCATCTCGACGACCTCCGCGTCGTAGTCGGAGCCGAGGACGGCGGCGGCGCGGCGCGTGAGGGCGAAGAGCAGGTTCACGCCGACCGAGAAGTTGCCGGCCCACACGCAGGGCACCTTGGCGGCGAGCGCGAGCAGCTCCGCCCTGGCCGCGGCGCTGTGCCCGGTGGTGCCGATCACGACGGCCTTGCGGCGCGCCGCGGCGAGCTCGAGCACCGCGCGGGTCGCGTGGTGGGAGCTGAAGTCGACGATGACGTCGGCCGAGTCGAGGGCGCGGCCGAGGTCGTCGCCGACGTCGACGGCGGCACCGACCGTCAGGCCGAGCTCCGGCGCGGCGGCGGCGATCGCCTGGCCCATGCGGCCCTTGGCGCCATTGATGAGGATACGGGGAGCCATGGGATTAGCGGCGGGCGGTGGCGAGGGCCTTGAGCAGGATCGGGAGGTGGGCGGGCGTGAGCTCGCACAGCGGCGGGCGCACGGCCGGGGAGCCGATGAGCTTCGCCCGGGCGAGGAGGACCTTGATCGGCACCGGGTTCGGGTCGAGGAACACCGCCTTGAACAGCGGATAGAGCCGCCGGTGCAGCCGGGCCGCCTGCGTGAAGTCGTTGGCGAGGGCGAGGCGCACCATCTGGCTGACCTCGCGGACGACCAGGTTGGAGGCGACGCTGATCACGCCCTCGGCGCCCACGGCCATGAAGGGCAGGGTGAGGGAGTCGTCGCCGCTGAGCACGGTGATGTCCGCGCCCAGGGCCGACTTGAGCTGGTCGACGCGGTCAACGTTGCCGCCGGCCTCCTTGATCCACCGGACGTGCCCGTAGCGGGCGCGCAGCCGCTCGACCACGCCGACGCCGATCTCGATGCCGCAGCGGCCCGGGATGGAGTAGAGGATGATCGGCCGGTCGGTGGCCTCGGCCACGGCGCAGAAGTGGCGGAACAGGCCCTCCTGGTTGGGCTTGTTGTAATAGGGCGCGACCACGAGCATGCCGTCGGCGCCGGCCGCATGCGCGTGCTGGGTCAGCTCGACGGCCTCGTGTGTGGAATTGGAGCCCGTGCCGGCGATCACCGGCACGCGTCCACGGGCCGCGGCGATCACGGCGCGGACCACCTCCATGTGCTCCTCGTGGCTCAGCGTGGGGGACTCGCCGGTCGTGCCGACCGGGACGAGCCCGTTGACGCCGCCTTTGATCTGATACTCCACCAGCTTCGCGAGGTCGCGGTAGGCCACCTCGTGATTTCTGAAGGGCGTGACGAGCGCCGTGATCGTTCCAGTCAGCGGGCGGAGTTTCATGGGAGCAGGGGCAATGTAGCCTTGCCGTAGAGCGCATGGTGAAATAGGGAATCCGCAACGCTTTTTTACCCATGGCCACACCTCACACGGAAATCATCAACGACCTGCTGAAGCTCGCCGTCGACAGCGGCGCGAGCGACATCGTCGTCAAATCCAACAAACCCGGTTACGTGCGGCTTTCGGGGCGCTTGAAGCCCGTGGAGATGGATCCGATTTCCTGCCCGGAGGCCCAGGCCTTCGTGGACGAGCACGTGCCCAAGGTCTTCAAGAAGAAGTGGGACGACGACGGCCAGGTGGACTTCGCCTATGCCGCCGACGGCGTGGGGCGCTTTCGCGTCAACGCCTTCCACCAGCGCGGGCTCGTCAGCATCGTCATGCGTCACATCAAGAGCCGCGTGCCGAACTTCGAGGACCTCGGCATCCAGCAGGACCCGCTGCTGAAGCTGGCGCAGGCGAAGGACGGCATCCTGCTGATCTGCGGCGCCACGGGCTCGGGCAAGAGCTCCACGATGGCCGCCATGCTGAACTGGATCAACCAGAACATGGACAAGCACATTGTCACGATCGAGGACCCGATCGAGTACACGTTCCAGGATGAGAAGTCGCTGTTCCAGCAGCGCGAGATCGGCCTCGACGTCCCGAGCTTCGAGTTGGCGATCAAGGCGGTGCTGCGCCAGAACCCCGACATCATCCTCATCGGTGAGATGCGCGACCGGGAGACCTTCGAGACCGCGATCTCCGCGGCCGAGACGGGCCACCTGGTGTTCTCGACCATGCACGCCGCGACGGTGTCGCAGTCGCTGACGCGCCTCTTCGAGTTCTTCCCGCCCGAGGAGCAGATCCAGGCCCGGCGCGCGATCTCGGGCTCGCTGCGCGGCTTCATCTGCCAGAAGCTCATCCCGGCGATGGAGGGCGGCGGCCGCGTGCCGACGAACGAGATCCTCAACGCCGACGTCGTCGTGAAGAACCTCATCCTCGAGGGCCAGTTCGAGAAGATCCAGGGCATCCTGGAAGGCAGCACCGACTCGAGCAGCTTCTCCTTCAACAAGGACATTTTCCGCCTGATCAAGGCGGGCAAGATCAGCAAGGCCGAGGGCCTCCGGTTCTCGCCGAACCCGCAGGCGCTGGAGATGAACCTCAAGGGCATCTTCATCAAGTCCTGACCCTCCGCATGCGCGGTCCGCGGTGCAGCCACCTCCTGTTGCTCGCGGCTCTCGCGGGGGGCGCGCAGGCCGCGGACCCGGCTGCCGCTCCGCCGGTCCCGACGGAGGACTCGATCACGGCCGCCAAGCGGCAGTTCGAGGCCATCAAGAGTGCCCGTGCCCCGGCCGAGCAGCAGCGGCTCGACGTCCAGGTCCAGGGCGTGACCGCGCCGCCGCCGCAGATGTCCAATGACGAGCTGACCGCCTTCCTCGCCATGCAGGCCGCCGAGAAGCAGCGCGACAAGGAGAAGGCCGGCGGCAAGGCGAAGCGCTCCTCCAGCTGGCTCCTCGACGCCATGAACGAGCAGAAGACGGGCGAGAAGGACAAGGACGGCACGGCAACGCTGGGCACCGGCAGCGACGAGGTGGATCCGGCGCATCTCGCCCTGGCGGGCACGACGGAAGCCTCCGTTGCGACCGAGTCAAAGCGTGAACGTGCGGCCAAGCCCCCCGTCAACGCGGACAACCCGCTGTCGAACTACATGGCGGGCTGGATGACGCCGAGGGATTACGACGTGCTGAAGGTGAAGCCGGCGGACAACAGCCTGGCGCCGATCCCCGAGGGAACCACCGCGTCGCGCGGCGGTGATCCGGCGAATCTCGACAGCCTGCTGCGGGGTGAATCCGTCCCGCCGCCGGCGCCGCTGGCGAACCCGGCCGGCGAGACCAAGGCCAACCCGTACGTGGCCGATTTCGGGCCGATTCCCGGGCTGGAAACCGTGAAGGAGGCCCCGGGAACCACCGCGCCGGGCCTGCCGAGTTTTGGCCCCGCCGCACCGGCGAACACGACGGTCCGGGTCGACCAAACCCCGCCGCCGGAGGCTCCTCCGCCGGCCGATCCGCTCAAGCCGTCGAGCGATGCGAAGTATTTCAAGCAGCTGAAGCGCTTTTAGGGCTTGGTTTTTGAGGCGGTGGGCCATTTTCTAATCGTTTCACCATGGCATTGGCACTTATTTTTTCCGGTCAGGGCGCCCAAAAAGTCGGCATGGGACGCACGCTTGCGGAGCAGTCGCCGGCGGCCCGGGCGCTGTACGACGAGGCGAACGCGGTGCTGGGCTGGGATCTGGCCAAGGTGTGCTTTGAGGGTCCCGAGACGGAGCTGACGCAGACGAAGGTCTGCCAGCCGGCGCTGTTCGTGCACGGGATGGCGCTGCTGGCCGCGTTGCGGGAGCTGGGCAAGCTGCCGGCGGGCGAGCCGCACTTCGCGCTGGGGCTTAGTCTCGGCGAGGTGACGGCCTACTGCGCGGCCGGAGTGTTTGATTTTTCGACCGGGCTCCGCGTCGTGGCCGAGCGCGGCCGGCTCATGCAGCAGGCGTGCGAGCAGACCACCGGCGGCATGGCCGCCATCATGGGTGAGGAGCGCGGCAAGGTGTCGGAACTCTGCCGCGAGTTCGACATCGAGGCAGCCAATTTCAACGCCCCCGGCCAGATCATCGTTTCGGGCGAGAAGTCCCGCATCGACGCCGCGGTCGCCGCCGCCAAGGAGCGGGGCATCAAGAAGATCATCCCCCTCAATGTCGCCGGCGCCTATCACTCGCGACTGATGGAGCCCGCCCGGGCCGCCTTCGCCGCGCACCTCGAGGGCGTGGCCTTCGCCGCGCCGCGATTCACCGTCTTCACGAACACCACCGGCCAGGCCGTGCGCGAGCCGGCGGACCTCAAGGCGGCGCTGGTGAAGCAGGTCGTGTCGTCGGTGCTCTGGGAGGACTGCATGCGGTCCGCGGCGGCCGCCGGGGCGACCGAGTTCTGGGAACTGGGACCGGGTGGCGTGCTGGCGGGCCTGGCCCGGCGCACGGAGAAAAGCTGGGTGGTGAAAAGCCTCGCCGAATACGCCGACGTGGCCGCCTGATGATGTCGCCCAAATACACCCGCAACTTTTGCATCATCGCGCACGTCGACCACGGCAAGACCACGCTGTCTGACCGCCTGCTCGAGTTCACGAACACGGTCGCGCACCGGGTCATGACCGACCAGCACCTCGACTCGATGGACCTCGAGAAGGAGCGCGGCATCACGATCAAGTCGCATCCGGTGACGATGACGTACCGCGCGAAGGATGGGCATGACTACAAGCTCAACCTCATGGACACGCCGGGCCACGTGGACTTCTCCTACGAGGTCTCGCGCAGCCTCGCGGCCTGCGAGGGCGCGGTGCTGCTGATCGACGCCGCGCAGGGCGTCGAGGCCCAGACCGTGGCGAACGCGCACCTCGCGTTCGGCCAGAAGCTCAAGGTCATCCCGGTCATCAACAAGATCGATCTCCCGAGCGCCAACCTCGAGCTCTGCACGCGCCAGCTGGAGGACATCCTCTCGATCCCGGCCGAGGAGGCCATCCTCGCCAGCGGCAAGTCCGGCATCGGCATCGTGGACATCCTCGAGGCCGTGGTCAGCCGCGTGCCGCCGCCGCGCTGGGCGGACTACCCGCAGCTGCGCGCGCTGGTCTTCGACTCGCTGTACGATTCCTACCGCGGCTGCATCGCCTACGTCCGGGTGTTCTCCGGCACGATCAAGGCAAACGAGATGATGATGCTGATGAGCAACGGCCAGAAGGCCGAGGTGAAGGAGGTCGGCGTGTTCATGCCGAAGATGACCAAGATCGCATCGCTCGGCGCCGGCGATGTCGGTTACGTCGTCTCCAGCATCAAGAACACCTCCGACGTGAAGACCGGCGACACCATCACGCACGCCGCGCGCCCGGCGACGGCCATGCTGCCCGGCTACAAGGAGGTGCGGCCGCTCGTGTTCTGCGGACTCTATCCGCTGGAGAGCGACGACTACGAGAAGCTGAAGGCGGCGCTGGGCCGCCTGCGCCTGAACGACTCGGCCTTCGTCTACGCCTCGGAAAGCTCGCTGGCGCTCGGCTTCGGCTTCCGTTGCGGCTTCCTCGGCCTGCTCCACATGGAGATCATCCAGGAGCGCATCCGCCGCGAGCACGACGTGGAGATCATCTCCACGTACCCGAGCGTGATCTACCATGTGATCAAGCACGGCGGCGAGCTGATGGAGGTCGACAACCCGGTGAACATGCCGGACCCCGGCACCATCCTCGAGATCCGCGAGCCCACCATCAAGGCCTCGCTCATCATCCCCAACGACGGGATGGGCGACATTCTCTCCCTGATCATGGAGAAGCGCGGCGTGTGTGAGCACACCGACACCCTGGACATGAACCGGGTGATGCTGCACTGCATCCTGCCGCTGAACGAGATCCTGGTCGATTTCAACGACCGCCTGAAGAGCATCACGCATGGCTACGGCTCGATGGACTACGAGCTCGGCGAGTACATCGTCTCGGACCTCGTGAAGATGGACATCCTCATCAATGGCGACCCGGTGGATGCCTTCGCCTGCATCGTGCACCGCGAGAAGGCCGACGGGAAGGGCCGCCAGCTCTGCGAGAAGCTCGCGGAGATCATCCCGCCGCAGATGTTCAAGGTCGCCATCCAGGCCGCCATCGGCGGCAAGATCATCGCCCGCGACAACGTCCGCGAGATGCGCAAGGACGTGACCGCGAAGTGCTATGGCGGCGACATCAGCCGCAAGCGGAAGCTCCTCGACAAGCAGAAAGAGGGCAAAAAGAAGATGAAACAAATTGGCAAGGTGTCCATCCCACCTGATGCCTTCATCAAGGTCCTCCAGAACAACTGATTTTCTCCCATGTTCGGCCTGTTCGACTCACAAGCGACCAAGATGCGCGAAAACGCGGCCAACTGGCTCGAGGTCGCGGAGAAGGTCTGGCACTTCCGCCGCGACGTCATCACGGCCAAGGAGGGCGCCGAGCTGCAGCAGCGGACGGATGCGCTCCGGCAGCGCCTCAAGGCGAAGGCCGAGACCGCGCAGCTCAAGCTGAGCATCGAGGCACTGGAGGAAGTGCTCCGCCGCACCGGCGGCTCGATCTACCCGAAGACCGCGCTGGTCGAGAACGTCGAGTTCCTCCTGGTCGCGGCGATCGTGATCATCGGCCTCCGCACGTTCTTCGTGCAGCCGTTCAAGATCCCGACGAACTCCATGTGGCCGACGTACAACGGCATGACACCTGAGATTTTCGCGCATCCGGCCGACGAGCCCGGCCCGGTGTCCGTGGTCGCGCGGGCCATCGCGTTCGGCGCCTGGCCGCACCGCCTCGACGCCCCGGTTGATGGCGAGATCATCGTGCCCATCGGCGGCGGCACCGAGAACCGAGGACTTGTGCATTCGCACTTGGTCCCCGGCCGCACGTGGATCATTTTCCCGACCCAGCTGCGCGAATACACGCTCTTCGTGGACGAAAAGCCGGTCACGGTGCAGCTCCCGCTGGACTTCGATTTCGACTGGGTGATCTCCGAGGCCTTCTTTGGCGGCACCAACAGCAAGAACATCCGCGAATTCTCGTCCCGGCTGCAGGAAAAGATGCGCAGCGGCGCCTACGAGACCCGCCTGGTCAATGGCGTGCCGACCTACTGCATCCGGACCGGCCGCATGGTGAAGGCCGGCGATCGCATGCTCTCCTTTGATGAACTGACCGGCGACCAGCTCTTCGTGGACCGGCTCAGCTACAATTTCGTCCGGCCGGAAGTAGGGCAGGGATTCGTCTTCGCGACCCGCAACATCCCGCTGATCGGTTCCGACCAGTATTTCGTGAAGCGGCTGGTCGGACTGCCCGGCGACACGCTCCAGATCCGGGAGCCCATGATCTACCGCAACGGCCGTCCGATCACCGGCGCCTCCGCTTTTGAGAAGAACGCCCGCCGCGAAGGGGTCTATCGCGGCTATTATGTCGGTCCGGCCGACAACGGCGCCCACTATCTGCTTACTGCCGATGAATCCGTGGTGGTCCCGCCCAACTCCTTCTTCGCCATGGGAGACAATTCCGGCTACAGCATGGATAGCCGTTACTGGGGTTTTGTCCCGGCCAGCGAGGTCATGGGCCGGCCCTTGTTCATCTATTACCCCCTAAGCCGACATTGGGGTCCTGCCCGGTAGCTTTCCCATAGGTAAACCACGCACAATGTATATTATGTTAAGTTGTTTTGTGCATGACTGAGCCGCTCTATTCATGGTTGAGGGATCGCCATGCGGGTGTGCTGCTGCACCCGACCTCGCTCCCCGGCGGCTTTGGGGTTGGTTCGTTGGACGAGAATGCGGTCGCCTTCCTGGAGTTTCTGGCCGCGGCAGGATTCAAATCTTGGCAGATCTGCCCGCTCGGACCGACGGGATACGGCGATTCACCCTATCAATGTTTCTCCGCGTTCGCGGGAAATCCCTACCTGATTGATGTCGCGGCGCTGGTGAGCGCGGGTTTGCTTACTGCGGCGGATGTTGCAGCGCTGAAGGCGCTGCCGGCGGACCGCGTGGATTTCGGTCAGCTTTATCAGGTCAAGTGGCCCGCCCTGTTCCGGGCGCATGCGCAGTTCGTGGCCGGCGGACGTCGCCAGGCGCCCTACGGCGACTTTGCCGAGTTCCGGCGCCAGCACGCGGCCTGGTTGCCCGATTACGCCCTGTTCTCCGCCCTGAAGGGTCATTTCGGTGGCCAGCCCTGGTGGGAATGGCCCGCCGCGGCCCGGACGCCCGCTGCGGCCCGGAAATCATCCCTGCCCAAGCAGCTCGCCGAGCGCATCGAGGCCTACGAGTTCATCCAATACCTCTTTTTCGGCCAATGGGCCCTGATCCGGGCCGAAGCCGCCAAGCGCGAGATCTCCATCATCGGCGACGCGCCCATCTTCGCCGCCTTGGACAGCGCCGATGTCTGGGCCAACCCGGCGCTCTTCCAGCTCGATTCCAAGACTTCCCGACCGATCGCCGTCGCCGGTTGTCCGCCGGACTATTTCTCCGCCGACGGCCAGCTCTGGGGCAACCCGCTCTACGACTGGCCGGCTCACGCCAAGACCGGCTACGCCTGGTGGCTCGCCCGGCTGCGGGCGAATTTCACGCTCTTTGACGTCGTGCGCATCGACCATTTCCGCGGTTTTGAATCCTACTGGTCCATTCCGGCTGGGTCGACCACCGCCCGACCCGGCCGCTGGGTGCACGGACCAGGGCTAGACTTTTTCCGCGCCGTCCACGCCGCGCTGCCCGACGCGCGCCTCATCGCCGAGGATCTGGGCACCCTCACCCCCGAGGTGCTGGCGCTCCGCGACGCCACCGGCCTGCCGGGCATGGCGGTGCTGCAGTTCGCGTTTGGCGGCGAGTCGGACAACTTTTATCTGCCGCACAACCAGCGCGCGAACTGCGTGGTGTACCCCGGCACCCACGACAACGACACGACGATCGGCTGGTATGCCGCCGCCGCGGAAAAGACCCGCGACCACGTGCGCCGCTACCTCCGCGTGAGCGGCCAGGACATCCACTGGGACTTCCTGCGCTCCGCCTACGCCTCCGTCTGCGCGCTTGCGGTCGTTCCCCTGCCGGACCTGCTCGGGCTCGGTTCCAGCGCCCGCTTCAACACCCCGGGCGAGCCACAGTGCAACTGGTCCTGGCGCTACCGCGCCGATGACCTCGCCACGCTGCAGCGCAACGCCGCGAAATACCTGCTCGAGCTCGCCGAGCTGTATCGCCGATAGCCAAGTAATTGCAAGGCGGGGTCGCTGACCCCGCCTTGCTCGGAATAACCAGCGCCCTGCGCTTGCTGGAAATAGAAACGAATCACCGCGAGTTTGTCGGCATTACGCCGACTTCAGAATCGGGCCAAGGCCCAATTGGCGGGGTCGGCGACCCCGCCCTACACACCTACTGCGCAAGCAGGTGGTCGCGAATGAGCGGAATCACTTCCTCCGCGGCGTCCTCGAGCACGTAGTGCCCCGCGTCGTCCAGGCGGACGCAGTTGGCGGCGGGGAACAGCTCGCGCCAGCGCGCGAGGAAGGTGTCGTCAAAGCAGAAGTCCCGCCCACCCCACACGATCAGCATCGACCGGTCCCGAAATTTTCCCAGCGCGGCGGCGGTCTCGGCCAGCGGCGCCCAGCTCACATGCGATGGCGCCAGCGGGATGTCGCGGACAAACGCGCTCACCGCGATGCGCGCCTGCCATGACCCGTACGGCAGCAGGTAGCCGCGCTTCTGCGCCGACGTGAGCCTCCGGCGGTGCATCGCCATCCAAGTCGCGGGCCACGCGAAGCCATTGAGCCCGCGCACCAGCAGCGGCCCGATCCCGGGCAGCCGGCATAGCGCGATGCGAAAAGGAATGCGTGGCGAGGCGAAGGCCGCGGTGTTCAGCACGACGATCCGGCCGATCATCTCGGGATGCCGCGCCGCGAAGCCGAAGCCGATCGCCCCGCCCCAGTCGTGCACCACGAGGTGGATGCGGCGCAGGCCCAGCGACGCGACCAGCGCCTCGATGTCGGCGATGCGCGTGCCGAGCGTGTAATCGTAGTCCTCGGGCTGGTCCGAGAGCCCCATGCCGATGTGGTCGGGGGCGATGCAGCGAAGTTTCGGGGCCAGTTCTCGCACCAGAATCCGGTAATAAAACGACCAGGTCGGGTTGCCGTGCAGCAGGAGCACGGCCTCGTCAGACCGCGGACCCTCGTCGAGGTAGCTCATCCGGGCGCCGCGCGGCGTCACGAATGCCTGCGGCGTAAACGGATACTCGCGGGCCAGGTCCGCGGGGAGCTGGACAGCGGTCACCATTCGAGGGCGAGCATGAGGCAGTTGAGCCCGCTGCCGATGCCGAGCAATCCGACGCGGCTCCCCTCGCGCACGGCTCCGGCGTCGATCGCGGCGGCGAGCGTCGCGGGCAGCGCCACGGAGCCGGTGTTGCCCAGCGTCTCGAAGGTTGAGAAGTCCTTTGCGAGGTCCAGCCCGAGCTGCTCGTAGAGCTTGCGCCGGTGCGTGCTGCCGACCTGGTGGCAGATGAAGCGGTCGAAGCCGGCACCGGGCCAGCCGTTCGGGCCGATGAATTCCCGCCAGGTCTCCTGCGCGAGCGCCACGCCCGCCACGAGGAGCGACTCGGAGTCGGTCTGCATCGCCAGCGCGTCGGCCCCGTGGGTGTCGCCCTGGCAGAGCTCGCTGTGCTGGGTGGCCGCGCGGGCGAAACCGCCGAGCAGCCGGTGGGCGCGGCCGCGCACGAGCGAGTCGTGGCAGACCACCGCCGCCACCGCGCCGGAGCCGATGGTGAGGTTGGCGAAGTACGGCTTGATCTCGTTCCGGTTCAGCGGGCGCTCGAGCAGCGTGGCCAGGGTCTGCTCGACTAGCGGTCGGCCGTTCTCGCCGGCCACGACGAGCGCGCAGCGGATCTGGCCCGACTCGATCAGGCCGGCGGCCACGGTGAGGGAATTGAGGAAGCCGAGGCAGGCGTTGGAGACATCGAAGATCTGCGCGGTGCCGGGCAGCCCGATCTTGCGGTGCGCGAACGACGCCGTGGCGGGCTCCAGCATGTCGCGGCTGACGGCGGCGTGGATGAACAGCTCGACCTGGGATGCCGCCAGGCCTGACTTGGCGAGGACCGCCTTGCCGGCGGCGGCGCTGGCGTCGGAGGGTCGCGTGCCCGCCGGCCACATCCGCCGCTGGCGGATGCCGGTCATGAGCTCCAGCCGGCCCTCGGGCAGCTTCAGGCGCTCGTACAGCGGGCGCAGCCGATCCTCGATCTGCGCGGAAGTCCAGACCTCCTCGGGCAGCGCGACCGCCAGCGACTCGATGCACACGTGCTCAAATTTCATCGGCCAGGATTTCCCCGCCCAACGCATCCGTGGGTTCGGCCGGTTTGGCGTTTGCTCATGTGGCCTTTGGCGTGGGCGCCGGCGGAACCGGCGTCCGCATGGCCAGCCGGATGATCTCCGCGTCGAAGTAGTTCGAGCCAAGGCCGGCGTCCACAACCAGCGTGGTGCCGTTGATGCCGCTGCTGCGCGCGCTGAGCAGGAACAGCACGGCGTTCGCGACCTCCTGGGTCTCGAGGTTCTTCTTCCGGAACGTGAGCTTCTCCGCGTAGAGATAGCTTTCGAGGTAGCCCGGGATGCCGGCCGACGCGCTGGTCTTGAGCGGGCCGGCGCCGACGGCATTGAAGCGCACGGCCGTGTCGGCGCTGAAGGACTTGGCGAGGAAGCGCACGCAGGACTCGAGCGCGGCCTTGATCGGGCCCATGTAGCCGTAGTTGTCGGGCGTGACCTGGAGCGAGGAGATGCCGATGGTCACCACGGACGCCTGGCGCGCGAGCTGCGGCTTGAAGGCGCGGGCGATCTCCACGAGCGAGAAGGCCGAGACGCCGGTGGCCTGGAGGAAGTCGGCGCGCTTGGTCTCGTGGAACGGCTGGAAGCCCTCGCTGTAGTTCGCGAAGGCGATCGAGTGCACGATGCCGTGCAGCTCGGTGTGGCCGGCCGCGGCCACCTCGGCCGCCAGCCGCTCGACGGCGCCGGGCAGCTCGACGTCGCAGAGGAAGACGGGCTTGCCCGCGAGCTGGGCCTCGAGGGATTTCCGCCGCGCCTCCGAGCGCACACTGTAGAGCACGCGGGCGCCCTGCTCCTCGAGGGACTTCGCCACAAACCACGCCACGCTCTTCCGGTTGGCGACGCCGAACACGAGGAAGGTCTGGCCGGACAGCTGGAGGAAGTCGCTCACGATGCCGGCGCTCCCTCCGGGGTTTTCCAGGCAACCGCGAACTCCACCGTGAGCACGCGTTTCTCGCCGCTCTTCACGCTCCCGCTCATCATGGTGAAGCCGCCGAGCGACTCCTTTTTCCTGACCTCGATGATGATTGTCTCGCCCGGGAACACGGGATTCCGGAAGCGCACGTCGCTGATCTTGGCGAGGAGCGGCACGCCGCCGGCGGTCCCCTGCCCGGTCATGGTGCGCGCCATCAGCAGCGCGCCCGTCTGGAACACCGCCTCGCACAGCAGCACGCCGGGCGTGATCGGGGCGTGCGGGTAGTGCCCCTTGTAGAAATCCTCCTCCGCATGGAACGTGCGCTTGGCCACGAGCGTGTCGGCGCCCTCGGACACGATCTCGTCCACAAAGAGGAACGGCGGACGGTGCGGGATGAGTTGGAGGACCGTGGGGCTGGCGCTCATGCGGGGGTGGCGGCGGGTTGCGGACGCGAGTTGAAGAGATACTGGTCGACCTTGTTGGCGGTGATCACGCCATAATTGATGGTCCCGAGCCAGCCTGACATGATGATCCCCACGGAGCCCGCGTGGAAGAGGCCGGGGAGCTTCTCGGGCAGGTCCATGGAGACCTTGAGACCCTCGAACTTCGTGCCGAACGAGGTTCCGCCCTGATGCGTGGTGTAGCGCTCGATGGTGCGCGGCGTGGCGGCCTCGGACCAGTCGATCTTGGCGCGCACGCCGGGGATGTAGCGCTCGAGGGCGGCGATGGACTCCTCCACCAGCCGGGCCTTCTCCCGCTCGTATGCGGCCTCGTCCAGACCCTGCCAGTCGCCATACTTGCCGTTCAGCGAGACCACGACCGTGTACCGGCCCGAGCCCGGACGCGTCTCGGGGTAGTACACCGAGAACGTGCGGCTGGTGGTGTGGAAGTCGGTGAGCTCCTCGCTGCTGAAGTGCGGGTTTTCCGAGGTGAACACGAGGTCGCCGATGTGCGGGAGGGTCTCGCCCTGGCGGATGCCGAGGTAGACCTGGCAGGAGCTGGCATTGATGCGCACGGCGCGCGCGGCCGCGGCGTAGTCGGCCGGGAAGTTCTCCTCGCCCGCGAGGCGGAAGATGGTGTTCTTGATGTTCGCGTTGGAGAGCACGGCCTTGGCGCGCACGACGCGGCCGTTGGCGCCCACGATGCCGGCCACGACTTTCCGGCCGTCGCGCTCCTCGACGAGGATGCGCTCCACCATGACCTTCTTCCGCACCTCGACGCCGTTCTTCTTGAGCTCCGCGACCATCTTCTCGATGAGCAGGTCGGAGCCGCCGCGGAAGGTGTAGACCCCGGAGCCCATGAAATTGGAGAAGACGATGCCGTAGGTGATGGCCGGGTCGTCGAGCGTCGAGCCGTTCGCGTAGGCGATCGGCTCCATCAGCAGGCGCTTCACGTCGTCGCGGCCCGGGAAGAACCGATCCAGCATCTCGCCGGTGGTCTCCGGGTTGTTGTCGTAGAAGTTCATCGACCGGAGGTGATCGTAGAACTGCTCCACGTGCGCGCGGTCGAGGTGGAACTGCTCCACGAGCACCCGCGTGTAGTCCTCGCGCGTGAACGTCGTCCAGACGTCCATCTGGGGGTTGATGAAGCGGATGTCCTTCAGCTGCACGATCGCGTCGGCGATCTCCTTGGTCCAGTACTTGCGGCAGGACTTGATCATCCCGACCGGGAAGCCGTGCAGCGAGATGTCAAAGATGTGCCCGCCCTTCCGCGTGAACCACGTGGCGAGTCCGCCGAACTGGTAGTGGTGCTCAAGCAGCAGCACCTTGTGCCCGGCCTTGGCCAGCACGTTCGCGCCGGTCAATCCGCCGAGACCGCTGCCGATGACGATCACGTCATACTCGTCGGCGACCCCTTTGAGCCAGTCATAAGCCATGGAAGGGGCAGAGTGAAAGCGGCGCCGGGACGAGGGCAAGGGGTTTTGCACCCGCCCCTGTCAAAACCCCCGCCCGCCTCAGTTCGGCTTGTCCTTGGCGTCGGGATCCTTGTTCCGGGTGGGCGGCGTCGTCGCGGTCGAGGGATTCACCACGTGCGCCGGGGGATTGTACTGCGGCGCCGGGCGGCTGGCGGGCGGCGGGAGGTTCGCCGGCGCGGGCGGCGTCCGCACGGGCTGCGTCGCGGGCGGCTGGAAGGTGCGGGCGGGCGGGTTGGGCGCCGAGGCCGGACGCTCCGGGGCGGTCCGCGGGTTGGGTGTGACCGCGGCGGGTGCCGGCACCGGCTTCGCCGCGGGCGCCGGCGGACGCTCCGTCCTCGCCGGGCGGTCTGAATGTGGCGGGGCCTGCACGCTGGGGATGTTCGCCGGGGGCCGATGGAGAGTCGTCTCCGGATGCGTCTGGCGCGGCTCGTCGGTGCGGTGCGGCGGACGCGGCGCAACGGGAACTCCGGGCAGCGGCCGCGGGTGCTCTATCACGGAGTTGGGGTGGCGATGGTCGCTGGGCGGCAGCGGACGGTTCGCCGGCGGATGCCAGGCGTGCCAGTTCGAGTTGCTGGGACTGACATGTGCGTTCGAGGTCTCGTGGTGCCGCCAGTCGCGGTGCTCACGCCAGTCATGGCGGCGGTCGCCCACCCAGATCGTGCGGTGATACCAGTCGAAGTCGAAGCTGAGCCACGCACCAGCCGGATAGCCGACACCGAACGAAAGGTACGAGCTGTACGGGTAGATGTACCCCGGAGGCGGCATGTCGTAGACAACGTCGGGGTCGTAACGGGGAATGTAGATGACGTCCGGCTGGACCGGCACGATCTCGATCTCGCCGTCCTCCACCACGACCTTCTGCTGCGGCGTGCTGACCAGGGCCCCGGTCGCCACGGCGCGGGAGCGCAGACGCTGAATCGCATCCATCACCGCGTCCGGCTGGCTTTGGAAGGCGGTCCCGAGCTGCTGGGTCCACTCGAGGTTTTCATCCATCCACTTCACCACCTCCGGATACCGGGCGAGCGCCTTCATCGGGTCGCTCCAAGGCTGCAGGTCCACCTGCGTCGGGTCGCCCCCGGAACTGACATACCGTGCCGCCAGTACGATTTCTGTGGGATTCGTCGAGGCCGGGAGGATGAGCGCGACCAGGGCATCGGGGTAGAGTGCGATCGGGCCAAGCAGTTGCTCGAGCTGCTGCGGTGTCAGGGTGAGATAACCGGAGGAAACGGGCACCGGCTCAGCGGCCCGGGCCGGCGTGAGTCCTCCCAGTGCCAGAGTCAGGCCGAGCAGCAGCCCGGTGGAAATGCGAAAGCAGATTGGGGTCTTCATTGGGGATGGGGATTCAGGAATAGACCGCAAAAGGTTGGATTCGTGCCATATGGCCTAGCTCTTTTGGAGAATATGGTAGTTGGCCATGGAAATGCCACTCAGCATGGCGCCCACGATGCCCAGAAAGCCCTGATCCGTGCCGCACAGATAGAGATTGGCCAGCTCGGTGCGGCCCTGGCGGTTTTTCTGGGCCGCGCCGTAGATGGCCCCGCCGAGGTGGCCCGTGAACTTCGTGATGGTGCGGGGGGTGAACATGTCGGTCGTCACGGTGGCGTGCGCCAGCGCGGCGGGATCCGCGAGCTTTGGCAGGAAGCGCTGCGCGCTCCGCTGCAGCGACTGGTACCAGCGCTGCTTGTCGGCCCGGTAGGCGCCCTCGGGCAGATGAGCCCAGCGCTCGTAGTTCGCGAGGCAGGTGCAGCGGAAGATGCCCTCAGGCAGGTGGCGCCCGGCGCCAAAGTCGAAGTTGTTCGGGATGCAGATCACGCCGCTGCGCGGGTCCACCTGGTCCTTGGGACAGGCATAGTCGAAGCGGGCGGAGTCGTTGAAGAACACGATGGTGTCGCTCCCCCACCCGAGTTCCGCCGGCTGGCGGTCGAGGATGGTGATGGTCTCGACGAACGAGAGGCGTCCGGGCGCGATCGCGGTCGCCGGATGGTGGCCGGACTGGACCAGGCGGGCGGTCTCGGGGGCGCCGATGGAGGAGATGACATGGTCGGCGGTGATCTCCTCGCCCTGGTCGAGGATCAGCGCGGTGGCGCGGCCGGCCTGGGCGACGATGTGCCGCACGCCTGCCTTCATGCGGCGCTCGCCGCCGGCGGCCCGGTACTTGTCCAGCAGCACGCGCAGGATCACCCGCACGCCGTCGAACGGCCGTGCAAACCCCTCGAAGAAGAGCGCCTTGAACATGATGGTGAACTGCCCGAAATCCATGTCGTGCTCCGTGGCGCTGCCGTAGTACATGACCGGGCAGAACAGCATGTCCTCGAGCAGCGGGTCGGTGAGGTGCTGGCGAACCACCTGCCGGGCGGAGACCGGCTGGGCGTCGAGGGCGACATCGTCATGCGCCCGGACCGCCGCCGCGAGCCGGCGGAAGCCGTCGACCTGCGCGGGAAACCGCGTGGCGACCTCGGACTCGAGCACGGCAAAATCATTGGTGAAGCGCAGCGAGGTCTCGCCGCGGGCGCCGAACGCGATCCGCGACTGCTTCTGCTCGCAGAGGGCGAACTCGTCGCGGTCGATGCGGAGCTGGCGCAGCAGCTTGCCGAGCGGCGTGCCCTTCACGCCCGGGCGGACGAAGTTGGTCATCGCGTGCAGGCCGACGTCGAACTTGCGTCCGCCGATGCTGTAGAAGCTGTTCAGGCCCCCGACCGTGTTGTGCCGCTCGAAGATGCAGACGCGCTTGCCGAAGTGCGCGAGCCGGATGCCGGCGGCGAGTCCGGACATGCCGGCGCCGATGATGGCGACATCGTAGTGCGTGCGGGAATTCATAAGCGGGCTTCGCCCGCTAGTTGAAAGTTGAATGTCGCGGGTTGAAAGCAAAACCCGTGCGGCTGCATCGCCATGCGGCGACGCGACTCTGCCCCGCTTTCAATTTTCAACCTTCAACCACCAACTGCGCCGCGCCAGCGGCGCTCAGCGTTTGGCCGCGAGCGCGTTGAACTTCGGCGTCAGGTACTCCGCGCAGCTGTCCAACGACGCGAGCTGGATGTAGTCGGCCTCGGGCACCTCGATGCCGTGCCGCTTGCGCAGCTCCATCACGATGTCGAGAAAGTCCATGGAATCGAGCTGCAGCTGGTCACGCAGGCGCACCTCGGGCTTCAGGTTCGACAGGTCTTCATCCGGCGCGATGTCGGCGATAATATCGACTACCACCTTCTTGCATTCGTCTTTGGTCATATTAGCTGGAGGTAGGGTCTTACGGCAGAAAGCGTTTAACAATCAACGTGGAATTTATCCCAAGCATGCCAAAGGAGTTATTCAGGATGGTGTCCACCTTGGCCACTTTGCGCGGGTGATTGAGCACCAGCCCGGGCAGGGCGCAGGCCGGGTCGAGGTCGTCCACGTTGATGGTGGGATGCACGGTGAGGTCCGTGAACGATGGCAGGTTGCCCGCCAGCTCCAGGGCACCGGCCGCGCCCATGCAGTGCCCGATGTAGCTCTTGGTGTTGTTGATATGGGTGTCGGGACAGCCCTCGCCGAAGACCGCGCGGATCGCCTCGCACTCCTGGATGTCGCCCAGTGGAGTGGCCGTGGCGTGGGTGTTGACGATGTGGATGTCGCGGGGGGTGAGCCCGGCGTGACGCACCGCGGCGCGGATGCATTCGGCCTGGCGGACCGGGTTCGGGAGCACGTAATCGCTGGCGTCGGAATTCACGTGATAACCGGCGATCTCCGCGTAGATCTTCGCGCCGCGGGCCTGGGCATCCTCCAGCCGCTCCAGCGTGTAGAGACAGCCACCCTCGGACACGACGATGCCATTGCGAGCCTTGTCGAACGGCCGGCTGGCCTTGAGCGGGTCCGCGTGGGTGGCCAGCGCGTTCTGGCTCTTGAATCCGGCGAAGATGCCGAAGGTCCGGATGCTCTCGCTGATGCCGCCGCAGATCGCGAGGTCCACCTCGCCGAGGCGCAGCATCTGCGTGGCGTGGATGAGCCCGAGGTTGCCCGCGGCGCAGGCGGCGCCGATCGTGTAGGCGGGACCCGTGACGCCGAGGTTGAGCGAGGCCTCGCCGGCGGGGTTGTTCGCGACCGTGCGCGGGTTGTGGTAGTGCGACCAGTACTTCGTGTCGTAGGCGAACTGGGAGATGTTGTAGATTTCGTTCTCGGTCTCGACGTTCCCGTGCTCGGTGCAGCCGATGTAGATGCCGACGCGGTCCTTGGCCTGGGCGGCCCAGTCGAGCCCGCTGTCCTTCACCGCCTCGCGGGCGCAGTAGATGCTGATGCTGCCGGCGCGCGTGCCGACGCGGACCTCCTTCTTCGTCTGGTAGCGGAGCGGGTCGTAATGGCAGACCCCGGCGAGCTGCGAACCCATGTAGCGGATCTCCATCCGCTCGATGCCCGCGACGCCATTCAGGAGGTTCTGGCGGAACTGGGCCAGGGAGTCGCCGTTGGGGGCGGTCAGGCCGATGCCGGTGATGACGATGCGGGAGGGCTTCATTGCGGAAGAACGGAAATCGCTAGCCAACCCGCCGCCGAAAGCAATACAAGCCTCGACGCATGAACGTGCTCGTCGTCGGAGGCGCCGGTTACATCGGCAGTCATTGTGTGCGCCAGCTGCTCGCCGCGGGCCATCGCCCCGTGGTGCTCGACAACCTGGTCTACGGGCACCGTGCCGCCGTCGCGCCGGGCGTGGCCCTGCATGAGCTGAACCTCGGGGACGAGCCGGCGGTCGCGCGCGTCCTGCAGGCGGAGAAGATCGAGCTCGTGATGCACTTCGCCGCGTTCTGCTATGTCGGGGAGTCGGTCAAGGAGCCGCTCAAGTACTACCTCAACAACGTGGCCGCGACCCTGCACCTGCTGGCCGCGATGCGCACGGCGGGGGTCGGCAAGTTCGTCTTCTCCTCCACGTGCGCAACGTTCGGCGTGCCGGTGGCGCTGCCGCTCACGGAGGACATGCCGCAGGCGCCCATCAATCCCTACGGCCAGACCAAGCTCGACGTGGAGCGCGTGCTGCTCGCGCTCGCGGCGGCGCACGGGATGAGCTTTGCCGCGTTCCGCTACTTCAATGCCGCCGGCGCCTCGGAGGACGGCGTGATAGGCGAGGATCACTCGCCCGAGACGCATCTCATCCCGCTCGCCATCGACGCTGCAACCGGCCGCCGGCCGAACCTCGAGTTGTACGGGACGGACTACCCCACCCCGGACGGCACCTGCCTGCGGGACTACGTGCACGTGGACGACCTCAGCCGCGCCCACATCGCGGTGTTCCCGCGGCTGGCCTCCCCTGGCGCGGCTTTGTTCTACAACCTCGGCACCGGACGCCCGACCTCGAACCGCGAGGTCATCCGCGCCGTCGAGCTGGTTACCGGCCGCAAGATCACCGTGCTGGAGCGCGCGCGCCGAGCGGGAGATCCGCCGGCGCTTTACGCGGATTCGACCAAGGCGCAGCGCGAACTCGGCTGGAAGGTGAAGTTTCCGACCATCGACAGCATCGTGGCGACGGCCTGGAAATGGCACTCCTCCCATCCGGACGGCTACCCGGAATAGCTGGCTGGCTTGAATCCGGTCCAGTGGGTGTGGTCGCGAGCCTGCGCGCGACCTCCGGCGCGAAAGTCGCGAGCAAGCTCGCTCCCACCTTCGGCCCTCGGACTGCGCTACGGCAGCTATTTCTTTGGCTGCCGTAGGTGTGAGTCCCAGCTGGTAGCGGTGCCTGAAAAGGCACTCCGCCCATCCGGACGGGACTACCCGGAATAACTGGCTGGCTTGAATCCGGTCCAGTGGGTGTGGGAGCGAGCTTGCTCGCGACCTCCGCGGCGAAAGTCGCGAGCAAGCTCGCTCCCACCTTCAGGCCTGGGACGGCGGCTACTTCAGCCGCTTCTTTAGTGCCGCTAGCGTGAGTCCCAGTTCGGCGGCGGCGACCTTGAGATCACCACCGGCGGCGGCCACGGAGCGCTGAATCAGCTCCTGGGTCACGCGTTCCAGCAGCGGCTCCGACTCCTGGCGCAGCTCGGCATGAAGGTAGTCGAGGGCGCGCGTCACGGTCAGCGCCGGCTCGCCGGAGGCCACGCTCTCCGCCACGACGCGGGCGGTGGCAAGGGCCACCTGCTCGGCGTTCGCGGTCCGGACGGATTCGAAGGGGGAATGGCTGACGTCGCTCGTCTCGCCGACGACCGCCTCCGTGCTCGTCGCGCTGCGGATCTCCGCCGGCAGGTCCTTCACCAGGATCGCGTCGCCCTGGGCGATGACGGCGCTGCGGTAGATCACGTTCTCCAGCTCGCGCACGTTGCCCGGCCAGGGGTAACGGATCAGCACCGCGAGTGCCTCGGCCGAGACGCGCGCGGCGTGGGCCTTGCGCTGCTTGACCAGCGTCTGCAGGCAGAAATCGGTGATGAGCGGAATGTCCTCCGCGCGCTCGCGCAGGGCGGGCATCTTGATGCGCACGACGTTGAGCCGGTAGTACAGGTCCTCGCGGAAGGTCTTCGCCTTCACCATGGCCTCGAGGTCCTTGTTGGTCGCGGCGATGACGCGCACGTCCACCTTCAGCGTGTCGGTGCCGCCGACGCGCTGGATCTCGCCGGCCTGCAGCACGCGCAGGATCTTCGTTTGGGTGGCGGGTGCCATGTCGCCGATCTCATCGAGGAAGATCGTGCCGCCGTCGCACAGCTCGAACTTGCCGATGCGCTGCCCGGTCGCGCCGGTGAACGAGCCGCGCTCGTGGCCGAACAGCTCGCTCTCGATGAGGTTGTCGGGGATGGCGGCGCAGTTGACGGCGATGAAGGGCTTCCCGGCGCGGTGGCTGTGCTTCCAGATGGAGCGCGCGACCAGCTCCTTGCCCGTGCCGCTCTCACCGGTGATCATCACCGTGACGTCGCTGGCCGTGACCTGGCCGATGATCTTGAACACCTCCTGCATGACCGGCGAGTTGCCGACGATGCCCTCCTTGTAGTCCTCGGTGTTGAGCGCGGGCTTGTAGTCGCCGGCGGCGCGGAGATCGGCGTGGGTCTTCAGCGCGGCCTCGGCGATCGCGAGCACCTTCGGCGGGTCGAAGGGCTTCATCACGTAGTCGAACGCGCCGTACTTCATCGCCTCGATCGCAGTCTGGGCGGTGCCGAAGGCGGTCATGAGGACCACCAGCTGGCGGGGATTGACGGAGCGGATCAGGCGCAGCGTCTCGATGCCGCCCATGCCGCCCATGCGGACGTCGAGGAAGACGAGGTCGGGCACGGGGCCCTTTTTCACCGCTGCCAGGCCCAGCTCGCCGCTCGCGGCCTCGGCGACCTGGTAGCCGCGGGAGGAGAACACGCGCGTGAGCGAGTACCGGATCTCGGCGTCGTCGTCGACGATGAGGATGGTGGGTGGCTTGGCGGCGGCTTCGGACATGGCAGGGGGGTGAATCCCGGGGGCAAAGAGCGCGCTGGCGCTTTGCCGGGCGGCGATTTGATTACCGGCATGCTAGGCTGGTCAATCAACTTGTTCCGCATCCGCGGCATCCAGCTCGCCCTGCACGCGAGCTTCCTCCTCCTGCTCGCCTACGTGGCCTTCGATGGCTGGAACGAGGGCGGCTGGGAGCAGATGCTGTGGAGCGTGGGCATCCTCGGGGCGTTTTTCGCCTGCGTGGTGCTGCACGAGCTCGGGCATTCCTTCACCGCGATGCACTTCGGCGTAGGTGTGCGCCGGATCCTGCTCATGCCCATCGGCGGCATGGCCGAGTTCGACTCGATCCCGCGGCAGCCGAGCCGCGAGTTCCTCATCACACTGGCCGGCCCCGCGGTGAATTTCGCCATCGTCGCGATCCTCTGGCCGCTGGTCGGCTTCGGCGGCGACGATTATCCGGCCGATGCCACGGGCTTCGGCCAGCTGCTGCTGAACGCCAACCTCTGGATGGGGCTGTTCAACCTGCTCCCGGTCTTCCCCATGGATGGCGGCCGGATCCTACGGGCGGTGCTGGCCTCTCGCCTGCCGTACCTGCGGGCCACGTACTGGGCCGCGCAGGTCGGACGGATCCTCGCCCTGCTGGCCGGCCTCATCGCGGCGTTTGTCTTCCGGAGCTACCTGACCGCCGTGCTCTTCGGCTTCATCTATTTTGCCGGACAGGCGGAGTACCGCGCGGTGCTGCGGCGCGAGCGCGAGGACGCGGAGTGGCGGGAGATGCTGGCCCGGCTGGCCGCCGCGCCGCCGGCCGTGGAGCCGCCGCTGCTCAACGGGCCGGCGCCCTGAGCGCGCCGGGCTTTGCCGCTGGCCACGAGGGAAAAATCCTGTTTGATGGCGGCACATCCGCACCATGACCTTGCCCACCCGGAAGAACCTGCGCGGCCTGAGCCTGCTCTGCCTGATCGTCCTCGCCGCGAACCTCTACGTTTTCTTCAAGCGCGACTGGGAGTCATCCTACCTCCCCCAGAGCTACGCCTCGCTCTACTACCCGCTCGACATGCCCACCCTGCGCGAGTGGACCGTCGAGAAGGGCAACGTCCTCCGCCTCGACCTCGCCTGGAATCGCGAGCCGGAGCGGTGGCAGCTGCTGGTCGACGGCCAGCCCGGGCAGGTCATGCCCGGCTCGGCCCCGCGGATCTACGTGGCGGGTCCGATCTTCGACGGCTCCAGCAGCAAGGCGCTCGAGGATTTCCGGCACACTTACACCCTGAAGCCGCTGCCCGCCGGCTTCGGCCCCGACCTCAGCTTCACAGTGAACGAGATCTCGGCGGAGTTCTACCGGAAGAGCGGGATGCAGTTCGCGAACGACATCTACCTCGTCCAGACCGACGTGCCGGTCGGCAAGTTTGAGCGGAAGCCGCTCAGCTACTGGGCCGACGACTATGCCTACGTCGGCGCCGACCGGCTCGCCGCGGCCGACCGGGTCGTGCGCGAGGACATGGGCGTGACCGAGGCCGACGACACCCTCACGCGCATCGCGAAGGTCATGCGCTACCTCCGCACCAAGCTGGCCGATTCCGGCGGCGTGCCGAAGGACGACTTCCGCTGGATGGACCCGTGGAGCATGTGCCAGGAGATGATCAACGGCACGGGCAAGGGCTGGTGCACGCAGAACGCCCAGATCTACGTCTTCTTCGCCAACCGCGCGGGCATCCCCACCCGCTTCGTCTTCGGTGCCAACACCCAGGACGATGTCATCATCTACAACGGCCACTCCTGGGCGGAGTCCTGGGTGAAGGAGCAGAACCGCTGGACCTACGTGGACATGACGCAGTCGCTGTACGGCGTGGCGGACAAGCACGGCGCGCTGCTCAACACGGCGGACATCCTCGACCTGTGCGAGCATGACGCCTTCGACGGCATCACCGCCATGATCTTCAAGGACTGGCACTGGAAGAACCTGCCCGTCGCCGCCCGGCCGTTCACGCCGGTCAAGGTGCCCTTCGCCTCGGTGAACTGGCTCGCGAAGCAGGAGTACAGCCGGCAGGCCATCATCAAGTACCGGCACCCGCCGAACGTGGAGGACATCCGCGGCGTGTATTCGATGCTGCTGAAGAACCGCACCTTCGCCTGGACCAATTTCAAGCGCTACCTCTACGACCCGCCGGCGGCCTACTCGAAACTGCCCACCGACGGCCCGCACACCTACCGCGTGCGGCAGGGCTTGTTCGCCGCGCTGGTGCTCGCGCTTGGCCTGCTCGGCATCGCCGCTGCGCGCAAGTCCGCCTAGCCGCGGTGCTCTTCCAGCCCGAGGTGGAAGACCCGGCCTTCGCGGAAGGCGAGGCGCAGGGTGACCGGACGGAGGTCGGGCAGCGAAGCCACGCCGCTCACGTTCCGGCTGGCCTCCACCGACTGCGGTGTCGCGCCCATCATCGGCCCTTCGTTGATGACGCCATCACGCATGCCCGGATCGGACGGACCGGTGTCGAGCATCGTGTGCGAGTGGACATGCGGCCGGACGGCGTAGAGGGGATGCGGCGAGACGGCGGCCGACGGGTAGAAGTTTTCGTACGTCCACACGCCCACCGTCCCGTCCGCCGTGATCTCGGCACGGTTCGGCTGGCCGAGCGCGATGTAGACCATGTCGGCCGTGTCGCCGACCTCGACGATGCCGTCGCGGAGCTTCTGCTGCTTGTCCGCCGGCAGTGCAGCGAAGAGGGCGGACTTTTCCTGGATACGGGCGGCAGTCAGGTGGGCGGACTGGCAGCCGGCGAGCAGGACAAATCCTGCGAGCGTGCAAAGGCGGAGGCACCGGGTTTTCATGGTGAACGGGTTGAATGGACCGGGCGTGAGATGCGTCGGACCCGGCCTGACGTAAGCCCTGCGCGCCCGCCCGCGGCTGGCAAGCCCGGCGTGAAGCGGGAGCGTCAAAATAAGACCGGCTTTAGGGCCGGCACGCTCGTCGGACCCTTCCTACGCATATCTTCCGGCAGACCGGGATTGCCCCGTGACAAGGCCGGTGTCACTGTAGGCGTGACACCGGATTCGCCACCGAATCCGGCTGACAATTCATGAATCCCGCTGAGCAACCCGCCCCGTCGGCACTGCCGGCCTGGAACACGCTGCTGCGGGTCGTGGCTCGCGTGGTCCTTGCCCTCGGCGCGTCCTTCCTGGTCGACCTGGGCGCGCTGGCGCTGCTCCCCCATTCCGCCTCGTTTGTCACTCGGTTGATGCAGAGCGGGCTGCCCAAGGTGCCGGGCAACCTCGGGCCGGCCGCCGCGCTGTTCGCGTTCACGGTGCTGGCCTGTGCGTTGTTCGGCTGGCGACTGTGGGCGCAGCGCTCGCGCAGTCTGGTCTATGCCGGGCTGATGCTCGCGGCCGTGCTGGTGGCGGACCTGGCGGTGCTGTCGAGATTCTACGCCGACATCGTGGACCCGCTGGCCGCATACCTGTCCTTCAATCCCTTGACCGACCTGGGCTACCTCTTCGGCTTGGTCGTGGTCCTCCCGGTGATGGTGACAATCGTCGTGTGGCGGCTCCGCTCGTGGCCCAGGATTGCCGCGGGCTACGTTGTGATCGTGTCCCTGCTGGCGTATCTCGCCGTGGACGACCCCCGCCTGGTGGCCCCGGTCTCGCTCGAGCAACTCTCGCCCGGCTTTCCCGAGGCGGAGGCGAGCTTCAACGTGCTCATGCGCTACGGCCGGTATCATCCGCTCGGCAAGGGATTCAAGGCGCCGGATCGCATTTTCTCGGGTACCGACCGGTTCGTTGATGCAAGCAAGCCGGCCGAGTGGACGGCCTGGCTCACGCGGCACCGGGAGGCCGTCGAGGCCGACTGGGCGGATCTCGCGCCGGTCCGGGCCTGGATTGAGGAGCTCAACCGTTCTGACCGAATTGGCGATCTCACGCCGGCCCGCCTTGATGCCGAGGTCATCGCCTTCTCCCCGTTCCGCTCCTACGGCCAGCATGCGTGCGCCATCGCCGGCCTGCAGGCGCTCGCGGGCCGGGGTGACGATGCGATCGCGACGCTGCTGCCGTTGCTGCAGGTGAGCCTTAAGCTTGAGCCCTCGTCTCGCACCTTGGTTCGTGCGATGGTCGCCCGCGTCCTGCAGAAGCTCGCCGTGACCACCAGTGGCTTTGTCTTGGACCACGCGGTGGTCTCGCCGGCCATGCGCGCGCGGCTGGCCACTGCGCTCACCCTCGGCATCAGCGGCGAGGCCGGTGTGCGACACCTGCTCGCCATCGAGTGTACGTTCATCACGGAGAAAGCCGGTGAGCAGGGATTGGGCGACCTGGTCGCTTCCCAGCGGCATTTGCTCAACCTCGTTGGACCCTTCCTCTACAATAGGCACCGGACAGCGAATCTCTACGCCGCGCACACCGCTGACCTGCAGGCGCTGGCCGCACGGCGGGACATGACGGCGCTCGTGCGGGCCCAGAGCGCCTATCTCGCGGACAAGGCCGCGCCTGGCTTCAAGAATTATTTGGGAAAATGCCTGCTGGGGTTCGTCATGCCCAGCTACGGCAAGGTCGTGGAGACCTACTGGAGCGTGGACGATGCCCGCGCGGCATTGCTGGCCCGGCTGACGAAGGCCTGAGTGGAAATTAGGTTAACTAGGTGAACGGGTCGACTGCGGGAGCGAGCAAGCTCGCTCCCACCCATGCACCTGGCCCGGCCTATATCTATTTGGCGGGCGGCGTGAAATTGAACGGCACATCCACCCGCGTCTCCACCGGGCGGCCGCCCTGCACCCGGGGCAGGAAACGCCATTGCTGCACGGCCTCCAGCGCGGATCGGCCGAAGGCCGAATCGGTCGCGTGCTTGACGGCCGCATCGTAAACCTGGCCGTTTGGGCCGATGCGAAGGGAAATGACCGCCTGCCCCTTGGACTTCTCCTTCAGGAGCTCGCGTGGATATTCCGGCGACGCTCCGGTGAAAAGCTGGGGCGCGGCGTCCTGCACTCCGGCGATGCGCCGGGCCGTCATGCGGTCCAGTGCCGCCTCGCGCTCCGCGGGCGGAATTCTCGACTGCAGCACCTCCTGACCTCCGGAGAACAGGTGCAGCGTGTACTTCCCTTTGCCCAGATCAAAGGCCAGGCGCAGCTTCGCCGCGACCAACTTGGACTGGTGCGGTTCCAAGGTCCCGACCTCCTGCACGAAGAGCAATTCCTCCTTGGTCGCCGACGTCATGACCAAGACGACATAAACATCGTCCAGGGCGTAGGGTGTTTCACAAGTGGCCTGGAACATCCACTCGCGGTTCATCGTGGCGCCCCTCAAGTTATGGTGGCGGACCTTCACTTCCACGTCCCGCACCTCGACAAAGACCGGCAGGTAGTCGTCGCACGGCTTCAGGCTGTATTGTCCCTCGTCCGCCACTACCTGCTTTCCCTCAACCTCCATGATCGGGGTATTCCCGTGCACCCTGCGCACCAGGAAGAATTTTCCGTCGCGCTCGGCGAACAGCGTGTGCTGGCCGGCAAGCGGTGCGGCCAAGCTGGCCAGCAGAAAACAGACCGGCCACCAGCGCCGCAGAACCGGCGGAAGAATCATGACGGAACCCTCTGTCACTCACCGTCACTTTTCAAGTCCGCCGTGCGTCGCAGTGCGGCGCCGATGAAAGCAAAAACCCCGTCTTTCGACGGGGTGTAAAGTGGTGGACCCTACCAGGTTCGAACTGGTGACCTCCTCAATGCCATTGAGGCGCTCTACCAACTGAGCTAAGAGCCCGATTCCCAACTACGGGAGGTGTGGAAAATCAAACTTCCGCGCGCGAAGGCAAGGACTTTTTAGTCGTCCTCCTCCTTCATCTTGAACGTGAGGGCGAGCGTCTCGCCCTTGTGATCCGGACGCGCCCCGATCGTGCGGTAGCGGGAAACGGCATCCAGCACGGCCCGGTCGAATTCCGCGTTGCCCGACGAGCGGGAGATCCGGGCGCCGGAGACGGAGCCGTCGGACCCCAGGTGGAACTCCGCCACTGCGGTCAGCGAGTCGCTGAGCCCCGGCGGCTTGTCGAGGGCGTCCTTCATCTTCCGCTTCACCAGCGAGAAATACGCGTCCATCAGGTCGCCTGCCTCGCGCGACAGGGCCTTGCCCCCGGCGCCGCCGGTCTTGTTGGCGGCGGAGCCTCCGACCACGCCGCCCGCGATGCCTTCGGCGTCCACATGCTGCACCCGCCCGCCGCTGGCCGCGGCGACGCGGGCGCGGTTCTGGCGGTCAAATTCCTCCTTGGAGAGGCGCTTCTGCTCGGCCTCGCGCTCCTTTTTCACCTCGGCCTTGGCCTTGGCCTCGCTGCGGATGATCTTCCGCTTGATCTGCTTCGAGAAATCCGGGGCCTTGGTCTCCGCCGGCTTGGGCGTGGCCTTCACGGGCTTTTCCTCCGGCGCCTTGGTGATCACCGGCTCGGGGACGGCCTCCTGCGGTGGCGGGGCGACCGGTGCCGGGGCCGGCGGTGTGGGGGCCGCGGCGGGTGGCTCGGGAATGGAGATTTTGACGCCGCCGGGCACGCCGAGCGCGGGGGCCTCCAGCGCGCCGTAGTTGTCGCCCTCCCCTGCCACCAGCTCGAAGACCTTGGGCTGCTCCTTCACGTCGCTCTCGACCGCGTAGGCCAGCAGCAGCGCGATGCCCACCAGCAACCCGTGCAGGGTGGCCGACAGGAGCAGGGCGCTGGGCGAGCGGGCGGTCATGGGAGCAGGAAACTATACGCTCGTTCCGGGATTTTGTTAGGCGCCGGGCCTCAGTTCGGGGACTGGGTGTCGAGGGTGAACTTGAGCAGGTTGTTCTTCTTCAGCTCGTCCATCAGCTGCACCACCTTCTCGTAGGGCAGCTTGGCGTCGCCCCGGATCCGGATGATCGGCGTCTTGGGCTCGGCCGCGTACCCGCGCAGGCGCGTCCGCAGCTCGGCGAACGACACCGGCGCGGTGCGGTTGTCCAGGTAGAAGTTGCCCCGCGCGTCGATGGCGATCGCGACGTAGCGCGTGTTCTTGTCGGGCTTGGCCTGCGCGCTCTTCGACTCCTGCGGGAGGTTTACCGGGATCGTCTGCTCCTGCTGGATCAGGGGCGTCGCGATCATGAAGATGATCAGGAGCGTGAAGCCCAGGTCGATGAGGTTCGTGACGTTCAGCTCCGAGATCGGATGCTGGGCGCTCTTGCGGCGGAAGGTCCGGGCCATGGCGGTCAGGTCTCGAGCTCGAGACGGTCGGCCAGCGCGCTGGCGTAGTTCTCCAGCTCGGTGATCAGCTGCTTGGATTTCCCGAGCAGCAGGTTGTAGCCGAACACCGAGGGGATCGCGACCACGAGGCCGGCGATGGTCGTGAGCAGCGCGGCGGACACGCCGGGCGCGAGGGTCTTGATGCTGGCGGACTCCTGCACCGCGACGGCGCTGAAGGCCTCCATCACGCCCCAGACGGTGCCAAGCATGCCGAGGAACGGCGCGCCCGTG
The DNA here is from genome assembly GCA_903825285.1 of uncultured Opitutia bacterium. Taxonomy (GTDB): domain Bacteria; phylum Verrucomicrobiota; class Verrucomicrobiia; order Opitutales; family Opitutaceae; genus Opi-474. Next base: position 7,590 of record CAIJZY010000060.1, on the reverse strand, counting down.
ACGATGGTGGCGAGGAAGATCATGCTCGACTCGTACCGCAGCGTCTGGCGCGAAAGCGCGCGCTGCAGGGCGTTCTCCGCGTGCTCGAGCCGGGCGCGCGGGTTGTTGTCGCCCTTCTCCTTGCTGATCGCCGCGGCGCGCCAGTAGGCCTCCACCGCGTCGGTGAAGAGGTCGGCGTACGGGATCGAGCGCTTGTTCCGGAAGGACTCCGGCAGGTCGAGCAGCCGCTTCTGGTCGTTGAGGTGCGCCTCGAACGAGTGGTTCAGCTGCTGGAGCCGCTTCAGCTCGAAGTGCTTTCCGAGCATGATCGACCAGGCGATGATGCTGAAGACGGCCAGTCCGCTGGTGATGACCTGGCCGGCCGGGTCGCAGCGGAGGAAGACTTCGAAGAGATTGGTGGTGGCGAGAAGCGAGGGGAGCGGGAGCGTGGCGGGCATCACCGGCAACAGTTGGAGGGTTTGCGGGGCGCGTTCAACGGAAATTCCCGCGCGGCGGGGAGCGATTCTGTTTGCGGGCGGGGGCGAGGGATTTTTCGCTGCACCCTCGCATGGACTTCAAGACGACCGCCCTGCAGGAACTCCGCGCCCGCCGCGGCCAGCTCGCCGCCAAGCAGGCGGTCATCGGCTTCGACGGCTTCGTCGACACGATTGTGGCGCCCGTGGCGCTGCGCGCCGGGCAGGGCGAGAACTTCACGCCCATCGCGACCATCGCCGACTTCGGCCAGCGCATCCTCGGCGCCGCGGGCAAGAGCACCAACCTCGAGTTCTACCCGCGCATGGAAAAGCTCGGCGGCAACGGCCCGATCATGGCCCAGGCCCTCCTCTCCCAGGGCGCGCAGCTGACCTACATCGGCGCGCTCGGCCGGGGCGCCATCCATCCCGCCTTCGCCGACTTCGCGAAGCACGCGACCGTCGTCTCGCTCTGTGAGCCCGCGGCCACCACCGCGGTCGAGTTCACCGACGGCAAGCTCATGCTGGGCATGATGCGCAGCCTCGACGAGATCACGCCGGAAAAGATCACCGCCGTCATGGGCGCCGAGGCCTACCGCGCCGCGCTCGCCGCCGCCGACCTGGTCGGCGTGGTCAACTGGACCATGATCCCCAACCTCACCGCGGTGCTCACGGACCTCGTGACCCGCGTGCTGCCGCAGGTGCCGGTGCGGCCGGGGCGCATCTTCTTCTTCGACCTCGCGGACCCGGAGAAGCGCTCGGCCGCCGACCTGGCCTACGCGCTGGAGACGATGGCGAAGTTCGAGCAGTTCGGCCGCGTCACCCTCGGCCTGAACCTCAAGGAGGCCCAGCAGGTCTTCCGCGTGCTGGGCTTCGGCACGGAGACGGAGACCGAGAGCGGGCTGCGCGCCATGGCGGCCAAGATCCGCACGCGCCTCGACCTCACCACCGTCGTGATCCATCCGAAGGAGTCCGCCGCCTGCGCCACGCGCGACGGCACGTGCTGGGTGCCCGGACCCTACTGCGCGCAGCCGGTGATCACCACCGGTGCCGGCGACCATTTCAACGCCGGCTTTGTCGCCGCGCAACTGCTCGGCTGCCCGCCCGAGTCCGCCCTCGCCCTCGGCGTCTGCACCAGCGGCCACTACGTCCGCACCGCCCGCAGCCCCTCGCTGGGCGACCTCGAAACGTTCCTCGCGAACTGGAAATAATCCCTCCAGACTCCCGCCATGCCCCTGAAGACCAAACGCACCGGCCGGCTCGTCACGTTCGAGGGATCCGAAGGCAGCGGCAAGTCCACCCAGATGTCGCGGCTTGCGGCGCGCCTCGAGGAAGCCGGACGTGAGGTCGTCACCACGCGCGAGCCGGGCGGCACCGAGATCGGCGAGCAGATCCGGAACATCATCGTGCACAATTCCAAGGGCGACGAGATGTCCGCCGAGACCGAGCTGCTGCTCTTCACGGCCGCGCGCGCCCAGGTCGTCCGCGAGGTCATCGCCCCCGCCCTCACCCGCGGCGCCATCGTCCTCAGCGACCGCTACCTCGACTCGTCCACCGTCTACCAGGGCATCGGCCGCAACCTCGCCGCTGACCCGGTCGCCCAGATCAACCGCTTCGCCGTCGGCAATGTCATGCCGGACCTCACCATCGTGATCGACGTGCCGACCGAGGTCAGCCTCGCCCGCATCCGGCAGCGCGCGTCGGACCTGCCGGACCGGATGGAGCGCGAGAACATCGATTTCTACAAAAAAATCCGCGAGGGCTACCTCGTGCTCGCGCAGGGCCTGCCGGACCGCTTCGCCGTGTTCGACGGCACGCTGTCCCCGGACGTCCTGGAGAAGAAGATCTGGGCCACCGTCCGCGAGCGGCTGGGCTGAGCACCGCACCATGACCGCCGCCTCGCCCTGGCCCGACGCGCTCGCCGGCACCCCCGCGGTCGCCGTGATCGAGCAGGCCATCGCCCGCCACCGGCTGTCCCACAGCCTGCTGCTCCACGGCGACGACCACGACACGCTGGTGTCCGTCGCCCTCGCCATCGCCGACCGGCTGCTGAACGCGCCCCCGGCCCCCGCGCAGTTCGCGCCCGAGCAGCACCCCGACTGCTTTGTGCTGCGGCCCACGGGCAAGATGCGGCAGATCTCGGCCGACGCCACGCGCGACCTGATCGGCAAGGTGCAGGTCTCCCCCGCCGTCGCGCCCCGCAAGGTGGCCATCCTCCACGAGGTGGATCGCATGAACACCGCCGCGGCCAACGTGTTCCTCAAGACCCTCGAGGAGCCGCCGGCCAACACGACGCTGCTCCTGCTGACGACCCGTCCCTATGCGCTGTTGCCGACCATCCGGAGCCGCGTCCTGCATTTCCGCTTCGCCGCCGTCGCCACCGCCGTCGCGGCCGACGGCTGGGCCGCCTGGCTGGAGGATTACCGCGCCTGGCTGGGCCGGCTTGCCGGCGGCGTGAGCGGCAAGGGCGCCGCCGCCGAGCAGATTTTCACCCTCTACGGCCTCGTGGCGCGGTTCTCCGCCGTGCTGGACGCCGGCACCGAGGAGGTCTGGAAGCGGCAGAAGGAAAAACTGCCGGCCGACCTGGCCGATGACGAGCAGGTTGCCATCGAGACGGGCATCGCAAATGGACTCCGCGCCCGGCTCTTCGCCGAGATCGAGGCCGCGACGCGCGACTTTTCACTGCCGCGCCTGGCGACCGGCGACGAGAAGACCCGCCGCGCCTATCCCGCCGCCATCGAGAAGCTCGAGCACAACGTCGGACTGCTGCGCCTGAACCTCAACGAGGCCGCGGCGCTCGAGGATTTCATGCTCGGGTCCCTGCGGCTCTGGACCCAAAAGTAAGTCGCAGAGCCGCGCCATGCCCGATGTAGGGCGGGGTCGCTGACCCCGCCTTTAACGTTGAAGGACGAGCAGGCGGGGTCGGCGACCCCGCCCTACATCGGACGCTGCGGGCTAGCTCGTCGGGCCGATTAGGAAATCCAGTCCGTATTTTCCGGCAGGAATGCGGTACTGCGGGAGCGTGTCGGGGCCACAGCTCGCCGTGCCCAGACCGCGCTGGGCGTAGTCGAGGTTCAGCTGGACCTCCGGACGCGGCACAAGATCGGTCGTGTGCTTCGCCACGTACAGGTCGTGCGCGGTGAAGTGGCTCGCCGAGGCCTCCATGGGCTTGCGCGCCGTGAAACAGACTCCGGCCCCGTTTCCGTCCGCGAGTGATACCCAGCGGACATCCGTGTGGTTGCCGTGCTCCTGCGGGACAATGTAGGGCACATACTGCGCCGTGACAGAGCTCTGGTGCACTGCCAGCACGGAGCCGCGGTTGCGGTCGCGGTAATTTTCGAGCGGCCCGTTGCCGTACCACTCGAGCTGCTCCAGCGCCGGCGGCAGCACGAGCGACACGCCGATGCGCGGCAACTCGGGCAGGCGCCGATCCGCGGCGAAGAGGTTCTGCACGTCCACTGTCCCATCCGGCTTCACAAGATAGCGATGGGTGTGGGTGATGTACCGCTTGGCGCCCGGGCAAAGCCAGCGCTGGCGGATCTCGATCTTCGCGCCTTCGCGGCCCGCCGAGCAGGTGGTGCGGCTCTCCACCAGGCTGAGGTTGGCATAACCCGCCTCCATCCAGTTCGTGAGGGTGCGGCAGCCGCCCCAGTTCACGACGGCGAAGAGCTTCAGGCCGTCGTTGTCAGTCGGCGAGCGCCAGAGGTTGAGCTGGGGTCCGCGGGTGATGACCTCGCGGCCATGGATGCGGACGTCGCGAATGACGCCCGCATCACGATCAACCGTGAGGACAGTGCCACCGGCTTGGATTTGCCAGCCCTGGGTCGTCGCCTCCACGGTGACCTGGCCCGCGGTGGCCGCCGGACGGATCGCCTTGGGTGCGCGGGCAAAGGCGGCGTTGGGCACCGCGAGCTGCGTCCAGGCGGCCTCATGTCCCGCCTCGCACCACGATGTGGGCTTGGCGGCAAGGAAACGAAATGTGACGCGCACCTCGTCCGCAGCGGCCAACTGCAGGGCCGGCCACTTCAGGTTTACGAGCTGGGATGACTGCGCGGCGGCGGTGAGCCGCGGGAGAGTTCCGGTCTTCACGACGCGTCCGTTGACAAGCAGCTCCCATGTGCCGCGCAGGTCGGCCAGGGTCGTGAACCAGCGGCGGTTCTCGATCCGGAATCGCCCGCGGCGGGCATCGGCGGCCATGACGCGCACCGGCTGAGCGAGGTGTTTGTATTCCAGCAGTCCGGTGTGAGGGGTGCGATCAGGCCACACGAGTCCGTCGCACACGAAGTTCCGATCGTTGGGTTCGTCGCCGAAGTCGCCGCCGTAGGCCCAGTACTCGCGGCCCGCGGCGTCGCGACGCTTGATGCCATGGTCCACCCACTCCCAGATGAAACCGCCCTGGAGTCCCGGGTAGCGGTCGAACGCGTCGAAGTAGTCGCCGAGGCTGCCGTTGCTGTTGCCCATGGCGTGGGAAAACTCGCACATGATCAACGGCCGGCGCTGGTCCGGAGCCTTGCGGTCCTTGGCCCAGGCGACGAGCTTCTCGATCGGCGGATACATCGGGCAGAGGAGATCCGTCGCCGGGAGCCCGCCGAGCCAGTCGAACGTGATCGCCCCCTCGTAGTGCAGCAGGCGGCTGGGATCGCGGTGCCGGATCCAGCCGGCCATCGCGTCATGGTGCGCGCCATAGCCGCTCTCGTTGCCCAGCGACCACGCGAGGATGCACGGGTGATTTTTGTCGCGCTCCACCATCCGCAGACCGCGGTCGAGGAAAGACGGCGCGTAGCGGTTGTCGCGGCAGATCTCCTGGTAGAACGCATGCGCCTCCACGTCGGCCTCGTCGAACACGTACAGGCCGTACTCGTCGCACAGGTCGTACCAGTGGGGGTCGTTCGGGTAGTGCGAGGTGCGCACGGCGTTCACGTTGCACTGCTTCATCAGGCGGACATCGCGCAGCATCCCCTCGCGCGTGACGGCCTTCCCATGGGTGTCGTCGTGCTCGTGGCGGTTCACGCCGGTGATGCGCACGGGGCGACCGTTGACGAGCATCTGGCGATCGCGCACCACGACGCGCCGAAAGCCGATACGGCAGGACGTGTGCTCGACCTCGCGGCCATCGGGCGCGACGAGGGTGGCGACGACCGTGTAGAGCTGCGGGGCCTCCGCGGACCAGAGCCGAGGGGCGCGAACCGGGACGTCCAGCGTGATGAGCCGGCGGGGAAACTGCCACGGGTTCTTGAGCTCGGGTTCGCCGGTGGCCGGCTTGCGCAGCACGGCCCGGCCGTCGGCGTCGTAGAGTTGCACGCGTACGACGCAGCCCTTCGCCTCGACGTCGGGGGCACCGATGCGAACCGACACCTTCAGGCGGCCGTCGCGCAGGTTGTCCTCCAGGTCACCACGGGCGAAGACGTCCTCCAGGTAATGGGGCGCCTGCGAATAGACGTAGACCTCGCGATGGATGCCACCCATCCACCACTGGTCCTGGTCCTCGACGAAGCTGGCGTCGGACCACTTCACCACCGCGGCCGCCAGGGTGTGCGTGGCCCCGGCGCGGACGTACGGCGTCAGGTCAAACTCGGAGGGCAATCGGGTGTCCTTGGCCAGGCCGACCGGCTGCCCGTCGAGCCAGACGTAGAGGACGCTCTCCGCCCCGCCGAGGTGCAGGATGACGCGGCGGCCGTTCCAGTCGGCCGGCACCGTGAGCGTCGTGCGGTAGAGCCCGGTCGGATTCTCCTCTGGCACCTGCGGCGGCTGGTGCGGGAACGGCATGATCACATTCGTGTAATGCGGGTTGCCGTGGCCGTGCATCGTCCAGTTGCTCGGCACCGGCAGCTTTGACCAGGCCGTGTCGGCGGAAAAATCCGGGCGCACAAAATCGTCGGGGACGTCCTCCGGCCGGCCGACGAGGCGAAAGTTCCAGTCGCCGTTCAGCGAGAACCACCAGGGCGAGTCCTCGCGCCGGTTCACCCGGGCCGCGGCGGCGGTGGGATACGGATAGAGCGTCGCGCGGGCACCGAGGCGGTTGCACGACAGCGTTTCGGGGGATTGCCAGGACTTGAGGGGACCGGTCTGGAAGAGTTCCATGGGAAAGGGATCAGGGCAGCGCGGAAAACAGCCGGGCCACGAAGTCAACCCGGGCATCAATGTGCGGGTTGTGTCCGGCCTGGGGTAGCGTGTCGATGCGCGCCTGGGGAAAATGCCGGAGCATCGCCGGGCCGTCCTCCTCACGCACATATCCGGAGCGGCCGCCGACCACGAACAGCGTCGGGCCGGCAAAGCGGTCGGTGGGCGCGAGCGAGTCCGCTTCCAGCCCCGGCAGGCTCGCCGTCAGCACCGGCAGGTTGACCAGCCAGCGCCAGCGGCCCTCGGCCGTGTGCTCGAGGTTGGTCGCGAGAAATTTCCGCATGGCCCAGTCGGGCACCTTCGCCTCCAGCTGCTGCTCCGCCGCCGCGCGCGAAGCGAGGCGCGCCAGGTCAATGGCCGCCATCGCCTCGAACTCCACGCGATGCGCCGCGGAGGAGTAGGCGCGCGGGGCGATGTCCACCACGACCAGCTGCCCCACCCGCTCCGGCTGACGGCAGGCCAGCCGCATTGCCACCTTGCCGCCAAGGCTGTGGCCGAGGAGCGTGACGCGGGGCAGCGCATGGGCGTCGAGAAACTCACTCACGTCGTTGACCAGCACCTCGTAGTCCATTTCCGCCGCATGGGGCGAGCAGCCGTGGTTCCGCAGGTCGATTGCCAGCACATGGTACCGCGCCGCCAGGTCGCGTCCCGCCGTCTGCCAGTTCCGCGAGGAGCCGAGCAGGCCGTGCAGGATCACCAGGGGAGGTTTGCCCGCCCCGCCGAGGTCTCGAGGGAAGAGAGTCACGACAAAAGAGACCAATCACCCGAAAACAATAGGCAGGCAAGGTTCTGAAAAATTTTCGTGTGCTTCGTGGGTTTCGTGGTTTCCTCGGGATTCTTCATGGCGGCCGAGAAACTCACCCCGATGATGCAGCAGTATTTCGAGGTCGGCCCCCAGATTTTTTCGCCGATGTTCAGCGCAATGTTCGCTGACTTTTCTTAGAGTGAGGACAGAAATTTCTGGTCCGTGGATGTTCGGCAAAAAGCGCCTATTTTAGGTGGGGTGGGTATAAAGAAATGG
>CAIJZY010000059.1 GCA_903825285.1 uncultured Opitutia bacterium | reverse complement strand
GTGGGGGTCGTGCGCGCCCTCGTGAGCGATGAAGTAGGGATCAAGGTGCCAGGCGATATACCCGAAGCTGGCGCCATAAAACTGGTGCGGGGTCACCCGTCCCTGGCGAAAGGCTTGTTCAACGATGGAGTTGGTCGCATGAGCCCGATCCAGCCTGAGCTTGAACTGCAGGACGCACCAGAACTCGTACGCCACGCCGGCGGTGATCAGGATGATACCGGCCACCCGCAGCCCGTGGCACGGCCAGTTCGTAGTCCGGGACGCCTCCCGAGCTGGGCCGGTCGGCGGCATGCTGACGGCCAGCAGGCCGAAGATCATGAGATCTCCCAGATAGTAGTCCCAGAGATCCGGGCGCAGGCTGATCAGCAGGAGATTGAAGCCGGCATACACGAGGTACCTTGGCTTCACGGCAACCCCGCCGCCCACCCAGCCGAGGATGGCCGCGGTGAAGAGCCCCAGGATCGCGCACCCGCCGAGCGGTCCGGCGAAGGAACTGTGCTCAAATTTCATGAGCTGCCGAGGATCGCCCACCCGCAGCACCGCCGCGGCGAAGATGATCAAGGCCACTCCCCAAAGGGCCTGAGTGGCCGTCAGGGGTCTCAGTCGTCCCTGCAGGCGCAGCAGCAGCGCGCTGCCGCCGCCGGCCAGGGCGAAGGCCAGCGCGCCGGTCGCGGCGATGATGAGGGCTCGGCGCGCCTCGAACTCGGCGAACAGCCGGTCCGTGATGACCGTCTGCGCATGGGTCTTGTTCATCACCGCCGTCATCAGTCCGAAAAACACGAGGCCCGCGACCGCCGTGAGGGCGGGACGCAGCGTCTCCCGGCTGCGCCAATTGCCCTTGATCACACTTGTGGCGCAGGCCCAGCCCGGCAGGACGAGCCACGCCAGGGCGCTTTGCCGGCTGGCGACCGCCAGCCCATAGGCCACGAAAAACCATCCCCACCGCCGCCGATCGGCGGACAGGATGGCGGCCAGCAGGCACGGCCAGTAGAGCACGACGCCCGTGAATTCCAGCAGCTTCCACAGGATGGTGGGGAAAATGAAGAAGAGTCCCGCCGTGAGGATTGCGCCCCGGGTTGAATGGCCCCGCTCGCGCAGCAGGACGCACGTCAGGCCGATCCCGGCCGCCGCGAGCAGGGACTGCAGGCCATACGTCGCCAGGTAAAAGCTGCCGGTGGCCGAGAAGATCAGGGCGGAGAGGCCGCTGAGGGAAGCCGCCCAGGGCTCGAGCCAGTCATCCGTCCACGGCCGGCCATGCTGGAGGGTTTCGACGATCGACCGGTAATAGCCGAAGTCGTCGTTCAACGTCGTGACTCCCGCAGGCAGCAGCAGGCATACAAACGCGCCGCCCAGCAGGGCGGCGGCAAGGAAGGGAAGCATCCTCCTTAAACCTTCGGCGTTGATCGGATTCACGCTGCGTTGCACCCCTGGCCTGTCAAGGTGGCCGTGCGAGGCCTTGGCCGAGCTGAATTTGATTGGGCCGCGGCGCGATGCCGACTTGGTCCGGACCCATGCCACCCGCTACGGAACTGGACGGACGCTTCACTCGCGGGGAGGGCTCAGCCGAGGAGCGGCTAGGCGCCGGGCGCTTTCAGGCGTGCAAGCGTGAACGCGAGGAGCTTGGCCGCGGAAGATTCAGGTATTTCCTGTTCCGTGTGCAGCACCAGGTCAGCCTGAGCCGGGCGCTCGAACGGATCGGTCATGCCCGTGAACTGGGGCACATTCCCGCTGGCGGCGCGCTTGTAGAGGCCCTTCACATCGCGTTGCTGGCAGACCGCGAACGGGGCGTCGGCGAACACGAGCGAGAAATTCTCCGCCCCGATGATTTCACGCGCCAGCCGGCGATGCCGCTCCAGCGGGGTGATGAACGAGGCCACCGCGCACAATCCGGAATCCAGGGCCAACCGCGCGATGCTCGCCGCGCGCCGGAGGTTTTCGGCGCGGTCCTCCGCCGAGAATCCGAGTCCCTTGTTTACGCCCTGTCGCAGCGCATCGCCATCCAGCGCCAGCACCGGGATTCCCCGCTCGCGCAGGGAACCGATCAGCAGGTCCGCCAGCGTGGATTTGCCCGCGCCGGAAAGGCCGCAGAGCCAGAAAACCGACGCGCGCAGCGCGGTCGGTTGATTGTGGGCGGTGGACATTTTGGTGGGCGGTAGGTTCGGCGGGTGAATGTAAATCGGAAAAATCAAGCCTTCGGGCTGCCTCGGCTCGCTTTAGATCACGTCCGCAAACGCGGGCTTGAGGCGGCGGAAGAGGGCGTAGCCGAGATAGCAGGTTCCAAGCCCGAACACGTACAGGTACGCGATGTGGTGGAGGTTCACCGACTGGTGCCACAGCACCGCGTTGCGGGCCTGTTCCAGCGCCAGGAGCAGGGGATTGAACCGCAGGAAGCGCCAGAGCACGGGCGGGATCTTGTGGGCCGAGAAAAACACCGCGCTGGCATACATCAGGGCCAGCGAGAAAAACTGCGTGAGCTGCGTGAGATCCCGCAGGAACACCCCAAGTGCGGCGATCGTCCAGGCCAGCCCCAGCGCAATGAGGGCGATCGGCAGGATGATCACCGGCAGCCAGAGGACCCCGGCGTCCAGGCCGTCGCCAAACAGCGCCACGCCGATCAGCACCAGGCTCAGGCTGATCAGGAGGTGGAAGGCCGCCGCGCTCACGCTGGAGGCGGGCAGGATCTCCAGCGGGAAGACCACTTTTTTGACGAAATTCGGGTTCACCACGATCAGGTTGGGCGCGGCGCTGAGCGTCTCCGCGAGGAACTGGAAGATGCTGAGACCCAGGAACACGCCCAGGGCGAAGTCCATGCGCGTCTCGTTCGGCAGCACCCCAAAACGGCCGCCGAAGATGTAGCCGAAAACGAAGACGTAGAGGCTGAGCATCAGCAGCGGATTCAACAGCGACCAAATCAGCCCGAGATGGCTGCCCCGGTGGCGCAATTCCACTTCGCGCAGGCTGAACTGCCAAAGGAGCTCGCGATGACGCCACAGGTCGCGGACAAACGCGAAGGGTCCCGGCGAAACGGCGGTCTGACTCATGCCTAGAAAACGTAATGGGGCAGGGAGTTAGTAAAGGGAAATCGCAGCTTCAGGTCGGAGCATCGAAGCGGTGATTATACGGCGCGTTGGAGGCGCCTGGTTGCTGCGCGATACAGTGATGCGACAACCGGGCGGCGGCCTTGGCGTCACCGCTTTGGGCTTGCGTTGACCTATGTTAAGGATGGCCTGAATACTTCCACTGCGGAACGGGTGCCGCTTCACGGCGTCCAACCGGATTCGCCAGTGCATTACCACCTCAGGCAGATTGTCATCGGCACCCTACCTCATGCTCCGCAAACTACGTCTCGCCACCACCGGCCTGCTCCTTTCCTGCGCGTTTCTAGCCTCTGGCCGCGCTCAAACCGCCGACGCCCAGGGCCTGCCCCTGCCTGAGACCTATTTCCCGGAGCTCAAGGGCATCCTCGAGACTGCGGTCAAGCAGTCGCCCCGGATGCTGCTCCGAAACCTCGATGACATCATCGCCGAGCAGAACCGGATCTCGGCCCGGTCCGGCCAGCTGCCGTCCGCCAGTGGATTCCTGCAGTACAATCCCTGGCAGCGGGACAAGCGCGCCGACCTCACGCACGCGGCCGAGACCCAGAAGCTTTACTACAACTTCAACATCAACCAGCCGCTCTTCCACTGGGGCGCGCTGCACAGCGGCACCCGGATCGGCGAGCTGCAGCAAATGATCTCGACTGGCCAGACCGCCGATGCCTACCGCACGCTGGTGCTGGAAATCCGCAGCCTCTACATGCAGCTGGTCCTGAAGAAGGCCCTGCTGGCCCGGGCCCAGCTGAACGTGCAGATCGCGACGGACCAGCTCTCGGTCGCCCAGACCAAGTTCGAGAAGAAGGTGATCTCCGAGGGCGGCATGTTCATGCCCCGCATCAACCACGACCAGGCGCTACTCATGGCGGACCGCGCGAGCGAGGACTTCGACAGCGCCAAGCGCGCCTTCAGCAAGCTGACCGGCATGTCGCCGCTGGCCGACAGCCAGATTCCCGACGGATTCCCGGCCGTCACGCCGTCGACGGACGCCCTCAGCGGGCTGCTGGCCGGGCATGTGGCCAACCGGGACCTCAATTCCTACTCCCTGGAGAACATGCGCCACCAGCTGGAGATCGAGAAGCTCAACTACCAGGTGGCGACCACGCGGCTGAAGCCGATGCTGAACATGATCCTGGGCACCAGCCAGGAGGAGCAGAGCTACACTGCCAACATCGCGCAGAAGTACAAGCTGCAGTCCACCTACGCGGGCGTGCAGGTGAGCTGGTCGATCTTCGATGGGTTCTCGACCCGCAGCGCCAAGGCCAGCGCGCTGGCGCGCCAGCGCCAGCTGGAGCAGAATTACGCCGATGCCGTCGCCGGTCTTTCCGAGCAGGCGCGGAGCCAGCTCAAGCAGCTGGATTTCTCAGCCCGCTCCATGGAAATTTCGAACCGCCTCCTCGGCTCAAGCGAGGGCAACCTGCACGGCCGGGAGGATGACCTGCGCCGCGGCCTCGCCTCCGAGGCCGATGTCAGTGGCGCCCGCCTCTACCACATCGACGCCCAGTTGAACGCGTTCAACAACCGCGCCGACTACCTCCAGCGGACGTCGGACTTCCTGTCCACGATCCTCGAGGATCCCGCGCTCGCCAACCTGCCCAAACGCACACCGTGAAAAAATTCCTGATCGCCGCCGCCGCCGTAGTGGCGGTCATCGTGGTGCTGTTCATGATCCTCAAGCCGGTGGCCCAGGTCGCCGCTGTCACGAAGGGTCGCGCCATCAATGCCGTCTCCGGCAGCATTACGGTTGAGGCCGAGTACCAGATGGAGCTGAAGAGCGAGATCGGCGGCCGCCTGATCCGCAGCGAGCTCGACCCGGGCAAGAAGGTTACGGCCGGTGCGATTCTCGCCCAGATTGACCCGGGTGACCTCCAGCTGGAGATCGAGAAGATCGAGAACGACTACGCCGCCGCCAAGAAGCGCATCGCCGTCGGCTCCTCCATCAAGCTGGAACTCGATTCCGCGCGGGAGGACCTCGAGAACTACGAGCGCCTTACCAAGTCCGGCAACTATGCGCCCGGCGACCTGGAGAAGCAGCGCCGGCTGGTGAAGCAGATCGAGCAGCGTCTGGCGCTCGAGGACGTCTCTCGCAAGCAGGAGATCGAGACCCTTGAGAACACGCTCAAGGTCAAGCACCGCCAGCTCGACAAGATGACCATCACCGCGCCGTTCGAGGGTGTCGTGTCGCTCGTCTTCGCCCGACCCGGCGACCTCATTAATCCTAACCAGCCCATCGCCACCCTGATCTCCACCAGCCGCGCCGTGGTGGCCAAGATCAGCCAGGAAAACTTCGCCCAGATCCACCTCGGCCAGCCGGCCTCAGCGCGGTTCCTCGGTCGCGAGAACGACGTCTACGACGCCACGGTCTCGAAGATCCTGCCGACCGCCGACGCCGAGACCCAGCGCTACCCGATCCTGCTCGAGGTGAAGTGCCCGCCGGACGTCCTCGTCCCCGGCCTCACCGGCGAGGTCAACGTCATCGTCGGCTCCCGCGACGCCAACGCGCTCATCCCGCGCCGCGCGCTCTTCGGCAACAATGTCTACGTCGTCGAGGACGGCCGCGTGCGGCTGCGCAAGGTGGAGGTCGGCTACGTGAGCCTCAATATTGCCGAGATCACCAAGGGTCTCAGCACCGGCGACCTCGTGGTCGTCGAGGAACTCGACCAGTTCCGCGACGGCGACCGCGTCCGCACGGAGCTCGTGGCGAAATAACCCGCCGGCCCAGGCGGCAGGATGTTTCCTCATGGTCGAAGGTCATAAGGTCTAAAGTCCAAGGCCCGCACTGGATCCACCGTCTCACCGTCCACCGGAAAATGTCCCCCAATCTGCTCATCGCCTACCGCTTCCTCACCGCGAAGAAGCGCGCCATGCTGATGAGCCTCTCCTGCACGGTGCTGGGCGTGGGCCTGTTCATCGTCACCCAGGCCACCACGAGCGGATTCGAGGAGTTCTTCATCAAGACGATCCTGGGCACCGACGGCGCGATGCGCGTCGAGGACAAGATGCAGGACACGATCCGCAGCATGAACGCAGGCGGGGGCTCGGACTTCATCATCAGCCACCGCGAGGGCGTGAAATACATCGAGGGCGTCGAGGAGCCCAAGCTGGTCATCGGCGGCCTGAACCAGTTTGCCAACGTCTCGGGCACGTCCGCCGTGCTGCGGGGCAACGTGGTCGTGCGGAGCTCGTTCAAGAACGAGACGGCCCAGGTCTTCGGCATCAGCCTCGAGGAGCACCTGAAGGTCTCCGACCTCCAGCACCAGATCGTGCAGGGCGACCTGGCGACCTTCCGCGAATCTCCGGCCGGCGCGCTGATGGGCAAGGTGCTCGCGGAGCGGCTCGAGCTGGATGTCGGCAGCTCCTTCCTGCTCGACGCCCAGGGCCAGCTGCGCCGGTACCGGGTCAGCGCGATCTACGAGACGGGCGTGTCGGACATCGACAAGACCCGCGTCTACGTGCACCTCGGCGAGGCGCGCTCGCTGCTGAAGCGGCCGACGGGCGTGACGTTCATCCAGATCAACCTCTTCGACAAGGATCGCGCGCCGCAGGACGCCTACCAGATGCAGGAGGTGCTCAAGCACAGCGCCCGGCCCTGGCAGGACCGCGAGAAGGCGTGGCTCTCGGCCTTCCGCGCGCTCAGCGTGTCGTCGGCGATCACCGTCTCGGTCTTCACGCTCATCGCCGGCCTGGCGATGTTCAACACGCTCGCCATGATCGTGCTCGAGAAGACCAAGGACATCGCGATCCTGCGCTCGATGGGATATGAGCGACGCGACATCACGCAGATCTTCCTCTGGCAGGCAGGCATCGTCCTCACGATTGGCGCGGTCGTCGGCGCACTGGTGGGGATTATCGGCACCTTCGCCGTGTCCAAGATCCCGCTCCCGATCAACGGCATCTTCAAGACCGAGACCTTCCAGGTCTCCTGGAGCGGCTGGCACTATTTCGAAGCCATCCTCACCGCCGCCATCCTCGTGATGGCCGCCAGCATCATCCCCGCCCGCCGCGCCGCCCGCCTGGAGCCGGGTGATATTGTGCGCGGCACGGCGCAGTAGGAGAATCCAGATGCCTCCTTCTTCCTCCGCCATTCTCCCTTCACCCCGCAGCACCGACCCGGTGCTGCGCTGCACGGACCTGCAGCGCTACCTCGGGCAAGGGGAGGGGCGGGTGCATGTGCTCAAGGGCGTCTCCTTCGAGGCGCTGCGCGGGCAGATCTATGCGATCGTGGGGCCCTCGGGCTGCGGCAAGAGCACGCTGCTCTATCTGCTGGGCCTGCTCGACCAGCCCGATGGCGGGCAGATCGCCATCAACGGGCAGACCATGTCGAACAACGACGACGCCGCCCGCACCGCCGCCCGCGGCGCCCACATCGGGTTCGTGTTCCAGTTCCACTTCCTGATGCTCGAGTTCACCGCACTGGAGAACGTCATGATGCCCATGCGCAAGCTCGGCCGGCTCACCCCGCCGCAAATGGCCGAGCGCGCCCACGAGCTGCTGGCGTCGGTCGGGTTGGCGGACAAGACCCACCGCCTCGGCACCCAGCTTTCCGGCGGCGAGCAGCAGCGCGTCGCGGTCGCCCGCGCCCTGGCCAACTCGCCCTCCATCATCCTCGCCGACGAGCCCACGGGAAACCTGGACGTGAAGAACTCCGCCATGGTCTTCGACCTGCTCACCCGCCTCGCCAAGGACCACGGCCAGGCCGTCATCCTCGTCACCCACAATCCCGACATCGCCAACCGCTGCGATTTTGTCCGGCCGATGCGCGATGGCGTCTTCATCTGACGCGAGTCGCGACCGATGAGAGAATAGGGGCCTTTCGGCAAGTTCGGGGCTGGCCATGAGGCCGTGCAACGCGCGGCGAGCGCGTCATAAGTGCGGCGGCTTCGGTCCAAAGTCCGGGCTTATTCGCAGGGTGGGGAAAGATCGCCGGAAATTTTGGTTTACAACGCATACGGCGCCTCCTTCCTTCGAGCGCTTAACCTTCCACGACGAACTGTGAGCCACGATCCCTCGCGAAAGCACTTCCTTGCCAAATTAATCGGGCTGTTTGCCGTCGTCGGCATCGCCCCGAGGCTGCTCGCGAAACCCTCCCAGGCTCCATCCACCCCGGCCCCCGCGGCGGGGATCAACCTGCGTCCTGAGTCCCGCGCCGTCGCCCGGCGTGGCAACGCGGCCTGATTATCGGTTCAACGGAGCCATCCCGGACCATGTCGAACATTTTTCCCAAATCGGCGAACAAGCTGCCGCTGCAGATCATCGTCTACCTGGTCGTGCTCTCGGGGGTCCTGACGGCCGGCGCGACGTACTACATGACGCCGAAATACACGCGCGTCGGCTACGCCCCGGTCCAGCCGGTGCCCTACAGCCACGCGCTGCATGCCGGCCAGCTCGGCCTCGACTGCCGCTACTGCCACAGCAACGTCGAGAAGTCCGGCGTCGCCAACCTGCCCACCGCGCAGACGTGCATGAACTGCCACAACCAGGTGAAGAAGGACAGCCCCCTGCTCGCTGTAGTGCGCCACAGCTACGAGACCGGCGAGGCGGTGCCGTGGGTGAAGATCCATCAGACCCCCGACTACGTCTATTTCAACCACTCGATCCACGTGAACCGCGGCGTCAGCTGCGTCGAGTGCCACGGCAAGATCAACGAGATGGAGGTCGTCGCCCACGCCCAGCCGCTCAGCATGGGTTTCTGCCTCGACTGCCACCGCGACCCGGTCGCGCGCCTGCGGGCGCCGGCGGACATCTACAATCTCGATTCCGCCCCGATCGCCGCCACGTCCGGCCTCCCGGCCGCCCACCAGTTCCTGAAAGACCGGAACATTAAACCTCCGCAAAGCTGCTCCGGCTGCCATCGCTGATGAAACGCCACTTTCACCATCCCGAACCGTCCGATCGCCAGCTTGCCGGCCCGCAGTACTGGCGGAGCCTTGACGAGCTCGCGGCCACGCCCGGCTTCAAGGCGCAGCTCGAGCGGGAGTTTCCCGAGGGTTCCTCCTCGCTGGAGGGCGTGGACCGCCGCCAGTTCACCAAGATCATGGCCGCCTCGTTCGCCCTGGGCGGACTCGGCCTTGCCGGCTGCCGCCGGCCTGAGCAGTACGTGCTGCCCTACGGCAAGTCTGTCGAGGGGGTCATCCAGGGCCTGCCGCTCTATTTCGCGACGGCGATGCCGCTGCGCAACTCCGCCATCCCGCTGCTCGCCGAGACCCATCAGGGCCGTCCGACCAAGCTCGAGGGCAACCCGACCTACGCCCCGCACGGCGGCGCCACGTCGCTGGTTGCCCAGGCGTCCGTCCTCGACCTCTACGATCCCGACCGCGCCACGCATCACACGGTCAAGGGTCAGGCCGCCACCTCCGCCGAGGTTGCCGCGCTGCTCGCCCGCATCGGCCAAGCCGCCGCCTCGGCCCAGGGAGAGGGCCTTGCGATCCTGGCCGACGAGTCCAGCTCGCCGACCCGCGCCCGCCTGCTCGAGACACTCCGCCGCAAGTGCCCCCGCGCCATCTGGGCCGAGTACGAGCCCGTCCGCGACGAACCACCGCTGGCCGCCGCGCGCGCGTGCTTCGGCCGCGACGTCAAGCCCCTCTACCAGTTCGCCAAGGCCAAGCGGATCGTCAGCCTTGACGCCGACTTCTTCCATGCCGAGTCGGGCAGCCTCTACTACGCCCGCGAGTTCGCCAAGGGGCGCCGGGTGACCCGCCCCGAGGACCCGATGAACCGCCTCTACGTCGTGGAGAGCGGCCTGAGCCTCACCGGCAGCATGGCGGACCACCGCCTGCGCTTGGCCAGCAGCCACCTCGCGGCCTTCGCCGCCGCGCTGGCCTCTCACGTGATGGGCAAGTCGCCGCTCGACGCGCTCAGCCAGGGCCTCGAGTTCAAGGACCAGGACAAGTGGCTCGCCGCCTGCGCGCAGGACCTGCTTGACCACCGCGGCGAGAGCCTCGTGGTCGCCGGCGCGCATCAGCCCGCCGTGGTCCACGCCATCGCCTACGCGCTCAACGCCTTCCTCGGCAACCTCGGTGCAACGGTGGACTTCGTCGCCGTGCCCGCGGCCACCGCCTCCAGCATCGAGGCCCTCGCCACCGCGATCCGCGGCGGCTCGGTCCAGACCCTGATCGTTCTCGGCGGCAACCCCGCCTACAACGCCCCCGCCGACCTAGACTGGGCCGCCCTGCAGAAGTCCGTGCCGGAGGTCATCCGCCACGGCTACTACGCCGACGAGACCGCGGCGCTGGCCGGCGTGCACATCGCGGCGACGCACTATCTCGAGTCGTGGGGCGACGCCCGCACGGTGGACGGCACGATCGTCCCGGTGCAGCCGATGATCCTCCCGCTGTTCAACGGCCTGACCGAGCTCGAGGTGCTGGCGCACCTGCTGGGCGAGGAAAAGACCGACCCGTACGCGCAGGTCTACGCGACCATCACGGCGCTCGCCGCCGGCACGGACGCGGAGAAGTTCTTCCGCCAGTTCCTCCACGACGGCCTTGTGGCCGGCTCCGCCTACGCGAAGATGGCGGTGCGCTACGACCTCAACGGCGCCGCGACCCTGTTCTCGCACGCGCCCAAGTGCGAGGCCCTGTCGGCGTCCAACCTCGAGGTGCGGTTCGTCACCGACCACAAGATGGACGACGGCCGCTTCGCCAACAACGGCTGGCTGCAGGAGTGCCCTGACCCGATCACGAAGATCGCCTGGGACAACGCCATCCTCGTCAGCCCCAAGCTCGCCAAGGAGCTCGGCATCGATCCCAAGGGCGCCCTGATCCAGGTCGCCCGCAAGGAGGAGGCCGAGTTTGAGGCGGGCAAGGAGAACGCCCGCCTGTTCGAGCTCACGCTCGGCGGCCGCAAGGTCCGCGGCCCGGTGCACATCCAGCCCGGTCTCTCGAATTACACCGTCATCGTCGCCCTGGGCTACGGCCGCACGGCCACCGGCCGCGTCGGCACCGGCGCCGGCTTCAGCGCCTACGCGCTGCGCACCAGCGCCGCGCCCGCGTTCGC
This sequence comes from uncultured Opitutia bacterium, assembly GCA_903825285.1. GTDB lineage: Bacteria > Verrucomicrobiota > Verrucomicrobiia > Opitutales > Opitutaceae > Opi-474. Next base: position 1,907 of record CAIJZY010000059.1, on the reverse strand, counting down.
CACCGGCGCCAAGCTCGCGGACACCGGCGAGCGCCGCCTGCTCGCCAACGTGCAGGAGCACTGGTCCATGGAAGGCCGCGACATCGTGCGCGAGGCCAACTACGACGAGTACGTCAAGAATCCCGGCTACGTGGACGGCATCGGCATGGAGTCGCATTCGCCCGCGATCTACGGGGCGGGGCACACGCCGGCCGAGGACGACGAGCTTTCCCCCGCGGAGCGCGCGGCCGTCGCCGCCCAGCGCACCAAGGATATTCCCCGCGGCGGCTCGCTCTACTCGACGCCCAAGTTCGACGGCGTGCACCAGTGGGGCATGTCGATCGACCTCAACACCTGCATCGGCTGCAACGCCTGCGTCATCGCCTGCCAGGCCGAGAACAACATCCCGATCGTGGGCCGGGACCAGGTCCAGCGCGGCCGCGAGATGCAGTGGATCCGGCTCGACCGCTACTATTCCGATGGCCATGCCGACGCCGGCGCATTCGGCGGCGAGGGCAACAAGGAGCTCCCCGAGGACCCGCAGATCTCCCTCCAGCCCGTCGCCTGCCAGCAGTGCGAGCTCGCCCCGTGCGAGACCGTGTGTCCCGTCAACGCGACGGTGCACGACGACGAGGGCCTGAACACGATGGCGTACAACCGCTGCATCGGCACCCGCTATTGCGCGAACAACTGCCCGTACAAGGTCAGGCGCTTCAACTTCTTTGACTTCAACCAGCGCCAGCTCGACAGCCTCTACCTGAGCCAGCTGGGCCCGAAGGGCATGCCCGAGCTCGTGCAGATGGTGAAGAACCCCGAGGTCACCGTGCGCATGCGCGGCGTGATGGAGAAGTGCACGTACTGCGTGCAGCGCATCCAGAACGGCAAGATCCGGCACAAGGTGGCAATGGCGCAGGCCGGCAACCCTGGCGACGTGGTCGTCCCCGATGGCACCATCCGGACGGCCTGCCAGCAGGTCTGCCCGGTCGAGGCCATTGTGTTCGGCAACATCCTCGACACCGGGAGCGCCGTCTCGAAGGCCAAGGCCCGCGAGCAGGACTACGCGCTGCTCGGCTACCTCAACATCCGCCCCCGCACCACCTACCTCGGCAAACTCCGCAATCCGAACCCGAAAATGCCCGACTACGCCGCGCTCCCGCTCAGCCGGGTCGAGTACAACCGCAAGAACCACCCCGCCGGCCACGAGGGCCATGGGGCGGGGGAGCACGCCCCCGCCGGGGAGGCGAAGGAGCCCGGTCACGCCCTGCGCGACGTGACGCAACGCCTCGGAGGACTTAGCTAATGGCCCACGCTGACCAGGCCGCCCTGCCGGCCATTCTCGACGAGGTGAAACCTGCGGTCCTACCGCGCGCCACGCTGGTGGCGCACAACCGGAGCTTCTCCTGGATCACTGACAAGATCTGCGGCATCATCGAGGGCAAGACCCCCGTGTGGTGGTGGTGGTGCTTCGGCGTCGCCTGCTTCGTCGCCTCGTTTACCGTCGCCGGCCTGACCTACCTCGTCGCCACCGGCGTCGGCGTGTGGGGCCATGCCAACCCGGTCAACTGGGCGTGGGACATCGTCAACTTCGTGTTCTGGATCGGCATCGGCCACGCCGGCACGCTGATCTCGGCGATCCTTTGCCTGCTGCGCCAGAAGTGGCGCACGTCCATCAACCGCGCCGCCGAGGCCATGACGATCTTCGCGGTCGTCTGCGCCGCGATCTTCCCGGTCTTCCACGTCGGCCGCATCTGGTACGCCTGGTTCCTCTTCCCGATCCCGAACTCGAACTACATCTGGCAGAACTTCCGCTCGCCGCTGGAGTGGGACGTGTTCGCGGTCTCGACGTACGGAACGGTCTCGGTGCTGTTCTGGTACATTGGACTGCTCCCCGACCTTGCGGTGCTCCGTGACCGCTTCCAAGCGGCGGG
>CAIJZY010000058.1 GCA_903825285.1 uncultured Opitutia bacterium | reverse complement strand
GGGTTCCACCCGTTCCCATCCCGAACACGGCCGTTAAGCCCCGAGCAGCCAATGGTAGTTGGACGTTAGGTCCCGCGAGAGTAGGTCGTTGCCAGGTTTATGGCCCGGTTCTTCGAAAGAAGAGCCGGGCCTCTTTTTTTGCCCCGACCAAACCCTGCAGCCCATCCGACGCACCGCGGACGGAGGAACCGGTGCCAAGATGCGCCCATCCGCGAGCCCATGCGCGTGAACCCACGCAGGCCAAGGCACCCGTGCCCGGCTGAGACTTCAGGCTGACATGCTCCACCTGTCCTGTTCTGCGCGCGCCGCCTAAGCCAGCAGGATTCCCAGCCCACATTTCAGCACCTGACACATCGAGAGAGCCCAGCTCTTCGACGAGATGGAAACTGGTTCGATGATTTCGGAAAATCTTCGCGCCAAACCTCACAACCTGGAGCGCAATCGCCGCGGATGGGATCTGGTTTTGCAGGTCGAATGCACACTCGATCCGTTACGTTTGGGCAACCCGGGTGATTTGAGTTTCTCGGGGCTTGACTGACCTGTGGCACGGGTCTTGCGTCAGGCATTCCCAAGCTGTCGACGGACCTCGCCAGCGATAACGTAATCGAAACTACCAACCATGCATAAGTCTTCCCGTCTAGTGAACCTCTTGGCCGTGTGCGTCGCTTTCAGCTTCGCATTTGCGTCCAGTGCCTTCGGCCAAGGTGTGACCACCTCGGCGATCAACGGCTTCATCACCAGTAAGAGTGGTGCTCCGGTGTCCGGCGCCACTGTCACGGTCACCCACGAACCCTCCGGCACGCACTCGACCACGGTCACGCGCACCAGCGGCCAATACTCGATCTCCGGTCTGCGCCCGGGCGGCCCTTACACGGTCACTGTCACGGCGAAGGACAACGAACCGACGACCCAGAATGACATTTACCTCGGCCTCGATCACCCGCAGAGCGTGGACCTGGTTCTCTCGAGCGGCATCGTGGTCCTCGAGGCCTACAAGGTTGAGGCTTCCAAGGACGCCACCTTCGATTCGAACAAGATGGGCGCCTCTTCCGGCTTCGATCGTGATCAGATCGCCCAGATCCCGACGGTCCGCCGCGACGTGCAGGACATCACCAATCTCGACACCCGCGCCGGCCTCACGCTCAACACTTCGACCGGTGAGTTCTCCGTCTCGGCCCAAGGCCAGAACAGCCGCTTCAACTCGTTCCTGATTGACGGTCAGCAGGCCAATGACCCGTTCGGCCTTAACGCCAACGGCTTTGCCTCCCTCCGCAGCCCCGTGCCGCTGGATGCGATCCAGGCGATGACGATCGACCTGAGCCCCTACGATGTGACCCGCACGGGTTTCACAGGCGCCCTGATCAACGCTGTCACCAAGAGTGGCACCAACGAGCTGCACGGTGATGTCTATTTCTATTACACCGGTCAGAATCACGCCCTCCGTGCCCCGAATCCTGGCCAGGGTGCGACCGATCCCAACAAGGGAACCCTGACCCCGCTGCAGGAACACACCTTCGGCATGACGCTCGGTGGCCCGATCATTAAGGATAAGGTCTTTTTCTTCTTCGCGTACGACAATTTCCGCAAGGTCGGCCTCCCGTACTCGCCGATTACCTTCCAGCCCAACGCGGCTGACGTCGCGGCGATCACGGCTACTGCGAAATCCTACGGTATCGACCCGGGCACGATCGGAAACCTGGTTCTGTCGAAACAGAAGACGTACCTCGCCAAGATCGACTGGAACATCAACAGCGACCAGCGCGCCTCGCTGACCTACCGCCGTACCGATAGCTCGGCGCCCAACTACAGCAACGGCTCGACGTTCACCCAGTTCAGCAGCAACGCCTACCAGTCCAACCGCATCAACGACAACTTGAGCGCGCTGATCAACAGCACCTGGACGCCTGACCTCCGCACGGAAGCCGGCCTGGCCGCGGTGAAGTACAACGGCACGGCGAGCCCCTACGGCCCGCTCACCCCGACGATCTACATCAACAGCGTCGCCGGCGTGAACCTCAACACTGGCGCGGCCGTGACCAACGGTTCACTGGATATCGGCACCAACCCGAGCTATCAGCACAACCAGTTGTACACGAAGGACTACAACGGCCACTTGTATGCTGATTACACTTGGAATAACCACTCGATCAAGTTCGGTGGCGACTTCGACAAAGCGGTCTATCGCGATCTCTTCGTGCAGTACTACACAGGCCTCTATGCTTTTGCTAGCGAGGCTGCGTTCGCCGCCGGCACGCCGAATTACATCCGTTATCAGCAGGCGATCCCGGGCAAAACGATTGGTGATGCGGATTACTATTATTCCTTCACCGACGCCGGTCTGCTCCTGCAGGACACCTGGAAGCCCAATAACAGCCTGACGATTGTCGCCGGCCTCCGGTTCGACTACCCGTACTTCCCCACCAAGCCGATCTACCTGCCGGCGTTCCAGTCCGCCTTCGGCATTCCCAATAACAGCACGGGCAGTGGCAACACCACGCTGGCCCCGCGCGTGGGCTTCAATTACCGGGTTCCCACCAAGCTCAAGGTCCAGTTCCGTGGTGGCCTCGGCCTGTTCCAAGGCACCAATCCTGCCGTCTGGATCGGCAATTCCTATGGCACCACCGGCCTACTCAACAGCGTGATCGTGGGTAGCTCGACCTCGAGCGCAACCAATCCGCCGCTCGGTGCGCCGTACACCCCGTTCAATCCTTCCGCCGGCTACGTGCAGACGCTGCCGCCCCCAAGCGCGCCGACGCCCAACATCGCGCTGACGGACCCGAACTTCAAGACTCCGACGTCGTGGAAGAGCAATGTTGCCTTTGACGTGAACCTTCCGTGGTACGGCTTGATCGCCACCGCCGAGGCCAACTTCATCCAGGTCAAGAGCGGCCTCTACTACATCGACCTGAACCTGAAGCCGAACGGCACGAATCCGGATGGCCGCATTCGTTACAGCGGCACGGCCGGCCTCTACTCGAACTTCAGCAATTCGGTTCTGGAACTGACAAACACCGACAAGGGTGGCTCGCAGGCCTACACGTTCCAGCTCGCCCGTCCGATGAAGAACAACTGGTCGTTCTCGTTCGGCTACACGCACACGCACGCCACCGAGGTCCAGCCTCTCACGTCGTCGGTCGCGGGTTCCAACTACACCAACCGCTCGGTCATCAACCCGAACGACAATGTGGCGAGAAACTCCGGCTATGTGGTGCCCGACAAGTACGTCGTGACGGCCACGCATGAGTTCCACTTCTTCAAGGGCAAGAACACCGCCACCCGCCTGTCGGGCGTCTTCCGCGTTCAGACTGGCCACGCTTACAGCTGGGTGTTCTCTCAGGACGCCAACAACGACGGCACGAGCGGCAACGATGCGTTCTACGTCCCCAACGGCCCGACGGATCCCAAGGTCACCTGGAGCACCAACGCGTCCGACCCGACCGGCTCGATCCAGGCAGCTAACTTCTGGGCCTTCGTCAACTCGACAAACCTCAAGAAGTACATGGGCCAGATCGTGCCGCCGAACAGCTCGTTCAACGCCATGCAGAAGACGCTCGATCTCCATGCCGAGCAGCAGATCCCGGTCGGTTACCGCAACATGCGTGTGACCCTCTTCGCGGACTGCATCAACTTCGCCAACCTGCTCAACAAGAACTGGGGCGTCGTCACCGGCCAGGACTTCAGCAACGGCTACAGCGCCTACAATCGGCCTGTCGCCAGCACCACGGTCAATGCCTCCGGCCAGTACGTCTACACGTTCAGCTCGAGCACGCTGGGTTCCCAGCTCGTGTTCGCGGACCTGTCGCGCTGGCAGCTGCAGCTCGGCGCCAAGCTCGAGTTCTAAGCGTCGGTCCAAGACTCTGACCTGATTTCCCAAGGCGGCCGCGGCAACGCGGCCGCCTTTTTTGTGTCTTCCTCTTTCCGTCGGGCGATAGCGGCAGGGTAGGGCTGCCGCTCATTTTTCGCGTGCATCGTCCGCCCTGAGCCATCCGCCAGCCGACGCGGCCAGCTCGCGGCCTCTGAGTGCCGGTGGGATCCGCCACGAGAAGTGTTCATGTATCGCATAATATAATACGATAAATCAGCGGCGACAACGACCGCGGCCAGGGTCTTGGCGCACACATTCGGCGCGAGGGAAATCTGCTTTACCGAGGAGAAAATTGCCTGAATGCCCGCTCCGCGGGAAATTCTCCCTCTAGGGGAACTTGCGGAATTCTCCGCAAGCCCAAAATCGCCAAAAAATTCACGTGATTTTGCCTACAAACCTATTGACGCAAAAAATGACGAGACCAATAGGTTGTGGTCGAGGCGCCCAGTAACCACATCCTGTTGTGGTTAACAACGCGCCAGCAACTTCCAGCATCTTTAGTTCGCCAGGCTCTCTTTTTCGTCTCCAAACAGGCTTTCCTCCCGCGTTTTTCGCCTCATCGCCATGCTCAAAACCTTCCAAGTCGGCTCCAAAACCTTCGTCCTCGACCAGGACAAGGCGGAGGCCGCATTTGCCGCCAAGAAGGTGATCAATGGCCGGGAGACGATGACCTTCAATCTCCTGCCGCTGAAGTACCAGTGGGCGTACGATCTGTACCGGAAGATGAAGGCCAACCACTGGGAGCCCGAGGACATCCCGATGGGCAAGGACATCGAGCAGTGGCGTGACGAGAAGGCCCTCTCCGATGTCGAGCGCTGGATCATCCGCATGGGCATCGGCTATTTTTCCGCCGCGGAGGGCATTGTCGGGGACAACATCCAGCACGTGGTCCGGGAGCTGGTCACCGCCCCGGAGCTGAAACTCGTGCTCGGCCGCCACGCCCATGAGGAGAACATCCACGCCGACTCGCTCCTCTACATGATTTCCTCCCTCGGCATCAACCCGCACGAGTGCGAGGCGATGTTCGAGGATGTCCCGACGATCGTCCGGAAGAACGAGTTCGTCACCAAGGTCTCCCGCGACCTCCGCCGCGACCTGGACCTGACCCAGACGGCCAACAAGCAGCTCCTGGCGCGCAATATCTTCGTCTTTGGCCAGTGCATGGAGGGTACCCAGTTCTACGGCCTTTTCGGCATGGTCCTGTCGCTCTACCGCCAGAACAAGTTTCCCGGCATCGGGCAGATGTTCCGCTACACGCTCCGCGACGAGTCGAACCACATCGAGGTCTTCCGGAACCTGTTCATGGACCTCATCGAGGAGAACCGCGACATCTGGACCGCCGAGTTCAAGGAGGAGCTCCGTGCCCTCATGATCGAGGCCGTGACGCTCGAGAAGGAATTCATCCGCGACTGCCTCCCGGTCAATTCCGTGGGCCTCAGCGCGGAGGATTTTACCCAGTACATCGACTTCATCGCGGACCGCCGCCTCGAGGGCGTCGGCCTCGCGCCGCTGGCCAGCGGCGTCAAGAATCCGCTGCCTTGGCTCGCCGAGATGATGGACATCAAGAAGGAGCAGAACTTCTTCGAGGGCCGCGTCACCGAGTACCAGAAATCTTCCTCCCTCAACGTCGCTGCCGACGACGAACTCTGAGAATTATCGCCAGTCGCGTCGGCTCCTCGCCCACACCCGTCTAGTCCTCATTGGCTTTCCCTTCACTCTCAGCCGGTGCGATGCCGATTTTTGGCTGCGCACCGGCTCCGCCGTCTTTCTGTCCACAGTTTTCCTCCTTTTGTCTCAAACCCGTTACAATTTTCCATGAGCAACCCTTCCCTGGCGCACGATCTGGCTCTCAAGCGCACCGTCCACACCCCCCTCGATCAAAAGCCCCACTATGCCTGGCGTGACGTCGTCACGGCAGAGGCCATTGTCGTTCCGAACATCGTGCTGCTGTGCCCGCACGGCGAGGAGCGCTTCGTGCTCGCCGAGGTGGCCGACACCCTCGGCAAGGCCCTGACCAACGTCTGCCTTGCCCGCGGCGAAAAGGACATCTTCAACGACACCAACCGCGCCTGGCTGGCGCGCATCTGCCGCGAGGTCGCCGCCAACCTCACCGAGCTCGCCCGCACCCAGTCCCCCGTCCGCCTTTCGCTCAACAGCCTCTACGAGCTCATTGAGAAAACCCTGGTCGACAACAACGCGTATTTCGTCGCCAAGAGCCTCCTGCTCAATCGCGCCCGCAAGATCTCCATCGACCGCGAGGCCGCCGCCCAGTCCACCCTGCGCGTCATCCGCCGCAACAACCAGGTCGTCCCCTGGAGCGACCAGAAGGTCGAGATCGCCGTCCGCAAGACCTTCCTCTCCCTCCAGCGCGACTCCGCCCCTGCCGTCGCCCTCACCAAGGCCGTCTCCGAGCGCGTCCATTCCTCGAAGCAGTCCTTCGTCCACATCGAGGAGATCCAGGACATGGTGCAGGAGGAGCTGATGAAGTCCGGCCACTTCAAGGTCGCCGAGGCCTACATCCTCTTCCGCGCCCAGCGCAGCGCCGCCCGCGACGCCGGCACCGAAATGCCTTCCGAGGCCCCGTTCGCCGCCGCCGACGCCCCGGCCCAGTCGGCCATGATCGTCGTCAAGAAGTCCACCGGGGAGAACATCTTCTGGGACGGCGCCGACCTCCGGAAGCGCATCGAGTTCGCCCAGATCGGCCTGGAACTCTGCCTGTCCACCGACGAGATCGAGACCGAGCTCCGCCGGTCCGTCTACGACCAGATCACCCAGAAGGACCTCGATTCCACCATCATCCTCAACTCGAAGACGCTGATCGAGCGGGACGCGGATTTCGCCAAATTTGCCGGCCGCATCCAGCTCACCTACATCTACGAGGAGATCCTGGGCTGGGACATCACCCGCGACGGCATCGGCGCCCTCAAGACCGCCCACCAGCGCGCCTTCCGGAAGTACCTCGAGCACGGCGTCGCCATCAAGCGCCTCAACCCCCGCCTCCTCGAATACGACCTCGCCAAGCTGGCCGCGGTCCTCGACCCCTCCGCCGATCTCGATTTCGATTTCCTGGGCATCCAGACGCTCTACGACCGCTATCTGATCGTCGACAAGACCTCCAAGCCCTCCCGCCGCATCGAGACCCCGCAGTTCTTCTGGATGCGCGTCGCCATGGGCCTCTTCCTTGACGAGCCCGCCGCCCGCGAGGACCGCGCCGTGGCACTCTACGACCTCTACAAGAGCCGCCGTTTCTGCTCCAGCACGCCGACCCTGTTCAACTCCGGCACGCTCCACTCGCAGCTGAGCTCCTGCTACCTCTACTACGTCGACGACTCCATCGAGGGCATCATGCTCCGGGGCATCGCCGAGAACGCCTTTCTCTCCAAGTGGGCCGGCGGCCTCGGCGGCTCCTGGACCGCGGTCCGCGGCACCGGCGCCTACATCGGCGGCACCAACGGCGAGTCCCAGGGCGTCATCCCGTTCCTCAAGCTCCACAACGACCAGCTCGTCGCCGTCAACCAAGGCGGCAAGCGCAAGGGCTCCGGCTGCGCCTACCTCGAGACCTGGCACAACGACATCACCGAGTTCCTCGAGCTGCGGAAGAACACCGGCGACGACCGCCGCCGCACGCATGACATGAACACGGCGAACTGGATCCCCGACCTGTTCATGAAGCGCATGGAGGCCCGCCAGTCCTGGACCCTCTTCCGCTCCAACCAGACCAAGGACCTGCACGAGCTCTACGGCAAAAAGTTCGAGGAGGCCTACCTCCGCTACGAGCAGCTCGCCGAGGAGGGCAAGATCCACGGCCAGAAAATCGACGCGCTCGAGCTGTGGAAGAAGATGCTCTCCATGCTCTTCGAGACCGGTCACCCCTGGATCACGTTCAAGGACGCCTGCAACGTCCGCTCCCCGCAGGACCACGTCGGCGTCATCCACTCCTCCAATCTCTGCACCGAGATCACGCTCAACACCTCCAACGACGAGACCGCCGTCTGCAACCTGGGTTCGGTCATCCTCGAGAACCACCTCAAGCCCGACGGCGCAATCGACCACGAGAAGCTCCGCGCCACCATCCGCATGGCCGTCCGGGCGCTGGATAACGTCATTGACATCAATTACTATCCGACCGCCGCCGCCAAAACCTCCAATCTTCGCCACCGGCCGATCGGCCTGGGCGTGATGGGCCTGGCCCACGCGCTCTACCTCCGCGGCCACGCCTTCGCGTCGCCGGAGGCCGTCGAGTTCAACGACGAGGCCATGGAGGCCATCGCCTACTACGCCTACGAGGCCTCCTCCGACCTCGCGGCCGAGCGTGGCTCCTATTCGACCTACAAGGGCTCGAAGTGGGACCGCGGCCTGCTCCCGCAGGACACCGTCGACCTGCTCGAGCAGGAGCGCGGCCTCGCCGTCGAGGTTCCCCGCGGCGGCCGGATGAACTGGACCCCCGTCCGGGAAAAGATCGCCCGGCAGGGCATGCGCAACAGCAACGTCCTCGCCATCGCCCCCACCGCCACCATCTCGAACATCACGGCCACCTCGCCGTGCATCGAGCCCACGTACAAGAACCTCTTCGTCAAATCCAACCTCTCCGGCGAGTTCATCGTCCTGAACCCCTTCCTCGTGAAGGACCTCAAGGCCCGCGGCCTCTGGAGCCAGGAGATGATCGACAACCTCAAGTACTTCGACGGCGAGCTGAAGGACATCCCGAACGTCCCGGCCGACCTCAAGGTGAAATACCTCACGGCTTTCGATATCGACCACAAGTGGATCATCGACGCCGCGGCCCGCCGCCAGAAGTGGATCGACCAGTCGCAGTCGGTGAATCTCTGGATCAAGACGCCGGACCTGAAGACCCTCAGCCACATGTACCGCCATGCGTGGCACACCGGCCTGAAGACCACGTACTACCTGCGCAGCCTCGGTGCCTCCAACATCGAGAAGGCCACCGTGGCCGTCCGCAAGGAGGTCCGTGGCGCCGTCAAGGAAGGCCAGGACCGCGACACCGCCCTGGCCGCCGAGGCAGCTGAGGCCGCCGCGCCCGCCAAGAAGGAATACACCGCCGCCGAGAAGGTCGCGTGCTCCATCGAGGCCATGCGCAACGGCGGCGAGTGCGAGGCCTGCCAGTAGGCCTCGTCACACGGCTGCAGCCACCGTCGCCGCGGATCAGCCGCGCGACGGTTCCGCCATCTCCCGCCGGGCCTTCTCCACGAGGCCCTTGAGGTGGCCGTCGTTCGCAAGGCATTGCTCGAGGTGCACCCGGCGCTGCGGGCCGGCCGTCCGCACCATGGCCTCGCCATACGCGCGCTCGGCCCAGAAACGGACGGCGCCCGACAGGTACTCGCGCAGCTCCGGCAGCAGCTCGGCCGGGTAGCGCTGGCAGCAGTTCATGGTGAACATCCGGCGACGCGCGCTGCCGCCGAAGGCCGCATGCTTCGTGTTGTGGTTGAACACCACCACGTCGCCCGGCTTTGACTCCAGCGGCACACACGGCACGTCCCGCCCACTGAACGCCCAGCTCTTGTCCGAATCGTAGATTTCCCGCTGCAGCGCATCGGCGAAGTGGTCGCCAATGCGGTGGCTCCCGGGAATCACCCGCAGGCAGCCGGTGTCGCGGCTCACCGGGTCGAGGTAGAACGCCATCTTGATGTGGACGATGTTCCGGTGCCAGCCGTCGGAGTGCCAGCCCGTGTCCCCGGCGTACAGGTTACCGTCCGAGCCCATGTAGTTGAAGTCGGCGCCGAGGATGCTCGCCGCGATCCCCTCGAGCCGCGGGTCGTCGAGCATGGTGCTGAGATAGTCGCTCCGGTCGATGCAGGGCGCGATGCACGAGCGGCGCTTGCCGTCATGCGCCTGGCCAAAATGGCCGCCCCCCTGCGCCGCCCACAGGACCTCAAACTCCTCGATGATGCGGGCGATGCGGTCCTGCAGCAGTCCGGGAAAGCTCAGGAACCCAAAGGTGTTGAAGAAGGCCAGTTGTTCCTGACTGAGGCGAAAGGTGCTCATGGGACGAGTGGGGGTTGGTGGGAAAAACGCGGAAAATCCCGGAAGAGGCAATGAGGGAAAGCAGGGCGGGATTCCAGACGAGCGCCTAACATCGAACGCCCAACGCCGAACATCGAAGGAAGACCACGCTCGGCGTGATGTGGAACTCAGGCAATCAGGGTCCAATCGACCCTGACGTGCCATTCCTGCGGCCAAAAATCAGGTCCCCTGATTTCCTGAGTTCCATATCGGCCTTCGGCCCCGTCTCATTCCCAGGCCGTCGCATCATACAGCTGCACGCTGTCGGGACCGGGGTAGGCGAGGGGATTGTACACGCCGGCGGTGACCTGGCACTGCGGCGGGAATCCCGCCCCCTCGACGCAGTACTGCAGTCCGCCCTGCTGGATGAACCGCTCCACGCTGGGGTGCACGCGGGGCGGGCCGCCGTTCCACGGCTCAAGGTCGCGCGGGGCCACGCCGCCGAGGTCCGCCGTCAGCCCAACCACCTGATGCCGCATCCAGGGCAACCCATCGGTCGCCGTGTACTGTTTCGCCAGCTCAAGCTGCCAGACCAGCGCCGGCAGGTCCGCCGCCGCCAACGCCCCCTCCCAGCAGTTCCACATGAAGTCCAGGGTCACCCGTGCCAGGGCGTCGTTGTAATACCCGCCGCCCACGTCGCTATGCGCGCCGGGGAACCACACTTCCTTCATCTGCCCGGCGCGGCTCTTGGGATACTGCAGCAGCGTGGGCGTGAACAGCTCGCGGGTCTCGTCCAGCGCCAGGCACTGCACTGCGCGCGCCACCGAGTCCGGCACACGCCAGTCCGCCGGCTTCGCTGAAAGGCTGGTCGCCACCGTGTCCCACACGCCGAGGAACGCGATCGGGATGTCCGCGCCCGCGACGAGCGGCCGGCCGGCCCACTTGGCCTCGAGCGTCCACACGTCGTGACGCATCTCCCCGCTGTTCCGCACGCGGCAGTAGCGGGCCTCGATCGTTGCCGACTTCACGAACCCCGTCGCCGCGATGTCGCGCGCAAACAGCCGCGCGCTCGCCGCGCCGCGGCTGAAGCCGAGGATCGAGAGCTGGTCGCCGCGGCGGTACGTGCGCAGGAACTCGCAGTAGGCGGCGTTGCGGATGTGCGACTCAAGCGTCGCGAACGCGCCCTCCGCCGCCCGGTTCAGCGCGTCGTTCTCGTCGTCGTTGCCCACGCCGCGGAAATAGTGCGTCACCTGCCGGTCGCCGTCCGGCGCCAGCGCGGTGTAGGTCTTCACCAGGTTCGTCACGACCGGCGGAAACGCCTGCGTCGGGTCGTCCCGGCTGACCCAGAGATGCCGCGCGGGGTCCCAGGTGAAGTCCGCGGGATTCATCCCGGTGTCGTCGTTCCACGTGCCGTCGAACAGGAAGACGTGGTGCCGCCCGCCCGAGTCGTCCTTCCAATCCGGATTGCACGGGAAATCCGACCGCTGGAGGTCGTTGGGCTTGTTGCCGGGGGCGGGATTGGGAGGTGGCATGGGACAGCTCGCGGTGAGCAACCGCGAGGATGGGGCGGAATCCCCGGCGAGTCAGGCTTATATGTGCCGGCCAGGGCTACCGGATATCCGGTAGAGCAAAAGATTGCCCGTAATGGGTTCTTCGTTACCGAAGGACCATGGCCGATAAAACCGATTCCCCCGCCTTCACCGTGGCCGACGCCTGCATGTCGTTCGCCGACGCGATCATTGCCCGCAAGACCCTGATGGATCCCGACGAGGCCCGCGAAACCGGCCGCGACCTCTACACCTGGTTCGACGAGCAGGGCGGCACGGTCGCCAAGACCGCCCCCTACGCCGTACGCAGCGTCGATTCTGGCACCAACGCCATCAAGACCGTCAAGGGCCAGTCGGTCGACGACATCCTGGACTCGATCAAGGCCGACTACCAGCACTACACCGACGGGATCTGACCGGGTCCAACGCCTCAGCGGGCGAGGTGGGCCTGCGTGGCGCGCAGGATCTTCAGCGGCTTGTGCGGGCGCGTGAAGGGGCCGTAGGTGTCGGGCCGGCGGTCGTTCAGCATGTCGATCCGCCAGACCCAGTCGCCGGGCCGCGTGAACTGCGTGGCCACGCGGGGCGCGGCGAGGTCGATGGTCGCCAGCGCGATGCCGGGATGGCGGCCGGCGTCGGCGTGGATCGTGGCGTCCGGCCCGATGATGCTGCTGCGGCCGAGCAGCATGCCGGGCAGCCAGGCCCGGCCCGGTGGGCAGCCAAAGCAGACGGGCACGTGGTGCACGCCGTTGTGGATGGCGGGCGCGCGGAGCAGGATGTCCATGAACACGTCGCCCCAGCCGCTCATCACGTGCGGCCAGAAGATGATCTCCGCGCCGTTGAGCGCGAGGCAGCGGGCGCTCTCGGGGAAGGAGTTGTCGTGGCAGATTTGGATGCCGACGCGCGCGCCGGCGACCTTGAACACGGGCCAGGCGTCGCCCGGCACGGTGCCATAGGCCTCCTCGTTCTCGATCGTGTGGACCTTCGTGTAGCGCCCGATGACCCGGCCCTTCGGGTCGAACACGACCGCGACATTGCGCACCACGCCGTCAATGAGCGCCAGGATCGGGATGATCAGCGCCATGCGGTGCCGGCGGGCGATCGGGGTGAACCGTCGCACGGTCTCCGCCATCGCGCGGCGGATCAGGGGCGGGGTGTTGCGGCGCGTCAGCTTGGTGCCGAGGACGTTGAAGGTCTCGCCGACGCAGGCGATGTCGGCGCCGCGCCGGCCGGCCTCGTTGAGCCAGGTCTCGGCCAGCGCGAAGTTGGCGCGCTGGCGCTGGGCATTGGTCCGGCCGGGCGCCGCGGACGGCAGCTGCACGGCGGCAATCGTGAGGGGGCGTTTCATGGGAGGGGCGTTCAGGCCTGCGCCAGCAGCTCGAGCGTCTGGTCGTCGCGGCCCACGAGGACGCGGCCGGGCCCGAGCGGCCGCAGGCGGCGGACGTCGAGCGCGAGCGCGCCGACGGGGCGCCACGCGGCGTCCAGCGTGCGGAGGCCGGTGCGGGTGGCGACCACGAGGCCGCCGGCCTCGTCGGGCACGATGCCGACGACGGGCGCGCCGGCATGCCAGCTGCGGAGGACGCAGCCGTCATCCAGGCCGTGGGCGATCACGAAGCCGTCGGCGCCGCCGACGATCGCGGCGGGACGTCCATCCACGCGGCCAAGGCCGGCGCAGTTGAGGCTCATGCCGCCGTCCACGCGCCAGCGCCAGGTTTTCTCGGTGGTCGAGAGCACGGCCAAGCCGAGCTCGGCGGCGACAAAGATCGCACTCTCGGGC
Organism: uncultured Opitutia bacterium; assembly: GCA_903825285.1. GTDB lineage: Bacteria > Verrucomicrobiota > Verrucomicrobiia > Opitutales > Opitutaceae > Opi-474. The sequence goes on along the minus strand of CAIJZY010000058.1, from coordinate 44,991 downwards.
GCGCTGGCGTCGCCGGCCCAGGCGAACGCGAGAGAGCGGCCGTTGACGAACGGGATCACGCGCCGGAGCATGCGGAACATCGGCTGGCGGAACCCGCCGAAGCTGTGGGCGACGCCGCTGGGGCCGTCGCCGGCCACACCCTCGTAGTACTGGATGCCGTGGTTCCAGCCGCAGCGGACATAGACGTCGCCGGCGCCGGGACGCGCCGGGGGGGTGACCAGGATGTCGAAGCACCACGGCGCGTCGGCGAAGCTGTGGCCGACGATGGCGCCGTCGGCGTCGAGGAAGACCATGATGGCGTAGCCGCCGATGACGAGCGAGCCGCGGCCGTCCGCGCCCCGGTGCCAGATGGCGAGGCTGTGGACCGCGTTGAACCAGCCCATCATGCAGTCCTTGCGCTGGCGGAACTCCTCGGCGAGCCGCAGCACGCGGCGCGGGGAGCCGTCGGCCTGGAACAGGTGCAGCTCGCCGCCGAGGAGCCCCACGCAGAGCACGGGCGGGCCCTTGGCGTCGATCGGTTGGGCGGAGACGTGGGTCACGGGCACGGGCAGCGTGCGCCGCCAGAGCTCGCGGCCCTGGTCGTCGAGGACACGGAGCTCGTTCACGGCGTTGACCGTCACGATCTCCGGGCGGCCGTCGCCGTTGAGGTCGGCGGTGGTCCAGTGCACCAGCGCCGGGGCGACGGTGCGGTCGCTCAGCACCTCCAGGCGGTGCAGGACGAAGGGCCGGCCGTCGGCGGGCGCCGGCAGGCGTAGCTGCAGCGCCCGGGCGGTCAGGCCCACGGTCGCGGCCTTGGCCTCAAGGCGGTTCTCGGCGTCGCGGTAGCGCTTGTACCGCCGGTCCGGCGCGGGCTGCACCGGGCAGTCCTGGCGGCGGCCGTCCGCGGTCTCGGCCTCGACCACGATGCCCTCCGGCAGCGGGTTGAACGTGCGCAGCGACGGGTCGTCGATGCAGTCGCCCAGGATGTTGAGCGTGGAGACCGCCTGCGGCGCGGGGAAGTTGAGGGTCACGGCATACTCGTCGGCGCGCGGCCACTGGGTCCAGATCTCGCGCGAGTAGCCGTCGGGCATGACGGGATCGAGCAGCTGGTCGGGCGCGCCGTCCACGGGCAGCGGGCAGGCGAGGACCCGGACGTTGCGCACGCGCTCGGGGAGCCGCGTGCCGCCGTCATAGGCCCACGCGCGCTTCCAGCCCTGGTCGGCCGGCGGGCCGAACGGGCTGGCCGAGGCGGTTCGCGCCCCGTGCAGGGCGCCGAGCCAGGCCTTCAGCGCGGCGCGGAGCGCGGCCACCGTCGCGGCGGCCAGCGGGAGAACCAGGCTGCCGCTCAGCGTCAGGCCGCGCGTGTCGTGGCCGAAGGTGACGGTGATCCGCGCGTTGGCGGTGTCGGCGGAGTCGGGTCGGACGGACAGCGTGGCCGCCTCCAGGTCGAACGCCAGGTTGACCGGCGTGTCGCTCTGCACCTCGCACTCGAGGTTCGACAGCTGGAGCCGGGTGGTGCCCGCGAGGACCAGCGCGCCGGGCTCGGCCCAGGCACTGAGGGCGCTGGCGCTGGCGCCGGGCAGCCACGCGGTGTCGGGCGTGACCTCGAGCGCGCACCAGGCCCAGGGCGAGCCTTGGCGCAGGACGAGGGCGCTGCGGTCGTTGATGCGCTGCAGGTCGAACGTCTCGGCGTCGCCCAACGCTCGGGCATAGAAAAGATTTTGGAAGGTGGACTCCTCGCCGGCGCGGCGCGGTCCGGCGCGGCGCTGGCGCAGGACGTACGGCGCGCAGGCGCCCTGGTCGAACTCCTCCTCGCAGGTGGCGGGGACGGTGCTGCCGGCGACGAGCGTGAAGCGGTGGTCGCCCTGGTCGCTGTGCCAGCGGCGGCCGTTGAGCTCGGCGTACGCCGGCGTGCGCCACGTGCAGGTGAGCGAGTAGGGCCCGTCGGCCTGGAAGCGGACGCGGTCGAGGACGACGTAGCAGCCCTCGCCGGCCTTGGACCAGAACATGTGGCGGGTCCACTCGGTGTGGTGGTAGTCGGAGAGGCGCGTGACGGTCAGACCGGCGGCCGCGAAGTCCGCGACCGCGAGCCGCTCGCCGATGGGCGGCAGCGGCGTGTCGTTGCGGCCGTCGCTGATGAAGAGCCCGTTCTTGTCGTGGTAGGAGTGGCGCGAGGTGTTCTGGACGAGGAAGACGTGGCCGTGCTGGAAGAACCGGACGATGGCATTGACGGCCTGCATGTGGCCCTGCCAGCGGAAGCCGCCCTGGTAGCCCTGGAGGATCAGGTAGGCGTCGCTGCGCGCGTAGCCGCGGCGGAGGATGATCTTGTCGAAGCCGCGGGCCGCCGGGAGCCGGTTGAGGCCGATGCCCTCGGCGACTTCCCAGGTCTCGGGCGCGTTGACCATGTGGCCGTGGGGTTCGACGTGCACCGGCGGGCGCGTGGTGATCGCGTACTGGTGGTCGCTGACCGGGAGGCAGGTGACGGCGTGCTCCGCCGACGGCGCCACCGCTGCGAGTTCGGGGCCGGTGTCGAACTTCTGGAGGAACACCGGGTAGAAGTGCAGGAACGAGCAGCGCTGTGGCACGGCGAGGTTGGGCAGGTGGTGCAGGATCCACTTCAGCCGTCCGTCACCGTAGTAGAACGCGCTGGCCGCGGTCTGGATCGTGGCCTCCTGCTGGAGGTACAGGCCCTGGCTCTCGCCGTAGCCGCCCTGGCCGCAGCCGGCGCCGTTGTTGTCGTGGAGCGCGAGGCAGCGCTCGGCCACCAGCCGGGCGTTCCCGCTGGTGAAGAACTCGTGGCGCTCCTGGCCGAGGGCGTAGCGGTAGAGGGTGGCGAGGTTGTTGAGCGTGCTCTCGTCGTCCTGGTCGTCGAGGCGCGCGACCGCGATCGCGTCGAGGAACGCGCAGCACTCGGCGATCCAGCGGTCGCAGAGCTGGTGGAGCGCGGGCGTGGGCCGGGCCTGGTCGCGGAGGTAGCGCGCGATCAGCAGGAACTCATAGGTGCCCTTGCCGTGGTGCCGGTGGCCGAGGGGCGGTTCGCCCAGGCGCATGCGCCACCATTCGTCCTGGTTGGCCAGCGCGGTGAGCAGGAGGAGGTGGTCCGTGCGCTCGACCTCGGCGTCCGTGAGAAACCCGCCGGCGATCAGCAGCGGCACCGCCCGCATGAAGCGCTCCGCCAGGTAGTGCCAGTCGCCATAGCCATCCACCATCATCGTGTTCAGCCAGCGCAGCTGGTCGCACGCGACCTGGGCATAGCGGACGTCGCCGGTCCACGACCACATCAGGGTGTAGGCGCCGATCAGCCGGATCGGCTCGGTGATGAACTGGAGGCCGCGCGCGCGCAGCGCCTGCAGCGCGGTCGTGTCCTCGAGCGAGGTGTACGGCCAGCGCGCGAGGTCCGCGGCGATCCCGGGATCGAGCTCGACCTTGAGGAGCCAGGGCACGGTGGCGGACGGACCCGACTGGGCGAGCACCGCGACGAGCTGTTCAACGGCGCGGGCGACGCCGCGCAGGGAGCTGCCGCCGGCCAGGATCAGGTTCGAACCGGTGCCGAAGGGGTTGACGAGGGTGCGGAGGTCGTAGCCGTCGCCACCCGGGTAGACGGCGTCGGTCGAGCAGAGGAAATTCGCGTACAGCGGCAGGAGCACGCGGTTGGTGTTGAGGCTGCCGAGGACCACGAGCGGCCGCCGCCGGTGCCCGTCGGGGAGGGGCGTGCTGCGCTCGGGCAGCAGCGCGGTGTCCGCAATGCACTCCGGCGGCCGGCCGCACTGGGCGGCGACCGCCGCGGCGACCTGCTCCGCGAGGGCGCGGTAGGCCGGATCGGCGGCGGGATAGACAATGACGGCGGCGCGGGCGCCAGTTTGGCCGAGCGCGGTGGCGCGCTCGGGCGAGCGCGGCAGCACGGCGACGGCAGGATCGCGGGGGACGGGCGAGGACATGGGGTGGCGGCGGACGGAGCGCCCCATGCATAAGGGCATGGGCGAAGGGGGGACAATGCCTATCTCGCGGAAGGTTCCTGGTGGCCGCGGTTTTCGGATCGAGCTGCCCGTGCGAGACTGCCAGCGTGACGGTTCATGAGCTTCACCGCCCGCACCCGTCTGGCCGCGGCCATGCGCCGCGAGCACCCCGACCGCGTGCCCGTGATGTGCCAGCCGTCCGTGGGCTTCGTGCTCCGGCAGTTGCCTGACCTGGACCCGATCGACCTCTGGCACAATCACGGCGGCGCGCTGGCGCGGGGGTTCTGCGAGATCAGCCGGCGCTTCGGGTTTGACGGCGTGCTGATCCCCGCGGTCGGCGCGGCGCCGCTCGACGAGCGCACCGTGCTCCGCATCGACCGGGCGCACCCGGAGGGGCCGCTGGTCTACTTTCGCAACGGCGACCGCTGCGTCTACTGCCGCAACGACCTGCCGCGCTACACCCACGCCGCGCCGCCGGAGCGCGAGCTCGGCGATCTCGACCCGGCCGCGATCGCGGCGCAGCTGAGCTACCATCCGCCCTCGACGCACCTGCGGATGCACCTGGCGGAGGGCGCGGCCGGCCGCGTGGCGGAGCTGAGGCAGGCGCGGGCGATCATGGGCCCCGACGTGTCCATCCACGGCGCGCTCTACTCGCCCGAGGACTACCTGATCGACCTGCTCGGCGCGGACGGCGCCATGATCGCGCTGCTCACCGAGCCGGAAAAATGCCGCGAGCTGCTGGCGCGGTTTGCCGCGGCGGTGGCCGGCCACGCCCGGGAGCAGATCGCGGCGGGGGTGGACGCGCTGAACGTGTCGGCGCCCTGGGCCGGCCAGAGCTTCGTCTCGCCCCGGCTGCACCGCGAGCTGCTGGCGCCGGCGCAGGCGGTGCTCGTCGCGGCGGCGCGCGCGGGCGGCGTGCCGAGCTACTGCCACACCTGCGGCGCCATCGGCGACCGGCTGGAGGCCATCATCGACACCGGCTTCGACGGCATCGAGTGCCTCGACCCGCCGCCGCTGGGCAACGTGGAGCTGGCCGACGCCGTGCGGCGCATCGGCCACCGGGCGTTCATCAAGGGCAACATCGATCCCGTGCACGTGCTGCTGCTCGGCACGCCGGACCAGATCCGGGCCGACGTGATCCGCCGTCTCGAGGTGGGCATGACCGCCGGTGGCTTCATCCTCAGCACCGCCTGTGCGATCGCGCCGGAAACCCCGGCGGCGAACGTGGCCCTGCTGCGGGAGCTGGTCGACCGGTATGGCAAATACTAGCGGCGCGCGCGCGACGATCGCATTTCTGGGTGGATGGAATGGTGTGGGAGCGAGCTTGCTCGCGAACTGCGGGGAAATGTCGCGAGCAAGCTCGCTCCCACATGATTCAGTATCGGGCCCCTCCTGGCTCGGGGCGCCGCCGATTTAGCTCAAGCAGGCCTTGAACGCCGCGGTCAGGGCTGCGCGGTCGAGCTTGCGGCCGATGAAGACGAGGGTGTTGGTGCGCGCGTCGGCGCCCCACTCGCGGTCGAACTTCGCATCGAAGAGCATGTGCACGCCCTGGAAGACGAGCCGCTTGTTCGTGCCCTTCACGCTGAGCACGCCTTTCATGCGGTAGATGTCGCCGCCCTTCACGCGGAGCAGCTCGCTGATCCAGTCGTTCAGCCGCTTGCCGTCGAGGTCGCCGGGGAGGCTGAAGCCGACGGAGGTGACCGCGTCGTTGTGCGTGTGTGCGGCGTGAAAGTCGCGCTGCCACACGGGCTTCACGGTGTCGCCAGCCACCTGGACGTGCAGCGGATCGTGGCCGCAGGACTCGAACACGAGATACTTGCCCGCCTCCTTCACCTGCAGCGGATACTTGCCGTTGCCATCGTTGAGCAGGAGGCGCTGCAGGGTGGCGCCGGGGAGGACCGGGTCGCCATCCTTCAGCCGGGTCTCCCAGTCGGCAAACACGCGCACCGCCGTGTCGAGCGCGGCGGCGATGGCGGGATCCTCGGTCGACTTCACCGGCAGGATCACGACATCGAGCTCGTTGGGGTTGCCGTGATGGTGGTGATGGTCGTGACCCTCCTCGCCATGGTCGTGATCGTGGTCATGGCCGTGGTCGTGGCCCTCGTGCGAGTGGGCGTGGCCGTGCATCTCGTCCTCGTGGCCGATCACCAGCTCGTGCGTGCCGGCGGGCAGCGGGTAGGCGCCGGCCCACTCGAAGGGGTACTCGGGCTCGAGGAACTGCGGGTCAAGCTCGGTGGCGCGGCCGAGGTTGAAGCCACCGACGTTGAGCACGCGGTCGAGGGGGACGTCGCAGTTCGCGCTGCGATGGATCTTCGCCACGGCGTTGATCCGGCGGATGCGCGCCTCCAGGCCATCGAGGTCGGCCGGGCTGACGAGGTCGGTCTTGTTCAGGAGGATCACGTCGGCGAACGCGATCTGCTTCACCGACTCGTCGTCGCTGTCCAGGTGCTGCAGGATGTGCTTGGCGTCGACGACCGTGACGATCGCGTCGAGGCGGAAGTTGGTCTTCATCTCGTCATCCGTGAAGAACGTCTGCGCCACGGGCGCGGGGTTCGCGAGGCCGGTGGTCTCGATGAGAATGCCGTCGAGCCGGTCCTTGCGCTTCATCAGCCGGCCGAGGATGCGGATGAGGTCGCCGCGGACGGTGCAGCAGATACAGCCGTTGTTCATCTCGAACAGCTCCTCGTCGCTCTGGATGACCAGCTGGTTGTCCACGCCGACCTCGCCGAACTCGTTCTCGATCACGGCCAGCTTGCGGCCGTGCTGCTCGGTGAGGATGCGGTTGAGGAGCGTGGTCTTGCCGGCGCCGAGGAAGCCGGTGAGGACGGTGACGGGAATGGGGCCGGAGCTCATGAAATAGCGATCTTGGAGTTTCGGTTTTGAATTACGCAAGCGTGCGGTGACGGCCGAAATTGGCAAACGGGAGCGCACCTCCTGCCACCTGCGGCCTTGGTCAGTCGCGGTCGTTGCCCTCGGGGAACTTGAAGGCGACGGCGGTGAAGGGGGTGCCGCGGATCTCGATCCGGGCCAGCACGGCGGTGAAGGCCGGGGTGCTCCGAAGCCAGTCGGCCTGGGCCTCGAACTGCGACGTGCTGCCGACCGTCTCACCGGTGGCCGCGTTGGCGACGGCCGCGAGCACGAGCGGCCGGGTCTGGCCGCCGATCGTGACGGTGAGCTCGATCCGCGGCGCGGCGATCCGGATGAAGTTCTCCATCTCGCCGTCGAGCACGTAGGCGCTGAGCCGGCCGGTCTCGGCATCGCGCACGAGCTCGAGGTGGTACAGCTCCGCGCCGAGCACCACCGGCGTGCCGCCGTGGGGTGGGTGATGCTCGTGCCGGGCGGCCGGGACCGTCGCGGGCGCGGCCGGACGCGAGCAGGCGGCGAGACCTACGACGAGCAGCAGCGCGGAAAGGAGGCGAAACATGGCGATGGGAGCTACAGCTGTACGCGGCGCAGGCGCAGGGCGTTGGTCACGACGATGAGGGAGCTGAGACTCATGGCGACGCTGGCGAACATCGGGTTGAGCAGCCAGCCCGTCCACGGGTAGAGCGCGCCGGCCGCGAGGGGCACGCCGGCGGTGTTAAAGGCGAATGCCCAGAAAAGGTTCTGCTTGATGTTGCGCAGCACGGCGCGGCTGAGGTGCACGGCGCGGACCAGGGCGGTGAGGTCGCCCTTCACCAGCACGAGGCCGGCGCTGTGCATGGCGACATCGGTGCCCGTGCCCATCGCGATGCCGACGTCGGCGGCGGCCAGCGCCGGGGCGTCGTTCAGGCCGTCGCCGGCGAACACCACCCGCTCGCCGCGGGCCTGGTGCTCGCGGACGAGTTCCTGTTTGCGCGCGGGGGTGACGCCGGCGGTGTAGCCGTCGAGGTGCAGCGCCGCGGCCACGGCGCGGGCGGTGGCCTCGCGGTCGCCGGTGACCATGAAAACCTTCAGGCCCAGGCGCTGCAGCTCCGCCACGGCGGCCGGCGTGGTGGGCTTGAGGGTGTCGGCAAGGGCGATGACGCCGGCGGGTTGGCCGTCCACGGTCACCACCACGAGCGAGGCCTCGGGATGGGCCGGCAGGCTGAACTCGGCCGGCGCGCGTCCGACGGCGACGGCGCGGCCCTCGACCGTCGCGCGGACGCCGAGACCGGGTTCGGCGGCGAAGTCAGTCGTCGCGGCGACGATCAGGCCTCGCGTGGCGGCGGCGCCGACCAACGCCCGCGCCAGGGGATGCTCGCTCGCCGACTCGGCCGAGGCGGCCAGCCGGAGCAGGGTGGCGGCGGTGAATCCGGCCGCGGGCTCGAGGGCCACGACCTCCGGCCGGCCCGCGGTGAGCGTGCCGGTCTTGTCCATGAGCAGGGTGCCGGCGCCCGCGAGGCGCTCCAGGGCGGCGGCGTGCTTCACCAGTACGCCCGCGGCGGCGCCGCGGCCGATGCCCGTGACGAGGGAGACCGGCGTGGCGAGTCCCAGCGCGCACGGGCAGGCGATCATGAGGACGGACACGGCGTTGATGAGGCCGTAGAGCCAGCTGCGCTCCGGCGCGAGCAGGCCCCACGCGAGGAAGGTCACGACGGCGATCGCGAGGATGACCGGCACGAACCAGTTGGCGACGCGGTCGGCGAGCCGCGCGATCGGGGCCTCGCTCTCGACGGCCTGCTCGACGAGGCGGATGATCTGGGCGAGCAGCGTGTCGGCGCCGACGCGCTCGGCGCGGAAGACGAAGGCGCCGGTGGCGTTGAGCGTCCCGGCGCTGAGCCGGTCGCCGGCCGCCTTCACCACGGGCAGCGGCTCGCCGGTCAGCATGGATTCGTCCACCTCGGCCGCGCCCTCCAGCAGCACGCCGTCCACCGGCAGGTGCTCGCCGGGCCGGACCCGCAGGCGGTCGCCGGGATGCACCGCGGCGACGGGCACGTCCTCCTCGGCGCCGTCGGTGCGCAGCCGGTGGGCGGTGGCGGGCGCGAGGGACATGAGCGCCCGGATGGCGGCGTCGGTGCGGGCGTGGGCGCGCTGCTCCAGGATCTGGCCCAGCAGCACGATCGCGGTGATGAACGCGACGGCCTCGAAATACAGCGGCACGCCGTGCGGCCCGACATAGGCGGCGGGGAAACGCGGGCCCAGCAGCAGGGCGGCGAGGCTGTAGAGGTAGGCCGCGCCGGTGCCCGTGACCGTGAGTGTGAACATGTTCGTGTCGCGCTCGCGGATGGACTTCCACCACCGGCGGATCAGCGGGGCGCCGGACCAGAAAAAGATCGGCGTGACTAGTGCCAGCTGGAGCCACCCGGACACGCCGGAGGGCAGGAGATGCGCGGCATGCGGCCAGAGCATCGGTCCCATGGCCAGCGCGAGCACCGGCAGGGCGAGGGCAAGGGCCACGTAGAGCCGCGGACGCAGGTAACGCTCATGCGGCAGGCCCATGTAGACGGGTTGATCCGGCGGGGGCAGGCCAGGGTCAGGCAGGGACTGAGAGTGAACCATGGTCAGTGGGAAACCGCTAATATGCGCTCACGGACGCTAATGCCTCGATCCCGTCATGGGCCAGCATCGGATGAGCGAGCATTAGCGGATATTAGCGGTTCACTTCAGTCCGAAATCTCCCGCTCGCGCAGCCAGGCGAAGATCACGGGCGTGACCACCAGGATGTGCACGAGGCTGGAAAGCATGCCGCCGATGACCGGCGCGGCGAGGGGCTGCATGATCTCCACGCCGGTGCGGTGGCTCCAGAAGATCGGCAGAAGCGACGCGACCGTCGTGGCCACCGTCATGACCTTGGGCCGGAGCCGCAGCCGCGCACCCTCCTTCACGGCGGCGATCAGTTCCGCCCGGTTCAATCGAGGCGAGCCTGCGCGGGCCGCCTTGGCGGCCTGCGCCTTCTTCACGGCCTCCTCGAGGTAGACGACCATCACCACGCCGGTCTGGATGGCGGTGCCGAAGAGCGCGATATAACCGACCCAGACGGCGACGCTGAAGTTGAAGCCCAGCAGGGCCTGGAGCATGACACCGCCGGTGAGGGCAAACGGGACCGCGAGGATGACGTGGGCGGCCTCGGTGACCGAGTGGAAGGTGACGACGAGCAGGAAGAAGATGATCACCAGCACGGCGGGGAAGACATAGAGCAGGGTCTGGCGCGCCCGGAGCTGGTGCTCGTACTGGCCCGAGTACTCGATGGTCATGCCGGGATCGAGCTTCACGTCGCGGGCGACGCGCGCCTTGAGCTCCTCGACGAAGCCACCGAGGTCGCGGTCGCCGACGTTGGCCTGCACGAAGACGCGCAGCCGGCCGTTCTCGCTCTGGATCTCGTTCGGCCCGACGACCCGCCGGATGTCGGCCACCTGCCGGAGCTGGATGGCGGCGCCGGAGGGCGTGACGAGGGGCAGTTCCCCGAGCTTGGCGAGGTCCTCGCGGTCGGCCGCCTCGAACCGCACCTGGATCGGCCAGCGCTCGCGGCCGCGCAGCGTGGTGCCGACCGTGGTGCCGCCGAGCCCGGCCTCGACGTAACGGAGGACGTCGTCCACCCGGAGCCCGTAGCGGCCGAGATCCTCGCGCCGCACGGCGATCTCGAGGTAGGGCTTGCCCTGGACGCGCGACGGCGCGACGCCGGTGGCGCCCTGCACCTGCTCGACCACGCGCTGCACCTCGAAGGCCTTGCGCTGGAGGGTGTCGAGGTTGTCGCCGAAGATCTTCACGCCCACCTGCGCCCGGATGCCGGTGCTCGTCATGAGGACCCGGTTCTCGATCGGCTGGAGGAAGCCGGGCACGTAGCCAGGCACGTTCATGAGCTTGGCGGAGAGCTCGGCGATGAGCATCGGCTTCGTCAGCCCGGGCCGCCACTGGTCGGTCGGCTTGAGCATGATCGTGGTCTCGATCATCTCGATCGGCGCGGGGTCGGTGGCGGAGTCGGATCGCCCGAGCTTGCCGGCCACGGAGGCGACCTCCGGCACCTGGCTGAGGACGCGGTCCTGCCAGGCCATGATGCGCTGGACCTCGGTGAGCGAGGTGGCGGGCAGCAGGACCGGCATGAAGAGGAGCGAGCCCTCCTCGAGCGTCGGCATGAACTCGCTGCCGAACCCGGACGCGTGGCGGGCGACGGCCGGCGGCAGGTGGCGCGTGAGGGCGCGCGGCAGGCCGAAGGCGATAATCGCGGCGCAAGCGAGCAGGCCGGAGGCGAGGGCGAGGACGGACTTGCGGTGACCGAGGGCCCAGTTGAGGACCGGGTCGTACACGCGCAGGAGGGAGCGCATCAGCCAGTTCTCGCTCTCGGGCTTGAAGGGCCCGCGGACGAGCAGGGTGCAGAAGACCGGCACGGCGGTGACGGCGAGGAGCACTGCGCCGATGAGCGCGAAGGACTTGGTGTAGGCAAGCGGATGGAAGAGCTTGCCCTCCTGGCCGGTGAGCAAGAACACCGGCACGAAGGCGAGGATGATGATCATCATCGAGAAGAACATCGGCCGGCCGACCTGCGTGGCCGCCTCGAGCGTGTGCGTGAAGACCTCCGGCGGCGTGAGCCGGCGCTTCAGCTCCTCCTCGGCCCGTTCGCAGTGGCGGATGACATTTTCCGTCATCACGATCCCGGCGTCGACCAGCACGCCGATGGAGATGGCGATCCCGGTGAGGGACATGATGTGCGACGGGATGCCGAACCGGTCCATCAGGATGAACGAGATCAGCAGCGAGGCGGGCAGCGGCAGCGTGACGATCAGGATGCTGCGGAAATGGAAGAGGAACAGGATGTGCGCCAGGGTCACGAGGATGATCTCCTCCGTGAGCGCGTGCGTGAGCGTGTCGATGGCGCGGCTGATGAGGTCGCTGCGATCGTAGAACGGCCGCACCGTCACCCCCGGCGGCAGGCCGGGCGCGAGTGCGGCGAGCTTGGCCTTCACGTCCTGGATGACGCGCCAGGCGTTCTCGCCGTAGCGCATGACCACGATGCCGCCCACGACCGCGCGACCGTTGACGTCGAGCGCGCCGCGGCGGAAATCGCCGCCGATGCGGACGGTGGCGAGGTCGCGGAGGTACAGCGGCGTGCCCTGCCGGGGCTGGACGACGATCGACTCGAGGTCGGCGGCGGAGTTCACCAGGCCAAGGCCGCGCACGATGAACTCGGCGCCGTTCTCCTCGATGGTCTTGCCGCCGATGTTCCGGTTGCTCTGGCCGACGACGTCGAGCACCTCGCCGAGCATGACGCCTTGGGCCTTGAGCTTGAGGGCGGAAACCTCGATCTGCCACTGCCGGACGAAGCCGCCGACGCTGGCGACCTCGGCGACGCCGGGCACGCCCGCGAGCTGGTGGTGAAGGTAGGTGTCCTGCAGCGCGCGCAGCGCGCCGAGATCCTGCGCGCCGGACTGGTCGTCGAGGTAGTACTGGTACACCCAGCCGAGGCCGGTGGCGTCGGGACCGAGGCGGGCGGTTACCGTCTCCGGCAGGAGGTTGCCGAGGGAATTGAGCCGCTCGAGGACGCGCGTGCGGGCGAAGTAGGGGTCAATCTTGTCCTCGAAGATGACGGTGAGGAAGGAGAACCCGAACATGGAGGTGGCGCGCACGGCCTTGACGCCGGCGAGCCCCTGCAGCGACGAGCTGAGCGGGTAGGTGATCTGGTCCTCGACCTCCTGCGGGCTGCGGCCCGGCCAGTCGGCGTAGACGATGACCTGGTTTTCAGAGAGGTCCGGGATTGCGTCGATGGGCACGCGCCGGAGGGCGACGACGCCCCACGCGCAGAGGGCGACAAAGGCGCTGAGCACCAGGAACCGGTGCTGGAGCGACCAGGTGATAAGGCGGTTGATCATGGCGGGGCGGGCGCCAGGCGCTCAGGGCAGTTCGTCGCCGCAGCCCGGCATGGCCGAGCCGAAGAACGGATTCTGGACTTGGGCGGAGCGGGAGAGCCAGCGGCCGGTGCCCAGCACGGGCGCCATCGGGCACTGGTACACATGGAGCGACTCGCGCCGGGGCAGGCTGCGGGCGCGGGCGGCGTCGGCGAGCGCCGTGCTGAAGGGCTCGAAGTCGCGGCGTGCCGTGCGCAGGTCAACCTTGTCGCGCAGCGTGTCCCGGAACTGCGCCAGCTCCGCGACGTCCCGGGCGTCGCCGGCGATGTACGCCGCCAGCGCGCTCCGGAGGCCGGGCAGCAGGCGCTGATAGGCAGGCAGGTCATCCGTCGCCAGGGCGGCGGCGCCATCGGCGGCAGCCAACGCGAGCACGCGGAGTCGCTGGTAATCCGCCTCCGCCTGCGCGGCGGCGGACGGGTCGGTCGGCTCCGGCAGATGGTCCGTCGGGGCGCCCAGCTCGCCGGAGACGGCCGCGCGGGCGAGCTGCGCCTGGCCGTCGAGCAGCAGGCCGCCCTCCGTGACCACGCGGTCGCCGGCCGAGAGTCCGGCCAGGATCTCGACGGCGTCGTCCCCGGTGCGGCCGAGCCGGACGCGGTGCGCCCGGTAGGCGCCGTCGGCCTGCTGCACGAACACGATGGGCTCGGCCCCATGCTGCAGCACGGCGCTGCGCGGGGCGGCGAGGACGTCGGGCAGCTCCAGGCGCACGTTGGCGTAGCCGGTCTGCTTGTGCAGCAGGGCGTGGTCGTAGTTGGGCATGACCACGCGGACCTTGGCGGTGCGGGTCTGCTCGCTGAGGTTGGGGTCGATGAAGGTGATCGGCGCGGACCGCACCCGGCCGGGCTGCGAGGCGACCGTCACCTCCACCGTCTGGCCGACGCGGAGCCAGGCGAGGTCGGGCTCGTAGGCGTCGAACACGAACCACATCGAGGAGAAGTCCGCGATCTCGAAGAGCCGCGAGCCCGCCTCCGACTGGTCCTTGTTGATCTCCTGGCCCTCGTAGACGTGGCGGGCGACGACCGTGCCGGACTCGGGGGCGCGGATGGTGACCATCGCGGTCGGCTCGAGCGTGTGCTCGAGGATGTCGACCTCGCCCGGCAGCAGGCCGAGCTCGAGCAGGCGCTCGCGGGCGGCCGCGCGGTCGGACTCGGTGAACGCCCCGCCGGCGCGGTAGCGCTCAATGTACTGGCGCTGCGCGGTGAGCATCTCGGGGCTGTAGACGGTGGCGAGGGGCTCGCCCGCGCGGACCTCCTCGCCGATGTAGTTCACAAAGAGTTTTTCAACGCGGCCGGGGACGCGCGCGCCGATGATGCGGTGGCGCGTGTCGTCGTCCTCCACCACGCCGGCGACGCGCAGCGTGCGGGTGAGCGGGCCGCGGCGCACGGCGGCGGTCTGCACGCCCACGACGCTGGCGCCGGCGGGGGAGAGGGTGACGACATTCGGATCGGCGGCGGCGCGGGCGTCGCCCGCGGGGGCGGCGACCAGGTCCATGCCGCATATGGTGCACTTGTCACCAGCGTGGTCGGACTTGATCCACGGGTGCATCGGGCACTGGTACGTGACGGGGGCGGCCGGCAGCAGGAAGGCGGCGGCCAGGAACAGAAAGAGGGAGAAAAAGGGTTTCATGGGTGGAACGGGACCGGAGCGAAGACGGACGGGGGGAGACGAAACGCGGGCCGCCGGGCCCGCGGACGGAGCAGGGGGAGTGCCGGGCAGCGCCCGGGCACACCACGGGCCGGAAACACTCAGATCAGGAAACTGCAGTGCGCCTTGAAACGAGGCACACTCGCAGGGGGCGTCATCCGGCCCAAGGCCGGGGTCGGAGCCGGGTTGGCCGGCGACGCGACGAACGCCGCAAAAAACTTCACCACATCCCGGCGCGCGGGCGCGACCGCCTGGCGGGCCTCGGTCGCCGCCACGGTCACGGTCTGGATGGACGCGGGCAGATTGCGCGTGGAGACCGGGGGCGCAGGACAGGCGGGCATCCCGCAGGCGCCGTCGTCACCGCAGCAGCAGCAGGTCCGGTGCGGTGCCGCGGGCCACGCCACCGGCAACTGCGCCAGGGCGCAGCAGGCGAGGGCGAGGAGGATGGCAATCAGACGCCGCATGACCCGCGGACCCTAGCCGTGGAGGCTGGGTGGGCAAATGGAATTCTCCCGGAGTCCGACAGTATTAGGCCCGCACCCGGTAAATATGGGGACGCGAATGACCTCGCGCAATGGGCGCATCCTCCTGTCACTGGCCGGGATCGAGGACCACGTCGTCGTCGGTCCACAGCTTCTTGTCGGGCCCGCCCGAGCGAATTTCCATGCGCGTGCCGGAGAGCTGGTGAAAGAAAAACGGCCGGCCCCAGCGGTCGCAGAGCTCACCCTTGAGATTGACCGCGGGGTGGTTCGGCGGGAGCAGCGCGAGGTGCAGGTGGTTGTGGCCCATGAGCGCGGCGGTGATCTCGGCGTTCGTGCCCACGGGGTTCTCGTGGAAGTTGGAACGGTAGGCGTCCATCAGCCCCTCCACCACCTGCAGGTCGGCCGCAATCGTGGCCCCAGGGGCGTTGAGCCGGTCGGCCAGCTCCGAGCGCGGTTCCGTCGGGACGGGAAGTCCGCGGGCTGCCGCGGTCGCCGCCGCCGATGGCCGCAACCGGAAGGCGCCGGGCGCAGCCGGCTCGCTTTGGGCCGCGGGCCAGAGCAGCCAGATGAAGATCGCGGCGAGGGCGACCAGGACCAGGACCAGGCCGCGGCGGGCGTTCATCCGAGGAAGCCGAGGTTCGACGCGGGGAAGCGGCCGATGTTGGGCAGCACGGTGGGCAGGTCGGTCGCGCTGACGCCGAACCAGGTGGCGAGGGTGGCGGCGTACTGGTCCACGCTCGTGGACGGAATCCAGCGCCCGCGGCCGGTGTCCTCCGGGCCGCCGATCGTGAGCACGGGCATGCGGCCATAGATGTCCGTGCCGCGGACGGCGCCGCCGACCACCAGGTGGTGGCTGCCCCAGCCGTGGTCGGAGCCGTCGCCGTTCGACGAGTAGGTGCGGCCGAAGTCGGAGGAGGTGAAGGCGGTGACCTGGTTGGCCACGCCGAGCTCGACGGTGGCGTTGTAGAACGCGCTGAGGGCCTGGCTCAGCTGCGTGAACAGCGTGGCGTGCGCGCCGGTGAGCGGATCGGCCGTGTTGACCTGCGCGGCGTGGAGGTCGTAGCCGCCCACCTGGCAGAAGAAGACCTGACGCTTGAGGCCGAAGGCGGCGGACGTGCTGATGAGCCGCGCGGCCATCTTCAGCTGATTGCCGAGTGTGGTGTTGGGGAACGTGGTCGCGAGCGTCGGCGCGGTGGCCAGCAGGTTGTTCACGAGGTCGCTGTTCGCGATCGCGCCGCCCGACAGCCCGGCGAACGCGGCGTTGAAGAGCTCCGGCTGCGCCTGGGCGAAGAGGTCTTTCTGCGCGGTGTAGCGGAGCGGGTTGTTGCCGCCCGTGGTGCCGGCAAAGGTGACCGCGCCGCTGGAGCTGATCGCGTACTGGCTGACGTGCGCGCCGACTTGGAAGAAATTTGTGCCGGCGAGGCTGATCGACATCGAGACTTGGTTGCTCGTGTTGAAGGCATTGACCAGGTCGGCCAGCCGCCCGCCCCAGCCGGTGACGGAGGGCTGGTCGGCCACGGAGCTCTGCCACTGCACCTGCTGGTCGCTGTGGGAGAAGAGCTGCCGCGGGAGCGGCACGCTGCCGGTGTTGTACTGGGCGAGGGTGGTCGGGTAGGCGAGACTGCCGACGTTCGCCAGGACCGCGGCATGGCCGGCGCCGAAGAGGCCCTGGACCTCCGCGAGCGCCGGATGCAGCGCCCAGCTGCGGCCGTCGGACGTGCGCGGCGCGATGGGCAGCAGGCCGGTGAGCGGCAGGGCGAGGTTGGAGCGGGCGCTCGCGTACGCGGCGTAGCCGGCAGCGTCGGCGGGGACGATGAGGTTGTTGGCGTCGTTGCCGCCCTGGAGGAAAAGACAGACGAGCGCCTTGTAGTCGCTGGCGGTGGCGGCGGCGTTGACCGGGACGTTGCCGGGGCTGGCGGCGGCGCCGATGAGACGGAGGCTGGCGAGCGACGAGAGAAATCCGGTGGCGCCGACGGCGGCGCAGCAGGCCTGGCCGATGAAGCGGCGGCGGGAGAGGTCGGGGACGGGTGAGCGGGGCATGGCGGGCTACTGGATGGCGGCGGCGGGCGACGTGGCGACGAGGAGAATGGCAGTCTGGACGCGCTCCAGCGCCGTGGTGGAGACGGGCAACGCGGCCAGCGCGGTGGTGATGCGGTCGCGCGTGGCCTGCGGCATCGTGCCGCCGCAGAGCACGGCGTTCAGGTGGTCGAGCAGCGCGGACGGGTTCGACGCGAGCGTCTGCTCGGTCGCGAGATTGAGCGTGATGGTCGAGGCGGTGGGCGTGGCGCTGAAGAACACGTAGCCGCGGAGATAATTGGGCACGCTGATCGCGGTGGTGGCGTTGGTGATCTCGAACTCCGGCGCGACCAGGCCGGCGCTGGCGAGCGTCCCGGGATAGATGTAGGCCGGGTGGAAGAAATTGAAGACCGTCGGGGAGCGCAACGCGGCCTGGTCGAGCGACCCCTCGGGGTTGAAGATGCCGTAGCGCCCGCTGGTGGAGGCGCCGCCGAACGCGCGCAGGACGTTGGTCAGGCGGAGCAGCGGCTCGCGCAGCTTGCCGTAGCCGGCGTTGGTGAGGAGCGAGTTCGACCGGGCCTCATAGTCGGTGAGGATCGCGCGGACCACCGCCGCGAGGTTGCCGCGGGTGCCGGTGCCGTCGTTCGCGAAGACCTGCGCGACGCGGTAGACGTAGGCGGGGCTGGGGTTGCTCGTGACCAGCCGCTGGATCAGCTGCCGGCACACGAACGGGCCGCAGTTCGGGTGGTTGAACAGCGCATCCAGCGCCTGCTGGAGATCCACCGTGCCGGTCTGGTTGGCGGGCAGGACGATCCCGTTGACGATGCTCTTCGCCGTCGTGTCGTGGTACGCGGGGTACAGCTGCATCGGCGAGAAATAGTCCGTCGGCGCGCTGCGGAAGGCGTTCGGGTTGGTGGACGGGTAGCCCCAGCCGGTGAACACCTTCGCCATCTGGGTGATGGTGGTCTGGTCGTACGTGGCGATGGGCAGGCCGGTGGTGTCGAGCTTGAGCGTGCCGTCGGGCTGCAGCTGGCTGAGCCCGATGGAGAAGAGCTGCATCACCTCGCGCGCGTAGTTCTCGTCGGGGCTCGTGGTGGTGGTGGCCTTGGCGTTGCGCAGCGAGCTGAGGTAGTTGCCCATGATCGGGCTCAGGGTGACGTTCTGCAGCAGGGTGCGGAAATTGCCGAAGGCGCCGTTGCCGAGGAGGTCGTAGTAGTTGGCCAGGCCCTCGGGCGCGTTAATGGACACGTCGGACACGACCAGGAGTTCGCTGAGCGCGAAGGCGACGCGCTGGCGCAGCTGGTCCGGGGCGGTGAGGACGGTCTTGAACCACGCCGCCTGTCGGTTTGAGGCGGCCATGCTGCCGTCGGAGTTGCCGCCGAAGGCGGCGAGGTCGGCCAGCGCGGCGGCGCGGTGTGACGTGAACGGCATCGCGAGCTGGCTGCTGATCCAGGCATCGTAGCTGCTGTTGGCGAGGGCGTCGATTTCCGCCTGCGTCGGCCCGAAGGTGGCCTGGGCCAGGAAACGCGCGGCGCCGGCCGTGCCGGGCGCGCCGGTCGGCAGGGCCGGCGGCGCGGGCGGCGCAGTGAAGGTCTGCGAGCCGGTCGCCTGCAGGAAGGTGCCGCTGGCCTCGCCCGTGGGATAGTTGGCGGTGTCGATGCCGACGTAGAGGTTGCCCGACTGCAGCGCGGCGACGAGGTTGGCCACCGTGTAAGTGCCGACCGGGGTCAGCGTCCAGTACAGTGAGCTGACCTGGCCGGGCGGGAGGTTGAGCACGTAGTCGCCCGTGGACCCGATCTGCAGGTGGGCGACGACCTCGGTGGAGGTGAGGTTGGAGAAGGAGATGCTGACCTGGGCGATGGTGCCCGCGGCGTTGAGAAGGATCGTGGCGGTGCCCGAGGCCGTGGACGTCGTGGCGTTGGTCCGGGGCCGGATCGTGGCGACGTACAGCGTGGAATTGGCCGGGGCGATCGTGACCGTGGCCGCGCTGGCGGGGCCGACGACGTAGCCGTTGCCAGATGTCACGGTCAGCGTGACCGTGGCCGCAGTGCTGCTGAGGAGGTCGGCGTTTGGCGTGATCGCGATCTTGGCCGAGGCCGCGCCGCTCGGGATCGTGACCGTCGTGGGATAGAGCGGGAAGTAGTCGAGGCCGTTCACCGCGGTGCCGCCCACGGTGAACGACACGGTCAGGGGCGTGAGCAGGTCGCCGACGCGCGTGACGGTGAACTCGCCGGGATTGCTGCCGGACTTGTCGGCGTTGGCCTTGGTGGCGGCGATGGTGACCGTGGCGGGACCGGACGGCGTGACGTCGTAGACCTCGGTGAGCGCGACGCCGGAGGTGCCGCCGGCGCCGCTGACCTGGATGGCGTACACGCCGGGCGTGAAGTCCGCGAGGATGGCGGCGTCCTTGCTGTTGGGATCGGGAAACGGCTGCGCGCCGGCCTGCTGGAACGACGCGCTCAGCGTGGCGCCGGAGACGGCGTTGGTGCCGACCGGCGTGCCCCAGTCGTCGTTGGTGGCGTAGGTCACCGTGTTCGCGAGATCCGTGATGCGCAGGACCGGGTCCGCCAGCGTGCCGACCACGCCGTAGGCCGCGAGGGCCGGGCCGGAGACGCGCACCAGCAACCGGCGCGTGCCGGTGCCGTTGGCGATGACAAATCCGGGAAGCGTGACACCCTCGCCCGTGGTGACATAGGAGCGCGTGGACAGGCTGATGAGCTTGGCGGTGGACGTGCCGACCTCGTACACCTCGACCAGCGCCACGCCCGTGGTGTTGTTGTTGCCCGAGACCTGCGCCGTGTAGACACCCGGCGCGAGCGTCGTGACCAGCGCGGTGTCGGCCGAGCCGGAGGTCAGCGGGAAGGCGCCGACCTGCGCGAACGTCGCGGCGTCGCTGGTCTTCCAACCCGTGACCGTGGCGATCGGCGTGGTGGAGTTCGCGGAGCTGAACAGCTTCAGCACCGGCTGCGCGAGAAAGCCGGAGACGCCGAGGTTCTTCAGCTCCGGGCCGACGCCGCGGATCAGCACCGTCTTGTTGGTGCCCGGACTGATGACGAAGCCGGCGATGAGAATGTTTTCACCCGCCCCGACCTGTGCCCGCGTGGAGATGCTGACCAGGCTGGGATTCGCACCCTGCAGGAGCGGCAGGAAAGCCGCGAGACTGAGCCAGCAAAAACGCAGGAGGGGAAATTTCATGCCGCGAGGGGGAAAGGCAGGAGACGGTCTCCAGCCAAGACGCCACTCATGCAATTATGTAACAGTAAAAAAAGAGGTAAATCCCAGATCCGGTTCTGATGATGAAAAGGAGCGACACTGCGGTGGGACAGAATCAACGCCCCCTAGCTCACGGTCCGCAGCTGCACGCTGTCCACAAGGCGATCGCTGGAGACGATGTCGGAGGCGATGATGAGCTTGTCGCCGGGGACGACGCGGCCGGCCTGACGCAGGAGGGTGATGGCGTTCTCGATCGTGACGTCGGGCTCGGTGGCGAACGGCATGAGGAACGGCTCGACGGCGCGGAGCAGGCGGAGCTGGCGGAGCAGTTCGGGGTAGGGCGTGATGGCGAGGATGGGCGCGCTGGTCGGCCGGAGCGCGGCGAGGCCGTTGGCCATGAAGCCGTGCCGGGTGAAGGTGAGGATCTTCGAGTTCGGCATCTCGTTCGCGAGGACCACGGCGGAATGCAGGACCTTCATCCGCTCGCCGGTGAACACGGCGGGCTCGCGGCCGGTGAAGTCGGCCTCGGCCTCGATGCGGCGCGCGATCTTGTCGAGGATCTGCACGCACTCGAGCGGGTACTTCCCGACGGTGGTCTCGCCCGAGAGCATCACGCAGTCGGCGAACTCGTAGACCGCGTTGGCGACGTCCGTGATCTCCGCCCGCGTCGGCACCGGCTGGGTGATCATGGACTCGAGCATGTGGGTCGCGACGATGACCGGCCGCCCCTGGGCGAGGCAGGTGCGCACGGCGCGGCGCTGGATGACGGGCAGGTCCTCGAACGGGCACTCGATGCCGAGGTCGCCCCGGGCCACCATGAGGCCGTCGCACGCGCGCACGATCTCGTCGAGGTGCACGATGGCCGACTGGTCCTCAATCTTGGCGATGATGCGCACCTTGGCCTTCCGCTCCGCCAGGAAGGCGCGCAGCTGCTCGACGTCCGCGGCCTCGCGGACGAAGGACAGGGCCACGAAGTCGATGCCCTCCTCGAGCCCGACGAGGGTGTCGGCGCGGTCCTTCTCGGTGAACGCGGGCAGGTTCACCTTCACGCCCGGCAGGTTGATGTGGCGGCGGGAGCTGAGCGGCCCGGGGATGAGCACGCGGCAGCGGATGTGGCCCTCGTCCTTCGCCAGCACCTCGAGGCGCAGCAGGCCGTTGTCAACGAGGACGGTGTCGCCGACGTGGATGTCGTTGACGAGATTCTGGTAGTTGACGTCCACGGAGCGGATCTCCTCGCCGCCGGCGCCCCCCCCGCCGCCGCCGCCGGGCCGGACGGTGAAATCGAAGATCTCGCCCGCCCGCAGCTCAATCGGCGCGGCCAGGTCGCCCGTGCGGATCTCGGGCCCCTTGATGTCCATCATGATGGCCACCTCGCGGCCCACCCGGGCGCTGACGGCGCGGATGCGGCGGATCACGGCGCGGGTCCAGTCGTGCTTCGCATGCGCCATGTTGAGGCGGACGATGTCGGCGCCGGCGCGGATCATGCGCTCCAGCATGGCCTCGCTCTCGGTGGCGGGGCCGAGCGTGAAGATGATCTTGGTGCGGCGGAAGGAGGCGGGTTCCATGCGGGGGTTCCTGATGCCGGAATCGGGCCAACTGCGCAAGCGCGGGGACCGAAAAACACGGCCGCCGCGACCGTCCCGGTGACGATTGGGTAAAATCTTCACGCGGCAGGTAAATTTTCCGTGCGCCGGCGACCGCTTCTGCTCAGAAACTTGCGGAACTGGCCGGAACGCTGCTGCAGCGCCCCGGCCCCGCCGCCCCGCCCACCGTTCCCTCCGACCGCCCATGTCACTCGGCATCGTCGCCCTCTGCCTCCTGATCGTCATCCTGCTGTATTTCTACAACAACCCGTTGAGGCACGGGCCGTGGTTCCTGAGCCGGCGGTTCATCAACTGGTTCCCGCTCGGGATGACCTATGCGTTCCTCTACATGGGGCGCTACAACCTCACGGTGGCGAAGAATTCCTTCGGCGCGCTGATGTCGAACGAGGACTTCGGCCTGATCTTCGCCGCCGGCACGGGCGTGTACGCCTTCTCGTTCCTCGTGAACGGCCCGCTGGTGGACAAGATCGGCGGCAAGAAGGGCATCATCATTGCCGCGCTCGGCGCCGCCGTGGCCAACATCGCGCTGGGCGTGGTGACGTGGCTGGTGGTGACCGGCCGCTGGCACGTCAAGCTGGTCGGGATCTTCTCCGCGCTCTACGCGGTGAACATGTATTTCCAGAGCTACGGCGCCGTCTCGATCATCAAGGTGAAGGCGAACTGGTTCCACGTGCGCGAGCGCGGCGTGTTCGGGGCGATCTTCGGCACGCTCATCTCGTTCGGCGTCTACTTCGCGTTCGAATGGGGCAAGGCGATCGTGGACATGACGAAGGTGGCGGCCATCCCGGGCGCGAACTGGCTGCAGGCGGGACTGCACGCGCTGTTCGTGCCGGAGGGCGTGACGGTGGACGCGACCTGGGCGGTGTTCTTCGTCCCGGCGGCAATCCTGCTGGTGTGGCTCGTGCTCGATGTCTGGCTGATCAGGGAGACGCCCGAGGCCGCCGGCTTCCCGCATCTCGACACCCATGACGCCTCCTCGGGCCACATGCACGAGGAGTACTCGACGCTCGACCTCCTCAAGAAGGTCTTCTGCAGCCCGCTCATGCTGATGTTCGCGGGCGTGGAGCTCACGGCCGGCGTGCTGCGCAACGGCATCATGCAGTGGTACACGATCTTCGCCCACGACGTGAAGCAGCCGGCCGCGGCGTCGATCGTGGACAACTGGGGCCTGCTGCTGTGCCTGTTCGGCATCGTCGGCGGCTTCGCCGGCGGGCTCATCTCCGACAAGTTCTTCCAGTCGCGCCGCGGGCCCCCGGCCGCGCTGTTCTGCGCCTTCATGCTGATGATGGCCGCCGTGATGGCCATGAACCTGTTCGCGCTGCCCTACCTCGTCGGCATCGCCGCGCTGCTGATCGTCGCGGCCGTGACGGGCGTCCACTCGCTGATGTCGGGCACCGCCGCGGCCGACTTCGGCGGCCGCAAGGCCACGGCGACGTGCTCGGGCATCGTGGACGGCTGCGTCTACCTCGGCAGCAGCGTGCAGTCGATCTGTGTCGGTTTCCTCACGCCGCAGGCCGGCAGCACAAGCGGCGACCATCTGGTCGGCGGGCTCGCGGTCTTCACGCAGCGCAGCTGGCAGTGGTGGCCGATCTTCCTCATGCCCTTCGCCCTCGTCGGCGGCATCATCGCCTGGCGCATCTGGCACGAGCTGCCCGCGGCCACGCGGAAGTACATCGCCGAGCACGAGCAGAAGACCGCGGCCGCGCCCTGAGCGGCGGCGGCCGTGTCACCACCGGATGGTGACATTCGGGTTAATTTTTCGTGCAGTGCCGCCGGGTTTCCCTAGACCTGTGCGACAATGAGTGAGCTCCCCGCCCGTCTCCAGCACCCGTCCGGCTACCGGGCCCGCCGCGGACTCAACTGGGCCGTGGTCGGCCTGACGTACACGAGCTATTACCTCTGCCGTTACAATTTTGCGTACGCCAACAAGTCGATCGCGGACGAGTTCGGCTTCTCGAAGGGCGACATCAGCACGATCCTCTCGTGCCAGTTCGTCGCCTACGGCTGCGGGCAGATCATCAACGGCCTTTTGACCGACCGCATCGGCGGCAAGCGGGCGATGCTGATCGGCGCCGCCGGCACGGTCTCGATGAGCATGCTGTTCGGCGCGGCCTCGTTCTGGGGCCAGCTCTGGCTCTTCGCCCTGCTCTGGGGCATCAACGGCTACGCGCAGTCGTTCGGCGCGCCGGGCTTCATCAAGATCAACAGTGCCTGGTTCAGCGAGAAGGAGCGCGGGACTTTCGCCGGCATCTTCGGCTGCATGATCAACCTCGGCCGCGGCGTGGCGAACTGGCTGCTGCCGGCGCTGCTCGCGGGCTTCGTCTTCCTCGGCATGTGGCACGTGCCGCCGCAGCACTGGCGCTGGCTGTTCTGGATCCCGGCGGGCCTCGCTTCCCTGGTCGCCGTCCTGCTGGTGCTGGTGGTCAAGGACACGCCCGAGGAGTGCGGCTACCAGAACCTCTTCCCCGGCGAGGCCGACCACGCCGACCAGGAGGTGCGCACGGAAATCAGGACGGTCTTCCGGCACATCGTCACCAATCCCGTCGTGTGGATCATGGCCGTCGCCTATGCCACGACGGGCGCCGTGCGGCAGGGCATCGACCAGTGGTTTCCCCGGCTCTTCCAGGACGTCCACCACCTGGATCCGCGGGGTTGGAAGTTCCAGTCGCTCGGGCTGGCCATCCCGATCGCGGCCTCGGCCGGGTCGCTCCTCTCCGGCTGGATCTCGGACCGGTTCTTCCACTCGCGGCGCGCGCCGGTCGCGGCGATCATCTATTTTCTCCAGGTCGCCATCACGTTCATCGCGGCGCAGGTCACCTCGGTCAACTGGACGCTCATCATGGTGATCATGATCGCGTTCACCGTTAACTCCACGCACTCGCTGCTCGGGCCGGCCGCCGCCATGGACATTGGCGGGCGCAAGATGGCCGCGTTCGCGTCCGGCGTGATCGACGCGTTCCAGTACTTTGGCGCCGCGCTGGCCATCAAGGGCCTCGGCTGGGTGCTCGATCACTACGGCTGGGACTACTACTTCTACTACCAGGTCCCGTTCGGCCTGCTCGGCGGCGTCCTCATGTGGTCCATCGCGGGCCGGCACAGCCTGAAGAACACCCGCGCCGCGCACTGACCCGGCGGCCCGCCTCAGCCGAGCTCGTAGAACGGCGTGCCCTCGCCGGCGGCGACGACGGCAAACTCGCAGGCGCCCAGCGCCGCGCGCACCTCCGCCAGCGCGCGCTCGACGGCGGCCGGGGAGTTGCAGTCGCGCGAGAGGTGCGTGAGGTAGACGCGCCGCCAGCGCGGGCTCGCGACCGCGGCCAGCAGCTCGCGGACGCCCTCGTTGGAGAGATGGCCGTGGCGGCCGCTGATGCGCTGCTTGGTGGACCACGGGCGCTTCGGGTCGGCCTTGAGCAACTCGGGGCAGTGGTTGGCCTCGATCACCACCACGTCGCAGTCGCGGATGTGCTCGTGGAGGTGGCCCGGGGCGTGGCCGAGGTCGGTGAGGTAGGCGAGGGAGCGCCGCGGCGCGAACAGGTCGCCCTCGCGGCCGGTGCTGAAGCGGAAGCCGACCGGCTCCTGCGCGTCGTGCGGCACGGTGAAGCTCTGCACCTCGAGGTCGCGGTACTGGAACCGCGCGCCGGTCTCGAAGATCTGCCAGTCAGGGCGGTAGGAGAGCCCCGCCTGCACCGCCCGCGCGGTCGCGGCGTTGGCGAACACGCGGATGTGCGGGTGCTTCTTCAGGCCCTCGATCCCCGCGGCGTGGTCGCCGTGCTCGTGGGTCAGGAAGACCGCATCGACCGCCGCGAGCGACTCGCCCGCGGCCGTGAGCAGCGCGGCGAGCTTGCGGGCCGAGAAACCCGCGTCCACCAGGACCCGCGCGCCCTCGGTCTGCAGCAGGGCGCTGTTGCCCGAGCTGCCGCTGCCGAGAATGCAGAATCGCGTCGCCATGCTGGACCCGAACAAGCGCGGCTGGGCCGGGGCCACAAACCTAATCTCCAACTGCGCATAAATTGCTGCCGGCGCATTGACCCGGCTGCGATTCTCGGTACGTCTGAACCTCATGCCCGCCACCTCCCGCCGCCGGAAAAAACCCGCCCGCCGCGCCCCCCGCGCGCTCGCCGGCACCGTCTACATCACCCGGCAGGTGCACTTCAACTCGGCCCACCGCCTGCACAACCCGGCGAAGAGCCAGCGCTGGAACACGGAGAAGTACGGGCTCTGCACCAACCCGCACTGGCACGGCCACAACTACGTGCTCGAGGTCACCCTTAGCGGCCGGCCCGACCCGGAGACCGGCTACGTCCTGGACCTCGGCGAGCTGAAGCGCATCTTGAACCGCGCAGTGGTGGACCCCTGCGACCACCGCAACCTCAACGAGGAGGTGCCCTTCCTCCGCGGCATCAATCCCTCGACGGAAAACCTCGTGATCGCCTTCTGGAACGAGATCGCGCCGCTCATCACCGCCGGCCGGCTCCACCGCGTCCGCCTTTTCGAGACCCCGCGCAACTACGCCGAGTATTTCGGACCCGATTCTCCCGCCAGCTAATCCCGCATTGCGCGGGACTACGGTTATCGTCCCAACCGCCTGGCCGCCTGCACCGACGCCCATAAAAACGACATGAAGAAAAAGCCGATGTACCTCCACCGCTCCGCGGATGGCACGCCGCCGCGGATCAAGCGCGGCTACGACCGGAAATTCCGTGCGCCCACCGCCTACCGGGCGACGCTGCCCGACATGATGGAGGCCGCCCACGACGCCATCCAGGGCGCCAACGTGCCGATCCAGCAGGTCGGCATCCACAACTTCCGCCTGCCGCTCAAGTACCGCACCAAGGACGGCCGCACCCTCACGCTCGAGAGCCGCGTCACGGGCACCGTCTCGCTCGAGGCCGAGCTCAAGGGCATCAACATGAGCCGCATCATGCGCTCGTTCTACGAGCACAAGGACGGCGCCATGACGGGCGAGTGGATGGGCAAGATCCTCAAGACCTACCTGCGCCGCGTGGACAGCAAGGCCGCGCGGCTGAAGGTGGCGTTCTCCTACCCGATGCTGCGGCCGAGCCTGCGCAGCGGGCTGGAGGGCTGGCAGTACTACGAGGTGGCCTTCGAGGGGGTCGTGACCCGCGCCGGCGCCTACCGCCGCTTCATCCACTTCGACTTCGTCTACTCCTCCGCGTGCCCGTGCTCCGCCGAGCTGACCGAGCACGCGCGCGACCGCCGCGGCACCTACGGCGTGCCGCACTCGCAGCGCAGCAAGGCGCGCATCACGATCGAGGAGGCCGCGGGCCGGAAGATCTGGATCGAGGACGTGCAGGCGCACTGCCTGCGCGCGCTGCAGACCGAGACGCAGGTGATGGTGAAGCGCGAGGACGAGCAGGCCTTCGCCGAGCTGAACGGCGCCCACCTGAAGTTCGTCGAGGACGCCGCCCGGCTGCTGTACCGGGAGTTCGACGCCGACAAGCGCATCAAGGATTTCCAGATCGCCTGCTCGCACCTGGAGTCGCTGCACTCGCACGACGCCGTGAGCGTGATCTGCAAGGGCGTCCCCGGCGGCTTCGCCGCCGACTTCATGGACTTCGGCTCGCTGCTCTGCTGACGGAACCGCGCGAAATCGCGGAAGAGCGGAGGCGCGGAATTGAGCCGGGTTGAATTCCGCGCTTCCGTCCTTCCGCGATTTCGCGATCCTCTCCGTAGCCTATGAAACCTGTCATCCTGATCACCGGCGCCTCCCAGGGCATCGGGGCGGCGATCGCGAGGGTGTTTGCGCGGGAGGTGCCCGGCGCGCGGCTCGCGCTGGTCGCGCGCAATGCCCGGAACCTCCGGGGCGTCGCCCGCGCGTGCGCCGAACTCGGCGCCACCGCCGAGGCCTTTGCCTGCGACGTGTCCGACGAGGCGGCGGTGGCCGCCCTCGCGGCGGCGGTGACGAAACGCCTCGGCCGGGTCGATGTCCTCGTCAACAACGCCGGCAAGTTCGTCGCCGCGCCCTTCGCGACGATGGCCGTGGCGGAGTTCGACCGCCTGATCGCGGCCAACCTGCGCAGCGTCTTCCTCGTCTCGCGGGCCTTTGTGCCGGCGATGGCGCGGCGCGGCCGGGGCGACGTGTTCAACATGAGCTCCATCGCCGGCCTCGGCGCCTATCCCGGCGGGGCCGGCTACTGCGCGGCCAAGTTCGGCGTCACCGGCCTGTCGGCCGTGATGCGCGCCGAGCTGCGCGACCGCGGCGTGCGCGTCTGCTGCGTGCACCCCGGCGCGACCCATTCCCCGTCGTGGGCCGGCAGCGGCGTGCCGGCGCGGCGGATCATGCCCGCCGAGGACGTCGCCCGGGCGTTCCTCGACGTCTACCGGCTCTCGCGCCGCACGGTCGTCGAGGAGATCATCCTGCGACCGCAGCTGGGTGATCTGTAGCCGCCGCGGGGAAGAAGCGCTTCACGTAGAGCAGGTAGGCGAGGCCCACCACCATCGTCGCCACGTTGACCAGGGCGAGCGTGTTGTGGGCCATCAGGGGATTCTGCGCGATGTGCGCCAGCTGCCGCTCCGGCATGCCCGCCAGGCGATAGTAGTCCACCATGTCCACGCGGAGGAAGGTGACGAAGGACGACGACCACAGCAGCAGCGCACCGGCGAGGTACGTCCAGTAGACGCGCCGGTCGAGCCGGTAGAACCCGCGCGCGGCATAGAGCAGGAAGGCCACGAGGGCCACCCAGAGGATCCGCGCCGGCACGCCCTGGACGATGGATCCGAAGAGCGGGAAGATGTGCCCGTAGGTGGTGAACAGGAACAGCAGCAGGAAGCCGGCGGAGAACGCCTTGAGCAGGCACAGCGCCAGCACGGGCAGCGGGCAGCGGTCGGTCCAGCGGGCAACCGGATCACGTGCCTCGCAGGTGAGGCGGACATTGCGGCCCCTGTAGAAGAGCACGGTGAGCCCGGGGATCACGATGTAGATCACGAACGTGACCCCCAGCGTGATCCAGCGCACGAGCACCAGCGCCGCGGGCGGCAGCGCATGGCCCTGCGCCGCGGCGGCGGGCCCGACCGAGCCCAGCGCCACCCACACGACCGGCATCGCCACCAGGCCGATGATCAGGCCGATCCAACCGCCGCAGAGAATCAGGGCCCGGGCCCAGCGGCGCGCGAGGATGGAGCCGATGCTGAGCCAGATCATGACGGTGCCGAGCAGGCCGTAGATCATCACGCCAAGCAGGGCGTTGCCCCGGTTGAGCTCCGTGCCGGTCCGCGCGGCGGCCATCATCTGGCCGAAGTAGGCGAGCGGGGCCAGCAGCAGGCAAGCCAGGCCCAGGAGGATCCCCAGGATCCCGAACACGATCAAACCGGCGTGGCGGTCCTGATAGGCGGACTCGGCCGGGGGTGCGACGTTACTGTCCATGCGGCCAGCCTAGCTCTAGGGCCGGGGGAGCCAAGACGGAAGCACGCCGACCAGGCGCGGTGAATGATCGCTGCCGGCCCGGGCTTTTGGATTGTCGCCGCGCGCGCGCTGCGCATCGCTAGGATCAAATCACCCCATGAAATCCCGCAAATTCCGTGTTGGCATCATCGGCGGCGGCGGCATCGCCCAGGCCGTGCATATCCCCGGGTGGAGGAATCTCCCCGAGGTCGAGATCGTCGGCGTGGCCGACGTCGCGGAGGCCACGGCCCGGAAGGCCGCCGAGGCCGCGGGCGGCGCGCGGGTGTTCACCGATTACCGCGAGCTCCTGAAGCTCGGCCTTGACGCGGTCGACATCTGCACGCCGAACAAGGTGCACACGCCGGCCGCGCTCGCCGCGCTCACCGCCGGCTGCCACGTGCTCTGCGAGAAGCCCCTCGCGGTCTCGACCGCGGAGGTGCGCGCGATGGGCCGGCTCGCCGACCAGAAGAAGCGCAAGCTCATGACCGCCCAGCACCAGCGCTTCACCCAGGGCGGCCTCGCCGCGCGGGCGTGGGTGGACGGCGGCAACCTCGGCGAGGCCTACCACGCGCGCGTCCGCGCCGTGCGCCGCGCCTGGCTGCCCCCGTCGCCGGGCTTCATCGACGCCAAGCTGGCCGGCGGCGGCCCGTGCATGGACATCGGCGTGCACGCGCTCGACCTCTGTCTCTGGCTGATGGACTTCCCGCAGCCGGTGCGCGTCTCGGGCACGTCCAAGACCGTCTTCGCCAAGGGCCACACCATGCCCAACCTCTGGGGCGAGTGGGACCGTGCGCGCTACTCCGTCGAGGATTTCGCGGCGGGCTTCGTCCACTTTGACAACGGCGCCACCCTCGTGCTCGAGGCCGCGTGGATGTGCCACCAGGTCGAGAACGAGGACCTCGTCGCCCAGATCTTCGGCAAGAAGGGCGGCCTCAAGTGGCCGAGCGCGGAGTTCGCGACGGTCGTCAACGGCGTCCATGCCCAGGGCTCGCTCACGCATCCCCTGCACGTGCCGCATCCCCACTGGAACGAGATCGCGGCGTTCGTGGACTGCGTGGTCAACGGCAAGCCGTCGCCCGTGCCGTGGACCGAGACGATCAAGGTCATCGGCATCCTCGAGGCCGTCTACGCCTCGTCCGCGTCCGGCCGCGAGATCAAGCTCAAGCTCTGACCCGGCCCGGGCGTTTTTCACCACGAAGAACACGAAGGGCACGAAGCATTCCGATCCCCGGAACGGCTTGGTCTTCGCGCCCTTCGTGCTCTTCGTGGTAACACCAGATCGAAGGATCGAAGGCGCGCCTCCGCCGCAGCCCGCGGGCCGGGCTACAGCAGGCTCTGCTGGTCGCCGCCGAGGGGCTTGAGGCCGACGGCGGCGTAGCCCTTGGCCGTGAGCAGCCGGCCCTGCGGGGTCCGCTGCACGTAGCCCTCCTGGATCAGGAACGGCTCATGGACCTCCTCCAGCGTCTCGGCCTCCTCGCCGACCGCGACGGCGATGGTGCTCATGCCGACGGGCTTGCCGCCGTAGTTCTCCGCCATCACGCGGAGCATGCGCTTGTCCATCTCGTCGAGCCCGGCCGCGTCGATCTCGAGCAGCTCGAGCGCGGCGGCGGCCACGGGCTGGGTGATGCGGCCCTGGGCGCGCTCCTGCGCGTAGTCGCGGACAAAGTTGATCAGGTTGTTGGCGACGCGCGGCGTGCCGCGGGCGCGCGTGGCGATCTCACGGGCACCGTCCTCGTCGATCTTCACCTGCAGGAGTCCGCAGCTGCGGCGCACGATGCCCTCGAGGGTGGGGTGGTCGTAGTAGTCGAGCCGCGTCTGCAGCGTGAACCGCGAGCGCAGCGGGGCGGTGAGCAGGCCGCTGCGGGTGGTGGCGCCGATCAGGGTGAAGCGCGGGATCGACAGGCGGACGCTGCGGGCGTTCGGGCCCTGGTCGATCATGATGTCGAGGCGGAAGTCCTCCATCGCCGAGTACAGGTACTCCTCGACCGTCTTCGGGATGCGGTGGATCTCGTCGATGAAGAGCAGGTCGCCCTCCTCGAGGCTGGTGAGCAGCCCGGCGAGGTCGCCGGCCTTCTCGATCACGGGGCCGGACGTGACGCGGACGCTGCGGCCGAGCTCGTGCCCGAGGATGAAGGCGAGGGTGGTCTTGCCGAGGCCCGGCGGGCCGGAGAGCAGGATGTGGTTGAGGGCCTCGCCGCGCTTCTTGGCGGCGCCGACCATGACCTGGAGGCGCTCGACGGTCTTCAGCTGGCCGGTGAAGTCGGCGAACGACAGCGGCCGCAGTGCCGCCTCCGCCGGCGAGACCGGCGCGGAGAGCGCGGAGCTGATGAAGCCGAGGCCCTTGTTGGATTCAGGCGAAGCCATGCGGAGGAGGATTAACCACGAAGCACACGAAGATCACGAAGAGGAGAGGGAAAGCTGGATTGGGCCCCGAGCCAAGGGCCTTCGTGCCCTTCGTGGGCTTCGTGGTGACATCTCCGGTTCACTTCCACTCCACATCCGCGCCGAGGCTGCGGAGGTTTTCGACGAAGCGCGGGTGGGCGCGCATGATGGTGTCGGCGTTCTTGACCACCGAGCGGCCGGGGATGCTGGCGGCCACCATGTAGAGCGCGACCGCCGCGCGGATGATGTACGGGGCGTCCACCGTCGTCGGCCGCAGCGGGCGGTCGCCGAAGACGATGATGCGGTGCGGGTCGCTCACGACGACATGGGCGCCGAACTTCGACAGCTCGGGCATCCAGGTGAATCCGCCCTCGTAGACCTTGTTCCAGAACTGGATCGCGCCCTTCGCGCGGACCGAGAGCGCGATCATGCAGGGCAGCAGGTCGACCGGGAAGTACGGCCACGGCGCGGCCTCGATCTTCGGCAGCAGGTTGCTGGTGAAGGGCGGCTCGATCACCAGCTTCTGCCGGCGGCGCACGATCGCGGTGTCGCCCTGGTGCTCGATCACGACGCCGAGCTTCGCGAAGGCCCGCGCGATCAGGTCGAAGTGGTGCGGCAGCGAGTGGCGGACCCGCACCTCGCCGCCGGTGATCGCACCGAGCGCGAGGAAGGTGACGACCTCGTGGTAGTCGGTGTTGATCGTGAACGTGCCGCCGGTCAGGCGCTTCACGCCCGTGACCGTGAGCTGGCTGGTGCCGACGCCCGTGATCTTCGCGCCCATGCCGATCAGCACGCCGCAGAGGTCCTGCACGTGGGGCTCGCTGGCGGCGTTGACGATCGTGGACGTGCCCTCGGCGAGCGCCGCGGCCATGACGAAGTTCTCCGTCGCGGTGACCGACATGTAGTCGGGCCAGTGCCGCGCGCCGCGGAAGCGGCCCTTCAGCGACATCGTGAGCGACCCGTTGTGGGCGATCTTCGCGCCGAGCTTGGCCAGGATCTCAAGATGGGGGTCGAGCTCGCGGATGCCGAGCGAGCAGCCCTTGGCGTTGCTCGGGATCGCGATCTTCTTCATCCGCTGCAGCAGCGGCGCGAAGAGCAGCACCGAGGAGCGCATGCCGGAGGGCAGCTCGCCCTGCAGCCGCGCCGCGTCGAAGCCCGAGTGGTCGAGCGTCATCGTGCCCGCGGCCTTGTCCCACTCGATGCGCGAGCCCTGCTCGGCAAAGAAGGTGACGAGCTTGTCCACGTCGGTGATCGCCGGGACGTTCCGCAATCGGACGGGCGCGTCGGTGAGCAGCGTCGCGCAGAGGATGGGCAGCGCGGAGTTCTTGTTGCCGGACGGCGTGATGGTGCCGGAGAGGGCTTTGCCGCCATTGACGATGAGATCGGCCATCGAGGGGGGAGTTGAAAGTGGAGCGCGGAAAGTTGAAAGCCTGAACCGCGCGCCATGCGAGCGTGATGTGCAGCGTTCGGGCGGGATTTGGAAATTTGCTCGCGGAAACGCGGAGCGGCGGAGGCGCGGAACCCAGGCATTTTGGCGGTCCGACCCTCGGGGATGGGCACAAAAAAGGCGCCCGCGGGAGCGGGCGCCTGAGTGTGAGGGGAGGGTACGCTTAGATCGCGCCGCCGCCCTGCTGGCCTTCGGGGCGCGGGCCGCGGTCGTCGCGGTGACGGTTGCGTCCGCCCCGACGGCGGCGCCGACCACCACCCTCGTAGCGGTTCTCGCCACCGGCTTCGCCGCCACCCTGGCCGCCGGCCTCGCCGGAGAAATCCCGGGGCTGGCCGTCGCGCGGGCCGCGGTTTTCACCGCCGCCCTGGTAGCCGCCGCGTCCGCGTCCGCCGCGGTGACGGCGCCGGCCGCCGCCCTCGTGGCGGGACTGGCCGTCGCGGCCCTGGAAGTCGCGCTCGCCGGGCTTGGCCTCGGCGGGCTTGCCGCCGAACAGGCCCTTGAGCCAGGCAAAGAAACCACCGGCCGGCTTGGCCGGGGCGGAGGCGGGCTGCTCGCGGCCTTCGCCGGCGAAATCGCGGCGGGGCTCACGGGGCTCGCGGGGTTCACGGGGCTCGAACGGACGCTGGTCGCGGCGCTCGGGCCGGAAGGTGCCGCGTTCCTCGCGGCGGCCGCGGTTGTCGCCCTGCGCGGGCGCGGAGTGGTCACCCCAGCTGACGGCGGGACGCTTCACTTCCTGCGGGGGCAGGATGTTGAGCTCGGCCTTGGGGGCGGGTTCCGTCCGGGCCGCGGCCTCGGGCTGGAACGGGAACAGGTCGCTCTCCGGGGCCGCGGCGACGGGCGCCGGGGCCGGCTGGCTGGCCACGGGGGCCGCCTCGGGGACCGGGGCGGCGACAGGCGTGGGAGCGGACTCGATGCGGCCCTCCGCAGCCGGGGCGGGGGAGGGCTCGTTGACGACGGGCGCGGCCACGGACGTCTCGCCCGTGAACGGATTCTTGTACTCGCTCTGGGGCCGGATGACCTCGAGGGCGCTGGGCTGGTAGCCGGCGGGGGCGGCGGGGCTGGCGGGGGCCGTGGCGGCGCTGGGACGCTTGCCGCGGGCGAGACCCGAACCCTTGGCGCCAAAGGCGCCGATCGGGGCGGGATTGCCGGAGGAGGCAGCCGGGGAGGCTGCGCCGGCGGTCGCGGCGGAATCGCCGGACGATGCTGGATCTGACATGTGGTGGTTTTTCGTTGTCGGGCGCTGCTTCCGCAGGGCGGAAGAGCGGCCTTGTGTTGGGAGGGCCGGCGGAGGGCAGGAAATGCGCTCGACGCAGGCGTGAAGGAATCAAATTCGCCCGGGGGCCGCCGGGGGGCAACCTCAAATTCCGGCGGGGCGTGCAACTTGCGCCCCAAGGCGGGCTTGCCAGCGCCGGGCGGGCGACGCAGCCTCGGCCGCCATGGACAAACTCGAGGAAATTTTCCGCATGCAGGACGCCCTGAATTCCCGCATCGGCGTGCATCTCCCGCCCCCCTCCGACGAGGAAAAGGCCAAGTGGATCCTCAACTACACCCGCGCCCTCCAGCAGGAGACGGCCGAGCTGATCGACAGCGTGCCGTGGAAGTGGTGGGCCAAGTACCAGAAGTTCGACGAGCAGAACGCCAAGGTCGAGGTCGTCGACCTGTTCCACTTCCTCGTGTCTCTCGCCCAGACGCTCGGCATGTCCGCCGACGATGTCTACCAGGCCTACCTGAAGAAAAACCAGGTCAACCACCAGCGCCAGGACAGCGGCTACGCCAAGAAGGACGAGGCCGACTCCAAGCACATCTGAATCGATGACTATCGGGTTCCTCCTTTTTCCACGGCTGACGCTGCTGGACCTGGTGGGCCCCGCCGAAGTTTTCTGCCGCGTCCCGGAGGCAAAGGTTCACCTCGTCTGGAAAAAGCGGGAGCCCATTTCCACGGTCAACGGCTTGGTGATGGAACCGACCACGACTTTTGACGAGTGCCCTGTGCTCGACGTGATTTGCGTGCCCGGTGGACCTGGTCAGGTGGAGCTGATGGAGGACGAGGCGACACTCGACTTTCTCCGTCAGCAAGCCGCCACCGCCCAATGGGTCACCTCGGTCTGCACGGGATCGCTGGTCTTGGCCGCGGCGGGCCTGCTGGAAGGATACCAGGCGGCCTGCCACTGGGCCTCACGGGATCAGCTCGCGCTGTTCGGAGTAATTCCGGTTGATGAGCGGGTCGTTGTTGACCGCAACCGCGTCACGGGCGGCGGAGTCACGGCCGGAATTGATTTTGCGCTCAGCCTGGTGGCAAAAATGCGCGGTGAGGAGTTGGCGAAGTCGATCCAGCTCAGCATCGAGTACGACCCGATGCCTCCGTTCAAGGGTGGTTCGCCCCGGACCGCTGACCCGGCGCTCGTGACGCGCATGCGGGAGAACATGGCTGCCTATCTCGCGCCGCGTCGCGCCGTGAGCGAACGTGTGGCGGTCCGGTTGCGGGCGAAATCCGGCCGCTGACCGCAGTTGCCGCTCAGCGCGTCACCACGAACGCCGCCGTCACGTCCACCGCGACCGCGCCGTTCTCCACCACGTGGGCCTTGAGCTTGAGCTTGGCCTTGCCGTAGCGCTCCAGCGCCTCCTTGAACTCCGCGATCGCCGCCTGCGCGGGCCGCTCGCAGATCGCGCGCAAATCGCCGATCACCGGCCGGCGGTACGCCGCGCGGCTTTCCTTCACCACGATGTGCCACACGGGCTTGTC
Source organism: uncultured Opitutia bacterium (assembly GCA_903825285.1). Classification (GTDB taxonomy): domain Bacteria; phylum Verrucomicrobiota; class Verrucomicrobiia; order Opitutales; family Opitutaceae; genus Opi-474. Next base: position 9,328 of record CAIJZY010000058.1, on the reverse strand, counting down.
GGCGCTCTTCTCGTTGCGCATCAGCTCCCACACGACGCCATAGCCGGCGAGCGTGGCGAGCGAGACGAGGCTGCCGCCGAACGCGGTGTTGAGCGAATTCTTGTTCTGCTCCTTCGGCGCCGTCAGCACCAACGCCCGGTCATCGCTGACCTCCACGCCGACCCCCATCGCTTTCGCGAGCGGGATCATCTCGTGCAGGAAGAGCTCCAGCGCAGGGACCTTGACCGGTTTCATCGGGCGGGACGTTGGAGGATATTTACCCGCGCGTCAAAGCCCGTGCATCCCCGCACTGAATTATCTTCCTCCGCCCCAGCTTGACCCGCCGGGTCGCCCGCGCTCCTTTGCCGCATGATCCAACCCGGCCAGAAGCTCGATACCCGGCTCGCCTTCAAGGTGTTCCGTGACGGCCAAACGGCGGACGTCACCCTGCGCGAGCTGCTCACGCGCCCGACGATTGTGTCGGTTTACATGCGCAATAATACGCCGGGGTGCGACCGGCAGAACGACAGCCTGGCGGCGCACGCGGCGGAATTCGACCGCGCGGGCTACAATCTGGTGGCCCTGAGCCGCGACACCTGCGGGTCGCACGCGAAATACGCGGCGAAGAAAAAGATCAGCTATGTGCTCGCGAGCGACCCCGATGACACGTTCACCAGGGCGGCCGACGCGATTGTCGAGAAGTCCCTCTACGGCCGGAAATACACCGGCCCGGCGCGAGCCGCCTACGTGCTCGCGACCGACGGCACGGTGCGGGCCGTGATTCCGAAAGTGGATACCGCCGACCACGCCGCGCAACTGCGGGCCGTGCTCGCGGAGTTGCAGTGAACGGCCCGGCCAGCTACCGTCGGGCATGAACCTCTCTCCACGCCGGCGCCGCGGATGGATCATCGCGGCGGGAGTCCTCGCCCTGTACACCCTGATCGGCTTTTTCGCGCTGCCGCCCATCCTGCGCACGCAGGCGGAGACCCGCCTCTCCGCCGAGCTCGGCCGGAAGGTCACCATCGGCCGGATCCGCCTCAACCCCTACGCGCTCTCGCTGACGGTCGAGCAGTTCGACATCCGCCTGAAAGAGGGGAACGGCTCCTTCCTGGGCTGGGACCGCCTCTACGTGAACTTCGACGCGCTGTCCTCGCTCTTCGGCGAATGGGTGCTGAGTGACGTCGAGCTCGACGGCGCCCACCTCGGCGTGGTGATCCGCCCGGACGGCTCGCTCAACTTCTCCGACATCCTCGCGCGACTCACCGCCGCCCCGGCTGCCCTCGCCGGCCCGCCGGCGCCCAGCAAGCCGATGCGGCCGATCCGGATCGGGAGCCTCATCGTCAATCGCGCGCGGGTGGAATTCTCTGACCTGTCCCGCGCCCAGTCGTTTGCCACCGTGCTCGGACCCGTGTCGGTGACGGTCACAAACTTCCGCACCGCCGGCACGCGCGGCGCGCCGTACCAGTTCGCCGCCGTGACGGAGGCGGGCGAGAAGCTCGCGTGGAGCGGCACGATCATCGCGCAGCCTTTCCAGTCCGAGGGCGAGCTGCGCCTCGAGAACATCGTGCTGCCGAAATATGCACCGTACTACTCCAGCCTCACGCGCGCCGACCTGACCACCGGCACGCTGTCCATGCACGGCCGCTACGCGATCGACCTCACGGAGGGCCACCGCGTCCTGACCCTTGCCGACGGCGGCGTGCAGCTCCGCGGGCTGAAGGTGGCCGAGCGCGCCACCCATGAGACCGTCGTCGAGCTGCCCGCCCTCGACATCACGGGCGTCAGCGCCGACGCGCTCGCGCCGAAGGCGTCCGTTTCCTCGGTCGTGCTGGCGGGCGGACGCCTCAACGTGCGCCGCGAGGCCGACGGCTCGATCAATTTGCTGACGATGCTGCAGCCCGCGACCGCGCCGGTTCCCGCCCCGGCGGCCCCGTCCTCACCCGCGCCGGCCAAGCTGCCCGATGTCCGGGTGGGCGAAGTCACGCTGAAGGATTTTCAGGTCAGCCTCACCGACCGCTCCGCGCCGCGGCCCGCGCAGCTGGGGCTCAGCGGCATCCAGTTCACGGCGAAGCAGCTCACGCTGGCCGACGGCGCGAAGATGCCCTTCGAGCTCTCCCTGACCTGGGCGCCGCAGGGCGCGGTCCACGTCGGCGGCAACGTGCAGCTGCGGCCCGTGGTGGTGGCCGACCTCAAGGCGGATGTCACCGCGCTGGGTCTCCTGCCGCTCAGCCCGTACCTCGAGCAGTTCGTCAACGCCCGCCTCACGCAGGGCTCGCTCACCACCTCGGACCAGGTGCACGTGGACCTGACCGGCGGCGTGGCGGCCATCACCTTGGACGGCAATCTTGCCGTGGACCAGCTCGGGCTCGTGGACGGCGCGCACAACGAGGACCTGGCCGGATTTTCGCGGCTGACCTTCACCGGCGTGAAGCTCGCCACCGCGCCGCGGCTGACCGTGTCGCTCAAGGAAATCTCCCTCGCCGCGCCGTACGCGCGGGTGCTCGTCAACGTCGACAAGACGCTCAACCTCGCGGGCCTCGCGCGGCCGGGTCCGGCGCCCGCCGCGCCGGCGGCCCCGACGCCCGCGGCTCCGCTGCCGAAGGTGGAGATTGGCCAGGTGGTCGTGAAGGACGGCGACTTCAGCTTCACCGACCGCTCGGTCGAGCCGAACGTTCGCCTGGCGCTCACCCAGTTTGGCGGCGGCGTGCAGGGGCTGTCCTCCGAGAACCTTGCGCGCGCGACCGTGGACCTGAAGGGCCTGGTGGGCGGCGCGGGCCCGGTGGCGATCACCGGCCAGCTCGACCCGCTGGGCGCGAGCCCGTTCGTGGACCTCAAGGTGGATTTCAAGAACGTGGACCTGCTCCCGATCAGCCCGTACGCGGGAAAGTACGCGGGCTACGAGCTCGCGCGCGGCCAGCTCGTGGTGGACACCAAGGTCCACGTCGAGGGCCGCAAGCTCGACACCACCAACGTCGTCACGCTGAACCAGTTCACCTTCGGCGCCGCCACGAACAGCCCCGACGCGACCGGCCTGCCGGTGCGCCTGGGCGTGGCGCTGCTGAAGGACATTGACGGCCGGATCGTGATCGACCTGCCGGTGCAGGGCAGCCTTGACGACCCGAACTTCCGCATCGGCAAGGTCGTGCTGCGTGTGGTCGTGAACCTGCTCACGAAGGCGGCGACCTCGCCGTTCTCCCTGCTCGGCTCGATGTTCGGCGGCGGCGGTGACGAGCTGGCGTTCCAGGAGTTCGCGCCCGGCGCCAGCGAGCTGCTGCCGGCCGAGGTGCCGAAGCTCGACACGATGGTGAAGGCGCTGACGAACCGCCCGGGCCTGAGCCTCGGGCTGGAGGGCGCCGCGGACACCGCGGCGGACACGTATGCGCTGCAGCGGCTGAAGCTCGCCGATCGGGTGCGCCGCCAGATCTGGGAGGCCCGCCACGCGGCGAACCCGGCGATCCCGCCGCCGGCGCAGCTGGTCATCTCCCCCGAGGAAAACGCCGCGATGGTGAAGCAGCTGTTCGACGAGAAATTCCCGCCGGGCACGAAATTCGGCGCGCCGCTGGCCGGCCCGCCGCCGGTGACCGCGGCCCCCGCGCCGCCGAAGCCGGGACTGATCAAGCGCGTGATGCGCGTGATCACCTTCCGCTCCGCGGCCGGCTCCCCCGCCGCCACGCCCAAGGCCGCCGCGGCGACGACCCCGACCACGGCGTCACCCGGCGTGCCGCTGGAGGAGATGACCGGACGCCTGGCAGACGCCCAGGTGGTGAGCGCCGACGATCTCCGCGCGCTGGCGACGGCGCGCGCCGAGCAGGTGCGGGCCTATTTCCTCGCGACCGGCCACATCGCGGCCGACCGCCTCTTCCTCGCGCAGGGCGCGGAGGCGGCCAAGCAGAACAAGGGACCGCGCGTGTTCCTGAGCCTGCAGTAGTTGCTGGAAGTGACAAGGATCAGGGTCCAAGTGACTAGAGCTCCAGCCACAGGTTCGGACGCTTGCTCCCTTGTCACTTGAACCCTGTCACTTGCTAACTTTTTCCCCATTCCCATGAATTGTCGCCCCGGCTGCGGCGCGTGCTGCATCGCGCCGTCCATCTCGTCGCCGATTCCGGGCATGCCCCAGGGCAAGCCGGCGGGCGTCGCGTGCGTCCAGCTGCGGCCGGATTTCAGCTGCGCGCTCTTTGGCCGGCCCGAGCGGCCGGCCGTCTGTGTGAACCTTCGGCCGACCGAATCGATGTGCGGCACCCGCCGGGACGAGGCGCTGGCCTACCTGGCGCATCTCGAACTGGCGACAAAACCCAACGGGTCCCCGCCTTGACCTGAAACATCGGCCGATCCGGCTCCTAGTTGATCACGCCGAATTCCTTCACGGCTTCGTAGAGGACGTGGAGGTTGTCCATCTTGGTGCCGGGCAGCAGGTCGCCGGAGATCAGCGTGAGCGGCCCGCTTTGCTTGAGCCGGTCGGTCAGCAGGGATTTCACCGCGTCGCGCACGTCGGCGGCGGTGCCCAGGTTGAGGATGCCGTCGGAGATCAGCACGATGAGGTGCGCGTCGGGGCCGACCTCGCGCCGGATGCGCTCGATGTCCAGCAGCGGGTAGGTGAGGGCGTGCAGCGTCTGCAGCTTGAAGTGGCGGCTGACGATCGGGAACAGGTGCTGGCCCCGGCCGCAGTGGTGAAAGAGCTGCGGCTCGCTGGTCCGGCCGCGGTTCTTCTCCAGCAGGATGGGCAGGATGAATTTCTCGTACATCGCCGGCGACAGCATGTCGATGCCGTGGTCGGTGAGCGGGAAGGGGGCGTTGCGATCCGCCGGGGCGGCCCAGCGGCGGGTGAGCGCGTCGCTCCAGTCGGCCAGCTTGCGCAGGAACCGGTGCGCGAAGGCCTCGTCCTCGTACATGTCCTCCATGATCGCCTCGCCCCGGAGGTCGAGCGCGAGGCTGAAGAAGCCGCTCGTGCCCATCCCGTTTTGGATCCGGTCCACGGCCTTGCCGAGGTAGACCAGCTTGTGCTCGTACTGGTCGACCAGGTGCTCGTGGAAGCGGCGGATGGTGCCGATCCAGCCGCCGTCCTCGATGCGCGGCATGACCAGCGCATCGCATTCCTCCCGCGAGAGGTGGCGTGACCGGTTCGCGATCACCGTTTCGCGCCGGTACATGAGCTCGCAGTCGAAGGCCCCCGGTGCGACTGCCGGCCAGAGATCCACGCCGGTGCACCAGCTGTCCCGCGGCGGCGCGCCGAGGATGATGTCGTGCACCGGGATCTCGCGCCGCCGCCGCGCGGCCTCCAGCTGCACCTGCAGCATCAGGTCGGGGTTGGTGTAATAATCGCGGTAATCGAGCCCGACCTCGTCGGCGTAGAAGCCGTGCTGCCCGACCCACTCGCTGCATTTGAAGAGCACCCGCGTCGGCCGGCCGGCGTCGAAGGCGGCCTGCGCGGCTTGGACCTGGGTGTTGTGCCGCCGGATCGCCGGTGCGTCGGGATCAACCGTGAAGGCGGAGCTCAGGTTCATGGCCCGGCATCATAGCACGCCCGCCCGCGGCAGGGAATGGCCGGCTTTACGAACCCATGTCTAAAACTATCGCGCGGGCCCTGCGATGTCGGCTGCCTGCCGGCGGATTGACGACGGAACAGGGACGACTAGGAAGCTGCCATGGCCCTCGAGCTCCGACCCAACTGCGAATGCTGTGACCGGGACCTGCCGCCGGAATCGCGCGAGGCGTACATCTGCACCTTCGAGTGCACCTTCTGCGTTGAATGCGCCGCGCACCGGCTCCGTTTTGTGTGCCCGAACTGCGGCGGCGAATTGGTGCGCCGTCCGGTGCGTCCGGCCGCGAAACTCGTGAAAAACCCTGCTTCCACCCGCCGCGTGCGACGGACCGAGCCCTGCGCGCCGGCTTAGGTTAGGCCATCAAAGTCCTCGCTCTGCGCTCCGTCATCCTGAGTGAAGGCGAAGGATCGCTGTTATTAATCCTGCAGTGGCCGATTTGGCCAAGGACACTCCGGCAACGGCGCAACAGTGTCTGGGATCAGGGATCTGCCCGCAGGCCATGATCCCAGCGATCCTGCGCTTTCGCTCAGGATGACGGGTAAACAACAGAACCCCTGCTCGCGTCCCTGCCAGTGTCCGCTCCCAACCTATTAGCGCCCATTAGCGCCTATTAGTGGTTCTCGCTCAGGATGACGTAGTGGGTGGCACGAGCTGCGGCCGCGCGTCGAGCTCGGCGGCGAGCGCGAGGAACCATTTTTCCGCCTCGGCTCGCTTGGCCGGGACTTGGGTGGCGTCGGCGACGTACATCAGCTGCTCGAGCCGCGTCGCATCCGCCGCGGGCAGGATGCGATGAAGGTAGCGATTGCCCCAGGAGTGGCGCAGCGGGTCGTGCCGGATGCGAAGCAGCTCCACCAGCGGGGCGAGCGTGAGGCCCTGGTAGAAATGCAGGGCGTCGATCGCGTTCCGGCGCCATGACTCCTTCTCGACGAGCACCTGGAACAGCGCGAAGCGCGTGCGGAGCGCGGCGATCCGCTCGCGGAGCCGGGCCTCCAGCGCGGCGCGGTCGGTCCGGATCACGCGCGACCCGAACAGGCCGGAGCGGTCGAACAGGACGTGGGCCGCGCCGTGGACCTCCGGCTCGTTGAACTTGTTGGGCGTGCCGCGCCGCATCACGCAGAGGTCGAGCATCAGCCACGGCTCGGCGTTGGCGAACTGGTAGAAGCGCTGGCTGTGCCCGTGCCACGCGGGCTCGGGCACGACGAACCGCCGCGACGTCTCCGCCACGCGCGCGAGCGCCGCCTCCACCGCGGCAAATGTCGCCGGCACCTGGTCGTCGTCCACCTCGCACTGCAGGTCCACGTCGCTCCACGCGTCCGCCCGGTCGAAGGCGGGCGAGCCGCCCTCCCACAGGCAGAGGACGAACGGCAGCGGTTCCAGCGCGGCGCGCACGGCGGCCAGCAGGGCGGCGCGGGTGAGGGCGGAGGGCACGGTTGGGAAAATCCGAAGATAGAAATCCGAAATTCGAAAACCTCGGTCAGCGCAGGCTCTGGCGGTAGCGGACCTCGGGCAGGGTCACGTTGAACAGGGTCACGTCCTTGCGCGCGTCGTCGGTGGCGAAGCCGAGGCGCTCGTAGAAGTGCCGGGCGCGCACATTGCCGGCCAGCACCCACACGGTCACGTTCTCCGCCGCCGTCTGCCGCAGGTGGGCGAGGGCGGCCGCGCACAGCGCCCGGCCGCAGCCGGCGCCCCAGGCGTCCGGCTCGACGTAGAGCGCGGCGATCTCCGCGGTGGCGGGCGGCGGCAGGTCGGCGTCGCGCGAGGCGCACGCCGCGATGAAGCCGGTCACCCGCGCGCCTTCGCCCGAGACCCAGATCAGCTGGGCGGCGGAGGCCAGGCGCGGCGCCCAGAGCGCCTGCCGTTCCGCGATCGAGAGGTTGGCCAGCACGCTGGGCGGGAAGAAGCCATGGTAGGCCGATTGCCACGAGGCCACGTGGACCTGGGCAATGGCGAGGGCGTCGGCGGGGGTGGCGCGGCGGACGTTCACGGGAGATAGCGAAGCCCGGGGGCTTGCCGCGCGTCAATCGCGCGTTTGAGTGGGGTCATGGCAAAACCCGACGAGCCCAAGATCATCTTCTCCATGCTGGGCGTCTCGAAGAAGATCGAGCGCAAGGAAATCCTGCGCGACATCTCCCTGTCCTTCTACTACGGCGCGAAGATCGGCGTCCTCGGCCTCAACGGCTCGGGCAAGTCCTCCCTCCTGCGCATCCTCGCCGGCCGCGACCCCGAGATCGACGGCCGCGTCCACTTCGAGCCGGGCTACTCCGTCGGCCTGCTGGAGCAGGAGCCGCACCTGACACCCGGCGCGACCGTGCGGGCCTGCGTCGAGGAGGGCGTGAAGCATCTCACCGACCTCACGGCGGCATACGACGCGACGTGGGACGAGCTCGCGGCGGCGGCCGACGACGCGGCGAAGGACGCGATCATGGCGCGGCAGGGCGAGCTGCAGGAGAAGATCGACGCCGCGGGCGCGTGGGACGTGGCGCCGCGGGTGGAGATGGCGATGGACGCGCTGCGCTGCCCGCCCGGCGAGCAGCCGGTGGACAAGCTCTCCGGCGGCGAGCGGCGGCGCGTGGCGCTGGCGCGGCTGCTGCTCCAGCAGCCGGCGATCCTCCTGCTCGACGAGCCCACCAACCACCTCGACGCGGAGAGCGTGCAGTGGCTCGAGCAGCACCTGGCGCGCTACGCCGGCACGGTGATCGCGGTGACCCACGACCGGTACTTCCTCGACAACGTGGCCGAATGGATCCTCGAGCTCTCGTACGGCCACGGCATCCCGTGGAAGGGCAACTACTCCTCCTGGCTCGAGCAGAAGCAGGCGCGGCTGGGCGTGGAGCAGCGCACCGAGGACCGGCGGCAGAAGGCGATGGCGCGCGAGCTGGCCTGGATCCGGCAGTCGGCCAAGGCCCGCGTGGCCAAGTCGCAGGCGCGCATCAACGCCTACGAGTCGATGCTGAAGCAGAACGTCGCGGAGAAGGAGAAGGAGTTCGAGCTCATCATCCCGCCCGGCCCGCGGCTCGGCGCGCTCGTGGTCGAGGCCAAGGACCTGGCGAAGGGCTACGGCGAGAACCTGCTCTTCGAGAACGTGAACTTCACGCTGCCGCCCGGCGGCATCGTCGGCGTGATCGGCCCCAACGGCGCGGGCAAGACCACGCTGTTCCGGCTCATCACCGCCGCCGAGGCGGCCGACCGCGGCACCCTGCGCGTCGGCGAGACGGTGAAGATCGCGCACGTGGACCAGTCCCGCGACTCGCTGCCCGACGGCGAGTCCATCTGGCAGGCGATCAGCGGCGGCGAGGAGATCCTCCGGCTCGCGGGCCGCGAGCTCAACAGCCGCGCCTATTGCGCGCAGTTCGGCTTCACCGGCCCGGACCAGAGCAAGAAGGTCGGCGTGCTCTCCGGCGGCGAGCGCAACCGCGTGCACCTGGCCCGGCTGCTGAAGAGCGGCGCCAACCTGATCCTGCTCGACGAGCCGACCAACGACCTCGACGTGAACTCCATCCGCGCGCTCGAGGAGGGCCTGGAGAACTTCGCCGGCTGCGCCGTGGTGGTGTCGCACGACCGCTGGTTCCTCGACCGCGTGGCGACGCACATCCTCGCCTTCGAGGGCGACAGCTACGTGCACTGGTTCAGCGGCAACTATTCGAGCTACCTCGAGGACTTCCACCGCCGCAAGGGCAAGGAAGCCGACCAGCCCCACCGCATCAAATACCGCAAGCTGACGCACTGAAGCTGCCTGCAATGTAGGGCGGGGTCGCCGACCCCGCCGAGGAAGCGCGTTGCTCGCGGGCCATCAAGCAGGCGGGGTCGGC
>CAIJZY010000057.1 GCA_903825285.1 uncultured Opitutia bacterium | reverse complement strand
GTGCTCGCGGGCGGTGGCGATGGCCTTGGAGTTCTCGGGGATCTTCTTGGAGACGATGGTCTCGTACTCCTCGCGCTTGCGCTCGAAGCTGGCCTTGGAGACGAGCAGCTGCTCCTCCTTGCCCTCGGCGTCGGCGGCGACCAGCGACTGGATCTTGGGGAAGATCTTGATGAAGCGGGCGAGCAGGGACTTCTTCGTCAGCTCCTCGAAGCCCTGGTTGAGCATGAGGGTGTTGGCGAGGTCGCGGGCGGTCTCCGGGTCGGCGGTCGACAGCAGGTCGGCGATGAGGTCGGTGTCCTCGCTCAGGATGTCGGCGAGCGGGATGCGGCGGGCGCTGGACGCCTGCAGGGCCTCGTAGTCGATGGCGAAGAAGACGGCGCCGAGCAGGCGCGGCGTGATGAGGTCGTTGAGCAGCTTCGCGAATTTCTTCGAGTGGCGGTTCTTGACGATCCACAGGAGGACGGGCGCGCGGAGGTTCTGCTCGGTCTGCCAGCGCTTGAGGGCGGCGGCGAGCTCCTCGGCGTGGCCGTTCTCGACGAGGAAATTGATGCACTCGGTCGTGAACTTGCCCTGGGACGTCTTGAGCAGGTTGAAGACGATGTCGCGGTACTCGATCGGGTGGGTCTCCTTGACGAGGTCGAGGAACTGGCCCTGAAAGTGCACCGGGATGTGCTCGGCGATGACGGGGAGGTCGCGGACGTTGCCGACCAGGGTGGTCTGGCTCGGCTCGAACACCTCGCTGGAGCCGGCGAGCTTGGCGAGGTTGTCGCGGACGAAGGCGCCGTAGAGGCGCTCGGCGGAATCGAGCTGGTTGCTGTCCTTCACGGCGTCGGCGACGGTCTTGAGGACGGCGAGGAGGTCGGTCTTGACCTCCTTCTTGGCCACGGTGGCGACCAGCTCCTCGGCGAGGGAGATGCGGCGGCGGGCGGAGCGGGTGGAGTGGAACTGCTCGAGGATCTCGTCCTCGGCGGAGACGGGTGTCTCGCGCAGGATGTAGCACTCGGTCTTTTTCTGGGGGACGGAGACGCGCGGGTCCTTGGCGACGGCCTTCTTGGCGGTGGACCACCACTTCTTGAACTTCTCCTCGCCGATGACCTGGATGAGGGTGAGCTCGAGGTCGATGGCGCTGGTGGCGTGGTTCGGGTAGGCCTCGAGCGCCTCGGCGATCAGCTGGGCGGGGTTCTCGGCGATCAGCTCGGCGATCTTCTTCGGCTCGGTTTCCTTGCGGACCAGCAGGTGCTTGGCCGGCAGGACCTCCATGGTGTTAAGGCAGAACGCGGGGTCCATCGGGTGGCCCTTCTTGCCCTTGAAGTCGATGACGAGCCGCTGGGCGGACTCGTCGTAGGATTTGATCTGGCCGAAGCCCCAGCTGCGGTGGATGCAGTACGCGCCCGGCTCCATGGCCTCCAATTTGGCTTTGGCCGCCTTTAGGGACGGGTTCTTGGCGATGAGCGCGGAGAGAGCTTCAGAATTCATGATTGCGAAAGTGATGGCCTGAACGGGAGAGTTGAGCGGATAATGACTAACCTTGTCAAACAGTGTGTCGAAATCGCTTCCCATGAGTAACATCGCCCCCGCTGGAGCGTCCGCGGCCTGGCCCGCAGCCATCGGCTTGCTGGCTCGCTGGTTGGACCGGCGGGAACGGGTCGATGAACTGATCGAAAGCCTGCCCCCCGGCCTGGTCGGGGCGGAACGCGCGCATTGCCAGCACCTGGTGTTCGGCGTCATCCGGCATTTCGGCCGCCTGGATGGGGCGGTGGGGAGCCTGGTGGCGCATCCGCCGCGGTTTCCCACGCGGGCCGTGCTCCTGATGGCGGGGTTCGAGCTGATCGAGGCGGCGGGCAGCCCGGCCGAGGACGGGATGGTGGCGAAGATCGTGCACCATGCCGTGGAGCAGGCCAAGCGGGTCGTCAGCCCGGCCGAGGCCCGGCTGGTCAACGCGGTGGTGCGCAAGCTGGCCGGCCTCATGGCCGCGCCGCCGCCCCCGAAGCTGGCCTCGGCCGAGGTGCTGGCGGAGTATTTCTCGCATCCGGACTGGCTGGTCCGGCGCTGGCTCGTGGATTTCGGGGCGGACGCCACGCGCCGCCTGCTGGAGTGGAACCAATGCCCGGCCAAGGTCTATGCGCGCTGGCGCGGCGCCGAGGTGCCGCCGGACTTCCTCCAGCCGACGTCCTGGCCGGGGTTTTTCGAGGTGACGTCCGGGCACTGGCCGCAGGTCGAGCCCCTGCTCAAGCGCGGCCAGCTCTACCTGCAGGACCCGGGCACGCGGCTCGCCGTGGAGCTGCTGGCGCCGCAGCCGGGCGAGACCGCGCTCGACGTCTGCGCGGCGCCGGGCGGCAAGAGCCTCCTGATCGCCGACACCATGAAGACCGGCACGCTGGTCGCGCTCGACCAGCCGGGCCTGCGCATCACGCGGCTCAAGGAAAACCTGGCCCGCATCCAGGGGGTGACCGTCGCCCTCGTGCAGGCCGACCTGCTGGCCCATCCCGAGGAAGTCCTCCGCGAGCACAAGCTGCCCGAGACCTACAGCGCGGTGCTGATCGACGTGCCCTGCTCCAACACCGGCGTCATGCGCCACCGCGTGGACGTGAAGTGGCGGCTCGACCCCCGCGACATCGACAAGCACGCGCGGCAGCAGCTCACCCTCCTGCACGCCGCGGCCCGGCTCGTGGCCCCCGGCGGCCGCCTGGTCTATTCCACCTGCAGCATCGACCCGGAGGAGAACGACCGCGTCGTCCGCGCGTTCTTCGACAGCCGGGCGGGTGGTCCATTCAAGCTCACGGGCAGCGCGGCCAGCCTGCCGTGGGTGACCGGCCACGACGGCGCGGCGGCGTTCTTGCTCACCAAGAGTTAAAAGTCGCAAGGTGAAATTTGAAAGGCGGCCGCCGAATGCGTCCGGCCTTCAACGTTCAGCCCTCAACTTTCAGCTCTAACGGCCCAGCGGCACCAGATCGAACACGTCGATGCGGCGTGCGGTCTCCTGGGCGCCGTTCAGGAAGGTGAACTCGATCGTGCTGGCGGTGGTCACCAGCAGATCGTACCGGCGGAGATCCCACTTGACCACCGGCTCGCCATTGAGCCGGGTGACAAGGTCGCCGGCCTGGATGCCGGCGGCGGCGGCGGGCGAGCCCGGCACCACGCTGGCGACGCGCCAGTAGGCGGGGGTCTTGGTGAAGCTCAGCCCGGCGCTGCGGCGCGGCTCGGGCGGGATCGGGTCGAGGGTGTCGCGCTGGAATGTCACCCGGCCGTGCTCCTGGTCGAACGTGACGGTGAAGTGGCGCAGGATGCCGCCGCCGAGGGACGAGAGCTCGTCAGTGATGTCGGCGACCGGGCGCAGGAGCGCGTGGTTGCCGATCATGAGCGTGCCGGCGAGCCGGCCGATGTGCTGGTCGCGGTCGTTGGCGAGCGTGCCGACCAGCCCGCCGGGGCGGGGCGGCACGGCGTACTGGGGGTCGAGGCCGACGGGATTGAAGCTGAAGTCGGCGTCGCTGCCCGAGTCGACCAGCGCGGCGACGGTCTGGTCCCCGAGGCGCACCGGGATGATCGGGGTCTTGCGGTCGTTGTTGAACGCGATCGTGGCGCCGGGGGGCGGCGCACTGCGGTCCAGGCGCTGGAGCACGACTCGCGAGTGAGGGTAGTCGAGTGTCAGGAGCGTCTCGCGGAACAGGGGAAACCCGAGGATGCCGTCGAGCTTGACGCCGAGGTGCGCGGAGAGCGGCGCGAGGTCGTAGACCAGGGTCTGCACGTCCTCGAAGCGCGCGTCCTCCAGCTGGAGCCGCTTGAAGAAGGTGGCGGTGAGCAGGGCGGTGTCGCCCTCGGAGGACTTGACGCGGACCAGCGGGGTTTCGGGCGGAAACGGGCTCCGGGTGCCGTAGCGCGCGGCCAGCTCGGGCGAGACCAGGGTGACGGAGGCGCCGGTGTCGATCAGGAAGTGGTAGGGGCCGTGCCGGTCCCACTTGGCCTCGACGATGAGGTAGTTGCCGATGGTGATGGCGCCGAGGGTGACCGTGGGGGCGCCCAGCGTGGTGGCGCCGGGCTGCGGCGGCCCCCGGTGGAAGGAGAAGCACCCGGCGCCAAGCACAAGGACCGCGGCGGCCGCGAGCCAACGGAGGCCGGGGCGTCGGGCGGAGGCGGCGTCGGGCGGGGAGGCTTGGGCGGGAGGCACGGGAGAAACTCGAACAAAAGCGGTTCGCTTCCCGACGCCAAGGCCCAAACGGATGTTCCGTGGCTTCAGTCGAGCAGCTCCGCCAGCCGGCGGGCGAGCTCCTCGCGGGTGAACGGCTTCTGGAGGAAGCACAGGGCCCCGATGCCGGCCAACTTCGCGATCCGCGCGCTCTCGCTGTACCCGCTGATCAGCAGCACGCGGACCTCGGGCACGATCGCCCGCAGCGTGGAGAGGACCTCCTCGCCGCCGAGGGACGGCATGGTGAGGTCGAGCAGCACGAAGGTGAAGCCCGCAGGGTTGAGCGCGAACTGCGCGATGCCCTCGGCGCCGTCCTTCGCCAGCACGGTGGTGAAGCCGAAGGTGCGCAGCAGCTCGCCCGCCGTCTCGCGCACCGGCTCCTCGTCGTCCACGACCAGCACGCAGCCCGCGTAGCGGCGCGGCTCGGCCGCGACCGGGTCGGGCGCGGCGAGGGGCTGGGCGCTGGGCGGGAGGAGCAGGGTGAAGGTTGTCCCGCGGCCCGGCTTGCTCGTGACGTGGATGGCGCCGTGGTGCCCGCGCACGATGCCGCGGACGGCGGCGAGCCCGAGCCCGCGGCCGGCAAACTTGGTGGTGAAGAACGGGTCGAAGATCCGGGCAAGCGTCTGCGGCGTCATGCCGCCACCATTGTCGCGCACCTCGATGAACACGTACGGGCCCGGCGGGAGGTCGGTGCCGTCGCGCGCCTCGCGGATGAAGTCGGGGCCGAACGGCCGCAGCCCGGTGGCCACGTGGATGTCGCCGGCGCGCTCGCCCATGGCGTCGGCGGCATTGATGACGAGGTTCATCACGATCTGCCGGATCTGGGTGGAGTCGGCCTGGGCCACCGCGGGGAGGGCGCTCAGGTTGAGGTGGAGGCGCGCGCGGCTGGCGAGGGAGACGTGCAGGAGCGGCAGCGTCTCCTGCACCAGCCGGCTCACGTCCACGGGCTCGACGCGGAAGCTGCTCTGGCCCGAATAGGAGAGCATCTGCTGGCACAGCTCGGCGGCCCGCGCGGAGGCCTGCTCGATCCGCTCGAGGTTCGGCGTGATGACCGAGTCCTCGCTGAGCTTGAGGCGGGCGAGGCTGGCGTTGCCGAGGATGCCGGTGAGGATGTTGTTGAAGTCGTGGGCGATGCCGCCGGCGAGCAGGCCGAGGCTCTCCAGTTTCTGCGTCTCCAGCATCCGCCGCTCGAGCGCGAGCGTGGCGGCCTCGGCCTGCTTGCGCGCCGTGATGTCGATCGCGAGGCCCTCGAGGAAGAGGGGCTGGCCGTTGTCGGCGTAGACGCCGCGGGCGCGGGACAGCACCCACTTCTCCTCTCCGTGGCGCGTCTGCAGCCGGTACTCCACCTCGATGTCGCAGCGCGCCTGCAGCCCGGCGCGCGTGGCGGCCCGCACGCGGTCGACGTCCTCCGGCTGGATCAGGTCGCGGAAATGCACGCGGCCGGCCATGAAGTCCTCCGCCGGGTAGCCGGTGAGGGCCTCGACGCCGACGCTCACGAACATGACGCGCAGCTGGTCATCGTACTGGCAGCGGTAGGCCATGCCGGGCAGGGATTGCAGCAGGCTGCCCAGCTGGCGGCGATTCTCGGTCAGCTCGGCGGTGCGCTCCGCGACCTCGCGGGCGATGACCTCGGCGCGCCGACCGAGCATGATGACGAGCCCGGCGAGCAGGCCGGCGATGGTCACGATGCCGACCAGCCGGATCCAGGGCAGCGGCGTGAGCTGCTCGCCGACCCAGCCCGCGTGCGGACGATAGATGACCTTCCAGTCGCGCCCGCCAAAGGGCAGCGGCGACGCCTGGCTGAGGTCGCGGGTGAACTCCGCCTCGGACGGCGCCGGCATGCGCGGCTGGGCGTCGTTGACCGGCCGGTAATACAGTACCCGCCAGGCGGGATCGGGCTCGGTCTCGTCGACGAACAGCAGGTCGAGGACGCTGTTGGGGTTCAAAGTCTGGTCCCGCACCGCCTCCAGCAGGTCCGGCACGCGAAAGACCGCCTGGACAAACCCGGCCAGCGTCCCGGCATCCGCCGCATTATCCGGATGAGTCCGGTAGACGGGCCAGATCATGACCACGCCACGCTGGCCCTGCTTTTCCTGCACCAGGAGCAGCTGCGGGGTGAGCGCCATCTGGCGCGTGGCCCCGGCGCGGGCGAGCACGCTCCGCGTGGGGCCGGTCTGCAGATCGTAGCCGAGGACCTCCGCGTTGCCCGCCAGCGGGTAGACGTAGCGGATGGGCAGGTAATCCGGCTGCGGACCGGCGGGCCGGAGGCGTCCATCGGCGCCGCGCTCATTCAGGGTGATGGGCCGGCCGCCGGCCTCGCGGGACAGGGCGGACTCGACCGCGGCGCGCTCGGCGGCGGTCACGACCGGGACCCATTCAAACGCCTGCACGCCGGGGTTGCGCGCGGCGAGGTCGCGGGCGAGGCGGAGGAACTCGGCTTGGGTCACGCCGCCCCTGCAGCGCAAAGGCGGAGCGCAGGCTGTAGAGCGCATCGTCATAGCGGCGCAGGGAGTCGGCGATGCGGGCGTGCAGCACGACGGCCTTGCGGAGGAAATTGGCCTCGGCCTGGCCCCGTGCTGTGTGCTGCAGCTCG
>CAIJZY010000056.1 GCA_903825285.1 uncultured Opitutia bacterium | reverse complement strand
GATCCGCCCGACGCGGCGTACAATCCGGTCTGGGCATTTGAGACGTCGGCGTCGGAGAGCTTCGCGTCCGCCAGCGCCTGCAGCATCGCGCACCAGGCATAGACGCCGTGCGGCGACATGCCGCGCAGCACCTCGCGCTTGATCGTGTACGGTGCGGGAAAGGTCCAGTCCTCGCAGTCGAGCGATTCCATCGCGAAGCCCTGCACCGGGGCCGCCACCTTGACCGGCACGGAGGCGTCCTCGAACGGCGGGTAGCGCACGAAGCCGTGGCGCAGTTCCCGGAGGCTCTGGGTGACGCGGGTGGCGTCATTGCCGATGCTGGTGATGAAGCCGAGGCCGGTGATGAAGACTCTGGGCATGCGGAGGGAGGGAGGCGGGCCGTCACGCTGGACCCACGGGCGGGCCGGGGGTTCGCGGGGATCGGATATGTGCCCGATGATCAAGGCAGTTCAGCGGCGGTGGTCAACGCGGGAGGCGGCCGACTTTTGCGCCGGGAAGCCGCCTTCCCCACCCGTCCCGCCGCCGCGGGGCGCAAAAAAAGCGGCCCAAAACGGGCCGCTCGTCGCCAGGCACGGGGCCGGGCTCAGGTGTTGACCGCCGCGCGCAGCGGGGTCGGTGAATGGGTGCCGTTCGCGCCGTTGACCGCGGCCGCCGGCTCCTTGGTCGGGACGGGAGTCATCACGGCCTCGGCAAACCCGAAGGTCATCGTGATTTCCTCGGCAATCGCGGCCTTCTCCTGGCCGACGCGGATCGAGCCCTCGAAGGTCGCCAGCGGCATCTTCATGCGCTTCGGCTTGATCGACAGGGTGAGAATGTCGCCCGGGCGGCAGAGCCGGTGGGCGCGGACACCCTCGCAACCGGTGAAGAAAATGGTGGTCGGGCTGACGACCTTGCTGGACTCGGTCGATGCACCCTCAAGCAGGAACAGCACCGCCAGCTGGCCCAGCGCCTCCAGCATGATCGAGGCGGGCATCACGGGGTTGTCCTTGAAGTGGCCCTGGAGGAAGAACTCCTGGCCGGTGATCTTGTACTTGCCGTTGGCTCCGCTGGAGCTGACCGAGGCCTCGTTCAGGAAGAGGAACGGGGGCTGGATCGGCATCACCGCGGCAATCTGCTCGATCGGCAGGAACTTGGTCGGCTTCGGCAGCTCGAGACCACGCACCTTGCAGTCAATGAAGGTCTTCACGTCGCCCACCGTGCGGAGGTTCCGCAGCTCATCGTTGTTGATCGACATCTGGAGGACCTCCTCCACGAGGATGACAATCTCCATCATCGTCAGCGAATCGACGCCCAGATCCTCGATCAGGCGAAGGTCGTCATCGGCGTCCTTCAGCTTGATGCGCAGGTCGGGCTCAACGAACCGCTCGATGACACCGATCACCACCGCCGGGAGATGCTCCGGGTTGCCGGTTTTACGAAATTGGACCGCCGCCTCAAAGGTTGAGGGCGAACAACGCTTCAGAGATTCCCGCAGCGAACTTTCATCCTCAGGCGCAAACGGTTTGGCTTGAAGGACAAACGGTTTGTTACTGCCCAACTGCGATTGAACGGATTCTGGCATTGTTCGATGCTTGTATGTTACAGGGGCTTGGAAAGTAAACCCATTTTTTGGGACGAATTGTCCCCGCCATGGTGGCCTAAGCCATCCGGATGTTCCCGTTCCAGTTGTCAAAGCTCTAAGCACGGCGCTTGCCACCCACACCCGGTAACCCCAGTTTCAAAAACCTGCCGAGCATGAGCGCCCTTTCGACCGCCTCCCTGCCCAAGGCTCCCATCTTTCTCATCACGCATGAGTTTTATCCGGTGAGCGGCGGGATCGCGACCTTCACCGAGGAGATCGCCAAGGCCAGCGCCGGGCTCGGCTATGAGGTGGAGGTCTGGGCCCAGTCGGCGGCGCCCCAGCACGAAAAGTCCTGGCCGTTCCGGCTGCGGCGCCTGCCCCTGAAGGGCACGCATGACCTCTGGTGCCAGTTTCGGCTCGCCTGGCAGCTGGTCCGCGCCCGCCGCCAGCTGCGCCACGGCATCGTCTACCTGCCCGAGCCGGGGCCGATGATGTCGATGATGCTGCTGCAGTTCTTCAGCGCCTTCCGCCCGCGCCGCCTGATCCTGACCTTCCATGGCTCGGAGATCCTGAAGTTCGCGCGCAGCCCCCTGCGGCGCTGGCTGGCCGGCCGGCTGATCCGCCACGCCACGCGCGTGAGCACGCTCTCGAACTACACGCAGGAGCTGCTGCTCGAATCCTTCCCGGAGGCCGCCGACAAGATCTTCCTCACGCCCGGCGCCCTGCGCACGGACTTCGTCGTCGTGCCCCCCAAGCCCGCGCGCGCGAAGTCGAAGCTCATCGTCCTCACCGTCGGACGCCTGCACCCGCGCAAGGGCCAGCTGCTCACGCTGCGCGCGCTCGAGACGCTCGCCCCGGACGTGCGTGCGCGCCTGGAGTACTGGATCGTCGGCCGCGCGAGCCACGGTTCCTATGCGAACCAACTCCGGGAGGCCGCGAACGCGGCGGACTTCCCGGTCAAGTTCCTGGGCAACCTGCCCGACGAGGAACTCACCGAGATCTACGAGCGCGCCGACATCTTCGCCATGACGAGCGTCAACCACCGCGACAGCATCGAGGGCTTCGGCCTGGTGTACCTGGAGGCCGCCGCGCACGGGCTGCCGGTCGTGGCCCACGACGTCGGCGGCGTTGCCGAGGCGGTGAACCACGGCGTCACCGGCCTGCTCGTGCCGCCCCACCGCCCCGCGCAGCTCGCCGCGGCGTTCGAGCGGCTGATCCACGACGACGCGCTGCGCCAGACCATGGGCGACGCGGGCCGCGAGTGGGCCGGGCGCAACTGCTGGAAGAAGTCCGCCGAGGCGCTGTTCGGTGTCAGCGCCGAGGAGCTGGAGGCGGCCGGCGACCCCGCCCTTCGCCCATGATCCAATCCCGCTCCCAGGTCACGGTCCGCTACGCCGAGACCGACATGATGGGGATCGTCTACCACGCCAATTATCTCCCGTGGTTCGAGGTCGCCCGCACCCAGCTGCTGCGCGAGCAGGGCTTTCCCTACCGCCAGCTCGAGGCCGACGGCTACCGCATCCCGGTGCTGGAGGTCGCGGCGAAATTTGTCCGGCCGGCCCTCTACGACGACACGCTGGAAATCCTCGCCGTCATCCGGGAAAAGCCGCTGCTGCGCATCCGGATCGAGTACGAGGTGCGCCGGGGCGAGGAGCTGCTGGCCACCGGGTCCAGCGCCCACGCGTTCTGCGACCTGCATGGCCGCCCCACCCGCCCGCCCGCCGCCTTCGTGCGGCGCATGAACGAGATCTTCGCCGCCGCGACCTGAGGCCGCGTCACGCCGGCCCGAGCGCCGCGTACTCCTCCCGCACCGCCGGGTCCGACTCCGCCGCCCGCGCCGCCGCGAGCTGGCCGCCGCCGCCCAGCCGGCCGACCGCCCAGACCGCGTGCACCCGCACCAGCGGCAGCTCGTGCGCGGCCAGCCGCACCAGCGCCGGGAGCAGCGCGCGGTCGCCGGAATTGCCCGCCACGATGCACGCGTTGCGGAGGAGCCCGGCCAGCTTCAGCCGCTTGACGGGAGTCCGGCGGAAAACCTCCGCGAACCGCGCCGGCGTCATTGCGAGGAGCTCCGAGAGCGTCAGTTCGGCGAGCTCCGACCGCGCCACCAGCAGCAGCCGTCGGCCCTCGCGGGCGAACCGGTTCCATGGGCACACCTCCAGGCACGCGTCGCAGCCGAAGATCCGCGAACCGATGCCGGCGCGGAGCTCGCGCGGGATCACGCCCTTGTTCTCGATCGTCTGGTAGGAAATGCAGCGGCGGGCGTCCACCACGCCCGGCCGCGGCAGCGCCGCGGTGGGACAGGCGTCGATGCAGCGCGTGCACTTGCCGCAGAGCAGGCCGACGGGCGAGCCGCCGATGCGGCGGCGGACGGGCGCGTCCGGGGCCAGTTCCACCCGCGTGAGCAGCGCCGCCAGCAGGAGCCAGTTGCCGTGCCGGCGGGAGATGAGCATCGCGTTCTTGCCGACAAAGCCCACGCCCGCCCGCGCCGCCCAGCTGCGCTCGAGCACCGGACCGGTGTCGGTGTAATAGCGGTAATCCTCGGCGCCCACGCCGTAGATCTCCTCCAGCACGCGGCCCGCCGCCACGAGCGCCGGCTTCAGGGTGTCGTGGTAGTCCTCGTTCAGGGCGTACCGGGCCCACGTCGCCGCGCCGGTGGCCGGCGCGTCCGACCAGTAGCTCACGCCCAGCAGGATGAGGCTGCGTGCGCCCTCCAGCACCAGGCCCGGATCGAGCCGCTTCGCCGCCGTGCGCTCCATCCAGTGCAGGTCCGCGTGCAGCCCGCCCGCAAGCCAGCCGGGCAGGCCCTCGCCGGCCAGCGGCTCCGCCGCGGCGAAGCGCACGTCGTCAAACCCCAGCGCCGCCAGCCGCCCGCGCAATTCCTCGCCGCGCGCGTCCATCGTCACGGCGCCGCCGGCGTCCGGCGCACCCAGTCCGTCGCCTCGCGCCGCCAGGACCGGACGACGTGCGCGACGATCTCCGTCAGCGGCCGCGAGTCGGTCAGGATCACCGTGCCGGCCTGCCGGTAGATCGGCTCGCGCACCGCGAAGAGTTCCCGGATGCGCGCCTCGGGGTCCGTGACGTTCAGCAGCGGCCGATGGCGGTTCCGCGAGGTGCGCTCGAGGATGGTGGCAAGCGACGCGTGCAGGCAGATGACCACGCCGCGCGCCTGCAGCTGCGCCAGCATGCCCGGGGGCACGACCAGCCCGCCGCCGCACGCCACGACGGTGCGCTGCGTCGGGTGGCCCGCCGTGATGAAGTCCCGCTCGCGGGCGCGAAACGCCGCCTCGCCCTCCGCGGCGAACAGTTCCGGGATGGGACGCCCCGCGGTGCGCTCGATCTCGTGGTCGCTGTCGAGCAGCTGGAAGCCGAGCCGGAGCGCAACGGCGCGGCCCACGGTGCTCTTGCCCGTGCCCATGAAACCGACCAGGTAGAGGTTGACGTCCGCCGCATTCATCGCGTGCGCTGTCACGAAACGCCGCCCCGCGCGCGATGCCAAACACGAAAATCACCATGTCCCCGCGCGTCGACCCCACCTTCGCCAGCGACAACACCGCCGGGATCTGTCCCGAGGCCTGGGCCGCGCTCGCCGCCGCCAACGCCGGCCGCGGGCTGAGCTACGGCGACGACGAGTGGACGGCCCGCGCGCGCGCGCGGTTCGCCGCGGTGTTCGCCACCGAGTGCGAGGTGTTCCTCGTCTTCAACGGCACGGCGGCCAATGCACTCGCGCTCTCGGCCCGCTGCCGGAGCTACCAGAGCATCCTCTGCCACGAGAGCTCGCATGTGGACACGGACGAGTGCAGCGCGCCGGAGTTCTTCACCGGTGGCGCCAAGGTGATCGCGCTCCCCGGTCCGGCCGGCAAGCTGCTCCCGGACACCGTCGAGCGCGCCCTGCACGGGGGTCACGGCGTGCACTATCCGCAGCCCGGCGCCCTCTCGCTCACGCAGTCCACCGAGCTGGGCACGGTCTACGCGCCGGACGAGGTGCGCGCCCTCGCCGCGGTCGCGCACGCCCACGGCCTGGCGGTGCACATGGACGGCGCGCGCTTCGCCAACGCCGCCGCCGCGCTGCAGGTGAAGGGGTTCTCTCCGGCGGACATCACCTGGCGCGCCGGCGTGGATGTCCTCTGTTTCGGCGGCACCAAGAACGGCATGCACACGACCGAGGCGGTGGTGTTTTTCGACCGCGCGCTCGCCGCGGATTTCGCCTACCGGGTCAAGCAGGGCGGCCAGCTCGCCTCGAAGCTGCGGTTCGCCGGCGCGCAGTGGGAGGCCATGCTCACGGACGGCGCCTGGCTGCGCCACGGCGCCCATGCCAACGCCTGCGCCCGCCAGCTGGCCGATGCGCTGCGCGGCGTGCCCGGCCTGCGGCTGCTGCTCGAGCCCGAGGTCAACGGGGTCTTTGTCGAGCTGCCGCCCACCATCGCCGCCGCCCTCGAGGCGCGCGGCTGGCTGTTCCACCGCTTCATCGGGGATCACGGCTACCGGCTGATGTGCGCGTGGGACACCACCGGGCAGGATCTCGCGCGTTTTGTCGCCGACGTGCGCGCGGCGGCGGGCGCCTGACGAGCCGCCGGATGCGGGCACAAAAAAAGCCCCCGGGCCGCCGGGGGCTTGGGAAGGGAACGTGTCCGGCGGACTTACTTGGCCGCGGGCGCCGGGGTGGCCGGAGCGGGCGGGGTCGGGCGGATGTCGAGGATCTCGATCTCGAAGACCAGCGTCGAGGCCGGCGGGATGCCGGGACGGCCGTCGTCGCCGTAGGCCAGCTGCGGCGGGACGTAGAGCTTGATCTTGCCGCCCTTGGAAATCTTCTGGAGGCCCTCGGTCCAGCCGGGGATGACCTGGTCGAGCGGGAACTCGACCGGCTCGCCGCGCTGGACGGAGCTGTCGAACACCGTGCCATTGGTGAGGGCGCCGACGTAGTGCGCCTTGACCGTGTCGCTCGGCTTCGGGGCCGGGCCCTCGCCGGGCTTGAGGATCTCGTAGCACAGGCCGCTGGGGAGGGAAATCACGCCAGCCTTCTTTTTGACCTCGGTGAGGAACGCGGCGGATTCCGCCAGGCCCTTGGCCTTCAGCTTGGCCAGGTATCCGTCCTGCTTCGCGGTCACATAGGCCTGCACCTGCGGCCCGATGTCCTTGAGGTCGAACGGCGGGGTCTTGCCCTCGAGCGCGGCGGAGAAGCCGCGGACGACGGGATCAAGCTGCTCCTTGGTGAACTCAAAGGACTCCGCCTGGCTGTTCTTGCCCATGAACCAGCCGATCATCTCGAGGACCTGGGCCTCGGTGTACTTGGTGGCGGGCGCGGCCGCGGGAGCCGCCGGGGCGGCCGGGGTCGCAGCCGGGGTGCCGGAGGCGGGAGTCGCGGGCGTGCCCGGGAACTTGATTTCCTGGGCGCGGGCCGCGATCGCGACGCCAAGCGCCACCAGGGAAGTGACGAGGAGGGACTTGAATTTCATGCGGGGATATGGAGTGAGCGGTATCTGTAACGCCCGGCGATGTTTTGTGCCGGAAAGTTTTTGGATGTGCCAGCCGGCCGCGGGAAAAGCAAACAATTACTCCCCGCTTGTGTCTCTCGCCTCATCCGGTAAAGATTGTCCCCTTTCCCCATGAATCCCGACCAATTTTGGACCAGCCTGGATGGCCAGATCCTGACGGTGAGGAACAAGGATGAGCGCACCGTCTCCCTGACCCTCGCCTTCTGGCCACGCAATCCGGCCGAGCTGGACTTCCTCAAGTCGCACCTGAACGACCTCCACTTCTCCGAGCGCAGCTCCTTGGCGCGCATCGGGATCGAGATGCTGAACCACGGCAAGCCCCACCTCGAGGGCCACCAGATCCAGCTCGCGGCCGACGCCTTCATTTACGACGACAGCTTCCCCAACTTCACCTACTGGAAGAAGCTGCTCCGGCCCGGCTCGCCGATCGGCCGGCTCTTCCACGCCCCGACCGCCGCCAAGCTGTCCACCGCCGAGATCTGGGACGCAATCAAGCGCAACGACCTGAAGCTGCCCAACACCATCAGCATCGACTCCCGCGGCCGCGTCTTCCTCACCCCGCACCAGGTCAGCTACACGCTCTCGACCAAGCTCCAGCGCGTGAATTTCGAGCACATCGTCAGCGGCAACGCCGGCCGTTCCTTCCTCGACAAGGCCCAGGTCCGCCACGACGCCTCGCCCCTCACCATCCCGCCCCACTCCGGCATCCTCACCAGCTGCTCGATGTACCTGAAGGAGCACTTCGTCGTGCTCAACCAGGGCGAGGGCAACTTCGGCCTCCACACCAGCGCCATCCTCCTCGATCCGATCAAGACCTTCGGCACGAATGTCATGCTCGAGATCTACAACACCGGCGACCAGCCCGTGGTTAACCCCATGGTCTCGGTCGACGTCTTCCGCGCCCCGCCCTTCACCGACCCCGAGGTCAAGACCCTCACCCGGAAGCGCCAGCGCCTCTACTCCACCGCCGCGCAGCTCTACACGAGCCTCGACCGCAATCCGCCCGTGGAGAGCGGCCCCGCCCGGCCCAAGACCCAGATCATGGTCCGCGGCCAGAGCGGCACGATGGAGAACCGCAGCGTGCTGGTCCGCGCCAACGACGACCTGAAGAAGGCCCTCCCGGCCGACTCCCGGCCGGTCGGCAGCCGCACGATCATCGAGGCGCTCGACAACGCGCCGCCCGACGCCGACACGCTGATCATCGACTACTTCCCCGACCTGCTCGAGCACATCGAGGTGCTCACCCGCATCGGCGCGGTGAAGCTCCGGCGGATCATCTTCCGCAAGGCCTCCCGCACCCACGGCTACTTCCTGTCGAGCAACGCCCACGCGCGCCTCGACACCTTCAATGCGATCGGCGTCCAGGTCTACTGGTACGACGAGATCACGAAGGACCTCTACGCCCACACCTACAAGAAGGACCACGGCTTCTTCGTGCGCGAGGAGAAGGCCCGCAAGTTCCAGGAGACCACCATCCTCGCCTTCTACGGGTCGGCCGTCGGCATCGACGACGCGGACACCGACCGCATCACCCGCCTGGTCGAGGCCCTCACCGGCTTCATCGGCCCCAACGTCGGCGTCCTCACCGGCGGCGGCGGCGGCGTCATGCGCCTCGCCACCGACCAGGCGCGCAACCAGGGCTCGCTCACCGGCGCCTGCTTCCTCGAGCTCGAGGCGCAGCCGCCCGAGCTCGGCGTGGACTTCTTCAACACCTTCCAGGAAAGCTCGCGCCACTTCCGCCAAAAATGGTTCGAGGCGGCGGATTTCTGCATCTTCAACGTCGGCGGCGTCGGCACCCTCGAGGAGATCGGCATCGAGATGTGCAACCTCAAGCTCGGCATCCGCCCGCGCGTGCCCTACGTGTTCTTCAACGCGAAATTCTGGGGCGACCTCCGCAAGCAGGTGAACGAGATGATCCGCACCAAGCGCGCCCCGGCCTGGATCGCCGACTACATCCTCTTCACCGACGACCCCGACGAGGTCGTGGCCTTCTACCGCAAGAAGCTGCAGGTGCTCTAAGCCGCCGCGGCGACCGCGGCGGCGGAGTTCGTAGTTCGGGGCTCGGAGTTCGGGGCCGATGGCTTCGGCGTTGGACGTTTGAAGTTGGGCGTTCGTCTCAACTCTGTCTTCCCGCGCCTCCTTCCTTGCCACGCCGCGTCCCACGCGCCCAAATCGGGGCCGTGAGTCCCGCGCTTCCCTCTTCCGTGCTGGTCGTCGGCTCCGGCGGCCGCGAGCACACGCTCGTCCGCTGCCTGCTCGTCTCGCCCGCCCGGCCCCGCGTGATCTGCGCCCCCGGCAACGCCGGCATCGCCCAGGACGCGGCCTGCTTCCCCGTGAAGACCGAGGACGTCGAAGGCCTGGTCGCGCTCGCCCAGCGGGAACGCGTCGCGTTCGTGGTCGTCGGGCCCGAGGTGCCGCTCTCGCTTGGCCTCGCCAACCGGCTGCACGCCGCCGGGATTCCGGTCTACGGGCCCACCGCCGACGGGGCCCAGCTTGAGGCCTCGAAGACCTTCACGAAGCGGATCCTGCTGAAATACAAGATCCCCACCGCCGCCGCCGGCTTCTTCAGCGAGCTCGAGCCCGCCCTCGCCTACCTGCGCACACGCCCGGTGCCGATCGTGATCAAGGCCGACGGCCTTGCCGCCGGCAAGGGCGTGGTCGTCGCCACCACCGCCGCCGAGGCCGAGGCCGCCGTCCGCGAGATGCTCGCCGGGAGCAAGTTTGGCGACGCTGGCCGGCAGATCCTCATCGAGGACTGCCTGTACGGCGAGGAGACCTCGATCCTTGTCGTGGTTTCCGGCCGCGACTTCGTCATCCTCCCCACCTCGCAGGACCACAAGCGCGTGGGCGACGGCGATACGGGCCCGAACACCGGCGGCATGGGCACCTACTCGCCCGCCGAGGTCGTGACCCCCGCCCTGCTCGCAAGGATCGAGCAGGAGATCGTGCGGCCGTCCGTGGACGCCATCGCCGCCGAGGGCATGAAGTTCTGCGGGACGCTTTTCATCGGCATCATGCTCACCGCCTCCGGCCCGAGCGTGATCGAGTACAACACGCGCTTCGGGGATCCCGAGACGCAGGTCGTGCTGCCGCGCCTCAAGACCGACCTGCTGGCCCTGCTGTGGGCCGCCGCGCAGGGCCGGCTCGCCGGATTCCGGCTCGACGTGAAGCCCGACTACAGCCTCTGCGTCGTCGTCGCCGCGCGCGGCTATCCTGACGCCTACCCCAAGGGCGACGTGATCACATTCCCGGCGCAGCTGCCGGCCGGCGTGACCATCTACCACGCCGGCACCGCCCGCAACGCGGCCGGCCAGGTTGTCACCAGCGGCGGGCGCGTCCTCGGCGTCACCGCGCTCGCCTCAACGCTGCCCGCCGCGGCCGCGGCCGCCTACGCGGCCTGCGACGCGCTCCAGTGCGCCAGCAAGTATTTCCGCCGCGACATCGGCGCCCGTCAGCTGCACCGCCAATGAGACGCCTCGCCGCCCTCCTGCTGCTGGCCCTCGTGGCGGCCGCGGCCCCGGCCGCGCCGGCCCGCCGCCTTGACCGCGATCTCGGTCAGGGTCTCGCGTACGCCCGCATCCGGTCCGTGCCCGCCGACCTGCCGCCCGCGCCCACCAAGCTCGGCGCGATCGTGCTCGACCTCCGGTACGCGGGGGCGGACGTCTCCGGCCCCGGCGCGCTGGGGGCCTGGCTCCAGTTCCGCGCCACGCGGCACACGCCGGTGTTCGTGCTGGTCAACGCCGACACCGCCCCCGCCCTGCTCGACTACCTCGCCAACAGCCCGTCCCTGCCCGGTCTCGTCACCCTCGGGCCGGTCATCGATCACTACGAGCCGGATGTGCCGCTGTCGGTCGATCCCGCCGCGGAGCGGGCCGCCTACGACGCCCTCGACCGGGGCGCCACGCTCGCCAGCCTGCTCACCGACCAGCCGGACAAGCCGCGCCACGACGAGGCCGTGATCGCCCGGGAGCACTCCACCCCGACCACGGGGGTGGACGACAACGACTCGCTGCCCGGCGACGACGAGGAGGACGCGGCGGCCGCCCCGCCCGCGCCGCCGCCCCTGATCGACGGCACCCTCCAGCGCGCCGTGCACCTCCACCGTGCGCTGCTCGCCCTGAAGCGGTTGTGAGCCCCCTTTCCGGCTTTGCCTTTACGATAAAACCGTGTCCGCTTGCCGGGCGTTCCCATGTCCGCGCCCCCCACCGTCCTTGTCGTCTGCACAGCTAACATCTGTCGCAGTCCCATGGGTGCCGGGCTCCTGCAGCACGCCCTGGCGGCGCAGCCCGAGCCACTGCGCTCCCTCCGGGTCGTCTCCGCCGGCGTCGCCGCCCGCGGCGGCGAGCGCGTGTCGGAGAACTCGATCCTCGCCCTCCGCAAGGCCGGCATCGACATCTCCGGTCACATCAGCCGGCCCCTGACCGACGAGCTGCTGCAGGACGCGATAGTGGTCCTGTGCATGACCGAGTCGCACCGCGCCATGATCCAGCTGCAGGCCCTCACGCCGCCGCGGCACATCTTCCTCTTCCGGGAATTCATGCCCCAGCGGGGCGACAAGGAGATCCCCGACCCGTACGGCGGCCCGCTCAAGGCATACGAGGCGGCCCGCGACGAGATGGTGGAGGCGATTCCGTCGCTCCTGGAATTCCTTAAGACACGACTGGCCGCGCCCGAGGCGCGCTGAACTCCGATTTCGGATTGCGGATTGCGGATTATCCCGGTCCGCTCGCGTGGCGTTTTCCACCCTTCCCGACCGCCTTTCCCTTCCTCGTATGCTGACCGCCGCGCCGCTCAAGACCCTCGATCCCGAAATTTACGCCGCGATTTCCGCCGAGCTGGCCCGCCAGCAAAGCCACCTCGAGCTGATCGCATCGGAAAACTTCACGTACCCCGCCGTCCTCGAGGCGCAGGGCAGCGTGCTGACCAACAAGTACGCCGAGGGCTACCCCGGCAAGCGCTGGTACGGCGGCTGCGAGCAGGTGGACAAGATCGAGACGCTGGCCATCGAGCGCGCGAAGCGGCTCTTCGGCGCGGAGCACGCCAACGTGCAGCCGCATTCCGGCGCCCAGGCCAACACCGCCGTCTACGCCGCGGTCCTCCAGCCCGGCGACAAGGTCCTCGGGATGAACCTTAGCCACGGCGGCCACCTTACCCACGGCAACCCGGCGAACTTCTCCGGCAAGCTCTACAACTTCTGCCAGTACGGCGTCCGCGAGGACAATGGCCGCATCGATTACGACGAGCTCGCCGCCGTCGCCCAGCGCGAGCAGCCGAAGATGATCACCGTCGGCGCCAGCGCCTACTCCCGCATCATCGATTTTGCCCGCATGGGGGAGATCGCCCGCAGCGTCGGGGCCTATCTCTTCGCGGACATCGCGCACATCGCCGGCCTCGTCGCCTCCGGCATGCACCCGTCGCCCGTCCCGCACGCCGACTTCGTCACCACCACCACGCACAAGACGCTCCGCGGCCCGCGCGGCGGGCTCATCCTCTGCCGCGCCATCCACGCCAAGGCCCTCGACTCGGCCGTGTTCCCGGGCACCCAGGGCGGACCGCTCATGCACGTCATCGCCGCCAAGGCCGTGTGCTTCGGCGAATGCCTCAAGCCGGAATTCAAGACGTACTCCGCGCAGATCGTGAAGAACGCCCAGGCGCTCGCCGCCGCGATGAGCGCGCGCGGCTACAAGATCGTCTCCGGCGGCACCGACAACCACCTCATGCTGGTTGACCTCCGGCCCAAGCTGCCGGACCTCACGGCCAAGATCGCGCAGGAGACGCTCGATCGCGCCAACATCACCTGCAACAAGAACACCGTGCCGTTCGAGACCCGCTCGCCCTTCCAGGCCTCCGGCATCCGGCTCGGCACGCCCGCCATCACCACGCGCGGCCTGCTCGAGGCCGACATGGAGGAGATCGCCGCGTGCATCGACACGGTGCTGACCGCGATCGGCACCCCCGCCGAGGCCGCCACCCTTGAGTCCGTGAAGGCCCGCGTCCTCGCGCTCACCGGCCGCCATCCCCTGCCTTACCGGCTCTGAGCCGGCCGCGGAAACGTTTGCCCGGCGCGGGTTCCTGCCGCACCTTCGGCCGTTCCCATGGCCCGTCCCTCGCGCTTCCTCCGCCTGCCCGGCCACCTGTGGGCCGCCGGCGCGATCATCGTGGCGGGCCTCCTCGCCGCAGGCTGGAGCTATCGCGAGCTGCAGCACACAGCACGGGGCCAGGCCGAGGCCAATTTCCTCCGCAAGGCCGTCGTGCTGCACGCCCGCATCGCCGACTCCCTGCGCCGCTATGACGATGCGCTCTACAGCCTGCGCTCCGCCTTTGCGCTGCAGGG
>CAIJZY010000055.1 GCA_903825285.1 uncultured Opitutia bacterium | reverse complement strand
TCCTGCAGGTCCTTGTAGCGCTGGAGGACGCGCTGGACCTCGCGGGCCACCTTGTAGTGCTCCTCGCCGACGATGTCGCCCTGGAGCGCCTTCGAGACGGAGGCGAGCGGGTCGACGGCCGGGTAGATGCCGAGCTCGGCGATGGAGCGCTCGAGCACGATGGTGGAGTCAAGGTGCGCGAAGGTGTTGGCCGGCGCGGGGTCGGTGAGGTCGTCGGCGGGCACGTAGACGGCCTGCACGGAGGTGATCGAGCCCTTCTTCGTCGAGGTGATGCGCTCCTGGAGGAGGCCCATCTCGTTGGCGAGCGTCGGCTGGTAGCCGACGGCGGACGGCGAGCGGCCGAGGAGCGCGGACACCTCGGAGCCGGCCTGCGAGAACCGGAAAATATTGTCGATGAAGAGCAGCACGTCCTGGTTTTTCTCGTCGCGGAAGTACTCGGTCATGGCGAGGGCCGAGAGGGCGACGCGCATACGGGCGCCCGGCGGCTCGTTCATCTGGCCGTACACGAGCGCGACCTTGGACTTGCTGAGGTCCTTCTGGTCGATGACGCCCGCCTCGGACATTTCATGGTAGAGGTCGTTGCCCTCGCGCGAGCGCTCGCCGACGCCGGCGAACACGGAGAAGCCGCCGTGGGCCTTGGCGATGTTGTTGATGAGCTCGAGAATGACGACGGTCTTGCCGACGCCGGCACCACCGAAGGCGCCGGCCTTGCCGCCCTTGATGAAGGGGCAGATCAGGTCGATGACCTTGATGCCGGTCTCGAGGATCTCGGCCTTGGTGTTCTGCTCGGAGAGCGTGGGCGACGGGCGGTGGATCGGGTACTTCTTGTCGAACTGGACCGGGCCCTTGCCGTCCACGGTGTTGCCGGTGACGTCGAAGATGCGGCCGAGCACGCCGTTGCCGACGGGGACGGAGATGGGACCGCCGGTGTCGACCACGGTCATGCCGCGGACGAGGCCCTCGGAGGAGGACATCGCGATGGCCCGGGCCACCCCGTCGCCGAGGTGCTGCTGGATCTCGAGCGTTAGCAGCTCCTTCTTGCCGCCAACGGTGAAGTCGATCGTGAGCGCCTGGTAGATGGGCGGGATGGTTTTTTCCGCGAACTGGACGTCAACGACGGGGCCGATGACTTGGACGATTTTACCGGTGTTCATTTGAGAGGGGGAATGGGGTGATGGAATTCAGGTCAGGCGGCGAACTGCGCGGCGGCGATCTCGAGGATTTCCTGCGTGATGCCGGCCTGGCGGGCCTTGTTGTACTCGAGGGTGAGGTCGCCGAGGAGCTTGGTGGCGTTGTCCTTGGCGGTCTTCATCGCGACCATGCGGGCGCTGTGCTCGGACGCCTTGGCGTCGAGGGCGTGCTGGTAGACCTCGCGGTTGAGATAGAGCGGCAGCAGCGAGTGCAGCACGAGCGCGGCGTCGGGCTCGAACAGCATCTGGGTGTCGGGCGCGGTGGCAGGCTTGGCGGGATGGGCGTGGCCGGCGTCGGCGTGCAGGCCGTTGACGGCCTCCTTCACGCTGCTGAGCGGCAGCAGGGTCATCGTGGTGGGCACCTGCACGAGCGTGTTGCGGAAGCGCGGCCAGATCACTTCGACCGTGTCCACGACGCCGTCGAGGAACTGCTTCACCATGAACTCGGCGACGACCCGGATGTCGGCGAACGAGGCGCGGTCATTGGCGGGGAAATCCGCGAGCAGGTCGCGGCGCGTGCGGGCGATGAACTGCGCGCCCTTGCGGCCGATGACGGCGTACTTGGCGGGCGTCTTGATGTCCGTGACGAGCTTGAAGAGATTGGAGTTGAGCGGTCCGCAGAGGCCCTTGTCGGACGTGATGAGGATGATGCCGCGGACGGCGACCTCGCGCTTGACGAGGAAGGGATGCTGCGCCTCCTCGACCCGCTCGGCGAGCGAGCCCAGCATCTGGGCCATGAGCTCGGCGTAGGGCCGGCCGGACAGGGCCGCCTGCTGCGCCTTCTTCATCTTCGACGCCGCGACCAACTCCATCGCCTTGGTGATCTGGCGGGTGTTCTTGACCGACTTGATGCGGCGGCGGATGTCGCGGGTGGAGGCCATGGTGGAGGTCGCGAGTCGTGAGTGGGGGGAAGTGAGTAGAGGCTAGTGGCAGCAGGGCTTGAGATGCTCGCTACTCGATGCGCGCGACAGTTAGGCGGTGAAGGTCGGCTTCCACTCCTCGCAGGCGGCCTGGAGCTTGGCCTCGAGGTCCTTGTCGAGGGCGGCCTTGGTGCGGATCTCGGTGAGGAGGGGTTCCTTGCGGGCGGCGAAGAAGTCCTTCAGCGAGGTGGCGGCGACGACGACCTTCTTGGTGTCGATCGCGTCGAAATAATTCTTCTGCATCGCGAACAGCACCGCGACCTGCAGCTCGATCGGCACGGGGTTGAACGCGGGCTGCTTGAAGAGCTCGACGATGCGCGCGCCGCGCTCGAGCTGGGCCTTGGTCTTCGCGTCGAGGTCGGAGCCGAACTGCGCGAAGGCGGCCAGCTCGCGGAACTGGGCGAGCTCGCCCTTCAGTTTGCCGCCGACCTGCTTGGTGGCCTTGATCTG
Organism: uncultured Opitutia bacterium; assembly: GCA_903825285.1. Classification (GTDB taxonomy): domain Bacteria; phylum Verrucomicrobiota; class Verrucomicrobiia; order Opitutales; family Opitutaceae; genus Opi-474. The sequence goes on along the minus strand of CAIJZY010000055.1, from coordinate 113,127 downwards.
CGCGGCGGAGCCGACGCGCGAGACGGAGAGGCCGACGGACACCGCGGGGCGGATGCCCTGGTTGAAGAGGTCGGTCTCGAGGAAGATCTGGCCGTCGGTGATCGAGATGACGTTCGTCGGGATGTAGGCCGAGACGTCGCCCGCCTGGGTCTCGATGATGGGCAGCGCGGTGAGCGAGCCCTTGCCGTCGAGGCGCGCGGCGCGCTCGAGGAGGCGGGAGTGGAGGTAGAACACGTCGCCCGGATACGCCTCGCGGCCCGAGGGGCGCTTGAGGATGAGGGAAATCTGGCGGTAGGCGACGGCGTGCTTGGAGAGATCGTCGTAGACGATCAGCGCGTCCATGCCGTTTTCCATGAACCACTCGCCCATCGCCGCGCCGGAGAACGGCGCGAGATACTGGTTGGCGGGGTTGTCGGCCGCGGGGGCGCCGACGATGATGGTGTACTCCAGCGCGCCGGCGGCCTCGAGGGCCGAGAGGGTGCGGACGATGTTGGAGTTCTTCTGGCCGACCGCGACGTAGATCGAGTAGACCGGGCGGAACTTCGGGTCCTTGCTGGCGAGGCCGACCTTGTTGATCTTCGCCTGGTTGATGATCGTGTCGATCGCGATGGTCGTCTTGCCGGTGCCGCGGTCGCCGATGATCAGCTCGCGCTGGCCGCGGCCGATCGGGATCATGGAGTCGATCGCCATGATGCCGGTGAAGAGGGGCTGCGAGACGGATTTGCGGACGATGATGCCGGGGGCGATCTTCTCGACGGGATAGGTCTCGGTCGAGGCGATCGGGCCCTTGCCGTCAACGGGATTGCCGAGGGCGTCCACGGCGCGGCCGAGGAGCGCGCGGCCGACGGGCACGGAGAGGAGGCGGCCGGTGGTCTGGACCTCGTCGCCCTCCTTGAGCTGGGACACGTCGCCGAGGACGACGCAGCCAACCTCGTCCTCCTCCAGGTTGAGCGCGATGCCGATGGCGCCGCCGGGGAACTGGACCATCTCGTTGTACATCACGTCGGAGAGGCCGTCGATCTTGGCGACGCCATCGGCGACGGTCCGGATGTTGCCGGTGTTCTTTTTGACGGCCTTGCTGGAGAGCTTGGCGATCTGTTGTTCGATTTGGTCAAGGACGTTGCTCATCGGAAATAAAAGGTTTGGGGTCGGCGAAGGGGGAAGTGATCAGACGGCGGCGAGAGTGGAGAGCTGGCCGGCGACGGAGGCCTCGTAGGCATCGTCACCGACGCGGACGCGGATGCCGGCGAGCAGCGCGTCATTGCGCCGGGCGACGACGGAGATCTTGCGGCCGTACTTCCGGCCCATGGCGAGCGTGATGGCGGCGAGGGCGGCCTCGCCCACGGCGCCGGCGTGCTCGACGACGGCCTGGCCGCGGGCGAACTCGGCGGCGACGAGGCGGTGGTAGGCCTTCAGCACGGCCATCGTGCCGCTCGGGCGGTGCTTCTCGATGTACTCCAGCACCCCGGCCACGCGGTCCGCGGACAGGACGCCGTCCTCCAGGCTGAGCCGGAAGAACTGGCGGGCGAGCTGCTGGGTCTTTTTCTTGCCGGAGGCCATGGGACGGTTGGACGGAAGGCGAAAGGATTAAACGCTGGTGAGCTCGCGGGACGCCGCCTCGTTGTACGAGGCGCGGTCGGCATCGGTGAGCTTCTTGGCGAGGACGCGCTCGGTGGTGAGGACCACGAGGCGCGTGATCTCGGAGCGGGCGTCGGAGAGCATCTTCTTGTGCTCGAGCTCGATCGACTGCTGGGCCTTGACGAGCATGTCGCTGGCCTTGGCGGAGGCTTCCTGGGTCTGCTTGTCGAGGAAGTCCTTCGCGGACTTGCGGGCGTCGTCGATGATGCGCGAGGCCTCAACCTGGGACAGCTTGATGATGCCGGCGCTCTCCTGCTGGGCGGCGGCGAGCTTGGCCTGCATCTCCTCGGCGTACTTCAGGCCGGAGTCGATCTTCTGCTGGCGCTCGTCGAGCGTCGCGAGGACCGGCTTGAAGGCGAATTTCCAGAGGACGAAGGCGACGATCGAGAAGCTCAGGACCTGGGCGAGGATGAGCGGCACGCTGAGGCCGAAATCCTGCGCGATCTTCGTGATGCCGGAGGCGGCCTCACCTTGGGTGGCCTCGGCGGCATGGCCGGTGGCCTCGGCGAGAACGAGCAGAGTGGAGAGCATGATGGGGGCGGGAGCGGGCGGGAAAAGGGCCGCGCCGGCGACGGGCGCCGGCGCGGGAAACGGAAGGATTACTTACCGAGGAACAGCGCGTAGAACGCGACGGCTTCGGCCAGCGCCATGCCGATGATGGACTGGACGAGGATCTTGCCGGAAGCACCGGGGTTGCGGCCGACGCCCTCGACGGCCTTGGCGCCGACGAGACCGACGCCGATGGCGGCGGCGAGACAGCCGAACGCGCCCTGAATGCTACCGGTCATTTCTGCGATTACTTGGATCATGGTGGATTTGTTTTGTTTGGTGGGATGTCCGCCGTGCGCACGCGGGGCACGCTCCCGGCGGGAAAGGGTTCAGTGGGCGGGCTCGTGGGCGTGGCCGTGGCCGGCCTCGGGGTGCTCGTCGCCGTGGTTGCAGATCAGGCCGATGTAGACGCTGACGAGCAGCGTGAAGACGAGCGCCTGGACGAAGCCGATCAGGAGCTCGAGGAAGTAGAACGGGACCGGCAGCAGCCACGGCGTGATGGCCGACATGGAGTGGAGTAGGTTCTCGCCGCCGAAGACGTTGCCGAAGAGACGGAACGAGAGTGAAATTGGGCGGAAGCAGATGGAGACGATCTCGATCAATCCGACCGCGAAGAACACCACGAAGAGCGGGTAGTAGATGAACGCGGGCACCTCGCGCTTGTCAGCCTTGTTGCCGAAGATGTCCTTCAGCACGAGCTTCGGGCCGGCGTAGCGCAGGATGAAATACAACCAGCAGGTGATCGAAACCAGGGCGAGGGCGGCTGTGCCGTTGAGGTCGGCGTTGCCCGGACGGATGAGCTCCTTCCACCCACCCGTTTCGTGGTCGGCCACGAAGATCGTGCCGACGCCGGGAATCAGGCCGCTCCAGTTTTGGATCAGGATGAAGGTGAAGAGGGCGACGAGCAGCGGAAAAGTGGGCTTGGCCATTTTCTTGCCGACGATCGGCGTGATCAGCTCGAGCACGCCTTCCACCAGGCTCTCGATCATCGCTTGGCTGCGGGAAGGAACCAGTGTGGGTTTCCGGGTGGCGAGCCGGATGACAAGGATGAGCGCAACCGCAACGATCCAGCTCGTCACCATGCTGTTCGTGACCGGGAGCGGCCCAACTTTGAAGAGAACCTCGGCCGATGCCGCCACGCCATGCGACTCGCCGGCAAAGGCGGTCAGGCAGGACGAGAGCGAAAACAGGAAAAGGGCGAGTTTTTTGACTCGAAACATGGGCGCGCTGGACGGCAAGAAGGGTTGGAAAGGGATTGAGTAGGCAAAGGCTTAACGCTCCGTCAATGCCTGAAATGGATCGCAGCGAAACCGGGGCGAAGAATTAACCGCCGCGGGCTGTGGCAGCGCCCAGCTTATTAGTGCCCCACCCTGCGGCCGGCGGTCAACGAGTGGTGGATCGGGGCGAGACTTTGAAAAACGGTTTCCTGCTCAAACGGCCATGGTTCCGGGAGAATCTTCCAGTCGGGATGCGCCTGGATCACCAGTTCCGAGTCGCGGAAATAAGGCTCATGATCCGTGCGAAAATGGAGCTGGGCCCCCTGCCCTGCGCGCTGGGCAACCGCGGCGAGAAATTCGGGCTGAAGGATCCGGTTCTTATGATGCCTTCGCTTCGGCCACGGGTCGGGAAACAGGATGAAGACCGAGGCAATGGAGGCGTGGGCGGGAAGCGCATCAAGGAAGTCACGGGCCTCGGCATGGATGAAGTGAAGATTCACCAATTTTGCCCGGTCGCGCTTGCGCTGGCCCCGCCGGATTCGGTCGATGCTGATATCAACACCCAGGCAGAGTTGATCGGGATGAGCCGCGGCGTAGGCCGCGAGAAAATGTCCATGCCCGCACCCAACCTCCCAAATTATGGAAGTGGCCGCAGGAATGAGCTGCACTAGGAGTGAAGTAAGATCTTCCCGGCGTTTCGCCATGCGCGCCAGGTGTTCGGCCGTCCTGATGGGATTATCCATGGCAATTCTGGGTCGGCTACCGAGAACCCTCTTCTTTTTTGGCACTAAGATAGATCATTAAGACGCTGATGTCTGAAGGGTTAACACCGCTGATGCGGCTGGCTTGACCCAGGGTCATGGGTTTGAATTCAGCGAGTTTCTGGGCGCTCTCGCGACGCAAACCGCGAATGGACGGATAATCCAGCGAGGCCGGGAGAAGGATTTTCTCGATGGAGGACAGCTTGTCGATGTGGCGCTGTTCGCGGGCGAGATACCCTTGGTAGCTCACGCGATACAGAACCTCGTCGCGGATGGCGGGAGACTCCTTGAGCAGTTCATCAGGGAGCGCAGCCCCCACCCTGTTGCGACGAATGCCTTCAGCCCAAGAACCACCGCGCGTGCGATTATTTTCCAGAAATTCAGTCCAATACAAAACGCGGCCAATCTTGTGCTCAATATTTCTTATTCTATTTAAAGACAACAGTTTATAGTTTTTTGCATGAGTCAGCATTCGAAACTCAGCGCTTCCATGATTAAAAATGAGTCGGTGCTCGGCCCGACTGGTAAACATCCTGTAGGGTTCGTTGGTGCCCTTGGTGACCAGGTCATCGATTAAAACTCCAATGTAACCCTCCTGCCTCTGGATCAGCATGGGAGAAGTTCCTCGCACCTTATTCACAGCATTTACTCCAGCGACCAACCCCTGCCCTGCCGCCTCCTCATAGCCAGAGGTTCCGTTAATCTGCCCGGCAAAAAACAAATTTTCCACTTTCTTAGACTCTAGCGATGGAAAGAGTTGGGTCGGATGAGCGAAGTCATACTCAACTGCGTAAGCTGGCCTAAGTAGCACGGCATGTTCGAGGCCTGGGATGCTGTGCACCATGTCCAGTTGAACGTCGAACGGCAGACTTGTTGACAGGCCGTTAACGTAATATTCGTTCGTCGAACGGCCCTCTGGCTCAAGAAAAAGCAAGTGCCTGGGTTTGTCCGCAAAGCGGACGAATTTATCCTCGATACTTGGACAGTAGCGCGGCCCCACCCCTTCGATTTCACCGCTGTACATGGCGGACTTGCTGAGGTTGGAGCGGACAATATTGGCAGTTTCAGCCGTAGTGTGGGTCATCCAGCAAGACACCTGCTCGGAGCCTGGCGCCCACCCCAGCCTGCGTTCGCCGCTTTGTTCCACATGGAACAACTCCGCCGAATCCCGGGTGTCGTGAAAGGCAAAGAAGGTCGGCAGAGCATCCCCTTTTTGCTCGTTCATCTTCGAAAAATCTATGCTTCGTCCCAGCAGTCGCGGCGGAGTCCCGGTCTTGAGCCGCTCAAGCGTGATGCCGACGTTGAGAAAGCTGGAAGAAAGGCTTTTAGCGCTAAAATCACCAAGTCGGCCGCCTTCATTCTTGTTCTGGCCGATGTGCATCAATCCGCGAAGGAAGGTTCCCGTGGTCACGACGACCGTGCGGCCGTGAAAATCTATATCGAGATTGGTCTGACAGCCGACAACCTTGGAGTCCTTGAAGATCAGGCCGGTAACCGTCGCCTGAAAAATTTGCAGGTTCGGCTGTAGTTCCAGGGTATGCTTCAGTCGGAACTGATAAGCTTTCTTGTCGCATTGCGCACGCGGTGACTGAACGGCTGCGCCCTTGGATTCATTCAATAGTCTGAACTGAATTCCAGTGACATCTGTATTGATCGCCATCTCGCCACCGAGAGCATCAATTTCCCGGACCATCTGACCCTTTGCCTGGCCGCCGATAGCCGGATTACAGCTCATCTGGGCAATGGTGTCGATGTTACCGGTAAGCAGCAGGGTAGAGGCCCCCATCCGTGACGCAGCCAATGCCGCCTCCACGCCGGCATGTCCGGCGCCACACACGATCACATCAAACGGTATGTTATTATATACCATTGGTATATATTGATATATAAATATTACCCTGCGTTCGCTTGGCCTCGGGATGCACTATTTTCCGATGCAAAAATTAGCGAAGAGCTGATCAAGCATACGCTCATTATCCACCTTGCCAATAATATCGCCATAGCAGGCCAATGTTCCACGTAGATCGCTGGCGAGAAGTTCAGCAGGCCCATTCGAGGCCAGCTTTTCGCCGGCATCCTTCAAGGAGGAGCGTGCGCGCTCCAGGGCATCGGCGTGGCGGGCATTAATTGTAATATAATCCTCATTATCATTAGGTTGTAATGAATCCGCCAAGACAACGATTTCGTTCACCAGGTTTTCTATTCCATGACCGGTGAGCGCTGAAACCAACACGGATTTCACTCCTGGCGGTAGTTTGAGCGATGAAGGGGTGGGCACGAGGTCAGTTTTATTGATGACCGCGATGGTTTTTTGGGCGGTCAATCGGCGAGTCAGCTCATCGGGCAAGGCGGGCAGGGGACGCCCCGCCTCCAGCACCAGCAGGATCAGGTCGGCCTTGGCCACGCGCTCGAGGGATTTTTCCATGCCCAGTTTTTCAATGACTCCGGGACTCGGATTGAGTCCCGCGGTATCGATCAGGCGGAGACAGTGTGGGCCGACCACGATGCGTTCCTCGATGAAATCCCGGGTCGTGCCCGGTTCCGGGCTCACGATGGCCCGCTCGTGGCCCACCAGCCGGTTGAGCAGGCTGCTCTTGCCGGCGTTGGGGGCGCCGACGATCACGGTCTTGATGCCGTCACGCAGCAGGTCGCCGTAGCGCCGCGTGGCCAGCAGCCGGTCAGTATCCCGGGAAATGGCTTCCAGAGCCGCTTGCAGGGCGGTGCGGTCCTCCGGCGGCAGGTCCTCGTCGGGAAAATCGATGTAGGCCTCCACGCGGGCCAGCACGCCGAGCAGGCGGTCCGTGAGGTCCTGCAGGCGCCGGCCCAGCGCGCCGCGCAGCTGCTGGTTCGCGGCCGCCAGCGCCCGCTCGCTGCGGGCGTTGATCAGATCCATCACCGCCTCGGCCTGGCTGAGGTCCAGCCGGCCGTTCAAGAACGCCCGCTGGGTAAACTCGCCGGGCCCGGCGGGCCGGCAGCCCCGGGCGAACAAATCCTCCAGGATCCGCTGCACGATGAACGGATTCCCGTGGCAGGAGAGCTCGAGCGCGTCCTCGCCGGAGTAGGAGTGGGGGCCTGCAAACCACACCGCCACCACGTCGTCCACCAGGACGCCTGCTTGGCTGCGGTAATCCGCGTGCTGGGCGACACGCGGCCCGGGCAGCCGCGGAAAAAGCTCCCGCGCGAGCCGCGCGGCATCCGGTCCGCTGATACGAATGACCGCCAGCGCGGCGGTGCCGGCGGCGGAGGCCAGGGCGGCGATGGTGTCGGGACGACTCGGCATCACCGTGACGCAACGGCGGGTTCCGGCCTGCGCCAAGTCAAAACCCATCCCCCGCGCGAACAACCCATGCACAGCGTTCAGCAATCCCGGCGGAGCGGCGGCGTGCCGGGCCGACTATGCTGGCCGCCTGCCATGAGTGCGCCCGATCCCATTGTCCGGTTTCAGGAATGGTTTGCCGAGGCCCGCACGCGGGAGCCGGACGATGCCACGGCGATGTCGCTGGCCACGGCCGACGCCACGGGCCGTCCGTCGGTGCGGATGGTGCTGCTCAAGGCGGTCGATGCGCGCGGCTTTGTGTTCTACACCAACCTGACGAGCCCGAAGATCGCGGACCTCGACGCCAATCCGCGGGCGGCGCTCTGTTTTCACTGGGCCAAGATGGAGCGCCAGGTGCGGATCGACGGCCGCGTGGAGCCCGTGAGCGACACGGAGGCCGATGCCTATTTCGCCTCCCGGCCCCGTCTCAGCCAACTCGGGGCGTGGGCGTCGCAGCAGTCGAAGCCGATGGCCGGGCGCTTCGTGCTGGAGCAGGCCGTGGCGGCGGTGGCGCTCCGTTTCGGCGCCGGCACGGTGCCGCGGCCGCCTTTCTGGTCGGGCCGGCGCGTCGTGCCGGAGATCATCGAATTCTGGCACCAGCGCGCGTTCCGTCACCATGACCGCGAGCGCTATGTGCGCACCGCGGAGGGCTGGCGCTCGGAGTGGCTGTTTCCCTAGCGCCCGCTCACGTCCACCGGCGTGACCCGCGTGCCGTCGGTGACCTTGTCGCCGGGATAGACCACCACCTGCTCGCCTTCTTTTAGGCCGTCGAGGATCTCGACCTGCACGCCGTTCCCGTGGCCGGGCTTCACCGTGCGCAGCCGCGCCCGTGAGCCGTCGAGGACAAAGGTCTGCGTGGCGCCGCCGCGCTGGAACAGCGCGCCGCTCGGCACCTGCAGCGCCTGCGGGTTTTCCCAGGTGACGATGCGGGCCTCGACGCGGTAGCTGTCGCCCAGGGTGGGGCGCTGCGCGAGCGGGTCGGTGAAGTCGGCGACCACATAGACCCGCTGCTCCTCGACCCCGAGGGCGGAGATCTTGGTGAAGGCGGACGGCTCCACGAGGCGCACGCGCGCGGCCAGCGGGGCCGGGCCGCCCCATTGCTCGAGCCAGACCCGCGCGCCGGGGCGGATTGCCACGCCGTCGCGGGACAGCACCTCGACGCGCACCTCGAGGTCGGTGGGATCGCCGACTTCCATCAGGGGAAAGCCGGCCGGCACGACGCGGGAGCTTTCCTGCAGCACCCGCAGGATCCGCCCGCTGACCGGCGCGGTGATCACGAGGGGCTCGGCGTTGCCGCCGGGCTGCGTGCGGATGAGCAGCGCGCGCGCCTGCTCGAGTTCAAAGTCCGCGACCCGCAGGTTGAAGGCGGCGGCCCGCTCATCCTGCTCGGCCATGGTGGCGCGCATCTGGGCGGCGTCGAACTCCTGCGTGGAGAGCACCTGCTGTGCAAAAAGCTGCTTTAGGCGGGCCAGGTCGGCCCCGTACATCCGCGCCGCCGCGCCCGCTCGCTGCTGCTGGGCGGCCGCGGCCTCGCGGGCGGCGGTCGCCGCCTTCACGCGGGCCTCGGCCTGCGCCTGGCTGCGGGCATCGAGAAAATCTGCGCCGCTGGTCTCCAGCACGGCCAGGGGCGTGACACCGGCCTCGACCGCGGCGCCAGCCTTCCAGTCAATGCGGCGCAGCTGGCCGGCGACGGGGGCGGACACGACATAGCGGTTCTTCACCCGGGTCATGCCTTCCTCGTCGACGGTGACGGTCAGCGGGCCGCGGACCACGGCGCCAACCTCGACCGGCACCGCGCGCGGCCACAGGCCGACGACGATCAACGCGACCAGCAGGAGCCCGCCGATCAGCGGCAGCCGCCGGCGCCAGACCGGGACGGCGGGCATTTTTCCCGTGGCGGGAGGGAGGGGGGCTTCGTTCATGGGGGGAGTCGCTTTAGTCGAGCGCCTTGAGCGCGCTCACGAGGTCAATGTCGGCGAGCTTGCGCGCGGCGAGGAGGGCCGACAATGCCGAAGCCGTCGCGACGGTCAGGACGGCGAAGGCGTAGTTGGCCGGCGTGAGCACCAGCGGCAGCCGCACCGTCTCGGTGTTCACGGACGTGATGATGCCGGCGGCGAAGCCGGAGCCGAGCAGCAGGCCGAGCGGCAGGGCCACGAGGGTGAGCAGCACGAGCTCGCCGACCAGCACGGCCCCGACCTCGCCGCGGGTGAAGCCCAGCACGCGCAGCGTGGCGAGCTCGCGCGCCCGCTCGGACAGCGAGATCCGCGCGCTGTTGTAGATGATGCCGAACGCGACGATCGTGGCGAAGAGCATATAAATCTTCTGCAGCAGCCCGATGCTCTCGGCGGTGGTCTGGCGGAAGCCCTCGCGCACGGAGGACTTGATCACGCAGCCGGCGAGCCGCGGCGTGTCCTTGACCGCGCGGAGGAACTCCTCCCATTGGCCCGACGCCACCACGGCGTGCGCGCCGCTGATGCGGTCGCCCTCGAGCAGCAGGCGATTGAGGGCCCCGCGCTCCATGTAGGCGGCGGTGCCCGCAAAGTCCTCCGCCAGCCCGACCACCGGCACGGCCAGCTCGCGCTCCTCGCCCTCCAGCACCTTCGCCACGACCTCGTCGCCCGGCTGCACGCGGAGGATCTCGGCGAGCTTGGCGGAGATGATGAGGCCGCGGGTGGGGAGGGTAAGCTGCCGGGGATGACCGTCGATCACGCGGCTGAGCGAGCCGCGCGCGGGCAGGCCCTGCAGCAGCAGCCGCCGGCTCACGGGGCCGGCGCGCAGCTCCACCGGCACGTAGCGGAAGGGCTCGGCGAAGATCACGCCGGGCAGGTGGCGGAAATCGTCGATTGCGCGCTCGGGGCCGGGCTCGACGAGCGAGAGGGTGACGGTCTGCCGCTGGATCAGGTCCCACTGGAAATCGATCACGTAGGCGATGCCGTCGCGGAATGAATTCGGCACGATCAGGATGGCGGTGGCCAGCGCCAGCGCGAGGGTGGTGAGCGCGCTGCGCACGGGTCGCCGCTCGATGTTGCGCAGGGCCATGCGGAACGAGGCGCTGAACCAGCGGGCGAGGCCGAGGCGCTCGGCGAGGGCGGGACGGAAGCTGGCGGGGGCCTCGGGCCGCATCGCCTCCGCGGGCGGCAGGCGCACGGCCCGGCGCACGGCGCCGGCGACGCCGAGGAACGCAGCCAGCGCGCTGACGAGGCTCGCCGCGACCAGCACGCGGGTATCGAGCAGGAAATCGAGCTGCGGGAACCGGAAGAAGAGATGGTACATGCCCACGAGCTCGTGCCCGAGGATGATGCCGCCGACGGCCCCGAGGCCGGTGCCCGCGACGACGATGGCGAGCGAGAACTTGAAGTAGTGCGCGCCCACCTGGGCGTTGCTGAAGCCGCAGGCCTTGAGCATGGCGATCTGCTCGCGCTGCAGCGCGATCTGTCGGCTCATCACGGAATTCGTCATGAACGCCGCCACGCTGAGGAACACGAGCGGGAACGCGATCGAGAGTCCCTGCAGCACGCGGATCTCATCGTCGAGGCGGCGGTGGGAAGGATGATTGGAGCGGCCATATGCGCCGCGGCCGCCGTACGGCGAGAGGAGGCGGTCCACGGCGGCGATGACCTCGCCCTCGGAGGCCTCCGGCGCGAGCGTGAGCGCCACGTTGTTGAACGCGCCGTACAGCTGGAACGCCGTGGCCAGCTCCTTGTACGGCATCCAGAACACGCCGTAGGTTTTGTTGTCGGGCAGCGCGGAGCCGGGCGGCGCCTCGAAGACAAACTCGGGCGAGAGGGCGACGCCGGTGAGGTGGAAAGTCTGCTTGGTGCCGTTGAGCACCGCGTCGATCGTGTCCCCCGGATGCAGGCCGTGCGCCTGGGCGAACGCCTCGCCGACCGCCAGCTCGCGGCGCGTCGTGTGGCTCTGGGGCAGGCGGCCGGCGCGCAGGTAGGGCCGGTTCAGCTCGGGCGCGCCGCGCTCGGGCAGCGAGTTCAGCAGCCCGACGGCGGGCAGGTCGAGGCCCGGCACGTCGAGCGTGACCTGGATCGCGATGCCCGTCTCCACCGTGGCGACGCCGGGAATGGCCGCGAGCTGCGCGCGCACGGCGTTCGGGGCGCGCTTCAGCCGCGCGAACACGTCGGCGAAGCGGTTCTCGCGGTAGTAGGTGTCGCGGGTCGTCGCGAGCGACAGGATCAGCGAGCGCGTCATGATCATCATCGCCAGCCCGCACGCCATCACGAGCGCAACCGCGAGGGCCTGGGACTTGATCGCGACGAGGTCGCGCCGGAGCTTGCGGTCGAGGAGGGGCATGCGGCTACCAGGCGAGGTCGCGCACGCGGCCGCGCTGCGCGTTGGTCCGCTCGTGGACGATGCGGCCGTCGGACAGCGTGAACACGCGGTCGGCCATGTCGGCGAGGATGGCGTTGTGCGTGATGATCACGGCGAGCGTGCCGAGCTCGCGGTTGATGTGCTCGATGGCCTCGAGCACGGTGATGCCGGTGTGCACGTCGAGCGCGCCGGTGGGCTCGTCGCACAGCAGCACCTCGGGCCGCTTGGCGATGGCGCGCGCGATGGCGACGCGCTGCTGCTCGCCGCCCGACAACTGGGCGGGGAAATGGTCCATGCGCTCGGCCAGGCCGACGAGGTGCAGCGCCTCCTCCGGCGCCATGGGCTCGGGGCAGAGCTCGGTGATCAGCGCCACGTTCTCGCGCGCGGTGAGGCTGGGGATGAGGTTGTAGGCCTGGAACACGAAGCCGACGGCGTGGCGGCGGAACTGCGTCAGCTCGGCCTCGCCGGCCGTGCCGAGGTCCCGGCCGCGGTACCGCAGCGTGCCATGCGTGGGGGAATCCAGGCCGCCCAGCTGGTTGAGCAGGGTGGACTTGCCGCTGCCCGAGGCGCCGAGGAGGACGACCAGCTCCCGCGCGAAGAGATCGAAGTCCACGCCCCGCAGCGCGGTGACCGCGGCGAGGCCCTCGCCGTAGACGCGGGCCAGGCCCCGGACCTGGAACAGCGGCGCGCGCGCGGCGGCAGGGCTCGGCGGGTTCGCAGCGGGGGGCATGACCCGTTGATCACATCCTGACGGCGGATTGGGGCAACGCCCAAACCTCGACGGCACCGACCATAAGTCCCATGGGCCGCAGGGACCGCATGGGACTTATGCCGGAAAAAACGCGACCGAGGGTCTTACGCCTCGCTGTCGCCGCCGGTGATGACGGTGCCGCCGACCACGTTGACCTTCTCGAGGATGGCCTGGGTGATCTTCTCGGCGAGCTCGGGCTTTTCCTTGAGGGCGGCCTTGGCGGCATCGCGGCCCTGGCCGACGAGGTTGCCCTCATAGGCGATCCACGCGCCCTTCTTTTCCAGAATCTTGTGCTCGAGGCCGAGGTCGAGGAGCGAGCCGGCCTTGGAGATGCCCTCGTCGTACATGATGTCGAACTCCACCTCGGTGAACGGCGGGGCGACCTTGTTCTTCACGACCTTGATCTTGGTGCGGTTGCCGATGACCTTGCCCTCGGGGGTCTTGATCTGGTCCTTGCGGCGGATGTCGATGCGCACGGAGGAGAAGAACTTCAACGCGCGGCCGCCCGAGGTGGTCTCGGGGTTGCCGAACATGACGCCGATCTTCTCGCGGATCTGGTTGGTGAAGATGCAGACGCAGTTGGTCTTGCTCACGACCGCGGTGAGGCGACGCATGGCCTGCGACATGAGGCGGGCCTGGCTGCCCATGGTCATGTCGCCCATCTGGCCGTCGAGTTCCGCCTTGGTGATGAGGGCGGCGACGGAGTCGAGGACGATGATGTCAATGCTGTTGGAGCGGATGAGCGTCTCCATGATGTTGAGCGCGTCCTCGCCGGAGTCGGGCTGGGAAACAAGGAGGTCGTCGAGGTTCACGCCGACGACGCGGGCGTACTTCGGGTCGAGCGCGTGCTCGACGTCGATGAAGGCGGCGAGGCCGCCCTTGCGCTGGGCCTCGGCGATGACGCTCAAGCAGAAGGTCGTCTTGCCGGAGGACTCCGGGCCGTAGATCTCGATGATGCGGCCCTTGGGCAGGCCGCCGACGCCGAGGGCGAGGTCGATCGCGAGGGAGCCGGTCGAGAGCGTCTCGACCTTCATCCGGGTGTTGCTGCCCAAGCGCATGATCGAGCCTTCGCCGAACTGTTTGCTGATGGAGGAGAGGGCGAGCTCGATGTTCTTCTCGCGGCCGGGGTGAATGGAGGCGGCGGGGGCGGCGGCTTTGGCGGGGGCGGCTTTGGACATGGTAATAATAATGTAGGCTAAGGGTGGGTTATGACGTGAAACTCAGGGTGAGCCGCGCGCGCGGGCCGAGGCAAGCGCGGAGCGGAATTCTTAGTGCGAAGCAGGTGCGCTGCCGGGCTTGAACGCGGTGGCGAACCACACGGCCAGGAGGATGAACACGAAGCTCACGGCGTAGTTCCAGGTGAGGCGCTCCCTCAGGATGAACCAGGCAAACGCCACGAAGACGGCCAGGGTGATGCACTCCTGGATGATCTTGAGCTGGTAGCCGCTGAACCCGCCGCTGAAGTAACCCGCGCGGTTGGCCGGCACCATCAGGCAGTACTCGAAGAAGGCGATGCCCCAGGAGACGAGGATCACGAAGAACAGCGACTTCCCCTCGAGCCACTTGAATTTCAGGTGCCCGTACCAGGCGAGGGTCATGAAGAGGTTCGAGCAGACGAGCAGGAGGATGGTTTTCATGCGTGGCCGTGGTAGCGCTTGAACCAGTCAACGAAGTGCCGGAGCCCGTCCTCCAGCGCCACCCGCGGGGTGAAGCCGATCGCGGCGTGGAGGCGCTCGATGCTGGCACCAGTCTCGAGCATGTCGCCGGGCTGGGCCGGCAGCAGCTCGACCTGGGCGGGTCGGCCCAGCATCTGTTCGAGCATCCGCACAAAAAGGAGCACCTCGACCGGGCGGTTATGCCCGAGATTGAAAATCCGGTAGGGCGGGGTGGGGGGTTCCGTCGGCGGATAGAGCAGGACCTTCACGACCCCGTCCACGATGTCGTCGACGTAGGTGAAGTCCCGCCGGCACTTGCCGTGGTTGAAGAGCCGGATCGGCTCGCCCGCGCAGATGGCCTTGGCAAACAGCGTGGGCGCCATGTCCGGCCGGCTCCACGGCCCATAGACGGTGAAGAAGCGCAGGCCGGTGGTCATCACCCCGTACAGGTGCGCATAGCTGTGGGCCATCAGCTCGTTGCTCTTCTTCGTGGCGCCGTAGAACGAGATCGGCTGGTCGGTGTTGTCATCCTCGTGAAACGGCACCTTCGCGCCGGCGCCATAAACACTGCTGGAGGAGGCGAAGACCAGGTGCTTCGGGGGGTACTGGCGGCAGGCTTCGAGGACATTCAGGAAGCCGACCAGGTTGCTGTGCACGTAGGCGGCGGGATTCTCCATGCTGTGCCGCACGCCGGCCTGGGCGCCCAGGTGGACGACGTAATCGGGCCGAAAGTGGCTGAAGATCCCATGGAACGCCGTGGCGTCCCCGAAATCGGCCTTCATGAAGCGAAAGTTCTCCAGCGGCTCGAGCTCGGCCAGCCGCGCGCGCTTCAGCTCAACGGAGTAGTAGTCGTTGAGGTTGTCGATGCCCAGCACCTCGCAGCGCTTGGACTCCGCGAGCCGGCGGGCGACATGGTAGCCGATAAAACCGGCGGCGCCGGTCACGAGCACTTTCATCCCGTGCGTGATAGGCGACCGCGCGCGGCCCGGCTAGGGAAAAAGCGCCCGGCCTGGATGTTTCCCGGCCCGCGGACGGGCGCGTCAGCAGGTGACGTTCTGCCCCTCGCCCCCGAAATGCTTCAGGCGTTCGGCCGGGGCGACCTTCTGCACGCCAGCCGGCGCGTAGTGGTACTGGAGCGCCCGGCGGCGCTTCGGCGAGGAATTGTGCGGCGTGCCGTGCGGCAGCATGCCGTCGAAGAAGAGCAGGCCGCCGGGAGCCAGCGGCACGGCGACGGACTTCGTGCCCAGGATTGTCTGGTCGCAGATCTGCCAGTCGCGGCGCTGGAAATGGAGGATCGGCCCCTCGCGGTGGCGGCCGGGCAGGATCTGCATGCAGCCGTTTTCAATCGTGGCCTCGTCGAGGGCGATCCACACCCCGACCACCGGCGTGCCGAGCGGATACTCGAAGTAGGCGTTGTCCTGGTGCCACGGCTTCTCGCGGCCCAGTCGCGGCGGCTTGATGAGCGCCATGTCCTGGAACAGCTCCGGCTCCGCGCCGCCGAGCAGCGTGCGGATCGCCGCCAGGGCCTTGGCATGGTGGGAGAGCGCCTTGAGCCGGGCGTCGAATTCGATGAAGTTGCCGAGCTTCCGGACCGCGTCCTGGCGCTCCTCGGGCCCGAGGGTGGGGAGGATCTCCTTGGCCTTGCCCTCGAAATAGACGTGCGTGAAATCCGGCCGCTTGCCCATGATCAGGTCCACCAGCCCGTCGCGCGCCGCGCTCACCTCACCCGGGCTGAACGCCTGACGCACCACGAGGTATCCGTGCTGACGAAAAAAGGCGATCTGCTCGGGACCGATGTCCTCCAGCCGCGCCACGCCCTCGGCGACGGCGGCCGGCTGGTACAGCTCGGGCGCGTGCATGTCGGCCACGACATCAAACAGGACCGGGGGAGACGAAGGCGTGCTCATGGTGGGGTAGGGTGGGGCAAGGCTAGCCGAATTGGCCTTGTCGCGCCATGCATCGCGCCGCTATTTGTTTGTAGTTATCCGCTATCATGAAACTTGCCGGTCAAACCTGCAGCGTGGTGCTGGGCGCGGCGGGCCGCGTCCGGTGCGAGCCGGGTTGGCACCTGGGACCGGAGTGGTGGCGCGGCCTGCAGGATTTCGACCTGTGGTTTGTCTGGGTCGGTCGCGGCCGCATGAAGGTGAATGACACCGAAGTGCCGCTCAGGCCGGGCACCTGCGTGTGGATGCGGCCCGGCCAGCGCTACGAGGCGGAGCAGGAGCCCGCGGCCCGGCTCGGCGTGAATTTCATCCACTTCCGGCTGCAGGCGGCGGGAAAGAATTTGGCTTTATCCGCTTTTAATCCGCCGTTCGAAGTGATGCGCACGCGGCAGATCGACCTGGTAGATACGATGATGCGACGCGTGATCGAGCTGCGGTCGGAGCCGGCGACGGGGGTGGCGGCGGAGCTGATGGGGGCTCTGCTCATGGCGCTGGCGGGGGAGCAGTCGGCCGCGGCGGACGGCGAGGCGCCGGGGCTGGACCATCACCACCGCGACATCGTGCTGCAGGCGGCGGCGCAGATCCGGGAAAGCCCCGGACACGTGCCGCCGATCGCGGTGCTGGCCCGCAAGGCCGGCTACAGCGTGGATCATTTCTCGCGGATATTCCTGAAGGTGACCCGCTCTCGGCCGCAGGACTATGTGATCAACGCCCGGATCGAGCGCGCGCGGCAGCTGCTCGCCGAGTCGAACCTCACCGTCGGCATGATCGCCGAGGCCCTCGGGTTTCGGGACATCTTTTTTTTCTCGCGACAGTTTCGGCAGAAAACAGGACAGACCCCGACGGAATTTCGGCGCGGATTGCGCGGAATATGACAAGTTTCCTGAAACTTCCGCTTGCTCGGGTGAAAACCCGTCGTATACGGTTGCCGCAATTAGCGTTTCGTTCATCCTGCTGCATGATCATCAAAGCTTATCTCAAGCCCTCCTGTGGCTGGTCCAATGGCGTTCGAGCCATCATGCGCAAGTATCACCTGCCGTTTGAGGATATTGATATCATCAACAACCGCACCAACTACGCGGAAATGGTGCAGAAGTCCGGCCAACCCCTCTCTCCCTGCGTCGAGGTTGACGGGGTGATGCTGGCTGACGTGTCCGGTGAGGAAGTGGAAAATTACCTTCTCAGCAACGACCTGGTGAAATCCACCGCCGCCGCGTCCGACATCCCGACCAACCAGGGCTGCTCGGACGAGGAACACGCCAAGATGGCCACTAAAACGATTCGCTTCTTCTAACGCCGAGAGCTCCCCACTCATCACGCACCGGGCCGGCTCTCGCAAGATGGGACCGGCCTTTTTTTTGCCCGCACGACGGCGCCTCGCGTCCCGGCGACCCCCGGACCAGCGCCCGTGGCACAAGATCAGCTTTCCCCTTTCCTGCCTCACCTCCGATGTCGAACTCCCCGCAGCCTGACTCCCCCTTCCTCCCGGCGGCCGCCCCGGCTCCTTTCCCCAACCGGCCGGCCAAGCAGGGTCTCTATGACCCGTGGTTCGAGCACGACGCGTGCGGCGTCGGCTTCGTCGTGGACATGCACGGCCGCAAGTCCCACCAGATCCTGCTCCAGGGCCTGCAGGTGCTGACCAACCTCGACCACCGCGGCGCGAGCGGCGCGGAGCCCAACACCGGCGACGGCGCGGGCGTGCTGCTCCAGATGCCGCACAAGTTTTTCCAGGAGGCGGCGAAGAAGGCCCGCATCGTGCTGCCGCCGCCCGGCCACTACGGCGTCGGCGTCATCTTCCTGCCGCGCAATCCCACCGTCCGGCGCCGCGTCGAGGAGAAGTTCGCGCAGATCGTGCAGTCCGAGGGCCAGATCTTCCTCGGCTGGCGCACCGTGCCGACCGACAACTCCTCGCTCGGCGAGACGGCCAAGTCGTGCGAGCCGACGATGCGCCAGGTGTTCATCGGGCGCAGCGCGGAGCTGGCCGACGACCTCGCCTTCGAGCGCAAGCTCTACCTCATCCGCAAGCGCGCCTACAGCGAGATCCGCACCTCGACGATGAGCGGCGCGGAGTTCTGGTACGTCGCCAGCCTCTCCTGCAAGACGATCGTCTACAAGGGCATGTTGCTCACGGACCAGCTCGCGAAGTATTTTCCCGACCTGCAGGACCCGACAATGGAGACGGCGCTCGCGCTCGTCCACTCGCGCTTCAGCACCAACACGTTTCCCAGCTGGGACCGCGCGCACCCGTACCGCTACATCGCGCACAACGGCGAGATCAACACCCTCCGCGGCAACATCAACTGGATGCACGCCCGCGAGGCGCTGTTCGAGTCCGAGGTCTTCGGCGACGACATCAAGAAGGCGCTCCCGATCGTGAACCCGAACGGCAGCGACTCGGCGATGTTCGACAACACGCTCGAGCTGCTCGTGCTCGCCGGCCGGCCGCTGGCGCACGCGATGATGATGATGATCCCCGAGCCGTGGTCCAACGACCAGCACATGGACCCGGCCCGCCGCGCATTCTACCAGTACCACGCCTGCCTGATGGAGCCGTGGGACGGCCCCGCGGCCATCGCGTTCACCGACGGCAAGCAGATCGGCGCCATCCTCGACCGCAACGGCCTGCGGCCGTCGCGCTACTGCGTCACGAAGGACGGGCTGGTCGTCATGGCCTCCGAGTCCGGCGTGCTCGACATCCCGCCGCAGGACATCGTGAGCAAGGGCCGCCTGCAGCCCGGCCGCGTGTTCCTCGTGGACACGGAGCAGGGCCGCATCATCGAGGACGAGGAGATCAAGGCCCAGCTCGCGAACGAGCATCCCTACGGCCAGTGGATCAAGGAGCACCTGGTGTACCTCGACGACCTTCCGGCCGCGCCCGAGGTCCCGCTGCCGGACCATGAGACGCTGCTGCAGCGCCAGATCGCGTTCGGGTATACGTACGAGGACGAGCGCATCATCCTCACCCCGATGGCCCGCGACGGCGTCGAGGCGATCGGCTCGATGGGCAACGACGGCGCCCTCGCCGTGCTCTCCAACAAGCCGCGCCTGCTCTACGACTACTTCAAGCAGCTCTTCGCCCAGGTCACCAACCCCCCGATCGACTGCATCCGCGAGGAGATCATCATCTCCGCCGAGACCCGCCTGGGCTCCGAGGGCAACCTGCTGCACCCGCAGCCGACGGCGTGCCGCCGCGTCGAGCTGAAGTGGCCGATCCTCACCAACGAGGAGTTCGCCAAGATCCGCCGCACCAGCCTGCCGGGCCTGAAGATGGGCGTGCTGCCCATGCTCTTCCGCGTCATGCGCGGCGAGCGCGGCCTCGCGAAGTCCATGGAGGAGATCTGCATGATGGCCCGCCGCATGATCGAGGAGGACGAGGTCAACGTGATCATCCTCAGCGACCGCGGCGTGAACAAGGACTTCGCGCCGATCCCCGCGCTGCTCGCGCTGGCCGGCCTCCACCACTATCTCATCCGCGAGGGCCTGCGCACGCGCGTCAGCCTCGTCGTCGAGACCGGCGAGGCCCGCGAGGTGCACCACTTCGCGCTGCTCATCGGCTATGGCGCCAGCGCCATCAACCCGTACGTCGCGTTCGAGACGATCGACGACATGATCCGCGAGGGCTCGCTCACCGGCCTCGAGCACAAGGCCGCATGCAAGAACATGGTCAAGGCCGCCTCCAAGGGCGTGATCAAGGTCATGTCCAAGATGGGCATCTCCGCCATCCAGAGCTACCGCGGCGCGCAGGTGTTCGAGGCGCTCGGCCTGCGGCAGGACGTGATCGACCACTACTTCACCTGGACCGCCTCCCGCGTCGGCGGCATCGGCCTCGATGTCATCGCCCAGGAGGTGCTCGCGCGCCATCGCGCGGCGTACCCCGAGCGTCCCGTCGACGCGCCGGTCCTCCCCGTCGGCGGCATCTACCAGTGGCGCGCCGAGGGCGAGGCCCACCTGTTCACGCCGGAGTCCATCCACCATCTCCAGAAGGCCACGCGCACCGGCAGTTACGCCGCCTTCAAGAACTACTCCAAGCTCATCAACGACCAGGGCCGCAACCTCTGCACGCTGCGCAGCCTGCTCGAGTTCAAGGCGGCCACGGCGATCCCGATCGAGGAGGTCGAGTCGGTGGACAGCATCGTGAAGCGCTTCAAGACCGGCGCGATGTCCTACGGCTCCATCTCGAAAGAGGCGCACGAGACGCTGGCGATCGCGATGAACCGCCTCGGCGGCAAGTCCAACACCGGCGAGGGCGGCGAGGACCCCGAGCGGTTCATCCCGCTCCCGAACGGCGACTCGAAGAACTCCGCGATCAAGCAGGTCGCGTCCGGCCGCTTCGGCGTGACGAGCGAGTACCTCGCCAGCGCGCGCGAGCTGCAGATCAAGATGGCGCAGGGCGCCAAGCCCGGCGAGGGCGGCCAGCTGCCCGGCACCAAGGTCTACCCGTGGGTCGCCAAGACCCGCCACTCCACGCCCGGCGTGGGCCTCATCTCCCCGCCGCCGCACCACGACATCTATTCCATCGAGGACCTGGCCGAGCTGATCCACGACCTGAAGAACGGCAACCGCCACGCGCGCGTGAGCGTGAAGCTCGTCTCCGAGGTCGGCGTCGGCACCATCGCCGCCGGCGTCGCCAAGGCCCACGCCGACGTCGTGCTGATCTCCGGCTACGACGGCGGCACCGGCGCCTCGCCCCAGACCTCGCTCCAGCACGCGGGCCTGCCGTGGGAGCTCGGCCTCGCCGAGACCCACCAGACGCTCGTGCTGAACAACCTCCGCTCGCGCATCGCGGTCGAGACCGACGGCCAGCTCAAGACCGGCCGCGATGTCGTCATCGCCGCGCTGCTCGGCGCCGAGGAGTTCGGCTTCGCCACCGCGCCGCTCGTCTCGACGGGCTGCATCATGATGCGTGTGTGCCACCTCAACACCTGCCCGGCGGGCGTCGCCACGCAGGACCCCAAGCTCCGTGCCCGCTTCACCGGCAAGCCGGAGTACGTGGTGAACTTCATGCGGTTCATCGCCGAGGAGGTCCGCGAGCTCATGGCCCAGCTGGGCTTCCGCACGGTCGAGGAGATGGTCGGCCAGGTCGACCGCCTCGAGCCCAAGCAGGCCATCACCCACTGGAAGGCCAAGGGCCTGGACTTCTCGAACATCCTCTACGCCCCCGATGTCGGTCCCGAGATCGGGCGGTTCTGCTCGACCAAGCAGGACCACGGCCTCGAGAAGTCGCTCGACCTCACGACCCTGCTCGCGCTCTGCCAGCCGGCGATCGAGCGGGGCGAGAAGGTCGTCGCCGAGCTCCCGATCCGCAACGTCAACCGCGTCGTCGGCACCATCACCAGCCATGAGGTCACCAAGCGCCACGGCGCGAAGGGCCTGCCCGACGACACCATCCGCATCCGCTTCAAGGGCTCGGCCGGCCAGAGCTTCGGCGCGTTCATGACGCGGGGCATGACGTTCTCCATCGAGGGCGACGCCAACGACTACGTCGGCAAGGGCCTCTCCGGCGGCAAGATCATCATCTACCCGTCGGCCTCGGCCACGTTCAAGCCCGAGGAGAACATGATCATCGGCAACGTCGCGCTCTACGGCGCGACCGCCGGCGAGGTCTACATCCGCGGCATGGCCGGCGAGCGCTTCGCCGTCCGCAACTCCGGCGTCAACGCCGTCGTCGAGGCCATCGGCGACAACGGCTGCGAGTACATGACCGGCGGCCGCGTGGTCGTCCTCGGCCCCACGGGCCGCAACTTCGGCGCCGGCATGTCCGGCGGCATCGGCTACGTCCTCGACGAGGTCGGCGACTTCGCCCAGCGCGTGAATCCCCAGATGGTGGGCCTCGAGCAGCTCGAGTCTCCCGCGGAGATCGCGGCGGTCCGGGCCATGATCGAGCGCCACGCCGACTACACCAAGAGCACGCGCGCCCGGCACATCCTGGCGGCCTGGGACCAGTACGTCCCCAAGTTCGTCAAGATCATGCCCAAGGACTACAAGCGCATGCTCGGCTGCATTGACCGCGCCGAGGCCCAGGGGCTCACCGGCGACGAGGCCATCATGGCCGCCTTCGAGGAGAATGCCCGCGACCTGTCGCGCGTGGGCGGCAACTAAGGAGCAAGGTTCAAGCGCGTAAGTTCTCCGCGCCTCACTCCAACCGACACCAACCCTCACCACCTACACCTTACCGCCATGGGCAAACCCACTGGATTCATCGAATACCTCCGCGAGTTGCCGGTCGACCGCCCGCCGCTGGAGCGCGTGCGTGATTGGAAGGAATTCCATCACCACATGGAGAACAAGAAGCTCCGCAGCCAGGGTGCGCGCTGCATGGATTGCGGCGTGCCGTTCTGCCACACGGGCAAGCTGATCAGCGGCATGGCCTCGGGCTGCCCAATCAACAACCTGATCCCCGAGTGGAACGACCTCGTCTACCGCGGCCTCTGGAAGGAGGCGCTCGCGCGCCTGCACAAGACGAACAACTTCCCCGAGTTCACCGGCCGCGTCTGCCCCGCGCCCTGCGAGGGCTCCTGCGTCCTCGGCATCAACAGCCCGCCGGTCACGATCAAGAACATCGAGTGCTCCATCACCGACCGCGGCTGGGACGAGGGCTGGGTGGTCCCGTCGGCCCCGAAGGTCCGCACCGGCAAGAAGGTCGCCGTGATCGGCTCCGGCCCCTCCGGCCTGTCCGCCGCCGCGCAGCTCAACCTCGCGGGCCACACCGTGACCGTGTTCGAGCGCGCCGACCGCCCGGGCGGCCTGCTCATGTACGGCATCCCGAACATGAAGCTCGACAAGCAGGAGATCGTCCTCCGCCGCATCAAGCACATGGAGCAGGAGGGCATCAAATTCATCTGTAACGCGAACGTCGGCGACAACGTCGAGCCCCAGATCTTCCTCAAGGAATACGATGCCACCGTCATCTGCACCGGCGCCACGCAGCCGCGCGACTTGCCGATCGAGGGCCGCAACCTCAAGGGCGTGCACTTCGCGATGGAGTTCCTCACCGCCAACACCAAGGCGGTCCTGGCCAACAAGGGCGCGAGCGCGATCAACGGCGCGGGCAAGGACGTCGTCGTCATCGGCGGCGGCGACACCGGCACCGACTGCGTCGGCACCTCCATGCGCCATGGCTGCAAGAGCCTGCTGCAGATCGAGATTCTCCCCAAGCCCCCGCTCGAGCGCGCCGCGGACAATCCGTGGCCCGAGTGGCCCAAGGTCTACAAGATGGACTACGGCCAGGAGGAGGCTGCCGCCAAGTTCGGCGCCGACCCGCGCATCTACCTCACCACCGTGAAAAAGTTCGTCGGCGACGAGCAGGGCCATGTGAAGGAACTCGTCACGGTCGAGATCAAGTGGGGCAAGAACGACAAGGGCCAGTTCGTCCCCCAGGAACAGCCTGGCACCGAAAAGACCCGTCCCGCGCAGCTTGTGCTGCTGGCGATGGGCTTCCTCGGGCCCGAGCAGGCGCTGCTCAAGGAAATAGGCGTCGAGGTGGACCCGCGCAGCAACGTGAAGGCCGACTACGGCAAGTTTGGCACGAGCCTCCCCGGGGTCTTCGCCGCCGGCGACTGCCGCCGCGGCCAGAGCCTCGTCGTCTGGGCCATCAACGAGGGCCGCGCCGCCGCCCGCGAGTGCGACCGGTACCTGATGGGTTCCACCGACCTCCCGTGACGGAGGAGAAAACCGCTAATTCACGCTAATCATCGCTAATTGCTAAGATTCGGCTGGCCACAATAGCACTGGGGATCGCTCCAATGCTATTTGCTTTTCCGTAACCAACTCCCAATTAGCGACGATTAGCGTCCATTAGTGGTTAACCCGTCCGGATCTCCGTGTCTTCGCGGTGAATTCCGGGCCGGGCTTTTGACGGAATGGCTCCTGCTATCTAGGCTTCATTATGGTTTACAAAAAAATCGTGATGGAGCCGGACAAGAAGATCGCGCTCGTGGCCCACGACCACAAGAAGCGCGACCTGATTGAGTGGGCGAAGTTCAACCGCGACCTCCTCGCGCACCACCAGGTCTACGCGACCGGCACCACCGGCCAGATGCTGGAGGAGGAACTCGGCTTCCCGATCATCAAGCTCCAGAGTGGACCGCTGGGCGGCGACCAGCAGATTGGCGCCAAGATCGTCGAGGGCGCCATCAACTTCCTGATCTTCTTCTGGGATCCGCTCGAACCCCAGCCGCACGATCCGGACGTCAAGGCCCTGCTGCGCATGGCCGTGGTCTGGAACATCCCGATCGCCTGCGACCGCGCCTCGGCGGACTTCATGATTTCCTCGCCGTTGATGGACAAGCGCTACGCGCGGCTCGTGCCCGACTACGACGTCTACCGGCAGCGCGCGATCCCGGCGGCGGGGGCCGTCCAGCCGGCTATGCCGGATTGGTCCGAGACCAAGAAGCCGGCAGCCTGAACCACCGCCGGCTCGCCCGGGATTGCCTTGGCGGGGCCGGCCGGATTGCATGGCCACGATGCCTTCCAAACCCATCCCGGGCTCAACCGGCGAGGTGCTCACCTGCCTGCCATCGCCGTACCTGCCGCATCCCGCCACCGGGCTCCTCTACCTGCCGCGGTTTCTGGCCAAGTGCCGGTACGTGAAGGAGCACGGCGCGCTGCCGGCCAGCTACGCGAAGAATTACAAGCGCGGGCTCGACCGGTTTCTCTGCCTGCACCTCGGGATCGACCCCGCGGCGGTGGAAAAGATCGTCTTCGAGTCCGCCGGCGAGGCGGAGGTCGAGACGCGGCTGCGCGCGCTGCTGCCGGCGGATGTGCGCGCCGCGAAGTGGAACCGCGACCTCGCGCAGAAGGGGCTCACGGACGCGGGCCAGGAATTCATGAAGCAGGCGCTGACCGCCATGGGCTGCGCGGACCGGGCGGGGGAGATCCGCACCGTGCCCGACCTGATCGACTTCGACGAGGGCCGGATCGAGTAGGGCCCGCCGCGGCGGCTCAGAGCACGAACTCGCCCATGGTCGGGGGCGGCCCCGACCGGCCGATGGTGCGGCGGATGGACTCCAGGTTCTCGCGCACGAGCTGGCCCATGGATTCGCACTGCATGTACTCGGCGCGCTGGAAATGCTCGGCGAGCCCCGCCCGCAGCTCGTGCACCTTTTCCTCCGGCGCGATCGGGTCGCGCGCCATCTCACCCAGCAGCAGGCCGAGCCGGTTGCTCGCGAGGTCGGCGCGGTGCAGCATCAGCGTCTGCTCCTCGCGCTGGTACTGCAGCGCGGTCCGCGTGTGCAGGACCTTCGTGCAGTACTGCACGACCTTCGCGTTCTCCTTGAAGAACTGGGGCAGGTAGAAGTTCTTGCGGCCGTTGTAGGACTGCTGGTCGAAGTCCATCGCGCGGATGCGCACCTGCGCGCTCTCGAAATCCGGCGTGATCACCACGACATAGTTGTAGGAGCGCATGTCGCCCAGCAGGCGCACGAAGCAGCGCTCGTTGAACTTCACCATCTCCTTCGCCACGCGCACCGGGCTGAGGTCACGGTCCTGCAGCCAGCGGTCGATGAAGACATCGCCCGGGATCCCCGCGATGTGCTCCTCCACGAGCGTGGTGTCGTGCGTGAGGAAATTCAGGCGGTTCGGCGAAAGCAGGTGCTCGAGCTCAAGCCCGTAGACCCGGGAGGCGTCGGCCTTCTTGATGTAGAAGTAGTCCTGGTTGTCGTTGTAGGCATTGACGATCCGCACCCGGAACGGGGTGGAGTTGCCGAAGCTGCAGAAATCCACGCGGTCGATGTAGAGGTGCTCCACCATCGAGAAGTCGCCGTCCACCCGGAGCAGCGCGTAGACGTACTTCAGCCCCTCGTACAACTCCGTCATCTCGTCGGCGCGGTAGATCACGCTGTCCCAGAGCGTCGGCCGGCCCTGCTCGTCGGTCAGCGGGATGGCCTCGTGGAAGTCCCGCATGCGCTCATACGTGATCGGCAGCTCCCGCTCGCGCTTGTACCGGGCGAGGTAGCCGCGGAGTCCGTCGTTCACCGGATAGGCCGGCTTCTTCGGCGTCGGATGGTTCAACGACAGGTCCACGGGCATGGATCGAGGCTAGGCGCCGCCCTCCGGTTGGCGAGCCGCGCTTTTCTCGCCGCACTTGCCACGGCCGCCGGCGGCGCGAAAATGGGGCATGGTGCGCCAGGCCTGCCTGCTGATCCTGCTCTGCGTGCTGGCCGCGGCCCGCGCGGAGCCGCCGGGCGCGGTCCCGGTGGGGCCGGACCTCACCGCCGCGGACCTGGCCGACGCGCTGCGGGTGGAAACCAACCGGGTGCGCCGCGACTACGGCCTCGCGCCCCTGCAGGCGTCGCGGGCGCTGGAGGCCGCGGCCGCCGACCAGGCGAGCTACATGGCGCTCATGCAGCAGGCCGGCCACGGCAACGTCTTCCGCGGCCAGGCCACCGTGCTGGACCGCGTCCTGCGCCATGGCCTGCGCCCGGTTTCCGTGTCGGAGAACGTCGCCGCGAAACCCGCCCGGTCCGAGGGCACCCCGCTGTCCCGCGCCGCGCTCGCGGCACGGCTGGTGGCGGCGTGGCTGGACTCCCCGGGCCACCGCGCGAACCTGCTCGACCCGCGCGCCACGCACCTGGGCTGCGCCGCCCACATCGCGCGCGTGCTCGGGCGCGCCGACTACGTGTTCGGCGTGCAGGTGTTCGCCCGACTGCCGCCGGAGTCGCCCGTGGCGCGCTAGCTAGGCGGCAAAGTGTCGGCGCAGGGCCGGGGTGACCGGCGGCACGCGCTGGGGTCGGCCGCCGTGCCGCAGCGAGTCGGTGGCGGCGCAGGCGGCGGCCACGCTTTCGCGGGCGGCGAGGGGCGAGGTGTCGGTCGGACCGCCGTCGCGCACGAAGCGCAGGAACTCCTCCATGATGCGGGGATCGGCGCCGCCGTGGGTGCCGCGGTGCACCGGTATTTGGTAGGAGACGTTGCCCCGGGCCTTGAAGCCGGTGCGGCGGTTCCAGAGTTCCAGCCGTGTGCCCGGCTCGCCGTTGCCGAAGTTCTCCAGACGGCCCTCGGTGCCGATCACGGTGTAGTTGCGCCAGTAGTCGGGCGTGTAGTGGCACTGCGCGTAGGTGGCGAACACGCCGTTCTCGAGGCGCAGCTGCACGGAGCTGAGGTCCTCGACGTCGATGCGGTGGTTCAGGCCGCGCGCCTTGGTGGGCGGGTAGAGCTCGAGGTCCATCGCCCCGGCCCGCAACCGGCGCGGGCCGGGCTGCGCCGGCAACCGGCCGGGCAGGTCACCATAGAGTGTCAGACCGCCGAGTGCGGTCACGAGGCGGCTGTAGCTGCCGCTGAGCCAGTGGATGATGTCGAGGTCGTGGGCGGCCTTCTGCAGCAGCAGTCCGGTGGTGTACCGGCGCTCGGCATGCCAGTCGCGGAAATAGAAGTCGCCGCCGTGGCCGACGAAGTGCCGCACCCAGCAGGCCTTCACCTCGCCGACGGCGCCCGCGTCGATGAGGCGTTTCATCTCCCGGACAAACGGCATGTGGCGCATGTTGTGGCCGACATAGAGCCGCGCCCGGGTCCGCGCCGCGGCCCGCAGGATCCGGTCGCACGCGGCGCGGCTCAGCGCCATGGGCTTTTCCAGGAAGACCGCGCGGCCCCGGGCCAGCGCCGCCACCGCCTGCTCCTCATGAAGGAAATCCGGCGTCGCGATGATCACCGCGTCGAGGTCGCGCTCCAGCAGCGCGCCGGGATCGGCGGTCGTGAATATCCCCGGGCCATAGTCGGAGCGGTTGCGCGCCAGCGTGGCCGGGCTGACGTCGCAGCAGGCGACCACGCGGGAGCCGCGGCCGGGACGGTGCGCCAGCTGCCCGAGGAGGGTGCCGCGCCCGCCGGAGCCGATGATGCCGATGAGCAGGTCGGGTTTTTTCATGGAAGGGAGGTGGTCAGGCGGGTTCGGCCAGCTGGTGCTGCCGCCGGTAGTGGAGCGGACGGATGCCCCGTGTGTGGGCCGCGAACGCGGCGTAGAACGGTGCGACCGAGGCGAAGCCGCTCTCCATTGCCACGTCGAGCACCTTCATGTCGCTCGTGATGAGCAGCCGCTGGGCATGCGAGACGCGCAGCCGGGTGAGGTATTCCCAGACGCTGACGCCGCAGTGCTTCTTGAAGACGCGCATGAGGTACTTCGGGTGCAGCCCGGCATGCCCGGCGATCGCCGGGAGGCTCAGCGGCTCGCGGTAGTGCTGGGCGATGAAGCGCGTGATGCGCGGGATCTGGCCCGTGCCCTCCGCCGACGCCGTGGCGCGGCCGCGGCGGCGCGGCATGCCGAGCGCCAGGCGGTGGAACCGCGCCTCCATCTCCAGCTGCAGCACATGCCGCCGCGCCGTGTCGCCGCTCTCCGCGTCCGCCAGCCAGCGCTCGAGCGTCCGGCGGTCGGTGTCGTCCGGCGGGGCCGACAGGATCTCGCCGGCCAGCAGCCGGTCGTGCAGTCCGTTGGGCAGGCGCCACTGCAGCACCCAGGCCAGCGGCAGCGTGATCCAGATGCCGTCACTCACGATGCCGGGCCCCAGCGTCTGGTGCGGCACGCCGCCCCACAGCACCGTGAAGCGGCCGGCCGTGATGGGCACGGCCGCGCCGCCGTGCAGGTAGGAAAACTCGCCGCTGAAAAGGTAGTTCACCTCGATGTCGGGATGCGTGTGCGGCACCTCCATCCGTCCCGAGTGCAGCTGCCGCCAGATCCGGAACCCGAGCGCCTGCTCGTGCCGGTCGGTGGGTCGGCTGGGGTGGGAACGGGCCATGAGGTTACTATTTAAGAAATAATTGGGCCTAAACGGAAAGATATTTCCGAATAGTTCGCCTACAGTCGCGGCATGGAACCCCGCTTCAACGATCACCACATCGCGCCGCCCCGTCTCGAGTTTCCCAACGCCCGCGTCCCCAGTGAGCTCGACGAGTACCTGTTCGACCTGAACGGCTTCGTCGTCGTCCGCGGCGCGCTCTCGGCGGCCGAGGTGGCCGATGCCAACGCCCGCATCGACCAGATCCCGCGCGCGCTCCCGCGGCTCGGCTGGCACGGCTGGGTCCAGCGCGAGGACCATCCCGAGCACCGCGGCATCAGCTACCAGCAGGTCTACGAGCTCGGCGGCGCGTTCGAGCGGATGATCGACCACCCGAACTACCTCAACTACGTGCTGCGCTTCATCGGCGGCCATGACTGCTTCGACTACCACCACGGCCCGCTCTTCATCGACGAGAACTTCTTCACCATCCGCGGAACCGGCGAGGCGATCCCGCTGCACGCCGGCGGCCACGACATCTGCAAGCGCATGGCCTTCCGCTACCACAACGGCCGCTTCCAGTGCGCGCAGATCAATGTGCTCATCGCCTTCACTGACATCGGACCCGGCGACGGCGCGACGATGGTCATCCCGGGCTCGCACAAGTCGAACATGATCCACCCCGAGTTCCTCAAGCCCAAGCCCGCGAGCGAATGGGGCGAGGGCGGCGGCGGCTCGGTCGACGGAGTCGCGGGGGCGCAGGAGGTCCACATGAAGGCGGGCGACGCCATCGTGTTCGTGGACGCGACGTGCCACGGCTCCGCCAAGCGCATCAATCCGGGCGAGCGGCGCATCAGCGTGTACCGCTACGGCTCTTCCTGGAACCGCACGCGCTGGGGCTACCACGCCTCGCCCGAGATCCTGGGCCGGGTCAGTCCCTACGCCCGGAAACTCATCCACCCGCAGGAATACATCCGTCCCCCGGGCACCGC
This sequence comes from uncultured Opitutia bacterium, assembly GCA_903825285.1. Classification (GTDB taxonomy): domain Bacteria; phylum Verrucomicrobiota; class Verrucomicrobiia; order Opitutales; family Opitutaceae; genus Opi-474. Next base: position 83,287 of record CAIJZY010000055.1, on the reverse strand, counting down.
GGCGCGGTGGTGAATCATATCGCCACGAAGGACACGAAGATCGCGAAGTCCCGGTCCGGGCTTTGTGACCTTCGTGGTTAACGCTCCCCCAACGCGGACCGCAGGCGGTCGAGCAGCCGAATGAGGCGCTCGCGCAGCGGCTCGCCGCGCCGGGAGAAGGCCCGCTGCTGCACCTCGTACTCGGCGCGGCCCGCGGCCGTCTCGACGGGGATGGCGGCGAACCCGAGCGCCTGCAGGTCATACGGGCTGGCGCGCATGTCGACCTCGCGGATGTCGCGGGCCAGCTCGAAGCAGTCGGCTACGAGCTCGCTGGGCGTGAATGGCGCGAGTTTGAAGGCCCACTTGTAGAGGTCCATGTTCGCATGGAGGCAACCGCGCTGCTCCAGCTGCGGCACGGTCGCCCGCCCGGGCTGGAGGCGGTTGAGCGGCCGGGCCGGCGCGGTGAAAAAGCGGTACGCGTCGAAGTGCGTGCAGCTCACGGGCTGGGACTCGACGATCCGCGCGATTTCCTCCGGCGCAAAGCGCAGCGGCCAGCGGTTGTGGCGCACCTCTTCCGGGGTCTGCCGGAATACCATCGCCCACTCGTGCACGCCGAAGCACGCGAAGAACGGCGGTCGGTCCCGCATCGCCACCAGGAGGTCGTGGATCCACCGCAGGCTCGCGCGCCGGGCGGCGGGAAACGCCGCCGGGTCCAACGTCACGCCATCGGCCGTCGCCACATAGCCGGGCCAGCGCAGGTAGTCCCGCGCGGATTCGCCCGCCAGCCGCACGTCCGGGCCGGGATGCCAGCGCCGCAGCCAGGAGGGCCGGAAGGCGTAGTAGTCGAAGAGGAAATCATACACCGGATGCTTCTCGCCGCGGGCCGTCCGTTGCTGGTGCGGACCCAGCCACGCGTCCATCCGCGCCACGTGTGCCGCCCGCCGCGCCTGCCATTCCGGCTCGGAGAGCAGCGCTGGAGCGGGCGCGGTGATCATGGTGCGCGGGCCGGCGACCGGGTCAGACGTAGCTGTCCACCAGCGACTGGTGGCGCAGCGCGCGGCTGATCGCGGCCTTGGTGACGGCGCGCGGGAAGGTCACCAGGACCTCCTTTTTTTCCCGCGGATAGAGCTCGAAGTAGTTGTCGGTGGCCAGGTGCGGCAGCCCCGCGAGGTCGAAGGCAAAGCGGTGCTGGAAGACCGGCGAGCGGAACGTCAGCAGCGCGGTGCGCGCGTCAAGCAGGCGCACGCCGGTCTCGGTCGGACCGCGGGGCAGGGACAGGAACCGCGGCGGCGTGAGGAACACGGTCTCCTCGCTCACGCGCCGCCCGTCGATCTCGAGCGCGATGCGCAGGTAAAGGTGATCGCGCCCGTGCCGCGCCAGCGGCTCCGCGAGGTCGAGCGTCCGCTGCCGCACGCTCCGGCCGGGGCGGAGGACCACCTCTTTCCGGCCGCTGAGCACGACGCGCCCGTCGAGATGGAACAGGTCCCAGAGCAACCGGCCGCGCGCGGGCTGCGGCGCGTCGGAGACGGTGTGGAGGTGCACCCGGCGCACGCTGGAGCGGCGGTAGTTGCCGATGATCGTGGACTCGGCGCCGGGCACGTGCGCGCTGGCGAGCGCCGGCGAGAAGAACCGCCGCGCGACGTGGTGCAGCGCCTTCCACCGGCCGGTGTGCTCGAGCGAGCTCCAGGACGCGACCGGCCAGCAGTCGTTCAGCTGCCAGTACAGCGCCCCCATGCAGCAGGGCATGATGCGGCGGTAGTGTTCCACGCCGGTCTGCATGCAGTGCGCCTGGTTGAGCTGCGAGAGGTAGATCAGCGCCGCCTGGTCCTTCGGGAAGCGGTAGAGCCGGGAGACGTAGTCGAGGATGATCTGGTTGCCCGCGGCGTTCTTCTGGTGGTTCTCCATCACGGCGCCGAAGACGTTGGCGTCCTCCGCCGGGCAGAACGTGGCCTGCGTCGCGGGCGAACTGTAGCTCTGCATGCCAAACTCGGACACGAAGCGGAACCGCCACTTCTCATAATCCTTCACCGGGTGGCGCGCGTGCCAGACATCCCAGTAGTGCGTGTCGCCGCTCTTCTCGCCCAGCGGCTTGATCGTGTAGTCGTTGCTGCGGCCCGCGCCGCGGTAGGGCGACGTCGGCCAGTAGGGCGTGACACCGTCGCCGGCCGCGACCGCGGCCGGCAGGATCCGGTGAAACACCGCGTCATAGTTCCGCCGCAGCCCGGGCGCGGCCTCGAGGGCGTCCCAGTTGAGGGTCTCGATCTCGTTGTTGCCGCACCAGAGCGCGAGGCAGGCGCGGTGCCGCAGGCGCGCGACCTGGGCCGCGGCCTCGGCGCGGACGCTGGCCAGGAACGCGCGGTCGCCCGGGGACAGCGTGCAGGCGAACATGAAGTCCTGCCAGACGAGCAGCCCGAGCTCGTCGCACAGGTCGTAGAAGGCCTCGTGCTCGTAGATGCCGCCGCCCCAGACCCGGAGCATGTTCATGTTCGCGTCGACCGCCGAGCGCAGGTCGCGCGCGTAGTCCGGCCGGCTTAGCCCAGCCACGAAGCTGTGGGCCGGGATCCAGTTGGCGCCCTTGGCGAAGATCGGTCGGCCGTTGACGACGAACTGGAACGCCTCGCCCCACCGATCGTTCGAGCGGTCGAGCGCGATGGTTCGCAGGCCGATGCGCCGCGTCCAGCGCCCAAGGTCGCGTCCTGCGGCGTCGCGGGCCGTCAGCGTGACGGTGTACAGCGGCTGCGCCCCGTGGCCGTTCGGCCACCAGAGTTGGGGCTCCGGCACCTCGAGCCGGAGCTTCGCGGCCGCGCCGGCGGCGGTCGCGACGACCTGCTCGCCCAGCGACAAAGTCACATGATACGTGACGCGCGTGGCGCGACGGGTGAGCGCAGGCGTGACGGTCAGGCTGACGCGGCCGTCGCGGTGATGCGTCTGCCGGAGTCGGGCGGAGTCGAGCCGGTTGCCGCTCCAGCCCTCAAGGCGGAGATCACGCCAGATGCCGGCGGTGACAAAGCGCGGACCCCAGTCCCAGCCGAACTGGCAGGGCTGCTTGCGGAGGACGGAACTGCGACCGACCGAGTCGTTGAACTCCTTCGGCTGGTGCGAGGGGCGGAGCCGGGAAATGGCGCGGCCGGCGCTGGCGAAGTGGAAGCGCAGCTCGTTGCGGCCGGCGCGGAGACCGCGGCGCACCGGCACGCGCAGCGGCGTGAACATGTTGTCGGAGGCGGCGACCCGGCGGCCGTTCAGGAACACCGTGGCCAGGGTGTCGAGCCCGTCGCAGACCAGGTCGACCTCATCCTCCGCGAGCAGCGCGGCGGTCACGGTGAAGACCGCGCGGTATTCCCAGTCGTGCTGCTCGATCCACTGCAGCTCGAGCTCGTTCGTGCCGAAAAACGGGTCGGGGATCAGGCCGTGGCGGCGGAGGTCGCGGTGCACGCAGCCCGGCACCGTGGCGGGGCGCCAGCGCGTCGCGGCGGTGGCGTCGCGGAAGTGCCAGGCGACCGGGGCCAGCGGGAGGTTCGTCATCGGTCAGGAGCGGGCCAGCATCCGCCGCACGCCTTCGATGGGGGTCTCGGTGATCGGGGTGAGCGTGAAGGGCGCGCGGGCGGACAGGGCCTCGTGCACCACCGGGTGGGTGAGGATCGGGCCGCTGAGTCCGGCGGACACGGTGGGGATGAGCGTGGCGGAAAACAGCTTGGTCGCGACGCCCACCGCCAAGTCGAGCAGCTCGCCGGTCGAGGCGAGGACAATCTCCCGCGCGACCGCGTCGCGCTCGGCGGCCAGCCGCAGGATCGCGGGGGCGAGGGCGGCGATGTGGCGGTTGGGCTCGGCGTGCTGGTAGTAGGCGCGGGTCACGGTGCCGGCGTCGGCGGTGGACTCGAGGCCGGCGTGCGCGCGCACGGCGGCGCCGAGCCGCGAGGGCGTCACCCAGCCCTGCAGCTCGAGCAGGCCGCGCGCCAGGGCGCGGCGGCCGAGGTCATAGCCGCTGCCGGGATCGCCGAAGCGCCAGCCGAGCCCGCCCGCGTAGTGCGCCGCGCCGTCGGTGGTGCGCGCGGCGACGAAGGAGCCGGTGCCCGAGTGCAGCACCAGGCCCGGCCGTCCGCCGGTGGCGAGCTCCAGCACGGGCAGCGAGTCGTCGGTGGTCAGAACGCGGCCGAAGCCCGTCAGTTGCCGCGCATACTCGCGCCAGAACTCGCGGTGGCCGGCCATGCACAGCAGCGTGTGGCCCACCAGCTCGCCGGAGCCGCCGGCGTTCTCGGCGGCGTGCGTCGCGGCCTGTGCGCGCAGCGAGGCCAGCGCGGCGGTGACAATGGAGGCGGCCTGCTCCGGACCGGCAATGCTCGGGTTGCAGCCCGCCCCGATGTGGCCCGCGATCATCCGGCCGCTGGCGTCCAGCAGCATGCACTCCGTCTTGGTCCCGCCGCCGTCGACCCCGATCTTGTAGCTCATGGCGCGGGTGGGTCAGGTCAGCTGCCGGCTCAGGCGGTGCTTGTATTTCTGGCCCAGGGCGCGGTTGTGCTCGACCGTGCCGGGCAGGTTTTGGCTGACGAGCACCGGCAGCGGGTGGCCCTGGGCCCGGAGCCAGTCGGTGACCTCGAGCATCAGGAGGTTCAGCAGCAGCGCGCTGGTGAGCGTCGAGGTCGGGCCGGCGCGGGTGCCGGGGGCGACCTCGACGACGGCGTCGCCGGGGATGCCGCCGTTGTCGAGGACGTAGTCCGCGACCGCGTGGAGGTTTTTCCCGCCGGGATGAACCGTGGCGTAGGTGGTCGACATCGCGACGGAGGTGAGGCCGACGACATTCAGGCCCTTCTTCTTGGCGTAGAGGGCGACCTCGAGCGGCGAGCTGTTCTTGCCGGAGTTGGAGATGATGATGATGGTCTCGCCGGGCAGCAGCTGGTACTGGCGGTCGTGGCGCTCGACGAGCTGCGTGCCGTAGCCGACGAGGTTCTCGATGAAGCCGCCGGTGGGATCGATGATGCCGTTGACGCAGACGAGGCCGCCGGCCCGGCCGATGATCTCGCGCGCGATGATGTCGCTGTGGCCGCTGCCGAAGGTGTGCACCATGCCGCCCTCGGCGATGGACCGGCCGATGACGGGCGCGAGCTGGCGGAGGACGCTGGCGTTCCGCGTGCGGACCGTTTCGAGCAGCGCGGTGATGTGCGTGTAGAAGGTGTCGGCGAGGGAGGTCATAAAGGTGAGAGAAAAGCTTTCCCCGGGATTAAGTCGCGGCAAAAGTGCGCGGCACCCCAATTACCCCATGCGCACCTTCCCATTGTTGGCAGTGTTGGTCGGTTCCCTGGCCGTGGCCCGCGCGGAGCGCCTGCCCGTCGAGGATTTCAGCCACGAGGAGGCGTTCACGGGCATGGCCATCGCGCCGGACGGCAAGACCGTGGTCTACGGCCAGACCATCCACGGCGACAATCGGCTGTTCATCTACGACCTCGCCAGCGGCAAGCAGCAGGGCATCGAACTGGAGGGTTCCGACGCCGCGTGGAGCCACTACTCCGAGTATTTCTGGGTGAACAACCGGCGCCTGGTCTTCTCGGCCCATGGCCGGTGGGCGGCCATCGACCGCGACGGCACCCATGCCGTGTACCAGCTGCCCGGCGGAAGCCCCGTTTACCTCTATCGCGACGAGAAGGAGGGCATCATGCTGGTCAACACCTATGAGCAGGCGAACCCGGTGGGCATGAGTCACGTCGCCTACTGGGTGCCCGATCGACCCTTCATCCTCAAGGTCAACACGCGGTTCGGGGCGCCGATTCGGGAAGTGGAAAACCCGGGCAGTGTCGTTGCCTGGGGGGTGAATCCGCAAGGCGCGACGACCGTGGCCGTGGAGATCAAGGGCACGCAGTATCGCGCGATTTACCGCGCCGACGAATCCGCGCAATGGGAGACGCTCAAGGGCATGGACTGGACGGACCCGCAGGTGCGCCCGCTGGGCTTCTCCGCCGACGGGAAGACGCTGTACGTCTCGCGCATCACGCCGGCCGGCACCTGGGGCGTGTATCCCTATGACCTCGTCCAGCGCCGGCTCGGCGAGCTCATGCTGGGCAACGAGCGCTACGACATCATCCCCGGGCACTCGCCGGCGGAGGCCAACCGGCTGCTGTACCAGATGCCGTTGTTTGCGCCGAAGGAGCGCGAGTTGATCGGCCTGCGCTACATGACGGAATTTCCCCGCACCTTCTGGATCGACCCCGGCCTGGCCCAGGCGCAGGCGGCGCTCGACCAGGCCCTGCCCCAGAAGATCAACACGATTGTCAGCCTGAGCGATGACCGGATGCAGCTGATGGTGCTCTCATGGACGGCCAGCGACCCGGGCACGTACTACCATTTCGACCGCGCGGCGCAAAAGCTGGAGAAGATGGTGTCGACGCGGCCCTGGATTGCCCCGGCGAAGATGGCCGACGTGGCCCCCGTGCGCTTCAAGGCGCGCGATGGGGTCATGATCAACGGCTACCTCACTTTCCCGAAGGGCCGCGAGCCCAAGCACCTTCCCCTTGTGGTGCTGCTGCGGAACAGCCCGTGGGAGCGGGACACCTGGTCGTTCAATTCCTCCGCCCAGTTCCTCGCGAACCGCGGTTACGCCGTGTTGCAGGTCAATGCGCGCGGGGCCAGCGGCTACGGCGAACCGTTCCGCGATCTGGGGCGGCGCAAGATCGGCCGGGAGGTCCAGCTCGACGTCGCGGACGGCGTGCGCTGGGCGATCCGCCAGGGCCTCGCCGATCCGGCACGGGTGGGCGTGGCCGGCTACGGCGCGCTTGGCGGCTACTCCGCGCTGATGAGCCTGGCGCTGGAGCCGGACCTCTACTGCTGCGGCATCGCGCTCGCCCCATACACCGATCTGGTGAAGGTCATCGACAAGTCCGACATGGATCCCGACGTCTATGCCTATTCCACGGAATGGATCGGCGACCCGGCCGCGGACCCCGCCAGCCTTCGCGCCATCTCGCCCCTGAACCTGGCCGACCGGATCAAGGCGCCGCTGCTGCTGGCCCATGACAGCGATGCGGACGACTGGAGCTTCAACCAGAGCAAGGCGATGGCCGCGGCCCTGAAAAAGGCGGGCCACGAGGTGCAGTTCAACACGAACTACCACGACCAGCGCTACGGTTTCGAGCGCCACGCCAAGCTGCTGACGGACGTCGAGAAATTCCTCGCGCAGCACATGCCGGCCGACGCCGCCCCGGCGGCGAAGTAACCCCGCTCAGGCCTCCCAGCGGCCATAGATGCCGCAGGGGAGGACCTTGCCGTCGCGCTGCACCGGCAGGCCGACCTCGCCGGCCGTGATCGCGCCGCCGCGGCCGCCGAGCAGCTCCGCGAGGAGGTTGGCGACGACGGTGGGCGAGAGCCGCGCGGTGTAGGCGTTGATCAGGAAGAACAGCGGCTGCTCGCTGAGCAGCTCCCGACATTCGGCCAGCAGTTCCCAGAGGTGATCTTCCAGCCGCCACATCTCGCCGGTGCTGCCGCGACCGTAGGTGGGCGGATCCATGATGATGGCGTCGTAGCGCCGGCCGCGCTTGATCTCGCGGCGGACGAATTTCAGGCAGTCATCCGTGATGTAGCGGATCGGGGCGGCGGCCAGGCCGCTGAGCGCCGCGTTCTCGCGGCACCATTTCACCATGCCCTCGGCGGCGTCCACGTGGCACACGCTGGCCCCGGCGGCCGCGGCGGCGACCGTGGCCGCGCCGGTGTAGCCGAAAAGATTGAGCACCGAGACCTCGCGGCCGGCGGTCCGCGCCGCCGCGATCTTCGCGCTGAACCAGTCCCAGTTGACGGCCTGCTCCGGGAACAGGCCGGTGTGCTTGAACGAGGTGGGGTGGATCTTGAAGGTCAGGGCCCCGTAGCGGATCTGCCAGTGGTCGGGCAGCTCCCGGCGGAACTCCCACTTGCCGCCGCCTTGCTCGCTGCGGTGGTAAAAGCCGTCCCACTCCTCCCATTTCGCCGGCGGCCGTCCCTCCTGATCGCCCGCATGACGCGGCCAGATGATCTGCGGGTCGGGCCGCACGAGGGTGTAGGGGCCCCAGCGCTCCTGCTTCATGCCGTCCCCACAGTCCAGCAGCTGATAGTCGCGCCAGCGGTCGGCGACGATGAGGGCGGGGCGGTGGGCGGGCGCGGACATGATGCTCTGGTCCGTGGAAACAACGCGCCGGAGAGCGACTTGTCGAGCTGGCGCGCGCCCGAGGCCCAAAATGGGGTATCAGCAAAAATCAGGTAAAACCCCCAGCAGGATTGACAATAATGGGGCGAATTCAGTTTTTTCCACCTTCCTATCTACCCATGAACCTCCGCACCACTGCCACCGCATTGCTCATCCTTCTCGGCGCCACTCTGGCGGCTTCGACCGCTTGGGCCGACATCGTCGAAACCAAGAGCGGCGCCCGAATTGTGGGCAAGGTGACCAAGATTGAGGGCGGAAATGTCTACGTCACGACCGACTACGCGGGCGACCTCACCATCAAGCAGTCCGAGGTCAGCGGCCTGACCACGGACCAGCCCGTCGTCGTGCGCCTGGCCACGGGCACCACGCTGCAGGGCACGGTGTCGTCGGAGGCCGGCACGCTCAAGATCACCGGCGCCGACGGCCAGTTGACCACGCACGTGGAAAAGGTCGCGGCGACCTGGGCCCCCGGAGGCGAGGATCCGCAGGTGGCGGTCATGAAGAAGGCCCTGGCCGAAAAGGAGCGCCACTGGGCCTACGAGGCTTCGATGGACGTTTCCGGCAAGACCGGCAACACGGAGCGGCTCGGCACTTCGGCCAGCTTCCGGGCCACGCTCAAGACGGCCGAGGACACCCTGCAGTTCTACTCCGCGTACGACCGGCAGGTGGCGGACGGCCAGAAGAGCGCGGACCAGTTCCGGGCGGGAATCGACTACGCCAACAACTTCTCCGGCGCGCTGTCCTGGTATGCCCGCGACGAGGGTGGCTTCGACCGCGTGAAGGACATCAACCTCTACAACACGGCGGCGGCCGGCTTCGGCTATGACGTGATCAAGGAGCCGAAGCACCTGCTCACCACCCGCGGTGGTCTCTCGTTCCGCTATGAGGGCTACACCGATCCGACCCACGCGGCCCTGAAGAGCATGGGCCTGGACTTCGGCCTCAACCACGAGTGGGAGTTCACCTCCTCCAAGCTGGTGAATCGCCTGTCCTACGTGCCCTCGTTCGAGGACTTCAGCAATTTCCACCTGACCCATGAGTCGTTCTACGAGCTGCCGATGGCCAATCCGGCCTGGAAGCTGCGCCTCGGCTTGAACAACGACTACAACAGCAAGCCCGGCAAGGGCGTGGAGCGCCTGGACACGGGCTACTTCACCCGGCTGGTGCTGAACTGGAAATAATCATCCCGGCGGCGAAAGGATTAGCTGCGCTGCACCCGGGCGCAGGTGGGCTGGATTGATGCGGGCGGGGCTGGCGGAGGCTCGCGTCCGCGGCACCGTGCTGCTTGGCTCGCGGTCCTATGGCTGCGCCCACGACCGCTGACTTTGCCCAGCTCGCCGGCACCCTCGAGGGTGACCTGCACACCAGCCGAACCCTGCGGCTCCTCTACGCCACGGACGCCTCCGAGTACCAGGAACTCCCCGCGGCCGTCGCCATCCCGCGGACGGAGCAGGACGTGAAGACGCTTCTCGGTTTCGCCCGGCGGCACCGGCTCGGCGTCATCCCGCGCGGCGCCGGCACGTCGCTGGCCGGACAGGTGGTCGGCTCCGGCCTTGTGCTGGACGTCGGCCGCTACCTGAACCGCATCCTCGAGATCGACGCCCCGCGCCACCGCGTGCGCGTGCAGCCGGGCGTCGTGCGCAACGAGCTCAACCTCGCCCTCCAGCCCCACGGCCTGCTGTTCGGGCCCGAGACCTCCACCGCGAACCGCGCGATGATGGGCGGCATGGTCGGCAACAACTCGTGCGGCTCGAACTCGGTGGTCTACGGCTCGACGCGCGACCACCTCATCTCGACGCGCGGCCTCCTCAGCGACGGCTCGGAGGTCACCTTCGGCCCGCTGACCCGCGAGGAGTTCGCGGCCAAGTGCTCCGGGCCGGACACGCTCGAGACCCGCATCTACCGCACCGTCCGCGACCTGCTCGGCAAGGCGGAGAACCGGCGGCTCATCCGCGAGCACTACCCGAATCCGTCGGTCACGCGCCGCAACACGGGCTACGCGCTCGACCTGCTGATGGACTGCGCGGTCTTCGACCCCGCCGCGGCCCAGCCCTTCAACCTCTGCCGGCTCCTCGCCGGCTCCGAGGGCACCCTGTTCCTCGGGCTCGAGTTCGAGCTTAACTGCGTGCCCCTCCCGCCGCCGGGCGCGTTGCTCTGCGCCCATTTCCAGACGGTGCAGGAGTCGCTCCACGCCACCCTCGTGGCGCTGCGGCACCGGCCGAGCGCGGTGGAGCTGATCGACCGCCACATCCTCGAGTGCACGAAGTCGAACCTCGAGCAGGCCAAGAACCGCTTCTTCGTCCAGGGCGACCCCGGCGCGATCCTCGTCATCGAGATCCGCCGCGAGCAGCGCGAGGACATCGAGGCGACGCTGCGCGACCTGGAGGCGGAACTGCGCGCGGCCAATCTGGGCCATGCGTTCCCCGTGCTCTGGGGCGAGGACGGCAACAAGGTCTGGGAGCTGCGCCGCGCGGGCCAGGGACTGATGTCCAACGTCCCCGGCGACGCCAAGCCGCGCGAGGTCGTGGAGGACACCGCAGTCGCGGTCGCGGACCTGCCGGCCTACATCGGCGAGTTCGACGCCCTGATGCGCGACAAGTATGGCATCAACTGCGTCTACTACGCCCACGCCGGCTCCGGCGAGCTGCACACGCGGCCGCTCTTCAACCTCAAGACCGTGGAGGGGCTGAAGATGTTTCGGGGCATCGCGACCGACGTGGCCGCGCTGGTGAAGAAGTACCGCGGCTCGCTCAGCGGCGAGCACGGCGACGGCCGCCTGCGCGGCGAGTTCATCCGCTTTATGGTCGGCGACGAGTGCTACGCCATGATGCGCCGCGTGAAGGAGACCTTCGACCCGGACGGGCTCTTCAACCCGGGCAAGATCATCGACACGCCGCCGATGGACACGTCGCTGCGCCACGGCCCCGGCCATGCGACGCCGGATTATCCCACCATCCTCAACTTCAGCGCCACGCAGGGCATCCTCCGCGCCGCCGAGAAGTGCAACGGCTCCGGCGACTGCCGGAAGTCCCACCTCATGGGCGGCACCATGTGCCCGAGCTTCATGGCCACGCGGAACGAGAAGGACACGACCCGCGCCCGCGCGAACATGCTGCGCCACATGCTCACGAACCCGCGCGATGCGGCGAAGCCGTTCGACAACCCCGAGATCGCGGAGGTGATGGAGCTCTGCCTCTCGTGCAAGGCCTGCAAGTCGGAGTGCCCCTCCAACGTGGACGTCGCCCGGCTCAAGACCGAGTGGCTGCAGCACTACCACGACGCGCACGGCGTGCCGCTGCGCTCGCGGCTGATTGCCAACTTCTCCCGCGCCATGGCCCTGGCCTCGATCGCGCCGGTGGTGCACAATTGGTTCGTCACCAACCGCGTCACCTCCGGGCTGATCAAGCGCGCCTCGGGCTTCGCCCTCGGCCGCAGCATCCCGACGCTGCCGCGGACGACGCTGCGGCGCTGGCACGCGCGCCACGCGAACCAGGGCGGGCCGTTCCCCAACGGCCGCGTCTGGCTGTTCTGCGACGAGTTCACGAACTTCCATGACGCCGATCTGGGCGGGAAGGTCGTGCTGCTGCTGAACCGGCTGGGCTACGAGGTGGTCATCCCGCGGCACGTCGACAGCGGCCGCGCGCAGATCTCCAAGGGCCTGCTCCGCTGGGCGCAGCGGCTGGCCATCCGCAACGTTGAGCTGCTGAAGGACGTGGTCACGGCCGAGACCCCGCTGATCGGCATCGAGCCGTCCGCCATCCTCGGCTTCCGCGACGAGGCGCCCGACCTGGTGCCGTCACACCTGATCCCGGCGGCGCAGGCGCTGGCCAAGAACGCGCTGCTGGTGGACGAGTTTCTCGTCCGCGAGTTCGAGCGCGGCCGTATTCGGCGCGAGTCGTTCACGACCACCCCGCGGAAGGTCAAGTTGCACGGCCACTGTCACCAGAAGTCGCTCGCCTCGATCGAGCCGACGGTGAAGGCGCTGCGCCTGCCGGCGAACTACACCGTGGAAACCATCCCGAGCGGCTGCTGCGGCATGGCGGGCGCGTTTGGCTACGAGAAGGAGCACTTCGCCCTGTCGCAGCAGGTCGGCGAGCTGGTGCTGTTCCCCGCGGTGCGCGCGGCGGCGGCGGACACCCTGGTGGCCGCGCCGGGCACCAGCTGCCGCCACCAGATCAAGGACGGCACGGGCCGTCACGCGCTGCACCCGGCGGAGATTCTCTACGACGCGCTGGTCTAGCGCCCCCGGGGCGGGCCCGCGCGAGCTTCAGAACACGCCGGGCACGAGCCGGCGGGTGGACCGCGCGTACTGGCGATACTCGTCGCCGAAGGCGCCGAGCAGCGCGGCCTCCTCGATGCGGATCCGGTAGGCGAGCGCCGCGGCGATCGGCAGCAGCACGCCGGCGAGGGCGATCCAGTTCTGAAAGGCCAGGGCCAGCGCGACGAACGCCAGCATCATCCCGGTGTAGGAGGGATGGCGCATGAGATGGTAGGGTCCGCGCCGGATGAGCCGGTGGTCCGCGGCGATGGCGACGTCGACGGTGAAGAAGGACCCGAGGGCCAGGATCGACCACCACCGCAGCGCGAGTCCGGAGGCAAAAACCGCCATCACCGCCTCCCGGCCAATGCGCGAGAGCGGGAACGCGGCTTGCTGGATCAGGTTGGTGGCGGTGCTGCCGAGGCCGATGCCCAGGCCGATGGCCACCCAGAGGAGCGCCAGCGACCCGGCGTCCGCCGCCTTCGCCCCGCGGGCCGAGCGCCGCGCGAAGCGCACCGCCACTTCCGAGACCAAATAGATCAGCCCGAGCACCTCGGGCAGGCTCACGTCATGTGCCATAGAGCCGGTCGCCAAAGTCGCCGAGGCCCGGCAGGATGTATTTCCGCGCATTCAGCTCCCGGTCGAGCGCCGCGGTGAAGATGGGCAGCTTCGGGTAGTGCGCCACGACCTCGGCCACGCCCTCCGGCGAGCTCACGATGCTCACCAGGGTGACATCGGCGCCGCCCTGCGCGCGGATGACGTCGATGGCCTTCACCGCCGACCCGCCGGTGGCGAGCATCGGGTCGACGAGCAGCACCCGGCGGCCGGCGAGCGGCGGCAGCTTGCAGTAGTAGCTGCGGGCGATGGCCGTGGTGTGGTCGCGCTCGAGGCCGATGTAGCCGACGCTCACGTCGGGAAAGATGTCCAGGAACGGCTGCACCATCCCCAGCCCGGCGCGGAGGATCGGCACGACCACCAGCGGCTCGGCGGGCAGCACGCGGCCCGTCAGCGCCTCGAGCGGCGTCTCGATCGCCTTTTCCACCGTGGGCAGGGTGCGCGTGGCCTCGACGGCCAGGAGGAGGCTGATCTGGTAGCAGAGCGTGCGGAACGTGGCCGGCTTGGTCGTCTTGTCGCGCAGGTGGGTGATCACGTGCGCCGCGAGGGGGTGATCAAGGACGTGGAGCATGACGCAGCTTGGACCGCGCGGGCCGGGCTTGGCAAACACCGCTGATAAAATTCGAAGGCGAAAATCCTAAATTCGAGGACGGGTGATCCAGAAATCTCTCCCTCGAATTTCGAATTTTGCGCTTCGGATTTCCCAACCGCTAGGGCTGCAGGACCAGCGTGTGCACGGCGGCGCCGGGGAGGAGCGGCGTGGGCTCGCCCTTGACCCACGCTTCATGGCCGGCGCGGAAGTAGGGCGAGAGGGGATGCCCGCTCTGGCCGCCAGACATGTGCAGCAGGCCCTCGTCCTCATGGCCGGGAGAAACCACCATGCGCATGCTGGCGCCGAAGTAGGGCGTCTGCACGCGCGGCATGTCGTTGTCGCCCGGCAGCTGATCGGCGGGCATGTTCAGCCAGCTGGTGAGCCACGCCGGCAGCATGCGGGAGAACGGATGAAGGATGCGCGCGGTGTTGCGCCGGCCCCAGGTGGCCCGCTCAAGCACCACGCCCTGCTGGTCCAGCTCGGCCAAGACGGCATCGGCCGCGGCGAGCTGCAGGTCCTCCCAGCTCGCGTAATGCGGGCTGAGCAGGTGCGGCGGCTTTACCCGCAGCAGCGCCTGCAGCGGCGCCTCGTAATGGAGGCGGTGCCAGTCGAAGCTGGGCAGGGCGTCCACACAGCCCTCGAAGATCGGCGTGAAGACCAGCTCCGCGGTCTTGAGGCGGAACGTGCGCACGAGCTGGTAGCTCACCGAGTCGATGCTGGCGTGGCCTTCCCAGTGCTCCACGAGCCGGCGCAACTCCGCCCGGGCCGGGTGCTGGGCGATCGCCGCCGGGGTCAGCACGGCCAGGAGGCGCTGCTGCCAGCCCGCGAGGAACAGGGCGCGGTCGTCAAGCTGGATCGCCCGCAGGTCCCGGGGCGTCGCGTGCTCAAGGGTCGCGAGGTCATCGCGGATCTGCGCGGCGCGCGCGGGGTTGGAGTAGCCGCCGTCGCCGAGGAGCGCGAGCGCGGGGCCGCCGACCGGGCGGTTGTTCGCCGTCCAGAGCCGGCCGCTGGCGGGCGCCAGCACCACCGGCACCTGGTCCGGCGGCAAGAATCCGTCCCAGCGCCGGTCGCCGAAGCTCCACGTGGTGGGCAGGCGGCCGTCGAAGCCGACCCGCTTCGGCAGGCGGCCGATGACGGTCCAGGCGATCTGGCCAGAGGCGTCCGCCACCAAGAAATTATTCGCGGGCATGCCGGCGCGGTGGGCCATGGCGACGGCGTCCGCCACATCGCGCGCATAACAGAGCTCGAAGAAGGCCAGGTTGGTGGCCGACGGATCGTCGGCGAGCCAGTGGAAGGCGAGCGGCCGGCCGCGGGGGCTGGTGCCGATCACGGGGCCCCAGTGGGTCCAGGGCACCTCGATGGTCTCGGGGGCCTGGCCCTTCACCGCGATCGTCTCCCGGCGCTGCTCAATGGGAATGAGCTCATCGCGGCCGGGCAGCTTGTAGAGCGAGTGGTCGATGGGGTTGATCTCGATCGCGACCACGTCGCTCGTGTCGGCGAAGGCGTCGGTGAGGCCCCAAGCCACATGGCCGTTGCTGCCGATGACGACCACGGGCAGGCCGGGCAGCGTGACGCCCACGATGCGGCACGGCGCGGGGCTCGTCCACTCGAGCTCGGCGCGGTACCAGATGTTGGGCACGGCCAAATCGAGGTGGGGGTCGTTGGCGAGGAGCGCGCCGCCGTTCGCCGTGTGCGTGCCGGCCAGGGCAAAGCTGTTGCTGCCGGGGAGGGCCTCGGGGTCACGCGCGGGCTCGGCGGCGGCGACCGCGCGGGCGACGCCGGGCAGGACGGCGGTGCCGGCGGACTGGCGGAGGTCGAGGATCTTGGCCGAGGGAATCGGCGCGAGTGTGCCGGTCGAGCCGTCGAGCGCGGCGTCGTCGGGCAGCGCGATCGGCGCGAAGAACGCCAGTCCGTCAAAGCCGAGCTGGTCGCGCAGCGTGGCGAGGATCTGCTCGTACGTGCCGGTCGAGTCCTGCAGGTCGAGCGTCATCGAATAGATGATGAGGACGCAGTCCTCGGCCTGCCACGGCCGGGGCGTGGTGCGCAGCGCAAGGTACTCGAACGGCTTCTGCCCCAGCGCGGCCAGGCCGGCGTTGACGCCGGCCGTGTAGCTCTCAAGGAGGGCGCGGTCCACGGGCCCGAGCCGGGCCACCACCTGCGCGGCCAGCCGGCGGAAGCCGTGCACGCGCGTGTTCCGGTCGGCCGACAGCAGGCGCGGGCCGAACAGCTCGGCGAGCTCGCCCGCGCTGCGCCGGCGCAGGAGATCCATCTGGAAAAAGCGGTCCTGGGCGTGGATGTAGCCGAGGGCCCGGGCGACGTCGTTGCGGGAGGTGCCGCGCACGAGCGGCACGCCCAGGTCGTCGCGTGCCACCGTCACGGGTGCCGCGAGCCCAGGCAGGGCCGCGGAGCCGTCGAGGCGTGGCAGGCTGGCGCGCATTTCCCGGTAGAACCAGCCGACGGCGACGGCCAGCAGCAGCCCAAGCACGCTGAGCACGCTGGCGAGCAGACGGAAGCGATGGCCGGCGGGGGAGCTCATGGCCGCAGGCGTTGGCGGATGGTGGCGATGATCTCCTCGGGCCGGCCGGCGACGTCGACGACCAGCGCGTCAGCCGGCTCCTCCAGCGCCGCGAGCTGGCTCTCCAGCATGGCGGGCTTCATGAAGTGTCCCTGGCGGCCGGTGAGGCGCGACCAGAGGATGTCGCGCGAGCCCTTCAGGTAGACCAGCTTCACACGGGCGGGATCGGCGACGAGGACATCGCGGTACCGCTGCTTGAGGGCGCTGCAGGTGACGATCGCGTCGCGGCCAGCCGCGAGCTGCGCGTCAATGTGGGCGCGGAGCGCGGCGAGCCACGGGGCGCGGTCGGTGTCGTCGAGCGCCTGGCCGACGCTCATCTTGGCCACGTTCGCGGGCGGGTGAAACTGGTCGGCGTCGGCAAAGTCCCAGCCGAGTTCCCCCGCGAGCTGCTGCCCGATGGTGGTTTTGCCGCTGCCGGCAACGCCCATGAGGACGATGACCATGGCCTGGTCCGGCTCAGCTGCTCCAGGCCTTCGTGGCGACGGGATCCCGGCCCTCGTCGAAGTCGAGGTAGTCGAACATCGTCATGACGGGCTGGCCCTCGAGCTGGCTCTCCTTGATGCGCTTGGCGAGGACCTCGGCGCCGCCATCGCGCCAGCCGCGCTTCATCATGAAGCCGCTCCACACCTCGCATTCCTCGTCGGTGCGGGCGCCGCCGCGCTCGAACGCCCAGGCGAGCAGCTGCTCGTCGCTGAGCTTGCCGGCCAGGACCTGGGCGCGGAGGTCCTCATAGGCGACGCGGAGAAAGCTGCAGCAGCGGCCGTCAAACCCCTTGCCGAGGTTGGCGGCGTAGTCGGCCGCGGGCAAAGCGCCGCGGGCATGGAGGCGGATCTTGTCGAGCATCCGGCCGAAATACACGAGACGACCGACCTTGACGTAGGGGCTGCGCAGTCCGGGCACGTTGGGCATGCCGGGAGGAAACCAAAAAAACGGCGATTTACGAAGGATGAATTGCGACTTTTTGCAGCCGGCCCGGGGGCGTCCGCCGCGCTAGTCGCGCCAGAAATACACCGCGGTGCAGAGCAGGGCGGCGGTCACCGTGGGGATGATGACCCAGTTGGCGTTGAAGGTCAGGTGGTACTTGTCCACGAGCCAGATCACCAGGAAGCTCTTGCACAGGATCAGCACCCAGCCGATCAGGAGGATCCGCTCGGTGCGCAGGTCGCGCGGGCTTTGGCGGGAGACGTGCACGTCCTCCACGAACCCGGGCTCGACCCCGGCCGGCGGTCGGCGCGCGATGAGCTGAAACAGGTTGGAAATCATGGGGGCCTTGGGTTGACCGCAGTTTACGCCGGTTTCGGCCAAAAGGAAAGCGCGGGCCGGGCAATGATTGTTCGCCCCGGGCGGGGGATCCGCAGTGGTCTGGGATTGAAGTTGCGAGGGCGGCGCGCAATTTTTTTGGGCCGGAGTCTCCCTCCGGCTCCCGCCCCAGCCGCGACATGAAAACCTCCTTCCCCCTGCCCCTCGCCCACGGAGCCAAGGGCGCGCACCCGATTCCCGATGATGTGATGTCGTTCTATCATCTCGGGGCAGGGGAGCACTGCGGCAAGGCCTGCCAGGGCACGGCCTGCTTTGCGGCGAAACACTTCAATCCGGCGCGGTGGGAGGAGGCCGAGCAGAACAATCCGAAAGTCTACTGCCTCGGCGAATGCTTCGCGGCGCCCGCCAAGGGCCAGCACCGGCCGCGTCCGCCGGTCAAGGTGTGCTCGCCCCACGGCATCGTGCTCGGCCGCCTCGCGGCGGGCGGCGCCCGCTCGCTGGCCGATTCTCGCCGGCAAGGCGGCTACGAGGCCCTGGCCGCGGCGCTGAAGCTGCCCGCCGAGCGCGTGCTCGCGGCGGTGGAGGTCTCGTCGCTTCGCGGCCGCGGTGGCGCGGGTTTTCCCACGGGCCGCAAGTGGCGGGCCGTCGCCCAGCAGCCGGCGGGCGTGAAGTACGTCGTGGCCAACGCCGACGAGGGCGACGCCGGCGCGTACATCGACCGCTACCTGATGGAGGACGACCCGCATCGCCTCATCGAGGGCATGGTGCTCGCCGCGTACGCGGTCGGCGCCAGCCAGGGCTACATTTACGTCCGCGCCGAATATCCGCTGGCGGCCACGGTGCTGCGCGCCGCGCTGGCCGAGGCGCGGGCGGCCGGCTGGCTCGGCCCGCGCGTCGGCGGCACGGCCTTCGCGTTCGAGCTCGAGCTGTACGTCGGCCACGGCAGCTATGTCTGCGGCGAGGAGACCTCGCTGCTGCGCTCCATCGAGGGCCGGCGGCCCGAGGTGATGGCGCGCCCGCCGTATCCGACCGAGAAGGGCCTGTTCGGCCGGCCGACGCTGCTCAACAACGTCGAGACGCTCGTGACCATCCCGTGGATCGTCGCGCACGGCGGCGAGGCCTACGCCGCCCTCGGCTTCTCCAAGAGCCGCGGCACCAAGGCGCTCTCGCTCAACTCGCTCTTTGTCCGGCCCGGCCTCTATGAGGTCGAGTTCGGCGTCACCGTCCGGCACATCGTCGAGGAGCTGGGCGGCGGCCTGCGCGGCGGCGCGCAGCTGAAGGGCCTCCTGATCGGCGGGCCGATCATCGGCATGGTGCCCCCGCACCTGCTCGACACCCCGCTGGGCTTCGAGGAGCTGGCGGCCATCGGCGCGGGCGTGGGCCACGGCGGCATCGTCGCCTTCGACGAGCACACGTCCATCCCCGCCCTGGTGCAGCACGTCTTCGCGTTCGGCGCCTACGAGTCCTGCGGCAAGTGCACCCCCTGCCGTAGCGGCAGCCGGCGCGTGGAGGAGCTCTTCACGCAGGCCGTGGCCGGGACGGCGCGGGCGGACGGCCTCCGCGAGTGCCGCGACCTCGTCACCGCGCTGAAACTTGCCAGCCTCTGCGGCCACGGCACGGGCCTCGCCCGCTTCGCCGAGTCCATCCTGCGCTACTACCCGAAGGAGATCGAGCCATGCTTCAAGTAACCATCAACGGCCAGGCGCACCAGTTTCCCGAGGGGCTCACCATCAACGAGGCCCTGCACCGCATCGGCCTCGAGGTGCCCACGCTGTGCCACGACGACCGGATCGATCCCTACGGCTCGTGCCGCCTCTGCTCCGTGGAGGTCAAGGGCCTGAACGCGCTCGCCACCGCGTGCAACACGTCGCTCCGCGACGGGATGGACATCCAGACCCACTCCCCCGCGGTCGAGGGCGTGCGCCGCACGCTGCTGGGCCTGCTCGCGGCGGATTATCCCGCCGAGGCCGTGGCGGAGTTTCCCGACAAGCAGTTTCACCGCTACCTGCGCCAGTACGGCGTGGAGGCCGGCGGCTCGCGCTCGGCCCCGCCGCCCGCGGAGCCGTTCATGCGCGACGCGTCGCATCCGTACATCAACGTGGACATGTCGCAGTGCGTGACCTGCTACCGCTGCGTCCGCATCTGCGAGGAGGTCCAGGGCCAGTTCGTGTGGAAGGCGTGGAACCGCGGCGACGCCACGCGCATCTTCCCCGTTCACGGCGAGACGCTGCTCGATGGCGGCTGCGTCAGCTGCGGCGCCTGCGTGGACACGTGCCCCTCGGGCGCGCTGGAGGACCTCACGGTGCTCGCCCGCGGCACGCCGACCGAGTGGACCAAGACCATCTGCTCCTATTGCGGCACCGGCTGCGAGGTGAACGTCGGCACGCGCGACGGCAAGATCACCACCATCCGGCCGTCCGACGGCCCGAGCAACCACGGCCACACCTGCGTGAAGGGCCGCTACGCCTTCGACTATGTCTACGCCGAGGAGCGCATCACGTCGCCGATGATCCGGCGCAACGGCGTCTGGGTGGACGTGACCTGGGACGAGGTCATCCCCTACATCGCCGGCCGCCTGCAGGCCCTCGCGAAGCAGCACGGCCCCGACAGCATTGGTGTGCTGAGCTCCGCCCGCGGCACCAACGAGGAGAACTATGTCGCCCAGAAGTTCGCGCGGGTCGTGCTGGGCACAAACAACATCGATTGCTGCGCGCGCGTCTGCCACTCGCCGACGGCGGCCGCGATGAAGATGACGCTCGGCACCGGGGCGGCAACCAACTCGCTCGACGAGATCGCGGTGGCGCGCACGATCCTGGTCTGCGGCGCGAACCCGACCGAGGGCCACCCCGTCACGGGCGCCCGCATCAAGCAGGCGGCCCGCCACGGCGCCAACCTCATCGTCGTTGACCCGCGGGAGATCGAGCTGACCCAGTTTGCCACCGTGCACCTGCAGCTGCATCCCGGCACCAATGTCGTCCTCTTCAACGCCATGGCCGCGGCCATTGTCGACGAGGGGCTGGTGGACGAGGCGTTCCTGCGCGAGCGGATCACCGAGTTCGCCGAGTTCCAGAAGTTCATCCAGGAATTCGCGCCGGAAAAGGCGGAGAAGATCTGCGGCGTGCCCGCGGCGAAGATCCGCGAGGCCGCCCGGCTCTACGCCACCGCCAAGCCGTCGCTCAGCGTGCACGGGCTCGGCATGACCGAGCACATCCAGGGCACCGAGGGCATCATCGCGCTCGTCAACCTGGCGCTGCTCACCGGCAACCTCGGCAAGCCCGGCACCGGCATCAACCCGCTCCGCGGCCAGAACAACGTGCAGGGCGCGCCCCACATGGGCTGCGAGCCGAAGCTGCTTGCCGGCTACGTGCCGATCGACGAGGCCCGCCCGCAGTTCGAAAAGGCCTGGCATGCCCCTGTCCCGACGCACCCCGGGATGAACATGATCGACATGCTCGACGCCGCGGCGAAGGGCCGCCTCTCGGCCCTGTGGGCGATCGGCTACGACATCCTCATGACGAACCCCAACACGCACGAGACCCGGCGCGCGTTGGACCAGGTCGAGCTGGTGATCGTGCAGGATCTCTTCCTCAACGCGACGGCCCGCGAGTATGGCGACGTGTTCCTGCCGGCGGCCTCCTCCTTCGAGAAGGACGGCACGTTCATGAACGGCGAGCGCCGCATCCAGCGCGTGCGCGGCGCGGCGCGGCCGCAGGGCCAGGCGCGCTCCGACTGGGAGATCGTCTGCCAGGTCGCGAAGGAGATGGGGCACGGCGAGCACTTCGCCTACCGCACGGCCGAGGAGATCTGGAACGAGGTCCGCTCGCTCTGGCCCGAGGGCTCCGGCATCAGCTACGCGCGGCTCGACCAGGTCGGCGGCCTGCAGTGGCCGTGCTACACCGAGGACGACCCGGGCATGCCGATCATGCACATCGAGCACTTCACGCACGGGAAGACCACGGCGCTGCGCCGGATCGAGTTCGTGCCCCCGCCGGTGCTGGTCAACGCGGAGTTCCCGTTCCTGCTCACCACCGGCCGCAACCTCTACCAGTACAACGCGGCCACGCAGACCTCGCGGACGCCCAACGACCGGCTCCACTCGACCGACTACCTGCAGATCTGCCCGGCCGACGCCGGGCGCCTGGGGCTGGCCGAAGGGGAAATCGTCCGGCTCAGCAGCCGCCAGGGCCACGCGGATCTCCCGGTCAAGATGAGCGGCAACGTCAAACCCGGCGAGGTCTACACGACGTTTCACAACGCCCGTGTTTTCCTCAACCAAATCACGACCTCCCAACGGGATCGCTACACCAAGACCCCGGAGTACAAGGTCACGGCGGTGCGCATCGACAAGCTGCCCGCGCCGGCGCCGGACGCCCCTTGAGCGGACCCCGGGGTGGTGCGAGTTGGCTCGCCCCGGAACCATTGGCCAGGATGATGGGTCACACGCTCTATCTATGAACACCTCCCGCCGCTGGATTTGCTCGCTCGCCACGCTGGTCGCGAGCCTCTCGGGTTGGGCCGCCGAGACCGCCCAGCCCACGGAACGCACGGAAGTCGTCTTCGCCCATCCGGACACGTACGCCGACGTGCGCGACAGCTCCTTTGGCACGGACAAGGGCCGCGACGCCATTCTCGAGCAGCTGAAGGATTACCTCGTCTTGCGCTCCAAGTACTACGTTGCGGAGGGGCAGAAGCTCACCGTCACGGTCACCGATGTGGACCTTGCCGGCGATTTTGAGCCTTGGCGCGGGGCGGAGATGACGGATGTCCGCGTGGTGAAGGACGTCTACCCGCCGAAGGTTGACCTGGAGTTCAAGCTCACCGGCGCCAACGGCAAGGTGCTGAAGGAGGGCAAGCGGCAGCTGCGGGACCTGGCTTTCCTCTCGAAGATCAACATCGACCGCTCCGATTCGCTGCGCTTCGAGAAAGCGTTGCTCGATGACTGGCTGCGGGCCGACTTCCCGCGGGCGAAATAGCCCGGCTCGACACCACGCCGGCTGAAACCCACGCGCGCGCGTCCGGCCGGACGCGCGTTTTTTATGGGCGTCCCGCGGGAGAGTCTTGCGGTTCCCGGTCGGGATCCTTGAGATCTGCGCCCGTCGGCCGGTGTGGCCGACCTCGACTTATCTCCCCATGAACCTGTCCGCCTTCCCCCGCTGCCGTGGTCTCCTGCTGACCGCGTTTTCCCTGCTCACGTTCACCGCCCTGTCCGCCGCCGAGGTCTTCGAAGGCCGCGTGCACATGGAGGTTTCCTCCTCGAAGAAGAAGGAGCCGATGACGATCGATTACGCCATCAAGGAAGGCCGGATGCGCTACGACATGCCCCAGGATTCGTCCCACCGCGGTGGCGCCGCCGCGGTGATCATCGATTTTTCGCACAAGGAGATGATCATGCTCATGGAGCACAACGGGCAGAAGAACTTCATGCGTCATCCGCTGGCCCAGCCGATGGAAGCGGCGGCCGGCCAGGCCGCGGCCGAGCATGCGGGCGCGGCGCCTGTGGCCACGGGCCGGACCGAGATGATCGCCGGCTACCTGGCGACCGAGTACAAGTACACCGGCGCCAAGGGCGAGAGCTACGAGCTGTGGCTCGCGAAGGGCCTGGGCACGTTCATGTTTCCCCAGGCGCAGGGCCCGATGGGCGGGCGCGGCGCGCCGTCCCCGGAATGGGAGAAGATCGCGCGCGACGGCAATTTCTTCCCGCTGCGCGTCGTCGGCCATGACGCCAAGGGCGCCGAGACCACCCGGCTCGAGGTGAAGAAGATCGAGAAGGGGCCGCTCCCGGACTCGCTGTTCTCCACCGACGGCTACACTGAGTTCAAGATGCCGGACTTGGGGGACATGTTCAATCCCCTCAAGCGGCGCTGACCCACCCGCGTGACGGCGCGGCTCGACAAATGGCTGTGGGCCGTGCGGCTCTTTCCCACCCGCGCGCAGGCGGTGGCAGCAATCCAGGCTGGCGCGGTCGAGGTGAATGAACGGCCCGCCAAGCCCGCGCGCGAGGTCCATCCCGGGGAAATCGTCACGGTGCGGCAGGGCCTGATCCGGCGCACGCTGCGCGTGGTGGCGGCGCCCCGGTCGCGCGTGGGCGCCAAGCTGGTGCCCGACTACTGCACCGACCTGACGCCGCCGGAGGAGTTCGCCAAGGCCCGGGAGCAGCGGCTGCAGCACGTGCTGGCCCGCGCCCAGGGCAGCGGGCGTCCGACCAAGCGCGAGCGGCGCGAGATCGACCGGGTCTTCGGCTGAATCCACGCCGGCTCCACTCATGAACGTCTATTCCAAGTTCGAGACCGAGCTCGCGGTGCGGCCGGACGACATCGACCTCTACCAGCACGTGCATTCCACGCGCTACCTCGACTACGTGCTGGCGGCGCGGTTCGACCAGATGGACCGCTGCTATGGGATGTCGATGCAGGCCTTCGCGGCGCTGGGCCTCGGGTGGTTCATGACCTCCGCCACCATCCACTTCAAGCGGCCGCTCGGGTGGGGCGACCGGATGACGGTCCGGACCTGGATCGAGAGTTTTTCCGAGACGGGCTGCCGCGTGGCGTTTGAAATCGAGAAGCTGCCGACCGGCAAGCGCGTGTGCGACGGCCACTGCGACTACACCCTGGTGACCCTCCAATCCGGCCGCGCCACGCCGCTCCCGGAGGAGATCCGCGCGAAATATTCGATCTAACCCGTTGGTGGGTGAAGGGCAGGGTCGCGAATTACCTTGCAATCCCCCCGACGATCCGTGACTTAAGCAGCTGATCGATAGAGAAAACGTTAGATGACAGCATCTGGTGAGTCGTTGGCTGAGCGTTTGGCTTAAGTGATGATTTCGAAACCCACGGTGGGAACGGAACTGGCAGCGGACGGTAGGATCTTCGAGACATCACATGAGTAATTCCAAACTATACGTCGGTAACCTGTCGTTTAAGACCACCGAGGACGAGCTTCGCGCCGCTTTCGGCCAGTTCGGCACCGTGACCGACCTTTACGTCGCCATGGACAAGATGACCGGCCGCCCGCGCGGCTTCGCGTTCGTCACCATGGGCACGGCTGAAGAGGCCAAGGCCGCGACCGAGAAGATGAACGGCACCGATCTCGGCGGCCGTCAGCTGACGGTCAATGAGGCCCGTCCCAAGGAAGAGCGCCCCGGCGGCGGCTTCGGCGGTGGCCGTGGCTTCGGCGGCGGCGGTGGCGGCGGCGGTGGCCGTGGCTTCGGTGGTGGTGGCCGTGGTGGCGACCGCGATCGTGGCGAGCGCCGCTACTAAGCCTCGGTTCTAGCGAACTGAATTTCGAGGGACGGAGCTCCTTTGGAGCTTCGTCCCTTTTTCTTTTCTGACTTTCCTTCCGCCGCGGTACCGCGGCCCCGTATTATGCCTTTTAAAGCCCTTCATCTTTCCGAAAACGTGCTCCGCGGCGTGCAAGCCGCCGGGTACACCGATCCGACCCCCATCCAGCTGCGCGCCATTCCGGCGGTGCTGACGGGAGGCGATGTCATCGCCTCCGCCCAGACGGGCACCGGCAAGACCGCCGCCTTCGCCCTGCCCGTGCTCACCCGCCTGGGTCACCACGGCCGCGCCCGCGTGCTCGTGCTCGAGCCGACCCGCGAGCTCGCGGCCCAGGTCGAAACCGCCTTCCGCGACTTTGCCCGCTTCACCGACATCCGGACCGTCGCCGTCTTCGGCGGCGTGGGCTACGGCCAGCAGCGCTCCGAGCTCAAGCGCGGCGTCGACGTCATCGTCGCCACCCCGGGCCGGCTGATGGATTACCTCCAGGACCGCACCATCAGCCTCCAGGACATCAGCATCCTCATCCTCGACGAGGTGGACCGCATGCTCGACATGGGTTTCCTGCCCGTCGTCAAGGACATCGTCGCCCGCTGCCCGCGCGAGCGGCAGACACTGTTCTTCTCCGCGACCGTGCCGCCCGAGATCGCGGCGATCGCGTCGTTCGCCCTGCGCAATCCCACCAAGGTGGAGATCGGCATCGCCCGCTCGGTCAACGAGTCCGTCAAGCACGCCCTCTATCCGGTGGCGGCCGAACAGAAGTTCGAGTTGCTCGAGGCCCTGCTCGCGAAGACCGACTTCGACAGCGTGCTGGTGTTTTCCCGCACCAAGCATGGTGCCGACAAGATCGCGCGCCGCCTCAAGACCGCCAACCACTCGGTGGCCGTGCTGCACGCCAACCGCTCCCAGAACCAGCGCATCGAGGCGCTGGCCGGCTTCAAGTCCGGCAAGTACGAGGTCATGGTGGCGACCGACATCGCCGCGCGCGGCATCGACGTCGCGGGAGTCTCGCACGTGATCAACTACGACGTGCCGGAGAAGCCCGAGGACTACGTGCACCGCATCGGCCGCACCGGCCGGGCGCAGGCCGTGGGCGACGCCTTCACGCTGGTCACGCCGGAAAATGCCGGCGACATCCGCGACATCCAGCGGTTCATCGGCCAGAAAATCCCGGAGCTGAAGCTCGAGGGCTTCAACTACCGTCCGATCGTCGCCCGTCCCGCCCAGGAGTATGCTCCTGGCGGAGCCCACTCCAAGCCGAGCCGCCAGGGCGGCTGGAATCGGTTCGGCGGCGGCGGGGGCCGGCGCCGCGCCCGCTACTGAGCGGGTCCGGCCGGCCTCAGCCCGCTTTCCACTTTCAACCCACGGCGCGCCGCCCCAGCATCGGCGCCCATGACCGTCCCGGTTGCCGCCGTCGAGAAGCACCTAACCCGGCTGCGGGCCTGCACGCGCTGTCCGCGCATGCACCGGCCCGTGGTCGTCGGCCGGCCGGCCGCCAGCCGCGTGGTGCTCGTCGGCCAGGCGCCGGGCGACAAGGAGCCGAAGCTGGGCCGGCCCTTCGCGTGGACCGCGGGCAAGACGCTCTTCAAGTGGTTCGCCGGGGCAACCGGCTGGACCGAGGACGAGGTTCGCGACCGGATTTACTTCGCGGCGGTGTGCCGCTGCTTTCCCGGCAAGCGTCCCGAGGGCGGCGACCGCGTGCCGGCGCCCGAGGAGATCGCGAACTGCTCCGCCTGGCTTGAGCGCGAGTTCGAGCTGCTCCACCCGGAACTGGTGCTGCCGGTGGGCAAGCTGGCCATCACCCAGTTCCTGGGCGAGCGCCCGCTGGCCGAGACCATCGGGCATACCTTCCGCGTTGATTACCGCGGCCACGCGGTTGACTGCATTCCGCTGCCGCATCCCTCGGGCGCCTCGCCGTGGCACCGGATGGAGCCGGGGAAGACGCTGCTGGGCCGGGCGCTGGGGCTGGCCGCGGCGCATCCGGCGATGAAAAAATTCGTGTCATTTGCCTGATCTGCGCTAAATCAGCCTGCTGCATGCCCTCATTTGCCCGCCGCCTTGGCCTGTTGCTGCTCGTCCTGCTGCCTGTTCCGCTTCTCCAGGCGCAGCGGGAAAAACTTCCGCCCGAGGACCTCGAGTTCGTCGAGCAGAACTGGCCGAACGCCACCAAGACGGACATGGGCGTCCGCTACGTGATCCTGCGCGAGGGCCGGGGGCCGGTGCCGGCCCCGGGCGAGCTCGTGGCCCTGATCTACACCGGCCGGCTGCTGGACGGCACGACGTTCGACCAGTCCGTGGATCCGGCGCGGCCGTTTGTCTTCCGCGTGGGCCGCGACCTCGTGATCCAGGGCTGGGACTATGCGGTCCAGCAGATGAAGCGCGGCGAGCGCCGGCTGATCATCATTCCGCCCGAGCTAGCCTACGGCACGCGCGGCTCGCCGCCGCGGGTCCCGCGCAACGCCACCCTGGTGTTCGTGATCGAGCTGCTGGAGATCAGGCACGACTGAGCCGCCGCTGGGCCAGCAGGTTGTCGGTCGTGTAGAGGGCGAGGCCGCACCAGATGAAGGCGAAGGCCGCCGCGCGCTCGCGCGAGAACGGCTCGTGGTAGCACCAGACGCCGAGGGCGAACTGCACGGTCGGGGCGATGTACTGCAGCAGGCCGAGGGTGGAGAGCCGGATCCGGCGCGCCCCGTAGGCAAACAGCAGCAGCGGGATCGCGGTCACCACGCCGGCGCCCACGATCATGACATGCTCCAGGGTGCCGACCCGGCCGAGTGCGCCCACGCCGGTGAACTGCTGCCAGGCGATGAAGCCGAGCGCGAAGGGGAAGAGCAGCAGGGTTTCCAGCCCGAGGCCGGTCAGCGGGCCGAGCGATGACTGCTTCCGCAGCAGGCCGTAGGCCCCGAAGGTCGCGGCCAGCGTGAGGGCGATCCATGGCAGCCGGCCGACGCCGAGGAGCAGGAGCGAGACCCCGACAACGGCGAAGGCGATCGCGAGCCATTGCAGGCGCCGCAGGTGCTCGTGCAGCACCAGGCGGCCGAGGGCGACGTTGACCAGCGGAACCAGGAAATACCCCAGGCTGGTCTCAAGCACCCGGCCGTGGTTCACGCCCCAGACATAGACGAGCCAGTTGAGCGTGAGCAGCACCCCGCTGAGCGCATGCCACTGCAGCGCGCGGCGGGTCCGCAGGGCGGCGCCCAGCTCCTTCAGGCCCGGCCCCGCGGCCATGAGCCCCAGCACGAAGAGCAGCGACCAGAGATGCCGGTGGGCGATGAGCTCGGTGGCGTCGACGTCAGCGAGCTGCTTCCAGTAGATCGGAAACAGGCCCCAGGCGGTGTAGCAGGCCGCGGCCGCGAGCGCCCCGCGCCCGGCGGCGCGGTGAGCGTCCCCGCTCATTTCCCGGTCGCGCGGATGTAGGTGTAGCGCGCGTGGAACTCGTCAAGCGCCTGCTGCCGGGCGACATCGGCGCGCAGGCCCTGGGTCACGAGCTCGGCGGTGCGCTTCTCCACGAAACGCTGGCGGAAGCTTTCCTCGACGTCGGAGGCGATTGCGGTGGTTTCCTTTGGCTTTTTGTCGCCATGTGAACCAAACCAATGGGGCCAGACATGCCAGCAACCGGCGGACAACAGGAGAAAAGGGAGCAGGCCAAGGGGAAGCAGGCGTTTCATAGATGAATAAACTCGGATGGGTTAAAAGTTACCATGGGGGTAGTTGACCGCGAGAGAATCTTTTTGGTTTCGCGCCGAACGCAAAATTCCTATCCATTTACATCCCATGAGCGATGAGACTCCGCCACCATCATTGCGTCTGAAGCCGCGCCAGCGGCCGGACGCGGAGCCGCCGCCGGCTGCGCCGGCCGCGCCTCCGGCGGCGGAGTCGGATGCCGGCCGGCTTCGACTCAAGCCCAAACTGGGGGGCGAAAGCGCTTCCGCGGCGCCTGCACCAGAGCCTACCCCCGAGCCCATTCCGCCGCCGCCGGCTCCGGCCAGCGAGCGCATCCGGTTGAAGCCGAAGTTGAATACGGAGCCGGCCCAAGCCGCCGCGGCCGCACCGGCCGAGCCCGTTCCAGCCTCCGGGTCGGAACCGCCACCGCCACCACCGCCGGCGCCCGAAGAGGGCAAGATCAAGCTCAAGATCAAGATCCCCGGCGTCCAGCCGGCCGCGGCCGCCCCGCCGCCCCTGCCTTCGGCCGATGCGCCCGTGGAGGAAGCTCCCGCCGTGGCCGTGCCTCCGCCTTTCCCGGTGGTGCTTCCCCCGGGGGCTCCCGCCGAGCCGACAGTGATCCGCCCGCCCGGGGCGGCCCCGCGTCCGCCAGTCCGCCGTCCGCCCCCGGCGGTCGAGATTGCCACCGCTCGCCGGAAAAGGCTGGTTCGCCTGCTCCTGGTCGCCATCGGCGGCGTGGCGGTCGCCGCAATGATGATCTTCCTGGCGATCTCAAAGTTTGTAGAGACGGAGCCTCCGCCCCGCCCGAAAAAGCCGCTGCCGCCCCCGGTGGCTGTCAAGCCGGTGCAGGAGGGGACCCTGGCGCCGGAGCCGGAACCGGCGACGACCAAGCCAGCGGCTCCCGAAGAGCCCGTGCCGGTCCGGCCGCGACCAGTCCGCCAGCACCCCAAGTCCACCGCCTTGTCGACGACCGCGACGACCGACCTGGCACCGGGTGTGACCGTGACGACCGAAGCCGTCGAGGCGGAGGTCGAGGCGAGCCAGGCCTTCCGCACTTTTGTCGCCGATGCCAAGATCAGCGGCGTGTTTCAGGGCACGCCTTCGCGCGCCTTCATCAACGGCCGGCTGATCCGCGTGGGCGAGGTGGTTGATTCCTCGCTGGGCGTCCGGTTTGAGAGCGTGGATCCCGCGACCAAGACGATCGTGTTCAAGGACACGACCGGCGCCAAGGTCGCCCGCCGCTACTAGCCCGACCTGCGCTCAGCGGGTGGCCGCCGCCACGGTCCAGCGACCGCGGCCCTTCACGGTGCCGGGCTTGTGACCCGGCAGGTGAATCTCCGCCGTGACGCCGCGCGGCAGGGCCAGCTCGACCTCGAAGCCTTGAGCTGTTCGCCGCCAGCGGCTCGTGATCGAGCCCTGCGGCGTGGGGACGGTCGCGCCGCCCGACTCGCCGATGAACACCGGGGCAAAGTGGATCCGCTTCCACGCCGGCGCTGTCTGGCGGATGCCGCCGATGATCGCCATGAGGTGGAAGAGCGGGTGCGCGGACCAGGCGTGGGAGTGACTGATGGGGAAGGCCGGGTGGTCCTTGAACAGCTCGAACGTCGATCCCTGGGCGATCATGGGCTCCCAGCGGGGGCGCAGGTGGCGCACCACCTCGGCTCCGTGGCCCAGCGACGTGAGCACGGCATAGACATAGGTGATCCAGTAGGCGCTGGGCTGGGCCTTGTGGCCGGACTCATCCTTCAGGTAATCGAGCAGGTAGCGCTCCATCGCCGCTGCCGCAGTCGGCTTCAGGTCGGTCATGAGCGCGAGCGTCTGGGCGTGCGCGGAGGTGCTTTTGAGCACGCGGCCGTTTGCATCGTAGCCATCGCTCATCAATCCCTTCGGCGTGACGAGCGCCTTCAATCGCGTGCGGATCTGGCGCGCCCAGCGCTCGCAACGGGCCGCGCGCGCCGGCTGGCGGTCGAGCCGGTGCAGCGCCGCGAGGCGCTCCAGCGCAATCAGCAGCCAGAAATTGTAGACGCTCGACGCGCCGTCGCGGGGCAGGTCGGTCCAGTCGAGGAACAGCCAGTAGCGCGGATCGTACTGTACGAGCCCGTGCTTGCCGGTGTGCGCGCGGAAGTAGTCCAGGGCGCGCTCGACCACGGCGTGGTGGTCGCGGAACGGCTGCAGGTCACCCGTCTGCCAGTAATAATCCCACTGGGTGATGATCCAGGTCAGCGTGAAGTCAGGCAGCACGCAGTTGTGCGCCATCGTCGGGGCATGGCCGTAGGTGATGCCGTCGCCGGTGGTCTGGCCGCCGATTTGGTAGATGCCGCGCCGGAACAGGCGCGCGTCGCCGCTCAGGTGGAAGGTGTTCCAGGCCTGCACGCGCGCATCGCCCCACCACTGCGCCTGCTCGCGCCAGGGCGTGTCCACGTAGGCATCGAGCATGCAGTTCTGCTGGGACCAGGCGCAGGTCTCCCAGATCTGCTCGAGCTTGCGGTCCGAGCTCTCGAAGCGGCCGAGCCGATCGAGCGGGTAGCCGGTGCGCCGCAGCGTCGGGGTAATGGTGAGCGGGCCGGCCGAGTCGCGGACGACCAGCATGGCGTAGCGGAAACCGTAGGGGTGGTAGAACTGGTGCGAGGTGCGCCCGGTCCGGCAGACCAGCCGGCTGCTGAACGAGACGCTGCTGCCGTCGGGAAAACGCAGCGCGGGCTTCAGCTTGGCCGGATCGATGACCTCGGTGTACACGAGGTCGACGACCTCGCCGCCCTGGGCGCCCGAGACGATCAGGGAGAAATTTCCGACCACGGGCTTGCCAAGATCGATCAGGTAGCTGCGGAAACGGTTCGGCCCGGCGGCGGGCACCTCTAGGTGCGCTGCGTCCAGGTCGGCGGACTGGTGGGTGTGATCCTCGAGCTGGCGCAGGACGTAGAGATTGCGCGAGTCGCGCCACGCCTCTCCGCAGTCGCCCTCGCCGAGGCCGATCACCCGGCCGGGTCGCCAGGCCTCCTCGAACATCCGCGGGATGCCCCGGGGCGCGAAACCGGGCCACGGCAGCACGCCCGGTTTCTGCGTGCTGGGCGCCGACCAGTCGCGGTCGTCGAAGTCGGAGTTCATCCAGTCGGGCGGACACACGCGCGCGTCGAAATTTTCCTGGGCGAACAGCTGCAGGCTGGCGCGCACCATGTCGCGACGGACGCCCGGCTGCACGAGGCATTTCCAGCCCTTGCCGGTGTTGAGCGTCACCTTGCCCCAGCGGGCGGCCGCGATCAGTCCGGCATAGCCACGGTGGACGTACTGGAAGTTGCTGAAGCCCGGATTGTGGGCGCGCACCGCGATGACGTTTTGCCCGGGCACCAGCCACGGGGAGATGTCGACCTCGTCGTATGGCCAGTTCGACTGGAAGCCGCGCGCGGGCCCGCGGCCGACAAACGCGCCGTTCACGTACAGCTGGTATGACTGGTCCGCCGTGATGAAGAGCGGCGCGCGCCGGGGCACGCGGTCGAGCGTGAACGCGTGCCGAAACAGGGCGTAGGCGTTCGTCAGGTCCCAGCGGTGATCATAAGGCCAGATCCACTCGGCTTGGCCGAAGATCCGGTATTCTTGGTCGGTCAGGAGCTGGGCGGTCGCGGGGCGGGGCATGGTCGGGCAGGCTAGTGGGTGACGACGGCATCGCGGATCAGGCGAATGAGCGCGGGATCGGTCGCGATGCCCAGGACGCCATTCACGATGAACTGGATGCCAATGCAGAGAATCAGGAAACCCATCACCTTGGACAGGGCGTTCATGCCGTTGGCCCCGATTACGCGCACGATGCGCTCGGCGAGGCGGAGAGTGACGTAGGTGATGATGGCCACGGTGACGATGCCGAGGATGATGGCGACGTAGTCGAGCCAGTGGGTGGCGAGGGAGGTGAAGCCGATCGTGACAGCGATGGAGCCGGGACCACTGAGCATGGGCATCGCGAGCGGGGAAAAAGAAACGTCGCGCTTGGCGCGGGCCTCCTGCTGTGCCTGCGGGTCATCCGCACTGTGGCCGGGGCCCATCAGCATGCCGAAGCCAATGCCCGCCACCAGCAGTCCGCCCGCGATGCGCAGGCCGGGGATGGAGAGACCGAAGAAGCCCATGATGAAGGTCCCGCCGATGAGAAAGCTCACCAGGATGAAGACCATGTAGAGGCAGGCCATGCGGAGCTGCTGCAGGCGGCGCTCACGGGAATCGCCCTCCGTGATGGCCAGAAAAGTCGGCGCGGCCGTCAGGGGATTGATCAATGGAATGAGCGCCACGACCGTGCCGAGGATGAGCGCCCAGAAATGGCTGACGTTGGACATGGGGACAGGCTGCGGGCCGGGCGGCGGGGCGCAAGCCGGCTACCAGACCTCGACGGGGCCCTTGGGCACCGGGAGGGCGGAGCGCTCGGCGGCCTCGCGGCCCCCGGGCATGAACGACGCGACCAGGCGAGCCGGCTGGAATTTGGGCAGCAGCTCGCCGTGCGCGTCGCAGAACGGCGCGCGCCACGCCAGGTAGTCGGCGAGCGCGGCCTCGAAGTCGGCCCGCGAGCGGATGGTGATGATGCGCCGCTTGAAGCCCTTGGCGGGGCCGAAACGCTTGGCGTACCACGGCGCCACGCGGCGGAAGAGGCGGGCGCCGTGCTCCTCGCCGTAGAAGGAGACATAGCGGTCGAAGTGCCGCCGCAGCACGCGCACGCGCTCGGCGAAGTCGGGCTCGGGCGTCAGCTCGCCCGTCGCCAGGTAGTGCGCGGTGCGCCGGAAGATCCACGGGTCGTAGAACGCGCCGCGGCCGATGCTGACGCCGGCGCAGCCGGTCTCGTCGAGCATGTGCTTCGCGGCCTCGGGGGTGGTGACGTCGCCGTTGCCGATGACGGGAATCTGCCGCGCGGCTGCGACGACCTGGCGGATGCCGGCGAGGTTGACCGAGCCGCTGAAGCCCTGGGCGCGGGTGCGGCCGTGGACGAAGATGGCGGCCACGCCGACGTCCTCGAGGACACGCACGAGGTCGGGCGCGGTGAGGTTGTCGTCGTCCCAGCCGAGCCGCATCTTGGCGGTGACGGGAATCTTCAGGGCGTCGACCATGCCGCGCACGAGGGCGGCGGTCTTGCCGAGCTCGGTCATCATGGCGGACCCGCCGCCGATCTGGACCACCTTGCGGACCGGGCAGCCCATGTTGATGTCGACGGCCTGCACGCCGAGTTCCTGGCAGCGCAGCGCCGCGTCGCGCATCTCCTCCGGCACGCTGCCGAACAGCTGGATGGCCAGGGGGCGGTCGGCGGGGGAGGTGGCGGTGAGCTTGAGGGCGGTGGGGTTGCGCTCGAGGAGCGAGCGGGCGTTGACGAGGTCGGTCGTGGCCCAGCCCAGGCCGCCCAGCTCGCGGACGGTCTCGCGCATGGGCAGGTTGGTGTACCCCGCGAGCGGCGAGAGAAACAGGTTCGACGACAGCTCGTGGGGTCCGATGCGCATGGCTCAGGCGCGGTGGGTCACAGGACCGTGAGCGCGGCCTTCAGGCGGCGCAGCGCCTCGGCCAGGGTGGCGCGGGGGCAGCCGAAGTTGAGCCGGACGTAGCGGCCCGGGGGCGCGCCAAAAAAGACACCGTCGCTGAGGCCGACGCCGTGCTTCTCGAAATGCCCGGCCGGATCGGCCAGCCCGAGCGTGGACACGTTGAGCCAGGCAAGGTAGGTGGCCTCGATCGGCGCCTCGATCTTGATGCCGGGCAGCTCGCGGGCGACATAGTCCGTCAGGTAATCGCGATTGTCCCGCAGGTAGGCGAGCAGCGCCTGGCGCCACGGCTCGCAGTCGCGGTAGGCGGCCTCGCAGGCGGTGTAGCCGAGGGTGTTGACCTCTGCCACGATCCCGGCCGTGGCGTGCACGAACCGCGTGCGGCGCAGGGCGTCGGGAATGATGGCGAAGGAGGTGCCCAGCCCGGGGACGTTGTAGGTCTTGCTCGGGGCCATGAGCGTGATGGAGCGGCTGGCGATCTCGGGCGAGATGAGCGCGGTCGGCACATGGGGCAGGCCGGGATCGAGGATCAGGTCGCAGTGGATCTCGTCGGAGCAGAGGATCAGCTTGTGCTGCTGGCAGAACGCCGCCAGGCGGGTGAGCTCCTCGCGCCGCCAGACCCGGGCCAGCGGGTTGTGCGGGTTGCACAGGTAGAACAGCCGCGTGCGCGGCGTCACGGCCCGCTCGAGGGCCTCCCAGTTGATGCGCCAGGTGCCGTCGTGCAGCTCGAACGGGACCTGCACGGACAGCCGGGCGCCGTTCTTGGGGGCGGTCATGAATGGCGGATAGACCGGGGCAAGGGTCAGCACCTCGTCACCCGCGTCGGCAAAGGCCCGGGCCACGACGTTCAGGCCGACGACCAGGCCGGGCAGCCACACGATCCACGTCGGATCGATGCGCCAGCCGTAGCGCTGGGCGAGGGCGGCGACGATGGTGTCGGTGGTGGACTTCACCGGCCGCGCATAGCCGTAGATGCCGTGGGCGACCCGCTGCTGCAGGGCCGCGGTGATGGCGGGCGGCGACACGAAATCCATGTCGGCCACCCAGAGCGGCAGGATGTCGCGCCCGGCGTATTTCTGCCACTTTTGCGAGTCGGTGCCGCGGCGCTCCGGCGGATGGTCAAAGTCGAAGGTCATGCGGAAAGACCGGCAGTAGACCACGGATGCCCCGGCGGGGCACGGACTTTTTCCGGCATATGCCGGCGGGCGGCGCCGGGCGGATCAGGCGGCCTGGCGGGAGCGCCGAGCGCGACGCAGGCCGACCACCCCCAGCATCAGGGCGGTGAAGATCGCCCCATAGGTGGCGGGCTCCGGGGCGGGCGTGACCTGGTGGTCGAAGCCCAGCCAGCCGGTGGAATTGTTCGAGTTGCCCGTGAAGGTGATCTGGTTCTCCGGCGTGACGCCGCGGATGTCCGGCACGGCGCCGGTGAAGTTCTGGGTGTAGAAGTAGTCGGTGGTGTTGACCCAGTTGTTCACCGTGAGGGAGATCCCGGAGTTGACCGTGAGCGAGCTGCTGTTGAGCACCGAGGCCGTGGAGGAACCGAAATCGAGGACCGAGTTGCCGGTGATGGTGATGCTGCCGAACGTGCTGTTGGTGCCGTTGAGGTTGAGCGTGCCACCGGCGAGGACGATGTTGAGGTTGGAGTTGTTGAAGTTCGCGCCGAGCGTGAGCGTCGCGCCCGCGCCGATGTAAAGCGTGCCGGCGCCGGCGAGCGTGCCGGAGAAGGTCGAGCTGCCGCTGGTCAGGTTGAGCGTGCCGCCGGAACCGAAGTCGACGGTGCCGCTGCCGGCCAGGGCGCCGATGGTCTCGCTGAGGCTGTTGAGCTTGAGCGCCGCGCCGCTGGCGACGGTGAGCAGGGCCGCGTTGTTGAAGGCGTTGCTGGCGTCCGCGATGATCGAGCCGGCGTTGATCGTGGTGGCACCGGTGAAGGAGTTGGCGGAATTGCCCAGGTGCAGGTCGCCCGCCCCGTCCTTGGTCAGGCCGCCGGTGCCGCTGATCGCGCCGGTGACGCTGGTGGTGCCGGCGCCGCCGACATTGAGCGGGTTGGCCCCGAGGGTGACGCCGCCCGCGACGGTCAGGGTGCCGGAGTCGGACTGGATCCGGCTGGCGCCGCTGAGGCTGACGGGGCCGGAGAGGGTGTTGTTGCCGGCGAAGTTCTCGATCGCGCCGTTGCCGGAGGTCCCGGTGCCGCTGATCGCGACCGTGTTGCCGAGACTGATGCCGCCCTGCAGCTGGAAGTTGCCGGAGCCGGTGACGTTCACCGTGCCGGTGCCGAGAACGGTGTTGGAGCCGCTGACGTTGAGGGTGCCGCTGGAGATGTTGGTCGTGCCGGCGAAACCGGAGTCGTTGCCCGAGAGGTAAACCTTGCCGGTGCCGGAGACGTTGAGGCTGCTGCCGGCGGAGCCGGTGAGTGTGCCGGCGTAGTTGGAATTGGTGTTGTTCGGCCCGCTCAGCGTCAGGCTGCCCGCGCCCAGCGTCACGGCCGCAGAGCTGCTGGTGCTGCTGAGCTGGCCGAGGGTCTCGGCCTGGCCGTTGAGGTTGAGGGTGCCGGAACCGTTGAGCGTGACGGAGGCGGTGTCGGCGATCTGGTTGGCGGCGCTGAGCTGGACGGTGCCGCCGTTCACGACGAGGTTGCCGGCGACGGCATTGACGCCGCTGTTCTTCGCGAGATTGAGGGTGCCGGAATTGACCGTGGTCGTGCCGGTGTAGGTGTTCGCGGTGGCGCCGCCGTTGTAGGTCACCGTGCCGGTCGAATTCAGCGTCACGCCACCCGTGGTGGTGCTGATCCGGCTGACGTTGACCGTGCCGGCCCCGGTGATCTCGAGATTCTGGGTCGTGCCGGTGACATTGCCGGTCAGGTTGAGGGTCGTGCCGGTGTCGGCCGCAATGCGCGTGTCGCTGCCGAGGGTGATGGTGCCGGAGGCGGTGTTGGCGCCGCTGACATTGTGGATGGCGCCGGCGCCGGCCAGGCCGCTGCCGGCGACCGCGATCGCGTTGGTCGGGCTGATGCCGCCGGACAGCTCGAGGGTGGAGCCGTTGGTGATGTTGGTCGTGCCGGTGCCGAGGGCGTTGGTGTTGCCGGCCTGGACGATGCCGTTGTTGATGTAGACGCTGCCCGTCAGGCCCGAGTTGTTGCCGGTGAGGATGAGCTTGCCGGCGCCGGTGCCGTCCTTGATCAGGTTGCGCCCCGTGCCGGTGATGGCGGCGCCGATGGTCAGGTTGCCGGCGCCGGTGATGTCGACGACCGTGTTGTTGGAAAGCGCGACCGTGCTGGGGCTGAGGGTCTGGTTGTAGGCGCTCTGCTGCTGGATATACGGGACGGTGCCGGCCAGCGTCAGGGTGTTGGCCCCGGTGATGTTGTAGCTGACCGTCGCCCCGGTGCCGAATTGCACGCCGGCGACCGTGTTGCTGCCGTTCAGGGTGACGTTGGGCCGGGCGGTGCCGAGGCTGTTGAAAACGGCGATCTGGGTGGTGGTCGGCTTCGCGTTGCCGGTCCAGTTGAACCCGGTGTTCCAGCTGCTGCTGGAGCTGCCGTCCCACTCCACCGTGGAGGCCACGACCGGGGTGAGGAGGTAGGCGTTGATGCTGCCGTAGAGACTATTGGTAATCGTTGCCGATTCCTGGGCCACGCCGTAACCGGAGATGTAGATCGAGCTCACGGTCTGGCCGGCGACGGTGGTGGCCAGCTTGTCGGTGCCGGTTTCCCAGTTGTTCACGACGAGCACGCCACTGCTGGGGGCCGTGTAGGTGTCGAACACAAACGTGTTGGCCGTGCCGGTCGTGCCGAAGTCAATCGTGGCGCCGCCGGCGGCGGTGAGGTTGCCGACCTTCTCGGAGAAGCCGTTGAGGTTCAGGATGCCCGAGGCGCCAATGCTGACGGCGCCGGTGTCGGCCAGCCGGTTGCTGGCGCTGAGCTGGAGGGTGCCGTCGGAGATGTTGGTGCCGCCGGTATAGGTGTTGTTGCCCGACAGGACGAGGGTGCCTGCGCCGGTCTTGGTCAGGGTGCCCGCTCCGGTGCCGCCGTTTGCGATCACGCCGCTGATCGTGCTGGTGCCGCTGTCGACCTGGGTCGTCAGCGTCTGGCCGGTGCTGGTGCTGGAAAGGTTGACGGCCCCCAGCGTCGCATTGCCCAGGTTGAGTGTCTGGCTGCCGGTCTGGGTCAGCGCGCCGGTCAGCGTGAGGTTGTTGATGGCGGCGCTGCCTGTCAGGGCGACGGTGTTGCCGATCGTGGTGCCATTGGTGGAGGCCAGGGTGCCGCCGGTCAGCGTGACGCCGTTGGTGCCGAGGGCCGTGCTGTTGTTGGCGTTGAGCGTGCCGTTGTTGATGGTCGTGCCGCCGGTGTAGGAATTGGCCCCGGACAGCGTGTCGGTGCCGGTGTCGTTCTTGATCAGGGCGCCGCCACCGGAGATCACGCCTGACAGGTTGGTGCTGGTGCCGGTGCCATCGAGCGTGAGGGCGTTGCCGTTCGTGGCGATGTTGCCCCCGATGCTGAGGGTGCCGGTGGAGTTGTTGCGGATGTTGATCGCGTTGCTCAGCGCGAGATTCGAATTGATCGTCTGGGCGGCGCCGCCGTGGGTCTGGGTCACCGAAATGCCCGAGAAGCCGGCCACGCCCTGGTTGTCAAAGGTGAGCGTGTTGTTGTTCAGCGTGTAGCTGAAGGGGGCGTCGAAGGAGAGGGACCGGACATTGCGGTCGGCGACCGTGTTGATGGTCTGGGCCGACGAAACGTGGGTGTTGTCGAAGAGAATGTCCGCGCCGACCGTCGGCACGACGGTCGGATCCCAGTTTGTGTTCGAGCCCCACAGGCCGTCGCCGGCCCCGCCCGACCAGAGATTGGAGGTCAGCGTGGTTACGTTCAGGTTGCGGACGTCATGGATGTTGGTGAGGCCGCCTGAGCCCGCGGCGAAACCAAACTTAAGCGTGTCAGGCCGCAGGTAACCCGACAGGTCCATCTGCAGGACGGTTTGCGGGCTCGAGCCGCCCTGCTGCAGGGTGACCGTGAGCTGGTTGGTCGCGGTCAACAGAATCTGGACCGTGTTCGTCTGCGTGGGCCGCGTGGCCGAGTCGATCGACTGGGAGAGGGTGCCGCTGCCGCCGAGGTAGGCGTAGCCATTCAAACCCTGGCCCGGCCCACGGACACCAATCGAGTCGGGCACGAGCCCGGTGGTGCCGTTGTATCCACCCACGCGGCCTTCCGAGGCGGAAGAAAAATTGCCGTACTCGTCCAAGGCGACGCCAAGGTAGCCGCCGTTCATGCCATTGATGTCAGCGCCGCCACCGCCCGCGGCGGTTTTCTGGGCATAGCCAATCGAGCCGCCGTAAGCGCCGACACTGAAGGGCACCGAGCCATCAAACAGGAAAAAGGTGATGCCATCGGCGCCCGTTCCACCGTAGGCCTGATAGTCGAACTTCGCGAACACCGTGGAGCCCGCGGCATTGAACGCGGTGTTGTAATACGCGCTGGTGGCTTCATTCCCGCCGGAGTTCGTCAACTGCAGCCAGCCGTTGCCGTTCGGATCAGTGGTTCCAGAAGTCAGGGTCGGAGTGTAGCCCGAACCGGTGAAAACCCATCCCGGAGCCGTGGCATTCATGAACGTCTCCGTCACCACTTGCGCCCGCAGCCCGATCGCAGCGCCGAGGAGGACGCAGCAGCGCAGCAGGTGAAGGAGAATCTTTGGGCTAATTAGGTTCATTCCGATTTCGTTCTAGGGTCTTAACCTCATCTATAATTTGGGATATTTCGACAACTAACTGATACGTAGTAATTCTCCCGAGAATAGGATCGGCCCACAGCGGGATATTTTAACCCCAATGTGACTGCCATTCACGGCCAAGCCGGCACTTTTAGAGTAATTCTAAAGTATTTATCTTATTATATACAATATACTAACAAAATATTTATTACGGGCATGGTGAATGCACTCAGGACGCATCCAAGGGCGACAGCCCAACAACCAAATCCAGGAGAAACATCATGAGAATCGTCCAATATCGCTATCCCGCCTACCGCAGCCTGATCCCGGCATCCTCAGTTTTTGCCCGGTCGCCGTGGTCGGGCATGGAGGCCGAGTTCGATCGCTTGTTTGCGGCCGCGCTCCCTCCCTCAACCAATCCGCTGTTCCCGGTGGATCTCTACGAAGACCAGGCCAACGCCTATGTCCGTGCCGAGTTGCCGGGAGTTAACCGTGACGACATCCACGTCGAGATGACCGATGGCAACGTGTCCATCAGTGCGGTGCGCAAGACACCTCCAGTCGATGGCCAGCCCGAGCAGTCGGCCTCATTCAGCCGCACGCTGAATATCCCAGCCGAAATTGCGGCCGACCGCGTCACTGCCGCTTACGAAAACGGCGTCCTGACCGTGACCCTGCCGAAACGGGAGGAGGCCAAGCCCAAGAAGATCACCGTCGCGGTGAAGTGAACCGCCGCGGCAAGTTCAACCCACCACCCAACATTCATTCACCATGTACCTGTTCAATAGCATCATTCCCGCCTTCGGGCGGGCAACGGCCTCGGCTGAAGCTTCGGGCGCGGCCTCGGCAACGCCCGTGATCAAGCCGACGTACGACGTGCAGGAAACGTCCGCGAGCTATCAACTCGTGGTTCAACTGCCCGGTGTTTCCCGCGAAGGCTTGGAGCTGACCGTCG
This sequence comes from uncultured Opitutia bacterium, assembly GCA_903825285.1. GTDB lineage: Bacteria > Verrucomicrobiota > Verrucomicrobiia > Opitutales > Opitutaceae > Opi-474. The sequence goes on along the minus strand of CAIJZY010000055.1, from coordinate 42,761 downwards.
AAAATGAAGGCCTCCGCCTCGTTGGCCGTCGGACGTGGATTCAGCCGACGGGCTGGACCGCGCTCCACCGCGAGACCACGGACGCCAGTTACGAGCTCGTGCTGGAGCACGACAACGCCATCGATGCGGACCAGGCCACCGCCGAACTCCGCGATGGCGTGCTCCACGTGACCCTCCCGAAACACGAGACGATCAAGCCGCGGAAAATTGCCGTGACCTGAAGCCGCAAGACTTCAGGCGGCGTGATCAAGGCCGGACACCCCAGGGTGTCCGGCCTTTTTGCGTCGGCTGGAAATCGAGCCCGGACGTTTTCTTTTGCGGAACGACGCCACATCTGGAAAATGAGATTACCCCTCGAACGTCATGCCGTATCTCATGATTTTGATCATCGTCGCCACGCTCGTCATCGTGTTTTGGGCGGCGGCGCAGGCCAGCAAGCGTGCCTCCGAAAATATCCGTGAGCTGGCCGCAATGCTGGGCCTGCAGGCCGACATCCGGCCGCCGGCACTGGGTCTGTTCTACACGGATCCGCGGGCCGCGGGCCAGTGGCGCGGCAAGGCGATGGAAATCTACACCTACACCACCGGCTCCGGGAAATCGCGGATGCAATGGTGTGCGGTGGCCGCGGCCCTGCGCGCCGACGGCGGATTGCGCTTCACACTGCAGCCCCAGGGATTCGGCACGAAAGTGATGGAGATGTTCGGCGCCAGCGAGATTCAGGTGGGCGACGCGGATTTTGATCGCCGGTGGTTCATCCAGACCAACCAGCCTGACTTCCTCCGCGCCGCGCTGTTGCCGGAATTGCGGGCGAAAATTTTCACGCTGGCTGCGGAACCCAGCGCCAGCAGGCTGAAGCTGATGCTGGAAGACGGCCGCGTGCGCTATGCCGAGCAGGGGTCTTTCGCCAGCGCCCGGGTCGCCGGGCGCATCGGGCAGGCGGCGGAAGTCGTGGCCGACCTGGCTGATGTGGCCGAGGTGTTTGCCGCGGAGCGAAAGTAGGATTGCCTCCGTGAACCGGATGCCCGCGACTTCCTCGGGCCCAACCGCCCCGTCATGAATCACCACCCGCCCATGCCCGTCATTCTCTTCGACGGCGAGTGCGCGCTCTGCCAGCGCGTGGTCCGGGGATTGCTCCGGCTCGATGGCGAAGCCCGAATGAGGTTCGCCCCGCTGCAGGGCGCGGCGGGGCAGGCGTTTTTGCGGGCGCGGGGCCTGCCCACGGATGACTTTGACTCGCTGGTTTTTGTGCCCGATTGGGACCACGCCGCGAGCGGCACGTATCAGATGCGCACGGATGGGCTGATTGGCGCGCTCAAGGTGTGCGGCGGCATCGGGGCCGAGCTGGCCGCGATCCTGGCCGTCTGGCCCACGGGCTGGCGCGACGCCGGCTACCGCTGGGTCGCGCGTTCCCGCCACCGGATCTTCGGCGAATGGACTCCGCGGCCGCTGGCCCGGCCGGAATGGGCCGCTCGCTTCCTGCCGTGACGCGCGCCTAGGCGCGCGAGGACGGCTCCTTGATCAGCACGGAGAGGAGCACCGACATCGAGAGCACCCCGCCGATGACGCCCAGCGAGGTCGCGGTCGTGATCTCCACCCAGTGGACGATCAGCATCTTGACACCGATGAAGACGAGGATGACGGCGAGCCCGACCTTGAGATAGCGGAACAGCTGCATGACTCCGTTCAGTGCGAAGTAGAGCGAGCGCAGACCCAGGATCGCGAAGATGTTCGAGGTCAGGGCCACGAAGCCGTCCTTCGTGATGGCGAGCACCGCCGGCAGCGAGTCGAGCGCGAACACCAGGTCCGTGGTCTCGATCACCAGCAGCACCACGAACAGCGGCGTGGCCATGCGCCGGCCGTTCTCCCGGACAAAGAAGGTGCCCGCCTCCGGCAGTGCGGCCACGGGGAAGAAGCGGCGGAACATCCGCACGGCGATGTTCCGGTCCGGATGGATCTCCTCGTCCGGCTTCGGCAGGGCCATCTTCACGCCGGTGTACACCAGGAAGAGCCCGAACAGGTAGAGCACCCAGTGGAAGCGCTGGATCACGCCCACGCCGACGAGGATGAACGCGGCGCGCATCAGGACGGCGCCGATGATGCCCCAGAACAGCACGCGGTGCTGGTAGCGGGGGTCGACGCGGAAGAAGGCGAACACCAGGATGAACACAAAGACGTTGTCCACGCTGAGGCAGAGCTCGATGAGGTAGGCCGCCACGAACTGCTGGCCGAGCTCGGCGCCGCGCCACCGCCACACCAGCCCGGCAAACGCGAACGCCAGGACGCCCCAGACCATGCACCACGCCAGCGCCTCCTTCATCCCGACGACATGGGAGTCGCGCTGCAGCACGCCCAGGTCCAGCGCCAGCATCGCAATGATGAAGGCGAAAAAGGCGGCCCAGGCCCAAGGCGGCATGGCGTCCATGACGGCGACGGGAAACAGCATCAGGCCCGAAGTCTGGGGCGAGGCCGCCTTCGCGGGCAAGTGGGGAGTTGCAGGTCCGGGCCCCTCCGGCCGTTTTCCTTTCGCGGGAAACTCCGAGGCAGGTTTTGACAACTCCCGTCCCGGCCCTTGGATTTCGCCATCCATGAACCGCCTGTTCTCCTTCCTGCTGATCCTCGCCACCGCTCCCGGGATGTGCGCCGCGGCCGACTCGGCCGCCCCGGTCGCGCCGGCCGCCCCGGCCGTGAAGGCCGAGCCCCGCGAAGTCACCGACCTGCTCGAGAAATTCGTGTCCTGGCTGCATCACTTCTACCCGAGCATCGATGACGGGCTCTTCCACTGGATCGCCTGCGGCGTCCTCTTCATCGCGGCCATCCTGCTCCGCCACATCATCACCAACGTCATCTTCCACTACCTGAAGAAGCTGGCGGAAAAGACCGAGACGACCCTGGACGACAAGCTGTTCCCCGCGCTGGAGGCGCCGGCCGCGACCCTCGTCATGGTGCTCGGCATCTTCGCGGCGCTCACCGTGCTCCAGCTTTCACCGCAGGTGGACCGCCTGATCGGCAACGGCGCCATCATCGCGGTGCTCAGCGTCATCCTCTGGGGCTTCATCCGCGCCGGCGGCGCCATCCTCGACCACCTCGAGGAGATCGCGCACGAGCGGCAGATGACGGTCGCCACGTTCATGCCGCTGATCAAGAAGACGCTGTTCGTCGTGGCGGTGATCATCGGCGTGATCATCATCGCCGACAGCCTCGGCGCGAAAGTCGGCGCGCTGCTCGCCAGCCTGGGCATCGGCGGCTTGGCCTTCGCCCTCGCCGCCCAGGACACGATTGCCAACCTCTTCGGCTCGCTCGTGGTCGTGATGGACCAGCCCTTCAAGGTGGGCGACGCGGTCAAGGTCGGCGCCAGCACCGGCACGGTCGAGGACATCGGCCTGCGCTCGACCAAGATCCGCCTGCTGGACCGCTCGCTCGTCATCATCCCCAACAAGTCCGTCGCCAGCGAGGCGATCATCAACCTCTCGCGCTTCACCCAGCGCCGGATCGAGCAGACCCTCGGCCTCACCTACGACACGACGCCGGAGCAGATGGAGCAGCTCCTCGCCGAGCTGCGCACCCTGCTGTGCCAGGAGCCCGAGGTTGATCCCGCGTCGGTCCTGGTGACCTTCAACAACCTGGGGCCGTCCTCCCTGGACATCCTCGTGATCTATACGACGGTCAGCCCGGATGCCGGCGCCTCGCTGCGGCTCAAGGAGCGGCTGAACCTTGCGATCATGCGGGCCGTGGCCGCGCGCGGGCTGGCCTTCGCGTTTCCCACGCAGACGGTGCACCTGCCCGCACCGGTGGTGGAGAAGCTCGCACCCAAGGCCTGAGACGTCGCGGGCCGCCGCGGTCACGGCACCGCGCCGGTGGCGCGGTCGTAGGACGCCCGGGCCGCGAGGTAATCCCAGCGCGCGGTGGCCAGCCCGGCCTCCGCGTGGGCCAGCGCGGTCTGCGTGTCGAGCAGGTCGCTGACGACCGCGGCCCCGTTCTGATAGCGTTCCTGGACGACGCGCAGGCTTTCCGCATTCGCCTGCACGTTGGCCTCGTTGGCGGCGATCGCCGACCAGGCGCGCCCAAGCTCGGTGGCCGCCGCCCACACTTCCTGCCGCACCTGCAGCCGCTGGTTGTCGAGATTGGCCTCCTCGCGGGCGAGCTCGGCGCGGGATCGCCCAACGCGCCGGCTGCGGCTGCCGCCGTCGAACACGGGCAGGTCGATCGACACGCCGGCCTGCCATTCGCGCGTCTCCGGCAGCCACGTGACATCGTTCCACCCGTACGCGCCGTCGGCCCGCAGCTTGGGGGCGCGGGCCGCCCGGGCGGCGTTGACGCCGGCGCGGGCCGCCGTCGCATGCTTTTCCGCGGAGACCAGCTCGGGCCGGTGGGCCAGCGCGTGCTCGGTGGCCGCGGTCAGGTCCTCGGTGGCGGGCGGCGCGGCGGGTTCGGGAAGGGCGATGGCGAGGGGCGTGTCGGCGGCGCGGCCCATGGCCGTGTTCAACCGCCCGCCCGCGACGCGCACGCTGCTTTGCGTGCCCAGCAGCTGGAGGCGGGCATCGGCGACCTCCGCCTGCAGCCGCAGCACGTCGGCCTGGGGCACGGCGCCGGCCTGCCGCCGGACCTCCACCATGCGCAGGTGCTGCTCGGTGCGGGCGAGGTTCTTCTCGGCGACCGCCTGCAGGTCCTGCGCCGCGGCGAACGCGCAGAAGGCCGACTGGACGCTCCAGCGGACCGCGGCCTGCGTGGTGTCGACATCGGCGGTGGCGGCCGCGCGGCGGGCGACGGCGGCATCGAGCCCGGCTTTCCGCTCGCCGAAATCGTAGAGCGTCACATGCGAGCTCACCCCGCCCGTCCAGTCATCCAGCGGCCCGATCAGCTCGGGCAGGGCATGCCCGGGCAGGACCAGCCCCGACGGCAGGAACGCCCGCTTCTGCCAGCGATGAAAGCCGGCGCTGAGGTCCACCTGGGGAAAATACGGCGCGCGGGCCTCGCCCACGGCCTCGGTAGCGACGGTCACGCCGGCCTGCGCCGCCGCCACCGCCGGGTGCTGGGCGGCGGCGAGCCGGAGGCATTCCTCGAGGGTGAGTGGCGCCGGCGCGGCGGGCAGGCGGAGGACGGCGAGGCCCAGCAGGGCGGCGAGGGGGAGCGGCTTCATGGCGGTACGGGTCGAGGGTGGCGGACTAGGAGAGGTGCTTGTGGAACCGGCCGACGGCGAAGGCCATCACGGCCACGCCGAGTCCGGTGAGCGCGGCGAATTGCGGCCAGAGGGTGTCGAAGCCCACGCCCTTCAGGAACACGCCGCGGATCACCACCAGCATGTAGCGGAGGGGGTCGAGCAGGCTGAGCCACTGGATCACGGTCGGCATGTTCGCGATGGGGAAGATGAAACCGGAAAACAGCATCGCCGGGAAAAAGAAGAAGAACGTCATCATCATCGCCTGCTGCTGCGTCTGGCTCACCGTCGAGATGAACAGCCCGATCCCGAGCGTGCTGAGCAGGAACAGGGCGACGCCCAGCAGCAGCAGCGGGAAGCTGCCGCGGAAGGGGATGCCGAACCACAGCAGCGCGATCGCGGACACCATGGCGGTGTTGAGGAAGCCGATCACGGCGAACGGCGCGCACTTGCCGAGGATGAACTCCACCGGCCGGATGGGCGTGACCATGATCTGCTCGATGGTGCCGGCCTCCTTCTCGCGGACGATCGCCATGCTGGTCAGCATGAGGCTCACGAGCATGACCAGCATCGCGATGATGCCGGGCACGTAGTAGTTCCGGCTCTCGAGGTCGGCGTTGAACCAGGCCCGCGGCTGCAGGTCGACCTGGCCGGCGCTCACGCGGCCGCCGGCCTGGCGCTGCACCTGGGCCAGCAGGAACTCCGTGTTCGCCGCCGCGGCGATCTGCGTGGCGTAGTTCACCACGAAGCGCGCGGTGTTGGAGTCGGAGCCGTCAACCACGAGTTGCACCGGGGTGGGGCGGCCGCCGCGGAGGTTGCGCTCGTAGCCGGAGTTGATCTGGAGGACCGCCGACGCGGCGGCCCCGTCGATCCAGCGGCGCGCGACGGCCTCGTCCTGGGTGCGGGCCACGGCGTCGAAGTAGGCCGAGCCGGTGAACCGCGCCACGAGCGCGCGGCTGGCCGGCGTGCCGTCGCGGTCGAGCACCACGAGCTTCACGTGGCGGACGTCGAGGGAGACCGCGTAGCCGAAGATCAGCGTCTGGATCAGCGGCACGCCGATGATGACGAGGCGCATGCGCGGGTCGCGGAGGACGGAGCGAAACTCCTTGCGCAGGATGGTGAGGATGCGTTCCCACATGGTCAGCCGAGGGTCTTGCGGGTGCGGCGGATCGCGGCGCCCACGGTGACAAGCGCAAAGAGCAGCAGCAGGACCGCGTCGACCCAGAGGGTCTCGAGCCCGACGCCGCGGAGGAAGATGCCCTTCACCAGCGCCACGAAGTAGCGCGCGGGCACCAGGTAGGTGATCGCCTGCACCGGCAGCGGCATGTTTGCGATGGCGAAGGCGAAGCCGGAGAGCAGGAAGGCCGGCAGGAACGTCGAGATCATCGCGATCTGGCTCGCGAGCAGCTGCTGGCGGGCGACGGTGCTGATCAGGATCCCCTGGCCCAGCGTGCCGACCACGAAGACCATGCCGACCGTGAAGAGCAGGGTCACGCTGCCGCGCAGCGGCACGTGGAAGAGGAACACCGCCATCAGCACGGCGATGACCATGTTGGCGAGGCCGATGGCGGAGTAGGGCAGCAGCTTGCCCAGGATGAGCTCGGCCGGCTTCACCGGCGTGGAGATCAGCTGCTCCATCGTCCCGCGCTCCCACTCGCGCGCGATCGTGAGCGAGGTCAGCAGCGCCGCGATCAGGCCCATGATCACCGCCATGATGCCGGGCACGATGAAGTTCCGGCTCTCGAGGTCGGGGTTGAACCAGACCCGCGCCCGCAGGTCCAGGCCGGGTCCGGGCAACGCCCCGGTGAGGCGCCGCACCTGGGTGAGCGCCAGGCGCTGGTTGAAGCCCGCCGTGATGGCCTGGGTGTAGCCCAGCACGAGGCCGGCCGTGTTGGCATCGGAACCGTCCACGATGGCCTGCACGCCCGCCGGCCGGCCCGCGGCCAGCGTCGCCGAGAAATCCGGCGGCAGCACCAGCCCCAGCATCGCGTCCCGGCGGTCGATCGCCCGCTCCAGCGCGGCGTAGCTGTCCACCGCGCCGCGGAAGTCGAAGTAGCGCGTGGCGGTGAACTGCGCGGTGAAATCGCGGCTCGCCGCCGTGTGCTCCTGGTCCCAGACGACGAACGGCACGCGGTCCACGTCGAGCGTGAGCGCGTAGCCGAACATCAGCAGCATGAGCATGGGGATGCCGACCGCCAGGATCAGGCTGCGCGGGTCGCGGCGGATATGGAGGGCTTCCTTGCGGGCGACGGCCCAGAGGCGGCGGAGGTTCATTGGCGCACCTCCGCCTGCGTGCCGGCCGCCAGGTCGCGCGCCTCGATCAGCGACACGAAGACATCCTCGAGCGTTGGCACGATGCGCTCGATCCGGGCCAGCCGGAAGCCGCCCGCGGCCAGCGCGGCGCGGATGGCCGCCTCGGCCGCCGCGGGGTCGGGCGCGACCGCGTGCAGGCCCTTGCCGAAGAGCGCGACCTCCTGCACGGCCGGCAGCCGCTCGAGCGCCAGCATGGCGTCGTTCGGCCGGTCGCAGTCCAGCTCCAGCACGGCGGAGCGCATGTGCTGGGTCTTCAGCTCGCGCGGCGTGCCGAGCGCGATCAGCTCGCCGCGGTAGATGATGCCGAGCCGGTCGCAGTACTCGGACTCCTCCATGTAGTGCGTCGTCACGAACACCGAGACGCCCTGCTCGGAGAGCGCGTAGATCAGGTCCCAGAACTGGCGGCGGCTGTTGGGGTCGACGCCCGACGTGGGCTCATCGAGGAACAGGACCGGCGGCTCGTGCAGGATGGCGCACCCGAGCGCGAGCCGCTGCTTCCAGCCGCCGGAGAGCTCCGCGGTGCGCGCGTGGCGGTGGCCGCGCAGGCCGGCCATGCCGAGCACCCAGTCCTTGCGGGCCTCCTTGCGGTCGCGCGGCAGCCGGTAGATGCCGCTGTAGAAGTCGATGTTCTCCTCGACCGTGAGCTCGTCGTAGAGCGAGAACCGCTGGCTCATGTAGCCGATGCGGGTCTTGATCCGCTCGGTGTCGCGCACGATGTCGAGGCCCGCCACGCGGCCCGTGCCCGCGGTGGGCCGGAGCAGGCCGCAGAGCATGCGGATGGTGGTGGACTTGCCCGCGCCGTTGGGGCCGAGGAAGCCGAAGATCTCGCCCCGGCGCACGGCGAAGCTCACGCCGGCGACGGCGCGGAAGGCGCCAAAGCGCTTCTCGAGGTCCTGGACCTCGACGATCGGCTCGTTCGTGACGGTGGGCGGGGACATGGGCGCGATCAGGGGGACGGCGCGCGCTCGGCGAGCACGGCGACAAACACGTCCTCCAGCGAGGGCTCGATGGGGCGGAGCGACAGGACCTCGACGCCGGCGTCGGCGAGGCGGCGGCGGGCGTCCGCCTCGGTGGCGGCGACCGTCCGCGTCGCCAGGTGCACGCGGTCGCCGAAGAGCCCGACGGTGGCGTCGCGCAGCTGCCCGCGGAGCAGCGCGGCGGTGCGGCGCGGCGCGGATGTACGCAGCTCAAGCAGCGCGCCGGGCATCAGCGCCTTGACCTCGTCGGGCGTGCCCAGCCCGAGCAGCCGGCCCTGGTGGAGGAGGGCGAGGCGGTTGCAGCGCTCGGCCTCGTCGAGGTACGCCGTGGAGACGAAGATCGTGACCCGCTCGCGGACGAGCTGGTAGAGGATGCGCCAGAAGTCGCGGCGCGAGACGGGATCGACGCCGTTCGTGGGCTCGTCGAGGAACAGCACGCGCGGCGTGTGGATCAGCGCGCAGGCGAGCCCGAGCTTCTGCTTCATCCCGCCGGAGAGGTTGCCCGCCAGCCGGTGCTGGAAGGGCATGAGGTTGCTGAAGGCCAGCAGGCGCTCCGTGCGCGCGGCGCGGTCCCGGCGGGGCACGCCGTAGATGTCGGCGTAGAAGTCGATGTTCTCCGCCACCGTCAGGTCCGGATAGAGGCCGAAGCGCTGGCTCATGTAGCCGATGTGCTCCTTGAGCCGCTCGCGGTCGTGCGCCACGTCGCAGCCCGCCACCCGCGCGGTGCCCGCCGTGGCCGGCAGGACCCCGGTCAGCATGCGCATCGTCGTCGTCTTGCCGGCGCCGTCCGGGCCGACCAGCCCGAAGATCTCGCCCTCGGCGACGGCCAAGTCGAGGCCGTCTACGGCGACGAGGTCGCCGAAGACCCGGCGCAGGCCGGAGACCTCGAGGGCGGGTGCGGGCATGGCGGCGGGGCCGGTCAGTTGGCCGCGGGGATGATCACGTCCGCCGGCATGCCGGGCTTGAGCTCGTCCTTGGGATTGGCGACGTCGACCTTGATCCGGAAGACGAGCTTCACGCGCTCCTTGGGGGTCTGGACGGTCTTCGGCGTGAACTCGGCCTCGGAGGAGATGAAGCCCACGGTGCCGGGGAAGTCGCGGCCGGGGAAGCTGTCCGTGCGCACCACGACCGGCTGGCCGTGGCGCAGGCGGCCGAGGTCCGTCTGGTTCAGGTACGCGCGGACCCACATCTGGCCGGTCTCGGCGACGGTGACGACCGGCGTGCCCGGGGCGACGAATTCTCCGGGCTCGATGTTGTGCGAGAGCACGGTGCCCGAGAGCGGGGAAAACAGGCGGGTGTTGTCCAGCTGGGTGGTGGCGAGCGCGACCGCGGCGCGGGCCTGGTCGGCGCGGGCGCGGGCCTGGCGGATGGTTTCGACGCGCGGGCCTTCCTGCACGAGCTTCAGGCGCTCGTTGGCCTCGGCGGCGCGGGCCTCGGCGACCTTGAGCTGGGCCTGGGTGGACTCGAAGTCGCGGTCCGAGATCACCGCCTTGTTGCGCAGCTCCTGCTGGCGCGTGAAGTCGAGGCGCAGGCGGTCCCGCTCGGCCTCGGCGCTGCGCACCGTGGCGGCGGAAGCGGCGATCTCCTGCGGCCGCGAGCCGGCCTCGAGCTCGGCGAGCCCGGCCTCGGCGGCGGCCAGCTCGGCCCGGCGCAGCGCGAGCTGGGACTGCTGCTCGGCGTCGTCCAGCTGCGCGATCAGCTGCCCGGCGCGGACCCGGTCGCCCTCGGAGACGGGGCGCGCGACGACCCGGCCGGCGGTCTTGAAGCCGAGCTGGGCGTCGTCGACCTCCAGGTTGCCCGAGAGGACGAGTTCGCCCGCGGCGCCCGCGCCGGAGCGCGTGCAGGCCGGGAGCAGGGCGGCCACGGCCAGCGCGGCGGCCAGGAGGCCGGGCCGGACGGGGCGGAGAACATCAGACGGGGAGGTGCTTTTCATAGTCTTTGCGGCCGGCGGGGGTGAGGATCCCGCCGAAGAAGAGGTTGATGGCGCGGCGGAAAATCTCGTCGGGCGAGAGCTGCAGGCGCTCCAGCGTGTCGGGGTGCATCAGGGCCTGGATCGCGGGCCGCCAGAACTCGACGGCGAAATCCGGATCGAGGTCGGCCCGCACCATCCGCGCCGCCTGGCCCTGGCGCAGGAGCCGGCCGAAGACATACGGGATGTTCTTGTGCCGCAGCTCCTCGATCTGGCGGTAGATGTGGGGGGCGGAGCGCTGCAGGTCGCGGAACAGCAGCGGATGGACCCGCAGGCGCTTCACCATCGCCTCGCTGAAGCGGTGCAGCTTGACGGTGAAGCTCAGCGCCGGGTCGCCCAGCAGCTCATCCGCGGAGGCGCGGACCTCGGCGACGAACGCCCGCAGGATCTCGCCGATGAGCTCGTCCTTGCCCGGGAAGTGCACGTACAGCGTCTTCTTGCTCATGCCCAGCTCCGCCGCGAGGCCGTCCATCGTCAGCGCCGTGTAGCCGTAGGCGAACAGCTGCGCCCGGGCGGCCTGCACGATGCGGGTGCGCACGGCGGTGGGTTCGGGGGCGACGGCGGGGGCAGGGGAGGGCATGGGATCTATGGAAACTTTAAACGTACTTTAAGTTTCCTGGCAAGTTAATTTCCGGTGACGACCAGTGGCGCGGAAATGATCCCGGGGATTGCCACGCGGGGGTGGCGCGGCAGCATGCGTCCCATGCCGGCCGACACCGCAAAAGTGAGGGGGGAGATTTCCGCCCTGCTGCTCACCAAGGATTTTCCCGCCTTGAAGCTGAAGCTGGCGCCGTGGCTGCCCGCCGACCTCGCGCCGATCCTGGCGGAGCTGCCGGTCGAGCAGCTGGCGGTGCTCTTCCGGTCCTGCCCCCAGGAGCTGGCGGCGGCGACGTTCTCCTACCTCGAGCATGAGACGCAGCGGAAGGTGCTCAAGACCCTGACGCAGCCGCAGGTCGCGGCGCTGCTGAACGCGCTGCCGCCCGACGACCGCACGGCCTTCCTCAACGAGCTGCCGCTCGACGTGGCCATGCAGCTGCTCTCGATGCTCACGCCCGACGAGCGCCAGGTCGCGCAGTCCCTGCTGGCCTACCCGGACCACAGCGTCGGGCGCATGATGACCCTCGACTACGTCGCGGTGCGCGCGGAGTGGACCGTGCGGGAGGCGCTCGATTTCATCCGCGAGCACGGCTACGACCGGGAGACGCTCAACGTCATCTTCGTCGTGGATGACAAGGGCCACCTGATCGACGACATCCGGGTCCGGCGCTTCCTGCTGTGCCCGCTCGACGCAACGGTGCGCGACCTGCTCGACGGCAACTACACGATGCTGTCGCCGACGGACGACCGGGAGAAGGCGCTGGAACTCTTCAAGAAGTTCGACCGCGTGGCGCTGCCGGTGGTGGACGAGAACCGGAAGCTCATCGGCATCGTGACGGTGGACGACATGCTGGACGTCGCCGAAGAGGAGGCCACGGAGGACATCCAGAAGCTGGGCGGCAGCGAGGCGCTGGACGAGCCCTACACCACCATCGCGCTGTCGCGGATGGTGAAGAAGCGCGCGAGCTGGCTGGTCGTGCTGTTCCTGGGGGAGATGCTGACCGCGACGGCGATGAGCTACTTTGAGGACGAGATCGCGAAGGCCGTGGTGCTCGCCCTGTTCGTGCCGCTGGTGATCAGCTCCGGCGGCAACGCCGGCTCGCAGGCGGCCACGCTGGTCATCCGCGCGCTGGCCCTGGGCGAGTTCAAGCTGCGCGACTGGTGGCGGATCATGCGGCGCGAGTTCGTGGCGGGCTTCGCTCTTGGCATGATCCTGGGCGTGATCGGCTTCGTGCGCATCGCGGCCTGGTCCCTGTTCTCCAACATCTACGGGCCGCACTGGCTGCTCGTGGCCTCGACGGTCGGCATTGCGCTCGTCGGCATCGTCCTGTGGGGCTCGCTGATGGGCTCGATGCTGCCGCTGGTGCTCAAGCGCCTCGGGTTCGACCCCGCGACCTCCAGCGCGCCGTTTGTGGCCACCCTCGTGGACGTCACCGGCCTCATCATCTATTTCTCGGTGGCCTTCGTGATTCTCCGGGGAACCATGCTGTAGTCCCCGAGGACGAACCCCTGGGCCGAGCCGGCTGGCCCGGGCGTCACTTGACGCCGCCCCGTGCCGTCTTAATGAGTCTCCCTTCCATGATCCGGACCCTTCGCTGCGCCTGCCTCCTTGCCTCCCTGGCCCTCGGGGTCGGTCGGGCGGCGGCCGCCGAAGGGCTGGCGCCGAACTCCCCGTTCCTGCCCCCGGCGGCCGCCGGCGCCCCGGCGGAAAACACCCCGCTGGAGCTCCGCGGCATCCTGGTGGACCAGGGCGGATACCTGTTCAGCATCTTTGACCCGGTTCGGCACACCGGCACCTGGTCGCGCCTCAACGAGGCGGGTCATGACTTCGTGGTCCGGACGCACGACGCGGGACGCGACGAGGTGACGGTGGATTACCAGGGGCGCGTGCTGACGCTGCCGCTGCATGCCGCCAAGGTCGCGGCCGCGGGCGGCGCCCCGGGCGGGGGCGGCCCGGCGGTCGGCGCGGGCCCGACGGTCGTGCTCAATCCCACGGCCGCGGACGAGGCCGCCCGCTTCAACCGCGTGAAGGAGGAGATCGCCCGCCGCCGCGCGCGGCGGGAGCAGGCGAACGGCCCGACGCCGCCGCTGCAGCGGTGACCGGCCCGGCGGGCCGGAAAAATTTCGTGTCTTTGCGCCCCCCGGCCCTACCGTGGCGGGCATGTTTGCCGCCGCTCCGCCCCCGTCCGCCCCGTTGTCCAACGGCGCGCTCGTCCGGCGGCTGCTCCGGCTGACCTGGCGCTACCGCCTCGGCTGCCTGAAGGTCCTCAGCATCCAGCTCGTGCTGCTCACGATGGGGCTGGCGGGCCTCAGCCTGACCGGCCTGGGCATCGACTATATCCGCCTGCATCTCGCGGCGCCCCACGCCTCCGCCGCGGCCGGGGCAAGCGCGGGCGTGCGGCCGGTCGCCGCCGCGTGGCTGCCGACCGACTGGCCGCCGATGCACGTGATCGCGCTGCTGGCGGGCATCATCCTGCTGCTCGCGCTCTGCCGCGCGCTGCTCAACTACGCCTACCAGATCTCCGTCAACATCCTCCTCCAGCAGCAGCTGGTGGTGGACCTGCGCGCCGTCATCTACGACAAGCTCCAGCAGCTCAGCTTCCGGTTCTTCGACGCCAACTCCACCGGCTCGATCATCACCCGCGTCACCGGCGACGTGCAGTCCGTCCGGATGTTCCTCGACCAGGTCCTCTTCCAGAGCGTCATCATGCTGGTCTCCCTCACCGTCTACATCATCTACATGGTGAGCCTGAGCCCCGGCCTGACGCTGGCCTGCCTGGCGACGACCCCGCTGCTGGCCGTGATGTCGCTCTGGTTCTCGAAGAAGATCCAGCCCTCGTACGCGCTGAACCGCACGCTGGTCGAGCGGATGGTGCAGTACCTGGCCGAGAGCATCCAGGGCATCGCGGTGACCAAGGGCTTTGGCCGCGAGGCGGAGAACCGCGCGCGGTTCGAGACCGCCAACCGCGCCGTGTATGAACAGCAGCTCGGCATCTTCTGGCGCGTCAGCCTGTTCTCGCCCGCCGTCGGCATCCTCACCCGCGTCAACATGGTCATGCTGCTCAGCTACGGCGGCTGGCTGGTGGTGCAGGGGCGGCTGCCGCTCGGCACGGGCCTGGTCGTGTTCGCCGGCCTGCTCGAGCAGTTCTCCGGCCAGGTGAACAACATCGCCGGCGTGGTGAACTCCGTGCAGCAGTCGCTGATCGGCGCGCGCCGCGTGTTCGAGGTCCTCGATGCCCCCGTGGAGGTGCGGAGCGCCCCCGACGCCATGCCCTGCCCGCGGCTGCAGGGCGCGGTGCGGTTCGAGCGCGTGGAGTTCTCGTACAGCGGCATCGACCCCGTGCTGCGCGACATCAGCCTCGACGTCGCCCCGGGCCAGTGCGTGGCCATCCTCGGCGCGACCGGCGCGGGCAAGAGCGTGCTGATGAGCCTCATCCCGCGCTTCTACGACGTCACCGGCGGGCGGCTGCTGGTGGACGGCATCGACGTCCGGCACCTGCACCTCGACGACCTCCGGCGCAACATCGGCCTCGTGTTCCAGGAGAGCTTCCTCTTCTCGAACACCGTGGCGGCCAACATCGCGTTTGGCCACCCCGGCGCCACGCCCGCGCAGATCGAGAAGGCCGCGCGGATCGCCGCGGCCCACGACTTCATCATGCAGCTGCCGCAGGGCTACGACACGGTGCTGGGCGAGAGCGGCAACACCCTCTCCGGCGGCCAGCGGCAGCGGCTGGCCATCGCCCGCGCCGTGCTGCTCGAGCCCGCGATCCTGCTGCTCGACGACCCGACCGCGGCCATCGACAGCGAGACCGAGCACGAGATCTTCGAGGCGCTTGACCGGGCCATCGCGGGCCGCACGACGTTCATCGTGGCCCACCGCCTCAGCACGCTGCGCCGCGCCGACTTCATCATCGTGATGGAGAACGGCCGCATCGTGCAGCGCGGCGTGCACGCGGAGCTGATGCGCGTGCCCGGCCCGTACCGCCACGTGGCCAGCCTGCAGCTGGTGGACGCCCGCGAGCTCGAGCCGCCGGCGCCGGAGGGAGCCGCATGAGCGCCGCCCCGCCCCACCGCCCCCTCGGGCCGCTCGTCCACCGCGAGCGCGACGACGAGGACGAGCCGCAGTTCAAGCCGCTCGAGTGGGGCCTGATCCGCCGGCTCTTCACCTACACGCGCCCCTTCGCGGCCAAGCGCAACGCGCTGATCGTGCTCACCGCCATCCGCGCGATGCAGATCCCGGCCATCACCTGGGCCATGGGCCGCATCATCGCCGGGCCGATCGCGCGCCACGAGCTCGACGTGCTGCCGTGGGCGGTGCTCGGCTACGGCGTCCTCGCGGTCGTGACCGACGGCATGTTCCACTACCGCCAGCGCTACGCGCTCGAGCTGGGCGAGCAGGTCGTCAGCGCCCTGCGCACCGCCATCTTCGTCCGCGTGCAGAGCATGCCGATGAGCTTCTTCCACCGCACGAAGCTCGGCCGCATCCTCAGCCGCGTCACCACCGACGTCGAGACCGTGCGCGCCGGCATCCAGGACGTGCTGTTCGTCAGCATCATCCAGTTTGGCCAGATGGTGTTCGCCGCGGTCGTCATGGCCTGGTGCGACTGGCTGCTCTTCCTCGTCGTGCTCGCGATGGCGCCGGTGCTCTGGTTCGTGAACAACCACTTCCGGATGCGGCTCAGCCAGCTGTCGCGCGCGGCGCAGGAGAGCTTCAGCCGCGTGACCTCGACGCTGGCGGAGTCGGTGAACGGCATGCGGGTGACGCAGGGCTTCGTGCGGCAGGAGACGAACCTCGGCCTGTTCCGCATGCTCCTGGCCGACCACTCGCGCTACAACATCGAGCAGGCGCGCACCTCGGCGATCCTCACGCCGCTGCTGGAGCTGAACAGCCAGTTCTTCATCGCGGTGCTGCTCATGCTCGGCGGCTGGCGGACGTTCCACGGCGCCATGACGATCGGCGACCTCATCCAGTTCTTCTTCCTCGCCAACCTGTTCTTCTCGCCCATCGCCACCATCGGCAACCAGTACAACCAGGCGCTGATCGCGATGGCCGGCGCGGAGCGCGTCTTCGGGCTGATCGACACGCAGCCCGACTGGGAGGACGACCCCGCGGCGCGCCCGCTGCCGCCCGGGGCCGGGACCGGCCTGCGGGTGGAGTTCCGCGGCATCACCTTCGGCTACCAGCCCGCGCGGCCGGTGCTGCACGACGTGAGCTTCACCGCCGAGCCCGGCCAGACGATCGCGCTGGTCGGCCACACCGGGAGCGGCAAGAGCTCGATCATCAACCTCGTGGCGAAGTTCTACCTGCCGACGAGCGGCCAGCTCCTGATCGACGGCCACGAGATCCGCGCGCTCACGGGCGAGTCGCTGCACCGGCAGATGGGCATGGTGCAGCAGCAAAACTTCCTCTTCACCGGCACGGTGCTGGAGAACATCCGGCTCAGCCGGCCCGAGGCGACCGAGGCCGAGGTGCGCGCGGCGGCGCGGCAGCTCGACTGCCTCGACCTGCTGGAGGCGCTGCCGCAGGGCCTGCAGACGGAGATCGGCGAGCGCGGCGCGGGGCTGTCGGTCGGCCAGCGCCAGCTCGTCTGCTTCACCCGCGCGCTGCTGGCGAACCCGCGGCTGCTCGTCCTCGACGAGGCCACCAGCGCGATCGACGCCCTGACGGAGGCGCGGCTGCAGCAGGCGCTCGTCACGCTCCTGCGCGGCCGCACCAGCTTCGTCGTCGCGCACCGGCTCAGCACCATCCGCCAGGCCGACCTCGTGCTCGTGCTCGACCAGGGGCGTATCATTGAGCGCGGCACGCACCTCGAGCTGCTCGCGCAGCGCGGGCACTACGCGGCGCTGTACCAGCAGTTCGTGCAGGTGGACGACGGCGCGTGAGCGCGCGGCGCGCGGTTGGCCGCCGCCGCGGCCGGTCCGCCACCGAGGGAAAGCGGCCCAGATTTTTCAAGTTTCTCCTAGGCAAACGCCCCGTTTTCCCTCTAGAAATGCGTTGCTATCGTAACACAGCACCCTAAACCCACAATCACTATGGCTAAAAAATCCGCTCGTAAACCGAACGCTGCGTTCATGAAACCCGTCACGCCCGACGCCAAACTCGCTGCCGTCGTCGGCTCGTCCCCGCTTCCGCGCACGGAGCTCACCAAGAAGCTCTGGGCCTACATCAAGAAGAATGGCCTGCAGGACAAGAAGGTCCGCACGCAGATCAATGCGGACGACGCGCTCAAGCCCGTGTTCAACGGCAAGAGCAAGGTCAGCATGTTCGAGATGACCAAGCTCGTCTCGGGCCACGTCTCGTAAGACCACCGTCTTTATCCCGGCCGCCGTGGGTTCGCCCGCGGCGGCTTTTTTGTGCCCGGCGGCGTCCCGCCACCCCTTCGGAGTTGCGCGGGGGGTGGGGGTGCGGTTAGGTCGAATCGGTTTTCCGCCTCTCCCCATGTCCCTCCGCTCCCTCCGCCCGCTCAAGGACCGTCTGCTCACGGTCGTCATCGTCGCGGCGGGCGCGGCGGCGGGCTACCTCGGCGACGGGTTGGCCCGGGAGCGCATCCTGGGCGAGGTGTGCGACCAGGCCCGCCACAGCGCGGTCGCCTTCGACTTCGCCGACCTGACCGCCCTGACCGGCCGGCCCGACGCCCCCGGTGGCGCGGCCTACACGGCGGTGGTGGCGCGGCTCCAGCGCTTTCGCGAGACCGACCCGCGCGTGCAGGGCGTCCGGATCCTCCGCTACCTGCCGGCGACGGACCGCGTCGTCGTGCTGGCGGAGTCGGTGCCGGCGGACGCGGTGCTCCACGCCCAGCCTGGCGACGCGCTGGCGGCCCAGGAGGTCTCGCCCGCGCTGAGCGCCAGCCTCCGCGCCGGCACGCCCCTCGTCGAGGGCCCGGTGGACTCCGCGCTGGCGGCGTACTCGCCCCTCGGACCGGCGCCCGCGGAGGGCGCGCCCCACGATTACCTCGGCATCGACGTGGCCGTGCCGCACTGGCACCGCGACCTCGTGCTCGCGGCCGCGGGCCCGGCGGTCCTCGTCTGGCTCGTCCTCGGCCTGCCCCTGGCGGGCTTCATCCTGCGCCGCCGCGCGCGGGAGCAGGGCGAGGCGATCCGCAACCTGTCCGAGGCGGTGGAGCAGAGCCGCGCCGCGGTCATGATCATCGATCTCCGGGGCAACATCGAGTACGCCAACCGCGGCCTCTGCGAGCAGCTCGGCTGCCGGCGGCGCGACCTGCTCGGCCGCCCCTGGACCGACTTCCAGATGGCGGAGCCGGAGTCCGTCGACCGCACGCACCTCATGCACGCGATCCAGAGCGGCCAGCCGTGGATCGGCGAGTGGCAGCACCGCCGGCCCGACGGCAGCGTCTATCCCGTGCGCGGGGCGTTCACGCCGGTGCGCCGGCGCAGCGGCCGGCTGGCCTGCTTCATCGCGTCCTTCGACGACCTGACGGAGGTCCGCCGCACCGAGGGCGTGCTGCGCGAGGCCAAGGAGCGGGCGGAGGCGGGCGAGACGGCGAAGAGCCAGTTCCTCGCCACCATGAGCCACGAGGTGCGCACGCCGCTCAACGGCATCCTCGGCTTCACCAGCCTGCTGCTCGACACGCCGCTGACGCCGGAGCAGCGCGAGTTCGTGCAGACGATCCAGCTCAGCAGCGAGGCGCTGATCCAGCTCACCAGCGACATCCTCGACTTCGCCCGCATCGAGTCGGGCAAGCTCCTGCTCGAGCCGCAGCCCTGCGCGCCGCGCGAGTGCGTCGAGGACGCGCTCGACCTCGTGGCCACCAAGGCCGCGGCCAAGGGCATCGAGCTGCTGCACTGGGTGGACGACAGCGTGCCGGCCGTGATCCACGCCGACGGCAACCGCCTCCGCCAGGTGCTGACCAACCTGCTGGGCAACGCCGTGAAGTTCACCAACGAGGGCGAGATCGAGGTGCGCGTCAGCGCCGAGCGCTGGCCCCCCGCCGACCCGCGCGGCGGCTGGCGGCTGACCTTTGCGGTGCGCGACACGGGCATCGGCATCCCCGCCGACCAGCAGGGCCGGCTGTTCCAGCCCTTCATGCAGCTGGACCACGCCCTCACCCGCCGCCACGGCGGCACGGGCCTCGGCCTCGCGATCTGCAAGAACATCGTCACCCTGATGGGCGGCGACATCCAGCTGAAGAGCGCGCCCGGGCTGGGCTCCACGTTCGCCTTCACCATCGCCGTGGCCCCGCACCCCACGGTCGTCGAGCGCAAGCCGCTCGGCCCGCTCACCCTGCTCAAGCTGGCGGTGGCGGTGCCGGAGGGCGCGCTGCGCACCGAGCTGATGGAACTGGGCCGGCGCTTCGGTGCGACGCTGGTCGACACCACGCCGGCGCAGCTCGCGGCGACGCCGGGCTGGGATGTCGCGCTGATGGACCTCGACGCCGAGCGCGTGGCCGAGCTCGTGGCCGAGGCGCGGCCCTCGCCCGACCTGCCGCCCGAGCGCGTGTTCGGCCTCGTGCCGCTCTCGCTGCCCAGCGTGACGCGCGCGGCGCTGCGCAAGCATTTCCGGCTGCTGCTGAGCAAGCCGCTCCACCAGGACCCGCTGTACTCCGTGCTGGCCGCGGTGGCGGAGACCCCGGTGGTGACGCAGTCCCGGCGGGGCGCGACGGACCTCAGCGTGCTGCTGGTGGAGGACGACCCGGTGAACCGCCTGCTGATGCAGAAGCAGCTGACCGCGGCGGGCTGCCGCTGGACAAAGGCGGAGAACGGCCGCGTGGCGCTGCAGGAGCTGGCGCGCAAGCCCTTCGACCTCGTGCTCATGGACCTTTACATGCCGGAGATGGACGGCGTGGCGGCGATCGCGCAGATCCGCGCCGGGCGGGCGGGCGACCACGTGAAGGACATCTGGATCGCGGCGCTGACCGCGGACGCCCGCAGCGACCAGAAGGAGCGCACGCTGGAGATCGGCGCCAACGACTACCTGGTCAAGCCGGTGTCGATGCCCGAGCTGCGCGTGGCGCTGGAGAAGTTCGCCCTTGCGCGCCGCGGGCGCGGCTGACCCGCCGACGCGGCAATTCGCTTGGCGGCCCCTCCGGGGCGGCTCACGCTCCGCGGTTCCACCCATGCGAACCGTCACCCCCGCCCAGCACCGCCGCGCGATCTGGATGCTGCTGCTCGCGAACCTGCTCTGGGGCGTGAGCTTCCCGGTCATCAAGTCGCTTGCGCTGCTGCAGGCGCAGCTCGTGCCGGGGAGCAGCACGTGGTTCATCACCGCCTGCACCCTCCTCCCGCGCTTCACGCTGGGTGCCGTCCTGCTCGGCGCGGGCTGCGCGGGGGCGCTGCGCACGCTGACGCGCTCGGAGTGGCGGCAGAGTCTCGGGCTCGGGGTCTTCGCCTTCGTGGGCATGATGCTCCAGAACGACGGCCTGCAGTACGTCGCGGCGTCGACCTCGGCGTTCCTCACGCAGCTCTACGCCATCCTCATCCCGGTGTACCTGGCGCTGCGGGCGCGGCGGCATCCGCCATGGACCGTCTGGGCGGGCTGCCTCCTCGTGCTGGCGGGCGTGGCGGTGCTGGCGCGGCTCAACTGGCACGACCTGCGGCTGGGCCGCGGCGAGCTGGAGACGCTGGTCGCCTCGGTGTTCTTCATGGGCCAGATCCTCTGGCTGGAGCGGCCGGAGTTCACCGGCAACCGCATGCTGCCGGTGACGGCGGTGATGTTCGCGATCGAGGCCGCGGGGGCCGCGGCGATGCTGCCGCTGGCGCCGGCCGGCGCGGACTTCGGCCGGCTGGTGGCGAGCGGGCCGTGGCTGGGCCTCACCGCGATCCTCACGGGGCTGTGCACGCTCGGCTCGTTCACGCTCATGAACCTTTTCCAGCCGCGGATCACGGCGACGGAGGCCGGGCTGCTGTACTGCTCCGAGCCGGTGTTCACCTCCATCATGGTGCTGTTCCTGCCGGCGTGGTTCGCGGCGTGGGGCGGGCTGGTCTATGCCAATGAGACGCTGGGCGCGAACCTGCTGCTCGGCGGCGGCCTCATCCTCGCCGCCAACGTGGTGGTGCAGCTGGGCGTGGCGCGGCTCAAGGCGCAGGCGGCATGAACCCCCGCGCCCGCCATTGGACCGCGTTTCTGGTGCTGGCCGCCTGCACCGTGGCGAGCGGCGGCAGCTTCATCCTCTACAAGGCCTCGGTCCTCATCCAGGCGCCGCTGGCCCTCGGGGAGAGCACATGGTTCATCTCCGCGCATAACCTGGCGCCGCGCTTCGCCCTCGGCGTCCTGCTGCTGCTGGCGGCGTACGGCGGGAGCGCGCTGCGGCTCACGCGCGGCGAGTGGGGGCAGGCGGCGTTCATGGCGCTGGCCTCGTTCGTGGGCTGCCTGCTGCAGAATGACGGCCTGCAGCGCACCTCCGCGGCGACCACGGCGTTTCTCACGCAGTTCTACGCGATTCTCATCCCCTGCTGGGCCGCGCTGCTGCACCGCCGGCGGCCGTCGGGGCTCGTGCTGCTGGCTTCCCTGCTGGTGCTGGCCGGCGTGGGGATCGTCGCCCGGGTGGACTGGCTCACGCTGCGCCTCGGCCGGGGCGAGGCGGAGGTCCTCCTCTCGACGGTGTTTTTCTCGCTGCTGCTGTGCTCGATCAACTGGCCGTCCTTTGCCCAGCACCGCGCCGAGCGCACGTCGGCGGGGATGTTCCTGATCGAGGCCGCGCTGTTCGCCGCGGTGGCCGTGGCGACCTGCCGCGACCCCGGGCACCTGGTGGAGCCGTACCATTCGCCGGCTTGGCTGACGATGGTGGTCGCGGCGACCGTGTTTGGCACGGCGGGGCCGTTCCTGTTCATGAACCGCTGGCAGCGATTCGTCACCCCGACCGAGGCCGGCCTGCTGTACAGCTTCAGCCCGGTGGTCGCGGCGCTCACCGAGGTGGTCGCGCCGGCGCCGCTCGCGCGCTGGACCGGCATTGCCTACGCCAACCAGCCGCTCACCAGTGCGCTTGTCACGGGCGGGGCGCTCATCCTCGCCGCCAACGCCCTGATTCAGCTGCAGCCGGAGAGCCGCGGTGCGGCAGTTGAAGGTTGAAAGGGGCAGGTTGAAAGCGACTGCGCCCGGGCCGATCCTGGAGTCCTTCAGCTTTCCCTTGTCGCTTTCAACTGCCGCGACGCGGCGCGGTCGCGGCTTCGAATTTTCCCGTGCGCAGGAACGCCCGCACCTGCGCGGCGGTGTCGCCGCTCCACTGCAGCCAGGTGTGCGTGTGGGGCAGCTCGATGAAGTCAGCCATGCCGTCGAGCCGGGTGCTGGCGACGGCCACCTTGCCGTCGCTGGGTCCGCCGAGCCACGCGGAGAACAGCGGATTCATCGCGCGGTTGCCGGCGATGATCCCGAGCTCGCCGCCGCCGGCGGGCCAGGGCCCGAGCGCGCGGGGCAGGGAGTTGGCGCGGGCGCCGAGCCGGCGGCCATTGAGTCCGGTGAACCAGTGAAACGGCGCGAAGCCGGCGAGGCGGTCGGCGACCTCGCTGCCCTGGTTGGGCGGGGCGAGCATGACGACGCGGCCGAGAGGGAGGTCCGGAAAATCGCGCCGGTAGAGCCGCACCACGATGCCGCCCATGGAGTGGGTGACGAAGTGCCGGCGGTCCGACGGGGCGAGGCCGGCGGCGTGCAACCGGTCCGGCAGCCACTCGGACGCGAGGCGCTCAAGGGACAGTGTCCGCGACGGGTAGGTCAGGTTGATGACGCGGTGTCCCGCCGCGCGCAGGTTGCGGGCGAGCAGGGCCATGGCCCAGCCGCCCAGGCCGAGGCCGTGGAGGAGGATGACCGGGGCGTGGTCCGAAGCCGGGACGGGCGCGTTCATGCGGGCCAGGTGCGGCGGATGGAGGCGACCGCGCGCAGCGTGACCGCGCCCAGCACGATGGCGCCGCCGGCGAGCGCCAGCGGGCCGGGCCGCTCGCCGACGAAGAGCAGCACCCAGATGGGGTTGAAGACCGGCTCGACGACCGGGATGAGGACGGCCTCGAGGGCGGTGACATGGCGGATGGCCTGGCTGTAGAGCTTGTAGGAGAGCCCGAGCTGCACCACGCCCAGCAGGACCAGCAGGACCCAGCCCGACCCGGGCAGGGCGGGGGCGGTCGCGATGAAGGGCAGGCCGATCACGAAGGCGAGGAGGTTGCCCAGGATGATCGACTCGACGGCGGAGCCGTCCTTCTGCTTCCGGAGCAGGATGGCGACGCCGGCGAAGCAGACGCCGCTGAAGATGCCGACGAGGTTGCCCAGCACGCCGGCGAGGCGGAGCTCATCGGCGAAGAACAGCCCCATGCCGAGGAACGAGACCACGATCGCCCACCAGTCGGCCCGGGTGGCGCGCTCGCCGAGGAACCATGCGCCCAGCAGGGCGACCCACACCGGCGCGGTGTACTGGAGCAGGATCGCGTTGGCGGCGGTGGTGAGCCGGTTGGCGACGACAAAGCTGACGGTGCACGCCACGTAGGCGAGGGCGGCGCCGACCTGCAGGCGCGACCAGGTGAACTTCAGCCCGCGGCTCGTCGCGAGGAGGAACAGCGCCGCGATGAGCCCGCGGCCCCCGGCGATGGCGAGCGGCGGCCAGGCGATCCCCTTGATCAGCACGCCGGCGAAACTCCACAGCAGGGCGGCGGCGACCAGCTGGCCGACGGCGCGGGAGTGGGCGGGATCTTTCACCCCGCCAGCGCATCACGCCGCTGCGCCGGGAGAAAGGAGAAAGGGACGGCGGTGCGACCGCCTAAAGCGCGGCGGCGACGCGGCGAAAGTGGTGGCCGATGATGGCGAGCTCGATGGCCATGCGGAACTGGCGCGGCCGGCGGACCAGCGTGCCGACAAAGAACCGCCAATAGGCGAACCGGCCGCGGTGCCAGACGCCGAGCAGCCAGAACGATTTCAGGAAGGCCTGGAGATCCACCGCCGACAGGCGCAGTTTCTCGTGGTTGGGCCGGTGGTTCCTCAGCAGCACCCGGATGCGCCGGTAGTAGTGGCGAGGTTCGTAGAGCCGGCGCATGAGCTCGCGGTAGCCGTTCTCCAGGTACTCGCGGTTGAGCTTCGGGCGGAAATTGAGCGAGGCCGCGGTGTTGTTGCCGGTGCTCTCCCCGAGCAGCCGGTCCTCGCGCTTCAGGCGCTGGTACAGCTTGGTCTGTGGCAGCGCGGTGAGCAGGCCGACCATCGCGGTGACGACCCCGGAGCGCTGGATGAAGTCGAACTGGGCCTTGAAGATGTCGCGGGTGTCGCTGTCGAAGCCGACGATGAAGCCGCCCATCACCTCGAGGCCGGCGCGCTGCAGGACCTGGACGGCGGCGACGAGGTCGCGGTCGGAGTTGTGGAGTTTATGGCACTCCTCGAGCCCGGCCGCGGACGGCGTCTCGATCCCGACGAACACCTTGCGGAAGCCCGCCGCGACCATCAGCGCGCACAGCTCGGCGTCGTCGGCGAGATTGATGGACGCCTCGGTCAGGAAACCCATCGCGGCCGACGTGCGCTCGCGCCAGGCGATGATCGCGTGGAGCAGGGCGCGGGTGCGGGGCTTGTTGCCGATGAAATTGTCGTCCACCACGAAGACCATGTCCTTCCAGCCGAGCCGGCGGAGCGCCTCGAGCTCCGCGATGAGCTGGTCCGCGCTCTTGGTGCGCGGCACGCGGCCGTTGATCACCACGATGTCGCAGAACTCGCAGTCAAACGGGCAGCCGCGCGAGAACTGCACGGCCATGGTCACGTAGTTCCGCGGATTGATCAGGTCGTAGCGCGGGACCGGCGTGAGGGTGATCGGGGGAAACTCGGCGGCCCGGTAGAACGGCTGGAGCGTGCCGGCCGCGAGATCGGCGACCACCTGCGGCATGATGATCTCGGCCTCGCCGAGCACGAAGTGGGGGATCTCCGGGAAAGCCTCGTGCCCGGTGGTGAACAGCGGGCCACCGGCCAGGATGGGCTTGCCGAGGGCCGCGCAGCGGCGGGCGATCTCTCGCACCGACTCCTGGTGCACGATCATCGCGCTCAGCAGGACGTAATCGGCGTCCCGGATGTCGTCGTCGTCGAGCCGGGTGACATTGAGGTCCACCAGCTTGAGCGACCAGTCCCGCGGCAGCATGGCGGCGACGGTAAGCAGCCCAAGGGGCGGAAAGGCCGCCTGCTTGGCGACAAAACGCAGCACGTGCTTGAAGCTCCAGAACGTGTCGGGAGTTTTCGGACTGACCAGGAGCACCTTCATAGATCGGCCAAGTCGTGGAAAAACGACCGGCCATCTGGCACGATATTCCGGCCCGCGCGCCCGCGCGAGGACGATAACGGCATTCCCTGAACTCAGTAAATTTCCGGCACCCGCGGATTAGGCCGGCCGCGGCAGCACGTTGCTGGTCTCGACGTGGCGGATCTTTTTGCCCGGGTCGGACACCAGCGCGGCGAGATTTTCCGTGCAGAGGTTGCAGAGGGTCAGACGATCAATGGCGGCCAGCTCCCCTTCGGTCGCGAGGAACACGGTCCGCTTGCCGGGCGCACAGAGCAGCTCGCTGTTTTTCACGACGAGGTGCCGGACACGTCCGCTGGCCCGGATGTAGGGACGGGTCTGGGGCGTCGGGCCCGCGTCCTGGACATGCAGGCCGTCGATCACCAGCGACTCGACCTCCGCGGGGGTGTCGCCCAACTCCGGGATATCGGTGCGGCCTTCGAGGTGGACCAGGTAGCGGTCGTCGGCCGGATCGTGGTACGAGATGTTTCGCAGTGTCAGGCTGCGGTGGCGGCCGGAGATCCGGAAGAGGAAAGGCTCGGTATAGGTGTAGTCGGCCTTGGTCTGCCGCAGGTCGATGTTTTCAAACACCAGCGAGCCGAAATTTCCCTGCAGGCCCTTCCGCTTGTAGTCCCAGGCGCTGAGGTAGAAGCCGAAGCTGCGGTAGTGGCCGCTCACGTTGCGGATGGTGATGCGGTCGTGCAGGCTCTCGCGCGAGAGGATGCGGACGACCTGCGCGGCGTCGTCCACCATCACCGTGTCGATCAGCACGTCGGTGATCGGCCCGACCGTGGCGCAGGGATGGGCCCAGCTCTGCTCGCCGTTCGTCTCCTCGTCGCCGTTCAACGCGATGAAGTCGTCGCCGGTGCGGCCCTGGATGTTGCGCAGCACGAGGAACCGGCCGGGTCCCTGCAGGTGGATGCCGTCCTGGTTGCCGCTGTGGATGAAATTCGGCAACTCCAGCCGGATGTTCTCCATCGTCACCTTGAGCCAGTTGGTGATGAGGAAGGCGAAGGTCCGCTGGTCGCGCACGGTCACGTCGCGCACGAGCAGGTTCTCGACCCCGAAGAAGGCGAGGGCGACGACCAGGCGCTCGGCCTTGGAGTAGTGCACGTCGGGCGGCACGTGGTGGACCTGGTGCCGGCAGTTCTGGTTATAGGTGCCGCCGAGCAGCGTGATGTTGCGGTCGATGATCTCCCCGGCTGACGGGTGGGCGTTGATCAGCAGCGCGCAGTCGGAGTGGTCGGCCTGATAAAAACCGCAGGCGGGGTTCAGGCACTCGATGGTGGTGTGGGAGTGGACGCGGAGCGAGGTGACCAGCGCCGCGCCGTCCATGATGAGCCGGACGCCGCCGTCCCTCTCGGCCCGGTCCAGGACCTGCTGCAGGGCGGCGGTGTCATTCGTCCCGCCGCCCGTTGCCACGTTGCTGTCCAGCCGGGCCCCGACCTGGCTGGCATAGAGGGTGTTCGTCATCATGTCCGATGACCCGCCATCCCATGCGGGTTGAGCCCGCGACACGAACCAAAATGGCGGGCGAGCCCAGTCCGGTCGCGGGTTTCGGCGCTTGACGTTCCTACAAACGTAGGACACCTACATTTGTAGGAACACGCATGAAGCCGAAAATTTCGAGCGCCGAGTGGGAAGTGATGAATGCCGTGTGGGCCCGTCATCCAGTGACGGCGGCCGAGGTCTTCGCGGCACTGCCCGCCGGACACGCATGGGCGCAGAAGACGGTGAACACTTTTCTCGCACGCCTGGTGGAGAAGGGCGTCCTCAAGGTAACAAAGGACGGCAACATTAACGTTTACTCGCCGCTCCTGCGCCGGGAACAGGGCGTGGCGCAGGAAAGCCGGCATTTTATGCAGCGGGTGTTTCAGGGTGCCGCCGGGCCGCTGCTCGTGCATTTCTGCGAACAGGCCACGCTCAGCAAAGAGGAGATCCAGGAGCTGCAGGATCTGCTGCGGAAGAAGAAAGGCCGCAAGTGATCACCGGGGAAGGCCTGTTGTCGTTGTTCGTCGCGGCATCCTGCCGAGGCGCCGTGCTGATGGGCCTGCTCCTGGTCGTCAGGTTCGCGGGCCGCCGCCAGGTTCCCGCGCGAGTGCTGGCGGCAGCCTGGGTTGTGATCGCCCTGGTTTGGCTCGTGCCACTGACCATTCCCGTCCGCTGGAGTCCTTTCAGTTTTGCTCCCGGGCTGACTGCCAGCCAGCCGGCGCCCCAGTCGGCAGTGGAGGCAGGATTCTTGCCGGCAGTCCCCGTCGCCAGCCAGGTCCCCGTCCGACTCTCGGATTTCAATCGTGTGCCCGCCACCGCGAGCGCACCACGGCCCGCGGCCTGGTCCATGATGCGGTCCAGTCAGTGGCTCACCGCCGCCTGGCTGGGAATCGCGGGCGGCCTGCTGGCCATGCGCGGGCTGTCGATTGTCCGGTTGAACCGGAAATTGCGGCATGGGACGACGGCCCTCGATGCGAGCGTGGAGCGGGCGTTTCGCGCGGCCGGCGAGGAGCTGGGATTCCAGCGCCTGCCCCGAATCGCGATGACGGATCTGGTGTCGTCACCCGCGCTGTGCGGCGTGTTGCGGGCCCGGTTGCTTTTTCCCAGTCACTTGGCCGGCGAACTCTCCGAGGCGGAATTGCGCTGGGTCATGTTGCACGAGCTCGGACACTACCACCGGAGGGACTTGTGGGTCCTGAGCCTCCTTCACCTCGCCGCGGCGGTCCAGTGGTTCAATCCGCTGGCCTGGCTGGCCATCCGCCTCGGCGTGAATGACACCGAACTGGCCTGCGATGACTTCGTCCTGCGGCATGCCGTGGGTGCTGAACCAAGTGAATACGGGGATGTGCTGCTCAAGGTTTTAAGTGCCCAACAGACGACGGTGGCCCTGCCCGCTGCGGTCGGGATCGTCGAAAACAAACGCCAACTGCTCAGGAGATTCGCCATGATATCCAACTTTCGTCCCGTGAGCGTCACCCGCGCCGTTATCAGCATCGCGTTGGTAAGCGGCTTTGCCTTGATCGGATTCACTCAGGAAAAACCCGCCGAGCCGGCCGGCCCGGCGGTGCCGCATCGTCTTCCCGAACTCACTGCGGAACAGCGTGCCCGCGTGAAGGACCGGCTGGCGCGCATCCTCGAGTGGGAGGAGCACGGCAACCTCGAATTGCGCGCGGTTGACGAAGTGGGCGGCGTGCCGCTCGCGATCGTGGATGTGGAGGGAGAACCGGTGCTCCTGAGCCGGAAGTCCGGCATCATGGGGTTGGGTGTCCAGGAAATCGACGTGGCGACCCGGCAGGTCACGCTGCTCACCCGGTCCGGCAACGCCCGCGTCCTGAACCTGAAGAATCCTGAGACAGTGAAGTTTCCCCAACTCTTGGCGGACCGGTTTCTCACCCCTCAGGCACAGGCTCGCCGGCGCGAAAGCATGCGGGGGGAAGCCGTTCCGCACGAACTCGCGCTGGCTTGGCCGAAGATCAACCGCGAAGGGAAGATCGCGATCCTGATGAGCTACCTGCAGGGCGCCGAAGTTGTGCAGATTTTTCGGGCCCCAGAGGATGGTGGTGTCACGGTCAGCATGGGCTTCCTGTTTGCAGAGCAACTCCAGGCGATCAATCGCGAGCGGAGGGATCGGTTCATGGCCAGCCTGACGCCGGAGCAGCGGGCCGGTTTTACTCCCGCCCGGGCCATTCACTTTGTCGATTCCCCCGAGCAGGTTCAGCAACAGATGGCGGACGCCAAGAAGGCGCTTGAGTCGCAGGATATGGTCTTGGCGAGTCTGACTCCGGAGCAGAGGGCGCTTTACAACGCTTGGAAGGGTTCGGGCCAATAGGCACCATCGCAACACGCGTGGCCGCGAATCATACGGTCTCGGGATCGTTCCAAATTTTGTTCCCCTGGTTCACGGCGCCTTCAGCGCGGTGAGCACGGTGTCAGGTGTGAGCAGTTCCGGCAGTAGCACCGGGTCGGCCTTGCCGGGCATCCAGATCAAATTGAAGGGGACAGCGCTGCGGTGGTACGCGGCGAGCTCGGCGGTGATCTGCGGGTCCTTGTTGGTCCAGTCGCCGCGCAGGGTCGCGATCTTCTTGGTCCGGAAATACTCGAGGACCTCCTGCGAGTGGAACACCAGCTTCTTGTTCGCCTGGCAGGTCGCGCACCAGCGGGCGGTGAAGTCCACGTACACGATGCGGCCCTCGGCGCGGAGCTTGGCGACGGTCTCGGGGCTCCATTTTTCCCACGTGACCTCGTTGGCCGCGGGTGCCTGCGGCCAGCCGGTCCAGCCGCCGAGCGCGAGCACGGCGACGCCGGCGATGAGCCCGAAGCGCGCGCGTCCGGCCGAGGCGCCGGGGGCGTTCCAGCGGCCGTAGAACCACACGCCCATCGCGACGAGCACGAGGCCGAACAGCGCCATGAGCAGGCCGGACTCCGACGCCTGGCCGGCGAGCACCCAGATCAGGTAGCCAACCGTCGCATAGAGCGGGAAGGCCATGAACTGCTTGAAGGTCTCCATCCACGCGCCGGGGCGCGGCAGCACCTTCACGGCCTGCGGGAAGATCGAGAGCAGCAGGTACGGCAGCGCGAGTCCGACGGCGATGGCGGTGAAGATCAGGAACGACTCCGCGACGGGCAGCGCGAGCGCGGCGCCGAGCGCAGGCGCGAGGAACGGCGCGGAGCAGGGCGTGGCGACGACCGTCGCGAGCACGCCGGTGAAGAACGAGCCCACGTAGCCGGACTTCGATTGCAGGCCCGAGCCCACGCCGGTCGCCGCGAGGCCGAACTCGAACAGGCCGCTCATGTTGAGCGCGAAGACGAGCATCAGTGCCGCGAGCATGAACACGAACCCGGGCGACTGGAGCTGGAAGCCCCAGCCCAGCTGGGCGCCGCCCGAGCGCAGCAGCGCCAGCACGCCGGCCAGCGTCCAGAACGAGAGCAGCACGCCGAGCGCGAACACGAGGCCGTGCGCGACGACCTTGCCGCGCTCGTTGCCGGACTGGTTCACGAAGCCGAGGATCTTGATGCCGAGCACCGGGAACACGCAGGGCATGAGGTTGAGGATCAGCCCGCCGATGAGCGCCAGCGCGAGCGTGCCGATCAGGCTGCCCGCCGCGGGCGGCGGTGTGCCCGTGGCCGCGGCGGGGGAGGCGGCGGCGGCCGCGCCGTTGAAATCCACGTCCACCCGCAGCCCGCGCAGCGAGCCGTCGGGCAGCCAGCCATGCTCGGCGGTCAGCACGCCGACCAGCCGCTTGGCATTGGCGGGGCCGTCGGGCGAGATGGGCAGCGTCAGCACGAAGCCGCCCTTGCCGTCGGCCTTCACGTCCTGCGGCTGCTCGTAGGCGACGTAGTTGTCGTCCGCGAAGAAATGGAGGTCGGCGGGCGAGGGAGTCGCGGCCGGCTGGCCTGAAACCGGTTTGACGGTGAGCGTGACGGACTTGGCGGCGCGGGTGGCGGAAACGCTCCACGCGGCGTCGGCGCGGGGGAGGGCGGCGACGGCGGCCGTGACCTTGGCGCCCCACGTGGCGTCGGGCGCGGGGGCCTCGGCAGTGACCGGCAGGGTGAGGCTGACCTGGGCGTCGCCGGGCATGCAGACCTCATCGCACATCAGCCACTCGGCGCCCGCGGCGAGTGTCACCGAGGAGCCCGGCTTGAGGTTGGCGGGGGTGGTGAGGGTGACAGGCAGCAGGACATCCCCCTCGTAACCGTTGCCGACGACGGTGCCGGTGTGGTCCTTGAGCACGTGTGGTGCGGGCCACTGGATGTCGCCCGCGGTGAAGCCCGCGGGGAGGGTCCAGTTGAGCGACGTGACGAGGCCGGTGCCGGGGTTGATCCAGTAGGTGTGCCAGTGCTCGTCATGCACCAGGCGGAGCGCGACGGTGAACTTTTGGCCGGGCTGGATCGAGGCCTGGGCGGAGACGAGCGACACCTGGACGTGGGTTTCGGCGCGGGCGGACGGCACGGCCGCGAGGACCAGGGCGGCGAGGGCCAGCACGCACTTCAGGAGGTGGGGGCGCAGGTTCATCATGGGGGAGAAACAGTGTGGGAGACCGGATAGAAGGCAAAGAATCCCGCACCGCACGGCAAGCCGCCGTAGGTAACAGGGCAGAAACATGCTACGCGAAACGGCCCGGGCTGCCTATGGGTCGTTCGGCCCAAACCCCCGGCCGCGGCCTCAGGGTTTCGCCGCATGCGCGCGGCGGGTGATGTGCGCGACCGTCAGGATGTAGAAGCAGAGCACGAGGTCGAAGAGCAGGGTCTGCAGCGACAGCGGCAGGGCATAGACGAGGCACACGACGGGGATCCAGATGGCGGCGTTGGCGATGAGGGTCGGCAGGATCTGGCGGCGGTACCAGCGGCCGGCGCGGAAGTCGGCCAGCAGCGGCTCCCACCGCAGCCCGGCGTGGTTGAAGGACAGCCCGAGCACGGTCATGGGCACGGCGAAGAGCGGGCAATAGACGAACTGGTCGAGCACGCACTTGATCGCGATCGTCTGGACGTTGTGCCCGGAGCCGACGAGGTAGGCCAGCAGCCGGTACCACAGCTCGACCTCCACGCCCTTGTACGCCCAGAAGAGGGCGAGGAAGGCGCAGTTCCGCAGCTGGTAGTCGCCGCGCGTGGCGGGATCGCTGCGCAGGTAGAGCACCGGCAGGAGGGCGCCGCAGATCACCGTGCCGAGCATCGGGAACAGCAGGCCCATCCGGTCGCGCAGGCCGGTGACGCTTTCAAGCGCGGCGTGGGTGGCCGGATGGAAATAATACGCCAGCACGAGCACGAGGCCGACCGACCAAAGCACGAGGCCGGGCACGACGTTGGCCCGCGCCGCCCGCAGGCTGGCGCGCCAGGGGGCTTCCAAGGCGGGGGCGGGAGGTGTCGCGGCATCTGACATAAGGGGTCACGCTGCACATTCGCGCCGCGCGGGGCGAGTGCGTTTTAGCCGCGCCCTCCGCCGCAGCCAACCGCGGGATGTAGGGCGGGGTCGCTGACCCCGCCGATTTACACCTCGGATCAGGCGGGGTCAGCGACCCCGCCCTACAAGTTCAGCCGGTCTAGTTCTCGCCGAGGTTGCGGCGCAGCATCGTCTGCAGGGCGGGCAGGTCGTGAACCACGATGACCTTGCCGGAGACCGTGAGCAGGCGCTGGTCGCGCAGCCGGCCGAGCGTGCGGGAGAGGGTCTCGCTGCTCGTGCCCAGCTCGGCGGCGAGGACGCGCTTCGTCCCGGGCAGCTGGATTCGTCCGCCAGGCCGGCTGGCGGCGTGCTTCACGAGCCAGTTCAGGAGCCGCGTCTCGACGTCCTTGAGCGTGAGGTCGTCCAGCATGCCCACCAGCACCCGCAGGTGCGAGCTCATGGAGCCCAGCATGCGCATCGCCAGGTCGGGCCGCCGGCCGATCAGGTCGAGGATCGGCACCTTGGGGATGACCAGCACGGTGCTGGGCTCGACGGCCCGGGCGTTGGCGGGGTAGCCGGTCGGCGCGGCCAGCGCCGCCTCCGCGAAGGACTCGCCCGAGCGGAAGACATGGATGACCTGCTCCTTGCCCGTGGCGCTCACGCGGTGGACGTTCACCGCGCCGCTCTGCACGAGGTAGCAGCCGCGCGACGGCTCGCCCTCGCGGAACAGGTACTCGTCCTTCGCCAGCGGCTGCACGACCACAAAACCCGCGATGACCGCCAGGTCCTCGCCTGACAGCCCGGAGAAGAGCTGGCAGCAGCGCAGCGTGCCGACGAGGCCGGTGAGCTTCAGGTCGGCGGGGCGATGCGGTGCGGGCATGGCGCAAGCTTTGCCGCGAAGGCGCCCGCGGCAAGGAGAAGGCGGCCGTCCGCCCGGAGCTTGACCTGCGTCAAGGCGCGGCGGGAGCGGATGCGGCAGGATGGAGGCGAACCCATCCACCATGATCTCCACCACGCCCACTCTCACCCCCGATTCCACCCTCGGCGAAATCGTCGCCGCCCGTCCCGCGATGGCGCGCGTGTTCGAGCGGCTGCAGCTCGACTACTGCTGCGGCGGCAGGCAGACGCTCGCGCAGGCCTGCGCGCGGGCGGGCCTCGACCCGCAGACGCTCCTGGCCGCGCTGGCGGCCGCCGGGGAGGCCGTGGCGTCCGAGGTGGATGCGGCGGGCATGACCCTGACCGAGCTGGCCGACCACATTGAGCAGACGCACCACCTCTACGTGAAGTCCGAGCTGCCGCGGCTGGTCGAGATGGCCGAGCGCGTCGCCCGCAAGCACGCGTGGCGCGACGCCCGCCTCACGGAGGTCTGGCAGACGGTCGGCGCACTGGCGGACGAGATGCTCAGCCACATGCAGAAGGAGGAGGGCATTTTGTTTCCCTTTGTCCGTCAGATCGACGCGGGCACGGGCGACGGCTTTCACTGCGGCTCGATCGCGAACCCGATCCGGCAGATGGAGGCCGAGCACGAGTCGGCCGGCAAGGCCACCGCGCGCCTGCGCGAGCTGACCAACGGCTTCCTGCCCGATACCGAGGCGTGCAACACGCACCGGGCGCTGCTTGCCGGCCTGCTGGAGTTCGAGTCCGACCTGCACCGCCACGTCCACAAGGAGAACAACATCCTGTTTCCGCGGACCATTGAGCGGGCCAGTCGGAATTAGGAGGGGAAACCGCCAATTTTCACTCATGCACGCCAATCGGGTCCGAACCTGATTGGCGTGGATGAGGGGTTTCCCAGCAGCGTCAGCTGCCCTCCGTCACCTGGGTCAGGAGCATCGAGAAGGCCTCAGGGGCGGTCACCGCGTGCGGCGCGCCGGGAGGCAGGTGGAGCAGGTCGCCGGGCTTCAGCACGTGCTGCGTCGGGCCGACGGTGAACTCGCAGGCGCCGCTCAGGATCTGGACGAGTGCGCGGGCCTTGCTCGTGTGCTCGGAGAGCTCCTGGCCGGCGGCGAAGTGAAACAGCGTCAGGCGCAGGCCGGGCGTGGTCAGCACGGCGCGGCTGACGATGCCGTGCGCGACATTCTCGACAGGCGCCGTCAGCGAGCAGACGCCGGAGTCGGTGGGAGAGAGCAGGGTGGTCTTTTTCATGGTAAAATCAGGTCCGCCAGAAGTTGACCGCCCAGGCGCCGTCGGGCCGGCGCTCCAGGGTGGACTCGAAGCCCTCGCTCTTCAGGAGCTCGATCAGCGGCGCGGGCATGAACGGCGCGATGATGGTCACGCCCTGCCCGGGCTGGAGCGCGTCCACGCGGGCGCGGATGAGGTCGAACGGCTCCTCGCCGCGGGCGAGGTTGGGCCGGACGTCGAAGGGCTTGAACTTGGGCGTGCTCACGGTGAAGGGGCTCAGCGGGCGGCGGCGGCGAGCGCGGCGGCCGCCTGCGGCAGCCCGCCCTGGAGGCCGACGCGCTGGTGGACGATCTCGCCCTTGGGGTTGAGGAGGGTGAGGAGGTTGGAGTGCGAGAACGAGCCGTCCGCCGCCTGCCGGTACTTCACGCCGACCAGCGCCGCCAGCTCGCGCACGGCCGAATCGTCGCCGTGCAGCAGGATCCACTGCCCGTCGAGCTGGCGCTGCGCGCGGTAGCGCGCGAGCGCGGCCGGCGTGTCGCGCGCGACGTCGAACGACACCAGCACGAAGGCGGTGCGGTCGCGCACGGCGGGCGGCAGCTGGCCGCGGAGGGCCTGCATGTCCGTGACGGTCAGCGGGCAGGCGTAGCCGCAGGAGGCGAAGAACAGGTCGAGGACCACCGGGCGGCCGCGCAGCTCGCTCAGCGCGAAGGGCCGGCCGGCATCATCCGTGAACCGCGCGTCAAGCTGGTAGAGGGAGCGGGTGGAATAGGCTTCCACCTTCACGGGACCGGCCGTGTCCGGCGCACAGTGCGGGCACGCCGGATCGGCGGCGGCCAAACGCGAGACGAGGAGCAGGCAGGCGATTAGAAGAGTTTTCATGGTGGAGAAATCAGGGCGGGGCGTCCTGCGCGCAGCGGAAGCCGAGCGAGGTCGTGGTGTTGTTGGCGGCGAGGGAGGAGCGCAGAGCCAGGCGCATGAAGGCGGCATAGTTCGTGGTGTCCTTCGCCCCAACGGATCCGGCGCCGCAGAAGAGGTTGCGCTCGAGGCCGGAGTCGGCGCGCGACTCGCCAGTGACCATCGCGCTGTTGAAGTCCTCGACCCACTCCCACACGAGGCCCTGGAGCTCGCGGACACCGTGGCAGTCCGGCCGGCCATGGCCGGCGGCGGGCAGCACATCGGGCACCGGCCGCGCCAGCCAGGCGTAGAGGTCGCGCTGCAGCCCCGGGTCGTTGCGGCCGTCGGGCTGCGTGTAGCCCGCGCCCGCGGCCAGTTCCCACTCGGCGGTGGTTGGCAGGCGCTTGCCCGCCCAGCGGGCGAAGGCCCGCGCGGCGAACCACGAGACGCGGACCACCGGCGCGTCGGGCGGGGCTGCAGGGCCGGGCGTGAGGTCGCCGGACCATTGTCCCAGGTACGAGGCGTCGGCGAACAGCGGGCTCACCAACGAGCGCCGCCACTTGGGCACGGCGGTGACGAAGGCGAGGAACTCGGCGTTGGTGACAGGACGCTCGTCGAGCAGGAAGGCCGCGACCGGCACCGCAGCCGGATCCTGCTCCGTCCGCAGCAGCGGAATGTAGGTGCCGGCGGGGATTTTCACCATCCGGGCCGTCGGCTCAGCGGCGGGGGAGGAAATGGCGAGGAGCAGAGGCAGGATCGAAGCACCAAG
Organism: uncultured Opitutia bacterium; assembly: GCA_903825285.1. Classification (GTDB taxonomy): domain Bacteria; phylum Verrucomicrobiota; class Verrucomicrobiia; order Opitutales; family Opitutaceae; genus Opi-474. Next base: position 6,912 of record CAIJZY010000055.1, on the reverse strand, counting down.
GACCAAGCCCGAAATTCGGGGGAATTTCCGCCAAGCTGGATGCTCCGGGTCAGTCCGCCAGGTCTGCGCTCTCTGTTGGTGCTTCACGTCTGGAATTTCCCTCGAATTTCGATCTTCGCGCTTTTCTCTACCGAATCTCATTCCGGATGGCCTTGACCTTGTCGGCGCTGAAGGCGTCGCCCTTGTTGCCCCAGGAATTGTTCACGTAGGTGAGCACGTCGGCGATCTGGGCGTCGGTGAGCACGGCCTCCTGCGGGGGCATGAGGCTGTTGATGGTCTGGCCGTTGACGACGACCGGGCCGGAGAGGCCCTTGAGCACGATGCGCACGGCGCGGTCGCGGTCGGCCTGGAGGAAGTCGGAGCCGGCGAGCGGCGGGAACGCGCCGGGCAGGCCGCGGCCGTCGGGCTGATGGCAGGCGAAGCACAGGCCCATGTAGACCTGCTTGCCCTTCTCGATCTGGATTTCCTTCGTGAGCCCGGCGATGGCGGGGTTGGACTTCATCTCGGCGGCGATCTGGCTCTTCAGCTCGGCCTCGCGCTTGGCGGAGGTCGAGCCGGCCTCGGCCTGCGCGCCGAGGTAGACGGCGTCGATCTCCTTGCCGGAGTAGATGACGCGGTTCTCCGGGCCGGAGACCTTCAGCATGCCGAGCGCGCCCTTGTTGAACGCGCGCGTCAGGGAATGGTCCACGAGGATGAACGTGCCCGGCACCTCCACCTTGAACTCGACCACGGTCGCGCCGCCGGACGGCACCAGCGTGGTCTGCACGTTGGTGTTGGGCAGGTGCAGGCCGGCCTCGGGGTAGACCTTGTCGAAGATCTCGCCGATGATGTGGAAGGACGACGTGAGGTTGGGCCCGCCGACGCCGAAGTAGATGCGGACCCGCTCGCCGACCTTGGCGGTGAGGGCCCGGTCGCCGACGAGGGAGCCGACGGCGCCATTGAAGACGACGTAGGGCGGGCGCTCGTCGATGGCCTTGGCCATGTCGAACGACTGCAGGCCCTCCTCGCCGTAGCGGCCGGTGGTGTAGAACTCGCCCTGCATGACGTAGTATTCCCGGTCGACGGGCGGCAGGCCCTCCTTGGGCTCGACGAGGATCATCCCGTACATGCCGTTGCCGATGTGCATGGGCACCGGCGCGGTGGCGCAGTGGTAGACGTAGAGGCCGGGGTTCAGGGCCTGGAAGGTGAACTGCGAGCTGTGGCCCGGCGCGGTGAACGAGGAGGCCGCGCCGCCGCCGGGCCCGGTCACCGCGTGCAGGTCGATGTTGTGGGGGAGCTTCGAGGACGGGTGGTTGTTGAGGTGGAACTCGACGACGTCGCCCTCGCGGATCCGGATGAACGAGCCCGGCACGCTGCCGCCGTAGGTCCAGAACGTGTACTCGACGCCGTCGGCCAGCCGCTTCACCACCTCGCGGACCTCGAGGTTGACGATCACCCGGGCGGAGTACTGCCGCTTGAACGGCGGCGGCACATTGGGCGCGGCGGTGAGGATGGCCTGCTCGACCGGCAGGGCCTCGACCTCGGGCGGGAGCGCCACGAGACCCTTGGCCTCGGTCGGGCCTTCGTCGGCGCGGAGCAGGGCAGGGCTGAGCAAGGCGACGGCCAGGGCCAGGGCCGGGACCGTGCGGTGAGTGAGGTGAATGAGGGAGGTCATGGTCGTGGGGAAGGAAAGGCGGGAGGATGCGTTGATTGCGGTGTTGGCGGCAGGGATATCTCCGATGACGGCCCAACTATAAGTCTCCCGCCGCCGCCGCGCCTTGACCTGCGTCAAAGGCCGCAGGGTTTTCCCGCGCGCTCAGTGCGCCGCGAGGCCGAGCGTCACCACATAAACCGCCCCGACAATGGCTTCCACGATGCCGAGGCGCGTGGCGCTCCAGGCCGGGGCCATGGGACTTATTAGAAAATAAGTGCGTATCAGCAGCAGTGTGACGAGAATCGGCGCGATGCCTGGGACAAGCCCACGGCTGGCCAGCGCGAAGGCGACCACCCAGGCCGCGACCGCGGCGCCGAACGCCGGCCAGACGGAGCCCGCCTGGCCCTTGCGCAACCGCAGAAACGCGCGGACGGCCAGCACGGTCGGCACGCTGCGCGCGAGCATCAGCCCTGCCAGCGCCAGCGCGATCGCGGCGGGCCGCCCCGCCAGCGTCGCGAACGCCGCCGGCACCAGCGCGAACGCGATGCTGCCCGCGAGCTCGGCCTCCGCCTCGCGCATGGCCTGGCGCAGGTCGTACCAAAGGAACGCCGCGCCAAACGGCACCGCCGGCAGCAGCGGCCAGAGCTGCGGCCAGGAGCCCAGCCGCGCCGCGCCCGCCACGCCCGCGAGCGCGAGCGCGGCGAGCCCGCCCGCGCAAATCCACGCGAGGCCGCGGCGGGGATCGGCGGCCGGCAGGGTCACCGCGAGCTTGAGCGGCCGCCGCGCGAGGAATCCCGCCAGCACGGCACCCGCCAGCGGCAGGCCGGCCGGCGACGGCGCGGCGATCAGCCCGAGCACGACCGGCTCGAGGGCCAGCGACCAGCCGCCACGTTCCTTGGGCACGAGCACGGAACCGAGATGGGAAGGAGAGGCGGACATGGGCCGAAGGATGTCACATCCTGACCGCGGCGACCTTGACGGAAATCATGGTTTTCCGCGGTTGATCGGAAGTCGTGGCTCGGAGATCGGTTTTATGAACGTCTTTCCTGGACAGATGGATCCTGGATTCGCGATCTACGATCTCCGAACTACGAACTCCGAAAGGCTCATTCCGGCAGCGGCCGGCCCTTGGTTTCGGGCGCGAGCCAGATCAGCCCGAGGCCGATGGCGTAGACGAGCGTGATGACCGCGCCGGCCTGCGCGTAGCTGCCGTTGAACTGGCGCATGAGCGCCCCCATCTGCAGCGCCCCGACCGCGGCGAGCACGCGCCCGGCGTTGTAGGCGAGGCCTTGCGCGGTGGCCCGCACGCGCGTGGGGAACAGCTCGGGCAGATACAGCGGGAGCCAGCCGAAGAAGGAGGCGGTCATGGCGCCGACGAGGAAGGACAGCGCGAGGAACGCCGGACCGTAGCCGAGCCCGCCGCGGAACAGCAGCGCGCAGCTGCCGAGCGAGCCGAGGCACATGCCGAAGTAGGTCACGCGCCGGCCGAAGCGCCCGCCGGCCCAGGCGCCCGCGAGGCAGCCCGCGATCGCGCCGAGCCCCGCGGCCAGTCCCGCCCACGCCTTCGCGTGCGGGGCCATGCCGCCCGTGAGCTGGTCGGCCCACAGCGGAATCCATTGCACCGTGCCCCACGTGCCGATGAGCACGATCGCCGTCAGCCCGGTGGCCAGCAGCGTCACGCGCCGCAGCCCCGGCGCGAAAATTTCCCGCACGGGCCGGGCCGGCCCCGCCGCCGCGGCGTGCTGCCAGCGCTCCGACTCCGGCACGAACTGGCGGATGAACAGCGTGAGCAGCGCCGGCAGCGCGCCCACGAGCACGACCCAGCGCCACGAGCTCACGGTCACCGAGAAAAACAGTCCGAGGATCGCGATGAGCGAGAACCCGACGTTGGCCGCCGCGCCGATGATGCCGGACAGCATGGGCCGGAAGCGCTCGGGCCAGACCTCCATCACGAGGGCCACGCCCAGCGACCACTCGCCGCCCATGCCAAGCGCGGCGCAGAACCGCGTGCCCGCGAGCTGCCACGGCGTCTGGGCAAAGTAGGCGATCCCGGTGAAAATCGAGTACGTGAGCACGCTCAGGCTGAGTGCCCGCACGCGGCCGACGCGGTCGCCGAGCCAGCCGAACGCCAGCCCGCCGACGGCCGCGCCGAGCAGGAACGCGGCGGTGATGATCCCCATCCAGTGGCCGACAAACGCATCCGTCACCAGCGTGCCGGCGTGCATCTCCGTCAGTGCCGGCCGGGCGACGAGGGGAAACAGGCCCATCTCCAGGCCGTCGAACATCCAGCCCAGCAGGGCGGCGGCGAGGGTCAGGCGAAGCGGAAGGGCGGGACCGGGGGAACTGGCAGACGAGGGGTGCGTCATCGGCGGCGCCGACCAAGCCAGAGCCGCGCGGGGCGCGCAAGCCCGTTGCCCGGCCCGCCGGCCAGGCCTACGGCTGCACGATCAGCACGCCAAACGTGCCTGGCTTGATCGCGGGCCGCACGCGGGGCTGGCCGGGGGCCGCGGGCGGCGTGGGCAGGTATTCGGCCGTGGCGAGAAAGATCCGCCCGGTCTTGGCGTCGAGCGCATGGGTCCGCGCACCGGACGCCGTGGCGACGGTGCGGAGCGGCTCGTACCGGTCGGGCCCGGCCTGGTGAAAGGCATTCAGCGTGCCGTCGGCGTTGGAGACCCACACCTGGTTTCGGGAAGAGTCGTACGACACCGCGTCCACGCCGCGGCCGATGGGCAGGGAGGCGATGACGGCGCCGGTGTCGGCCTGGAGCACGACCAACTGCTGACTGCGGCAGCCGACAAACAGGCGGTGGTGCTCCCGGTCCAGGGCGAGGCCGGTCGGCGTGTGCGCCGGTGCGAGCGGCCAGCGCGCCGTGACGGCCAGCGTGCGGGCGTCGAACCGCACCGTCTCGCCCCGGTCCTCGATGTTCACATAGATCCCGCCCGCCTCGTCCGTCACGGCGAACTCCGGCGCCCCGCCCAGCGCGACCGTGCCCACGATGCGGCCCGTCGCGGCATCGAAGGCCGTGGCGTTGTCGGTCTCGCCGTTGAAGCTGAAGAGGCGCCGGCTCGCGGCGTCATAGAGGATGGCGTCCGGCTTCCTGCCGCCGGTGGGCCACCGCCCGAGGATCGCGCGGGTGGCCAGGTCGAAGACGGTGATCGTGGCGTCCAGGCCGTTGCTGACAAACCCGCGGCCGAGCTCGGGGGCGAGGGCGACGCCGTGCACGCCGGCGCCGGCGCCGATCTCGCCCAGCAGGGCGAGCGTGTCGAGGTCGAGCACGTGGACCCGGTCCTGGTGCGTGACGTAAAGCCGCCGGGCCGCGGCATCGGCCGTGAGGTAATCCCAGCCGCCATTGCCCGGGAGCGGCACCCGCGGGAGTGCGGCCGAAAGCCCAAGGCCGGTCGCCAGCGAAAGGGCGAGCAGCCGGAGAAACAGGTTCATGCCCCCATGTGATCCCGGTTGCGACGGGAGACAACTCCGGACCGGACTTTCCGGCTCAAAGCAGCCGGTGCGAGCGCGCCCACCGGACGAACTCGGCCTCGAGTTGGTCGAACGAGTCCACCACCCACAGCACGTCCTGATAATGCCAGATGTCGTAGGGCTGGGCGGCGGTTTTTTCCGGAACGAAGGGGCGCTTCTCCACCTGGTCCGAGAGCGAGTGCAGCGTCTCGCCGGAGCTGGAGATGATGCCGTTGCCGAAGATGCGCAGGCCGCCGGGATTCCGCACGAGGCCGAACTCGACCGTGAACCAGTAGATCCGCGTGAGGCCCTCCTCGACCGCCGGGTCCTGGCACGCCCGCGCAGCCTGCCCGATCTTCTGGTAAAAGTCCGCGAAGCGCGGGTGCATGATCATCGGCGTGTGGCCGAAGATGTCGTGGAAGCAGTCGGGCGCCGGCGTGTAGTCGAGCTCGTGCCGGCCGCGGATGTAGTCCGTGCACGGGAAGATCCGCTGCGCGAGGTAGCCGAAGAAGTCGTGGGCATCGAGCAGGCCCGGCGTGCGCGCGATCTGCCAGCCCGTGGCCCGCTGCAGGCGGCGCGAGACGTCGGCCAGCACGGGCACGCGGTCCCGGTCGAGCTGCAGCGCCTGCAGGCCGGTCAGGAATTCGTCCGCCGCCCGGCCGGGCAGCAGCTCCTCCATCCGCACGCAGAGCGCGCGCCACACGGCCTGCTCGTCCGCCGTGTACGCGGGATAAGCGCACTCCGCGCCGACCGGCAGCGGGGCGGTCAGCTTGTGGGGGATGCAGCGCGGGTCGCTGCCGTCCGGGGTGGTGGTCGCGGGACGGGACGCGGAGGGCGGGGTGGACATCGGGGCGCGGGGTTCGCCGAAGGGACGGCGCGCATGCTAGCAGCCGTCCCGGTCCATCACCATACGCTAAAGGAATTAACCGGTGCGCCGCGCCGGGCGGCGGGACCGGCGCCCGACCTACTTGGTCGCCGGGCTTGCGCCCGGCGGGGCGTCCGGGAGCTGGAGCACGATCTCGATCGCCTCCTTCAGCTGCTGCAGCGTGAAGGGCTTGGTGAGCGTGCAGGCGGCGCCGAGCCGGCGCGTGAGGTCGAGGTAGAGCTCGGAGCCGTCGAGGCCGCCGGACATGGCGATGATCCGCAGCTGGGGGAACTCGCGGTGCAGGATCTTGATCGTCTCCATGCCCTCCTGCTCCGGCATGACCATGTCGGTCACGACCAGGTCGGTGGGGTTCGAGCGGAACAGCTCCACGCCCTTCCGGCCGTTGTTCGTGTGCACCACCTCGTGGCCCGCGTGGGTGAGGCTTTTCACGATGATGCCGCGGAGCGTGTCGTCGTCGTCGATGATGAGGATGCGGGCCATGGCGCTAGCGGTCGGGAGGCGGCACCTTCGCCGGTGGCAGCTCGTTGAGCAATGCCCAAAAGCAGCCCAGCAGGCCGCGCGCGTTAAGCAGCGCTGGATTCAGCGGTTGAGCAGGGCGGCGACGCGGGTGCGGCCGCGGACCCCGAGCTTGCCGAACACGGCCGCGAGCTGCGTCTTGATGGTCAGGGGGCTGCGCCGCAATTCCGCCGCGATCTCCGTCGTGCGCAGGCCCTCGCGCACGCGCATGGCGACCTCGCGCTCGCGCTCGGTGAGCCGCGCCAGCAGGGCGACGGCGCCGGGGGAGAGCGGGCGGTGCCGGTCGCCGCGCGGCCGGCGGTAGTCGAGATGGATGTGGAACGCCGCGGGCTGGCCCGCGCCGGGCGTGTGCAGGCGCACGCGCGCGTGGAGCCCGCGCGCGTGGTCGCTCACCACCTGCGGCGGCGCGGCGCCCCCGGGC
>CAIJZY010000054.1 GCA_903825285.1 uncultured Opitutia bacterium | reverse complement strand
GCGGCGGGGGCCGGTTCGGCCCCCGCGTTTCACGGTCTTTTCGACTGACTCTTTCTCGTCCATGGTAACACTCCTTGTTTCATTGGAGTGTTACCCAATTAGCCCGTTAGCTCGTGTCTATGATCTGGTAGTTAGCACAAGAGCCAAAGGTGATTGCCTTGCTCGCCAGTGTGCCGTTCTGGTTCCAATAATAGGTCGAGTAATTTCCCAGCGAGGCATTTGCACCGGTAAATGATGCTCCGCCCGTGAAAGTCACCGTCGCACTGGGAGCAATTACCAAATCGCCCGGTACAGTTGTACCGTTGTACACCGTCTGTCCGCGCGCGGAATTCAGCGCCAGCGACCCACCCAGCAAAAGAAAACCAATTATCCTGCGTAAATGAACAAGGCGTGGCATGTCGGAGCGGGGTGCGCGGGAAGGAAGCAGGATTAGCCCGGCGAGTGAAGCAGGAAACGCAGCTAATATGCAAAATCGCATGGGGCTAATGCCCGGCCGGCGGTGAAAAATGCCCAAGCGCTTAACGATGTTCTGCTACCGCACCGGTCCTGGTGAAATTTTACCCATGGCCTGCCGCCAAGGCTTCCCCGGCGAAAAGTCTTTTCAGGCGCCGACCGGGCCCGTTAGTTCGCGCCTGTGGCTTCACCCCCGCCAACCAACGAACCGCCGCGCGCCCCCTGGCTGCCGGCGACCTGGGTGGGGCGCATTTGCGCGCTGGGCGCGCTCTGGGGCGTCGCGGTGATTGGCATCGCGCTGCTCGGCCCGGGCGGCAGCGGAATACCGCCGGCGAACCGGCCGATCCAGGTGCCGGCGGACGACTACGTGACGTCGGACTCCTGCCGTGCGTGCCATCCGGGCAATTACGCGAGTTGGCACGTGTCGTTCCACCGCACGATGACGCAGGTGGCAAAGCGCGAAAACTTCGCGGCCGAGATGGACGGACTCGAGCTGACCCAGGCCGGCGTGGACTACCGCGTCGAGCGACGGGGCGACGCCTACTTCGTCCGGTCCAAGTCCGCCGGCGCTCCCGCCACGGCCTACGGCCGGGCGCAGGAGATCGTGCTGCTCACCGGCTCGCACAACCTGCAGCTGTTCTGGACGGAGACCGGCGACCCGCGCGAGGGCCGCACGCTCGGGCAGTTTCCCTTCGCCTACATGGTGGCGGAGAAGAAATGGACGCCGATGGTGCAGACCTTCCTCGTGCCGCCCGGGCCGACCTCGGTCTACTCGAAGGGCGACTGGAACAACGGCTGCATCAACTGCCACGTCACGCAGGGCCGCGGCCGCTTCGTGAACGGCCGGTTCGACTCGCAGGTGAGCGAGTTCGGCATCTCCTGCGAGGCGTGCCACAGCGGCGGGCGCGAGCATATCGCGGCGAACCGCAATCCGCTCCGGCGCTTCGCCTTTCACCTCTCCGGTCGCGCGGACCCCACGATCGCGAACCCCGCGCGCATGGACGGCCCGGCCTCGGCGCTCGCCTGCGGCCAGTGTCACAGCATCTGGGCCTTCACCAACGCGGCGGCCAACATCACGTGGGACCAGCACGGCGGCAAGTACCGGCCCGGCGCGCGCGACCTCGACCTGCGCTGGGTCGTGCAGCCCAACGGCACGGACCACGCGGTGGCGCGCGCGGAACTCCACGAGCAGGCGCCCAACTTCATGGGCGACCGCTTCTGGCCCGACGGCATGGTGCGCACCACCGGCCGCGAGTACAACGCGGTCTCGGCCTCGCCCTGCTTCCAGGGCGGCAAGTTCTCCTGCCTGTCCTGCCACGAGCTGCATCCGGCGGACACCTCGCCGGCCGCGCTGGAGGAATGGCGGACCACGAAGCAGATGGCGCCGGGCATGGACTCGAACCGGGCCTGCGTGCAGTGCCACCAGCCGATCCAGGCCAAGCTCGCCGCCCACACCCACCACGCCGCCGGCTCGCCCGGCAACAACTGCTACGATTGTCACCTGCCGCACACCACGTACGGACTCCTCCGCTCGATCCGCAGCCACCAGGTCACGTCACCCGCGGTGCGCGTGGACCTCGCGACCGGCCGGCCGAACGCGTGCAACCTCTGCCACCTCGACCAGTCGCTCGCCTGGACCGCCGCCAAGCTCCACGAGTGGTACGGCCAGCCCGTGCCCGCGCTCAACGACGACCAGCGCGAGCTCTCCGCGGCCGTGCTCTACCTCCTGCAGGGTGACGCCGGCCAGCGCATGCTCATCGCCTGGAGCATGGGCTGGGCGCCGGCGCAGCAGGCGTCCGGCCGCGACTGGCTGTATCCCTTCCTGATCTTCGAGCTGAACGACCCGTACGCCGCCGTCCGCTTCGGCGCATGGAAGGCGCTGCAGTCGCTGCCGGGCTTCACGGGCTACGAGTTCGACTACCGCCAGGACGACGCCCGCCAGAAGGAGGCGCTCACCCTCGCCTACCAGTACTGGTGGCAGGAGGTCCGCAAGCCCGCCGGCGACTACCGCCCGCAGACCGTGCTCGAGCCCAACGGGCTCTTCCGCCAGGCCACCTTCGACCGCCTGCTCGACCAGCGCAGCCGGCGGTCCATCTTCCTCGCCGAGTAACCCGCCCTTCCCCCATGAACACGTCCGACCAACATCTCCGCTTTGGCTGGTGGTCCCTCTTCGCCTTCCTCGCGCTCGGGCTCGTGCTCGAGACCCTGCACGGCTTCAAGCTCGCCTGGTACCTCAACGTGGACGTCGAGATGCGGCGCCTGATGTTCACCCTGGCGCACGCCCACGGCGCGCTCTTCGGCCTCGTGAACATCGCCGCCGGGCTGACGCTCCGCGGCGTGAAGGGGCTCGAGCTGACGCGCGACACTTCGCTGGCGCTGCGCTGGGGCTCGCTGCTGCTGCCCGTCGGCTTCCTCCTCGGCGGGTTCGGGATCCACGACGGCGACCCCGGCCTGGGCGTCGCGCTCGTGCCGGTCGGCGCACTCCTCGCGCTCTACGGCGTCGGCCGCTTCGCGCAGGCGCTGCGGCAGGTAAAGTAACGCTGAGTCGGATTTTCACCGCCTAGGTCGCGAAGCCCGCGAAGGCCGAGCCGGAGCCGGTGCGGCCAATCTTCGTGCGCTTCGTGTGCTTCCGGGTGGAGCAACAACCCAGCGGGTTTACCACAAAGGTCACGAAGCGCACGAAGCCGCCGGCAGACCTGGCCTGGCCTTCGCGATCTTCGCGACCTTCGCGGTGATAAAGGGATCAGCTCCCCGCCGCTCCGTGGTTCCGCGGGTGGAACTTCGCGTGCTGGTCGAGCAGCCGGCGCGACTCCACCGCGGTGTAGATCTGCGTGGTGGAGATGCTCGAGTGGCCCAGCATCTCCTGGATCGCGCGCAGGTCGGCGCCGCCGCTCAGCAGGTGCGTGGCAAAGGAGTGGCGGAGCCCGTGGGGCTTGACGCTCTTCATGAGCCCCGCGCGCTCGGCGTGCTTCTTGACGATCATCCAGAGCGCGACGCGGGAGAGCGCGGTGCCGCGCGGGTTGAGGAAGACCTGGCTGCCGGTCTTGGGCTTGACCAGCTGCGGCCGGCCCGCCTCCAGGTACTTGGCCATGGCCGCGGCGGCCTTCGCGCCGACCGGCACCACGCGCTCCTTCGAGCCCTTGCCGAAGACGCGGAGGAAGCCCTCCTCCAGGTTGATCTGCTGCAGCGTGATCCCGGCGAGCTCCGAGACGCGCAGGCCGCTGGAATAAAACAACTCGAGCAGGGCGCGGTCGCGCAGCGCGCGCGCGTCGCCGCCGCCCGGCGCGGCCAGCAGGCGGGCGATCTCCTCGGGGGTCAGCGTGCCGGGGATGCGGCGCGGCAGCTTCGGGCTCGCGAGCAGCTCGGTGAAGTCGTCGTCGCGGCACTTCTCCCGGACGAGGAAGCGCGCGAGGCCGCGCAGCGCGGTGAGCTTGCGCGCGAGGCTGGCCGGCGCGCAGACCCGGCGGTTCAGCGAGTGCACCCACTCCGCGGCCTGCGCCCGCGTGACGGCGCGCCAGTCGGCGACACCCTGCCGGCCCAGGAAGGATGCGGCCTGGTCCAAGTCGCTGCGGTAGGCCGAAAGCGTGTTGGCGGACAGCGCGCGCTCGAGCCCGAGGTACGCGAGGAAGGCCTCGGTGTCCCGGGCGAACGCCGGGGCGGCCTGACTGTGATCAACCCGCATGGCGCGAAAAAAGGCGAAACCGGCTCGGCTCGCGGCGGCGCTCAGAAGCGGCGGCGCGGCGGCGGCGGACGGTAGGTGGAGTTCTGTTCCTTCACCCGGAAGGTGATGCGGGCCTTCTCCAGGTCGTAGGGGCTCATCTCCATCTTCACCGTGTCGCCCGCGGCGATCTTGATGAAGTTCTTGCGGAGTTTGCCCGAGATATGGGCGAGGACCACGTGCCCGTTCGCCAGCTGCACCTTGAACATCGTGCCCGGCAGCACGGTGACGACCTTGCCCTCCACTTCAATCGCGTTGCTGTCAGCCATGGTGGAAGGACGGAAAATGGGTCATAGGTGCGTGCGGAGGTATAAAAGCCCCTTGTAAGACGAAAACCGCCCCCGTAAGCAAGGCTTTCCCTCGGGACCGCCGCGGGAAACCCGCCGCTCATGGCCGACACGCCCACGCCTCCCCCCTGCCCGTTTGAAAAACGCTTCCCGTCGCAGCTGCAGCGCGACGACGCGTTCTACATGAGCCTCGCCTACAACCAGGCCATCGACGCGTGGCGGCAGGACGAGGTCCCGATCGGCGCCGTGATCGAGCTCGGCGGCGAGCTCATCGGCGTCGCGCACAACACCGTCGAGGGCGCCCACGACCCCACCGCCCACGCCGAGATCCTCGCGATCACGCAGGCCGCCGCGCGTGTGGGCAACTGGCGCCTCGAGGGCGCCACGCTGTACGTCACCAAGGAGCCCTGCCCGATGTGCTCCGGCGCCACGCTCATGTCGCGCCTCAAGCGCGTCTGCTACGCCGTGCCCGACCCGAAAATGGGCTGCCTCGGGGGCGCCACGAACCTCAACGAGCTCCCGCGCGTCAACCACCACCTGGAAGTCACCGCCGGCGGCGTGCTGGAGTCCGAGTGCCGCGAGCTGCTGCAGGCGTTTTTCCGGCTGAAGCGACTGGAGGCGGAGTAGTAAATTCAAACGCCAGATCCCAAACGCCAAATCAGCTCCATCGGTCCAAATCGTAAATCGTAAGTCGTAAATCGAAAATCGAACTGCCCTCGGCAGTTGACGCTCCGTCAGACCGGTGCATCACTTTCCTTTCCAACCCGAACCTTCCCATACCATGGCTTACACGCTTCCTCCCCTGCCCTACGCCTTCGACGCCCTCGCGCCGCACATCGACGCCAAGACGATGGAAATCCATCACGGCAAGCATCACCAGGCCTACATCACGAACGCCAACAATCTCCTCAAGGACCACGCGGCCCTCGCCGCCCTCGATGTCCACGCGCTGATCGCCAACCTCGGCCAGGTGCCGGAGGCGATCCGCGGCGGCGTCCGCAACAACGCGGGCGGCCATGCCAACCACTCGTTCTTCTGGACGATCCTCGGGCCCGGCAAGGGCGGCGCGCCGAAGGGCAAGCTGGGCGAGGCGATCACCGCCACGTTCGGCGGCTTCGACAAGTTCAAGGAGGACTTCGCCAAGGCGGGCGCCACGCGCTTCGGCTCCGGCTGGGCCTGGCTCGTCGTCGGCGCGGACAAGAAGCTCGCCGTCGGCTCCACCGCCAATCAGGACAGCCCGCTGATGGGCAAGGCCGTCGCCGGGATCGAGGGCCAGCCGGTCCTTGGCCTCGATGTCTGGGAGCACGCCTACTACCTCAACTACCAGAACCGCCGCCCCGACTACATCGCGGCCTTCTGGAACGTCGTGAACTGGGACGCCGCCGAGGCCAACTACCTCGCCGCGACGAAATAATCCCGCCGCTTCTTCCAATTCAGCCGCGCCTCACCGCGCGGCTTTTTTGTGCCCGGTTGTAGGGCGGGGTCAGCGACCCCGCCCTACATGGGCAATCCGGTGGCGGCGTGAAATTGGCTCCGGCTTAGGGATTGAACACGCTCGCCTGCATCGCCGGGCCAAAACTGCGCGGGCTGATCGGCGTGCTCTTGCCGGTCTCGGTATCAAGGATGCAGAGCACGCTCGTGCTCCGGTCGCGCGCGGTGTAGACGACATGACGTCCATCCGCGAGCCAGCTGGGCTCGATGCCGTCAAACTTCGCCTGGGAAACAATCTCGGCGCCGCCCTTGGAAAAATCATACACGGCAATCTGGTAGGAGCCGTTTTTCACCGTGCAGACAATCTTGTTCGGGTTGGTGCGGCTCCAGTCCGGCTCCGCCACGTAGGAATAGCCCGTCACGAGCCGCTGCTGGGAGCCGCCGCCGGCGGACATGATGTAGAGCTGCGGACCGGGCTGCATGGTGAACACAAGCCGCGAGCCGTCCGGCGAGAAGCAGGGCGAGGACTTGACCGCATCCGAGTGCGTGCGGCGCGAGACGCCCCGGCCCTGCGCGTTCGAAATGTAGATCTCCGGCGTGCCCTCGCCGCTGAGCACCATGGCGACCTGGCCGCCGGTCGGGCTGAAGCGCGCGCTGCTGTTGGTGCCCTTGAAGCTCACAAACGTGGTGCGCTGATAGGTGGTCAGGTCGATCTGAAAGATATCGGGGAAGCCCGACTTGTAGAAGCTCGTGTAGAGCAGCTTGGTGCCGTCCGGCGACCACCGGGGAAACAGGGCGAGCGTGTGGTCATGCGTGACCTGGGTCACGCGGCTGAAGAACAGGTCGCCGGTGTAGACCTCCCGCCGGCCGCCGCCGCCGCCGATGAACGCGATTTTCGCCGCGAAAAAGCCCTTCAGGCCGAGGCCGTTGGTCTTCACCACCGCGATGTCCGCCGCCCGCAGCAGCGCCTCGTTCGCGTCGCGGCCGGTGGCGAGGTCGGAGGAGAACGCCGCGCCGGCGGAGCCCTTCGAGATATCCACGCGCACCTGCGTGCCCGTCACGAGCGAGAACCGGATGTCGTAGGCATACCCGCTGGACGTGACCCGGTACCGGCCATGCGCGCCGAACGCGCGCAGCGCGAGGCTGTTGAGCTCGGGGGTGTTGGCGGAGACGCGGACGGGGATGGTCTTGTTCTCGGCGGTGACCGTGACCTCGCCGATGTCACGGATGGTGACCGCCAGGGCGGACGCGGCCGTGAGGCTCAGGACGGCGAATAGGCGCAGAAATTTTTGCATGGGAGAAAGTGCAGCTTAAAGTTGGGCGCGACTGGCCATTTCTATTTACACCCGGACCGCGCATAACAACTTTATTTCCCTTCCTCCGCCAACTTTATCCCGCCGTGACGCCCGACGAACTCAAAGAGCACCTCAAGCAAGTGAAGTATCCCGGCTTCAGCCGGGACATCGTCTCCTTCGGGCTGGTCCGCAGCGCGGCCCTCGTCGGCGACACGGCGAAGGTCTCCCTCGCCCTCACCACCAGCGACCCGAAGGTCCCGCTTCAGCTGAAACGCGAGGTGGACCTTTGCCTCCGCGCCATCCCGGCCGTGAAGGAGACCATCATTGATATCGCCGTCACCGCGCCCAAGGCGCCGGCCGCCGGCGGCGGCAACCTCGGCGGCAACGCCGGCGCGCCCGCGGGCATCCGGCACTCCGTGGCCATCGCGTCCGGCAAGGGCGGCGTCGGCAAGAGCACCTTCGCCGTCAACCTCGCCTGCGCCCTCGCCCAGCTGTCCGCCCTCAAGGGCCGGCCGGGGCGGATCGGCCTGATGGACTGCGACATTTACGGCCCGAGCGTCCCGCTGATGATGGGCCTGCAGGGCCGGCCCGAGGTGGACGGCGAGTTCCTGGTGCCGATGGAGCGCCACGGCGTGAAGGTGATGAGCATGGGTTTCCTCGTGGACGAGAACACGCCGGTCGTCTGGCGCGGCCCGATGATCATGAAGACCATCCAGCAGTTCGTCCAAAACGTGAAGTGGGGCGAGCTGGACGTGCTGCTCGTGGACCTGCCGCCCGGCACGGGCGACGCGCAGCTTTCGCTGGTGCAGACGCTGCCGCTCGACGGCGCCGTGCTGGTGACCACCCCGCAGACGGCGGCGACGAATGTCGCCCGCAAGGGCGGCCTGATGTTCCAGAAGGTCAACGTGCCCCTCCTCGGCGTGGCGGAGAACATGAGCTGGTTCCTCGACCCGTCCGGCCAGAAGCACGAGGTGTTCGGCTCCGGCGGCGGCATCCTCATCGCCGAGAAGCTCGGCACGACCCTCCTCGGCCAGGTCCCGCTGATCGAGGCCATCCGCGCCGGCGGCGACGCCGGCGTACCCATCGTCGTCAGCCAGCCCCAGAGCCCGGCGGGCGACACTTTCCGCACCATCGCGCAGACCCTGCTGGACCGGCTGGACCAGCCGGTGAAAATTGCGTAATTTGCAGGCATTGACACCCACGGCCGTGTCGCTCTCATCGTTGCTCGCCTCGCCTCGCTGCATGTCATCCACTGCCCAAGAACCCGCGACTGCCCGCGAATTCGTCAAACAATCCAGCCTCTACCAGGAATTCCTGGCCGAGCGGGAGGAGATCCTGAAGCACAAGTGGCTGGAGTCGGAGCGCCTGGGCTATGACATCGGCTTCGAGCGCGCCCTGCTCGACTGGATCCGCAAGCATCGCGAAAGCTGGCGCGCCGCCCGCCGCCAGCAGGTGTCCGCCTCCGGTGCGGTCGCCCCGGAAAAGAAGTCCAGCTGACCCCGCCGTTGGCCGCCGCAAGGCGGTTTTTTCAGTTTACGGGGTCGCGGATCACGCGCGACGGGCACAAAAAAGCCGGGCCTGCGAGGGCCCGGCGGAAAATGACGCGCGAACGCGGTCGAGGCTTACTTGATCTCCTTGTGGAGCGTGTGGCGCTTCAGGAAGGGGTTGTACTTCATCTTCTCGATGCGCTCAGTCACGGTCTTCTTGTTCCGCTTCGTGAGGTAACGGGAGACGGGCTTGCCCTCTTTCTTGGCCTCGGTGCATTCCAGGGTGACGACTTCGTTCATGGTATTTAAATGGTTGAGGGGTCAGAACAGTGGCCCAGCCGGGACGGTGCAACCCCAAAGTTCAGAGGGAATCGAAACCGCTAATGAACGCTCAGGGACGCTAATACGAAGTCCCTAAACAGGAGCGGCTTGGGGTCGCCTGACCAATCCCGTTCACGACAGGGACTCCCAAACCGCCGGAACCACTCCACCGATGAGTGTGAATGAGCGTCTATGCGTGGTTAACAAACCGCCCCGCGCTCAACGGCGTTTTTCCGTCAGGGGCAGCATCACCCCGCGGCGGAAGAGCGTGACCTGGCCCGTGCTCGAGGACACCACGATGGCGATGCAGTTGGCGGCCACGCTGATCGCGCCGGCGGCGGCGTGACGGCTGCCGAGGCCGCTCGGGAGGGAGTGGTCGCTGTCGGTGGCCTGGATCAGGCTGCCGGCCGACTCCACCACCCCGTCGCCCCGGATCACGAAGGCCCCGTCGATCGACGAGAACTCCTTCACCGTCTCGTCCATGAAGGGATTGAGGATGTTGCGGTCCTCCTCCTTGTAGCCGAAGAACGGATTGAGCACGAGCGGCTTGGTGAAGGCCTCGACCTTCTCGATGTCGCCCACCACGAAAAGGCAGCCGACGGGACGCCCCTCGCGGCCCTCGACGGCGAGCTCGGTCGCCACGGCGATGACGCGCTCGAGGACCTCCGGCTTCACGTCCTCCGGCAGCAGGTCGGCCATCTGGCCGGTCAGGAGCGTCTGGAATTCCCGCTCCACGTCCACCACCACCAGCGTGTCGAACTGGTTGCTGCCCGTCATGCCGCCCACGCAGCAGATGCGGTCGCGGAAGCCGATCACGCCGCGGGTGAGCGCCACGAGCATCGCGCTGCGCAGCTGGGCCAGCCGCTGGCTCGAGAACGAACGCACCTGGATCGTGTCGGCGAAGGCCGCCTGGTCCTCGCTCGGCTCGATCGGGTTGCGGGTCACGAGGATGGTCTTGAGCTTCGAGCGCACGGTGCCGGCGTCGATGCCGCCGATGAAGGTGTCGCCGAACACCATGATCGCGCCGCAGTCCGCGCCGCGCGCGACCCGCTCCGCCTCGCGGAACATGAGCCGGTTGACCCGGTTCTGCTGGGTCTGGACGGGCCGGATGCCGCCGAAGCCGCCGATCAGCCGCTCGTAGAGCGCGTCGAGGTCGGGGGCGTTGAGGAGCTTCTCGACCAGCTCGGGCTCCTTCACCTGGCGGGCGATGGACGCGAGCACCTGCAGGTAGTCGCGCGCGTTCTCGCCCGCGATCAGCATGACGATCAGGTGCACCCGCTCGTCGCCGACGGCGCCGTCGTGCCGGACGCCGACGCGGCTGCGGCCGATGGCGAGGACGTAGCGCCGGCGCATCCGCACGCGGACGTGCGGGAGGGCCACGCCGAGGCCGAGGTAGGTCGTCATCGTGCTCTCGCGGGCCAGCAGGCCCTTGAGCAGCGCCTCGGGCTTCAGGTCGGGGAAGCGCTCGACGGAGACGGCGAGCAGCTCCTGCAGCGCGCCCTCGAGGTCGAGGCTCCGCAGGTCAACGACCCGTCCGCGGGAGATGATTTTGTCGAGCCTCATGCTTGGGAAACTTCAAACGCCATTTTTCAAACGCCAACAAAACTACAGTTCGCAAACCGCCGGAAATCCCGTGAATGCCGTGGTTGGATCAGCTGCAGTCTTCGGAAATTTCGTGAGCTCTTGGTTTGGGATTTGAAAACTGGCGTTTGGCGTTTCCCGCCCGGCGGGCCTTATTTTTCCCACTCCAGCGCGCCCTTCTTCATCTCGTAGACGAGGCCGAGCACCAGCACGCCGAGGAAGAACAGGACGGGCCCGAGGATCGGGATGCCGTGCGCGAGGAACTCGCGGTAGATGAACGTCCACGGGACGAGGATCACGACCTCGAGGTCGAACAGCATGAACAGCAGCGCGGTGACGAAGAACTTCACCGAGAACCGCGTGTGGATGAGGCCCTCGGCGGGGACGCCGCACTCGTAGGCCGAGTCCTTGATCTTCGAGCCCCGGCTCCGCTGACCGAAGAGGTGGCTGACCACGATCACCACGAGGGTGATGCCGGCGGCCAGCGCGGCCTGGATCAGGAAAGGGAGGTACGCGGCGGAGGTCATGACAGCCTCAAAGTGGCCCCGGCACCGCCGGGGTGACAAGCGGTTTTATTGGACGACCGGGATGAACTTGGCGGAGGCAATGTGGGTGGAGCCGACGCCGAGCGTCTCGGCGAACTCCAGCGTGCGGATCTCCTCGGAGATCGGCTCGAAGCCCGACTGCTTGCGGAGGCCGTTGATGCGGCTGCGCATCAGCGCGTCGAGCAGCACGGGGTCCGTGCTGAGCCACAGCAGCGGCTCCGAGGTCGAGTAGAGCGAGTTGAAGTACGGCCCGCCGATGAACTGGTAGTGCTCCAGGCTCACGAGCGTGAACATCCAGGTCTGGCGCAGCTCGGGGATCGCGCTCATCTCGGCCACCGCCGCCGGCGCGTTGGCCGGGGAGCGGAAGAAGCGGCCGGTGTTCGACGCGTTCCAGAGGGTCGCGTTCACCAGCGCGCCGTTGACGCCCAGCATGGGGTGGTCGGTGTAGACGGGCAGGTTGATCCAGAAGTCGGCGTCGAGGAAGAGGGGCGTGGCGAGGAAGCTCTTGCGGTCCTCGTCCTTCGTCGAGGAGTTGGGATAGTCCTTCGTCTGCTGCTCCGCCAGGATCGGGTCGAAGCGCTGCGGGAGCGGGCTGTCGTAGAACCACACCGGGTCGTAGAACTTGCCCGACTCGAGCACGAAAACCTTGTGCCCCTTGAATGGCGTCTCGCCCGTCACGAGCGACGGGAGGTAGCCGGTCATGCGCAGGCGGAGCTGGTTCAGGCCGACCAGGAAGATGTTCTCCTTCTCGAAGCCGCGGCGCTCCAGCGCCGCGATCACGGCCTTCACCAGCGGGATCGGCGTGGCCATGCCCGGGCCCGAGTCGGTGTAGATCTTGAGGCCGACCTTCTTCTTCGCGCCGGGCACGAGGTGCTTGCCGGTCGCGGACTCGAAGCGTGCGATCAGGGCCTCGACGTTGCGGTCGTAGCTGTCCTGGTCGAAGGCCGGGAGCTGGGCCTGCCACACGGGGTCGTTCGAGGGCGTGCGCAGCACGGCGGCCTCGCGACCGCGGGCCAGGGGCGCCGCCAGCAGCACGGCCAGCAGCAGAAGCAGGGAGGAAGGGCGCATAGGCATGGGAGTGAGTCGCCCGAAACCCGGCAATGTTTCCTCGGCGAGCCGGGAAACTTGACAGTCTCCTCCGTGGGTTGAAAGTGCATTCTTCTCGCGCCCCGCCCATGCCCGCCATCAAGCCCACCTGTGTCCGCGACTTGAAGCTGCGGATCAACCTGGCCGACGTGGTCTCGCGGGTGGTCACGCTGAAAAAGGCCGGCGCGGGCCGGCTCAAGGGCCTCTGCCCGTTCCACAACGAGAAAACGCCCTCGTTCAACGTCGATGCCGACAAGGGCTTCTACAAGTGCTTCGGCTGCGGCAAGGCGGGCGACCTGATCTCGTTCGTGCGGGAGACGGAGCAGCTGGGCTTCACCGAGGCCGTCGAGGCGCTCGGCCAGCGCTTCAACATCGTCATCGAGTACGAGGAGGGCTCCGGCGGGCCGAGCCGCGAGGAGCGCTCGCTGCGCCAGGAAATCTTCGAGATCCACGACCTCGCCTGCGACCACTTCCACCAGGCGTTCAAGGGCGCCGGCGCCGCCGGCACGTTCCTGCGGACCTACTGGGTGGAGCAGCGGCGCTTCGCGCTGGAGCTCGCCGATGAGTTCAAGATCGGCGCGGCGGCGGCGGTGGACGAGGGCCTTGGCGCGCTGCTGCTGAAGCGCAAGTTCTCCGAGGACGCGATCCGCCAGTGCGGCCTGTTCTTCGTCCGCGACGGCGCCATGCTCGCCCTCGGCTCGCTCAAGCCGCGCTTCCGCGGCCGGCTGATGATCCCCATCCGCGACCACCAGGGGCGCGTCGTCGCGTTCACCGCGCGGCAGACCGGCCTCACGCCCGAGGACGATCCCGCGCGCGAGGCCAAGTACGTCAACTCGCCCGAGACGCCCATCTTCACCAAGGGCAACCTGCTCTTCAACCTCGACCGCGCCCGCACCGCCGTCGGCGAGGGCCGGCCGTTCGTCCTCGTCGAGGGCCAGCTCGATGCGCTCCGCTGCTGGAGCGTGGGCCTCAAGTCCGCCATCGCCCCGCAGGGCACGTCCATCACCGAGTCCCAGCTCATCCTGCTCCGCCGCTACCACACGCAGGTCGAGTGCTTCCTCGACGGCGACAGCGCCGGCCAGAAGGCGGCGATGCGCTTCCTGCCGATGGCGCTGCGCGCCGGGCTCGAGGTGAAGTTCCTCGTCCTGGCCAAGGGCGACGACCCCGACTCGCTCTTCCGCGAGCGCGGCCTGGCCGCCTATGAGGAGGTGCGCAAGACCGCCCTCACCGCCATGGAGTTCGCCCAACGCTCGGTCCTGCCCGACGTCGCCGCCGCCTCCGCCGAGCAGAAGTCGCGCGCCGCGGTCACCCTCTTCGAGATCGTCCACCAGGCGGATTCCGAGATCACGCGGTCCACGTTCCTGCAGGAGAACGCGGCCTATCTCCACGTTGCCCCCAGCGCGCTGCTGCGCGACTACCAGAATTTCGTCGCCCGCCTGAGCCGCCAGGCGGCGGCCCGGCCCGCCGCGGCGACGGCCGCGCCCGCGCCCCCGGCCAACACCGCCCAGAGTTCCGAGCACCACCTGCTCCTGCTCTGCCTGCACTTCGAGACCCTCGGCAAGGCCCTGAGCTCCACCCTGCCCCACGACTGGATCGATATCTCGCACCCCGCCGGCGTGCTGCTCAACCGGTTCCTGGGCGAGTTCGAGCACGACACCTGGCCGGGGCGGGACCACCTCGACGACCTGCTTGAAACCGCTGAGGAAAAGACGCTTGTCGCGTCCCTGTTGTTTGACCGCCCCGGCATTGACGATCCGGTCAAAGTCGCCAACGAAGGCCTGCGCCAGCTGCGGACCCGGGCCCTCGAGCCCCGGCTGAGGCAAATAGAACTTGCTTTAGCCAATGCCGCTGCGGACAGTAATTCTGACCCAATTTCACTCTTAAGGGAACGCTCCGACCTTCAACGCCAGCTCCGCCAACCGCTTCAACTGCCGGTGGCGGTTTAGCTTTTTTCAAGTACTTGTAGAGACCACAACCTATGCCGCGCAAAGCCAAGTCCGGATCCGCCGACACCCACTCTGAGGCCGTCGAAGCCGTCATCGCCAAGAACCAGAATGGCGCCGTCGCCCCCGACGCCACCGGCGCGGACATCCCCGCGGGCGGCATCAACGACAAGATCCGCCACCTGATCCGGCTCTCGAAGGAGCAGGGCTACCTCACGTTCGACGACATCAACGAGGCGCTGCCCGAGTCGGTCGAGAACCAGGAGGAGATCGATAACGTCCTTTCCATCCTGCAGAACCTCGAGATCGAGATCCTCGAGCCCGACCAGGTCGACGACTACAAGCAGCGCATGGAGGAGGCCGAGGAGGAGGAGAGCCGCTCCTCGCAGCACGACATCCTCGACGACCCGGTCCGGATGTACCTCAAGCAGATGGGCCAGGTCCCGCTGCTGACGCGCGAGCAGGAGGTCGAGATCTCCAAGCGCATCGAGAACGCCGAGCTCAAGGCCCAGACCGCGCTGTTCGAGGCCGCCGCCGTCGGCGCCTACATCGGCACCCTCGGCGCCAAGCTGCTCAACCGCGAGGAGCGCTTTGACCGCGTCGTCATCGACAAGAAGATCGACAGCCGCGAGGCCTACTTCAAGGGCCTGCCCAAGCTGGTCGAGAACACGCAGAAATCCGAGAAGGCCGTCGCGGAGTCGTGGACGGAATACCTCAAGGCCAAGTCCGACCCGGAGCGCAAGCGGGTCCTGGCCAAGCACCGCAAGCGGGAGAACGTCCTCCGCGCCAACTTCGGGAAGTTCTTCTTCAAGCTGAAGGTCTACGAGGAGTACCTCGAGCAGCTCCGCCCGGCCCTCGAGGAGATCGAGACGCTCCACGCCCAGCTCGACCGCGCCAAGCACCCGAAGACGAAGAAGGACGCCGCCCTCGACGTCCGCGCCCTCAACCAGCGCCTCCGCCAGATCGAGGCCGCCCAGCGCATCGCGCCCACCCAGCTCCTGGCCGTCGTCGCCCAGACCCGCGTCCATGTCCGCGAGGCCCACCAGGCCAAGACCGAGATGGTCGAGGCCAACCTGCGCCTGGTCATCTCCATCGCCAAGAAATACACCAACCGCGGCCTCTCCTTCCTCGACCTGATCCAGGAGGGCAACATGGGCCTGATGAAGGCCGTCGAGAAGTTCGAGTACCGCCGCGGCTACAAGTTCTCGACCTACGCCACCTGGTGGATCCGCCAGGCCATCACCCGCTCGATCGCCGACCAGGCCCGCACCATCCGCATCCCGGTCCACATGATCGAGACGCTGAACAAGGTCATGCAGGTCCAGAAGCAGCTGCTGCAGGAATTCGGCCACGAGCCGACCCCGGAGGAGGTCGCCGACGAGATGAACCTGCCCGTCGAGCGCGTGCAGCAGATCATGAAGATGGCTCAGCAGCCCATCTCGCTCCAGTCGCCCGTGGGCGACGGTG
>CAIJZY010000053.1 GCA_903825285.1 uncultured Opitutia bacterium | reverse complement strand
GCGGCGGGGGCCGGTTCGGCCCCCGCGTTTCACGGTCTTTTCGACTGACTCTTTCTCGTCCATGGTAACACTCCTTGTTTCATTGGAGTGTTACCCAATTAGCCCGTTAGCTCGTGTCTATGATCTGGTAGTTAGCACAAGCTGTTCAGCCTGTTCTGCGGAAATGGTTACAGCGGAGCCGCGCCGATGATTGATCCGGTGGTGCGGCGTTTTCTCAACCGGATTCAGGACAATCCAATCCTTTTGGAACGCATATTTGAAGAACGTGGAGAGCAGGCCGCGGCGGTTGTTGTAGGTCTTGAGCGACGGGTTGCCGCGCTCCAGATAAGGCACGAGATTGGACGCCGAGAAGCCCGAGACGATAGCCTTGGGAAAGCGTGCCTTGAAGGCGTTGAGTTCGTTTTCAATTGAGCGCAGTTGCCGCATGGATAGCAGCGTCCGCTCATGTGCTGTTTTCTTGGTCGCGTAGTATTCCGCCACGGCGTCCGTGAGCGGCTTCTGCTGGTTGGGCTCGCGGTAGTTCGCTAGTGCATACTCGAGGTAAACGAGCAGCGATCCGGTGCGCCCTGTCAGCCGGCGAAACGCATCCTCCGCCTCGCGCAGTTGGGCGTCGGTCAAGAACGTGGTGGCCGACCGGATGCCCGACTCGGCTTGCAGCGCCTTCAATTCCAAAGCGGTCTTTTCGGCTGCGGCCTCCTCGCGCGTCTTGAAGTTCTTCCGAAACCGGACGCCATGCAGGCGGCCATCGACGCGCCACGAAATAATACCGTTTCGGTTTTCGAACCGACTGACAGCAAACGTTGGTTGATTCATGCTTAGGTTGCCACGTCAACTGGGCAACCTAGCTTCGGGGAAAACTTAACTCGCGAGTGAATCGCGTGTTAAGTGGCGGGATGGACGGGACTCGAACCCGCGACCTTCTGCGTGACAGGCAGACGCTCTAACCAGCTGAGCTACCACCCCGTAAGACGGGAAAGGTGCGGAAAGTAGAATCGAGGTTGGGCAAGTCAAGTGTGGTTTTGGCGCGCGGGCCCGGGGCACCGCCGCGGCGCAATTATCGGGCCCAACCCGGCGGGTCCGGCCAGACCCGGCGCCAAGAAATGCGCAGCCTTGGGGCTGGGCGTCAGGTCGCCGGATCGCTAGGGTGAAAGCGTCGCGGGGCGCAGTTCTCCGCCCTTCGTCCTTAGTTTTCCACAGGAACGCATCCTTCAACCCGAGGTGTTCGATGAAAACCTGGATCAAATCCACGTTGTATGTCGGGGCCACCGCACTCGTCCTGGGGGCCGTCGTCGTCGGCCTCGCCATCGCCGGGTGCCGGCAGACCCTGTATCCGCTCGCCCGCGCGTTCGGCTCGCCGCCCGAGTCCGAGCTCGCCCTGTGCCGCACCGCCTTCCTCAAGCTGCAGGGCCAGCTCCCGCACAGCCGGGTGCGGCTGGAGCCGGTCAACTTCGCCGCCTACGGGTCGCGGCACTGGCGCTACGACCTCGCGGAGAACCTGGCCCGCGAGGCCGCCCGCCACACCTCCGCCCAGTTCGCCCTCGCGCCCATCCGGCCGGAGATCGACCCGACCCACCTCGGCCACAACCAGATGGCTTACTTCTGGGAACGCGCGGCCATCTACGGCAACTGGATCAAGTCCGCCCCGCCCGGCGCCGACTATGTCTGGATCGTGGAGGTCTTCGGCCAGGGCACCAATGTCGGCGCCATCCAGCTGTACGTCTTCGACGCCCACGGCCAGCTCGCCTACGGCCGGGCGTTCAACTCCCACCACTTCGGTTCCAACCTGCCGCTCGATAGCGACGATGTCATCAAGCTGATCGTCGAGCATTTGTTCAAGGACCTGGCCAAGGAGCCCACGCAGATCTTTCCGCCCTACGGCGTGGGCTGATCCCACCCGGGGTCGGTCACCTTCCCGTCACCACCCCGCGCCCGGGTCGTGGCCAATTTTTGTGGGCTTTTCCGGGGCTCCGTGCATATTCTTTTGAACGAAATCACGGATTTCGCGCCTGACTCCCTAATGGGCTGTTCGGCCCAGGCTTTCACCCCCACCCCATCCCCCAGCCTCGTGGCCGGCCGCAAAGCCGGACGCGGGACATCCTCCATGGCCAACCTCCTGAAGAACTTCTTCACGAAAAGCACGCAGACGGACACGCCTCACCAGACGGAAGCCGCGGAGTGCGCCATGTGCGACTGCATCATCCTGATCACCCTCGGTGCCATGGTCATCGGCACGATGGCGGTCATGTGGTGAGCCCGAGCCGTCTGATTTCCCGGCCCGCCGGCGATCGCGGAAACGCGGAGGAGCGGAAGCGCCGCCTACCCTCTCGTCCGTTCTGCGCCTCCGCCCCTCCGCGTCTCCGCGATGCGGCTCGTCCGGTTTCGTTTCCCCTTGTCGCCGCATGGGTCCATCGCTACGCGTCCTGCACTTAAATGCGGTGGTAGCTCAGCTGGATAGAGCAGCGGTTTTCTAAACCGCCGGTCGGGTGTTCGAGTCACCTCCACCGCGCTCTCCTCCCCAGGATTCAGGCCGGACCCGGGTCCGGCGCGGCCCGGGAGGACAGGCGCATCGGCGGGCTTGGCTCGCCGCCCGGACGCCCCCATCCTGCCGCCGGCCATGATCTCCGCCCTCCGCCTCAGCCTGCTGCTGGCCCTGCTCGTGGTCGCCGCCTACTACGTCGCGCTGCACGCCCGGGTGCTCGGCATCGCGCATCCCATCACCCAGGACGAGCCCGGGTTTGTGGAAATCACCGCGGCCGGCAATCCCTACACACACGACGGACTCCTCGCCGGCGCCAATGTCTACGGCCCGGGCTACGCGCTCTGGGCGCGGCCGTTCGCCGCCGTGATCAACAACCCCTACATCGCCCACCGCTGGGCCAGCACCGTCGCGCTGCTGCTGACGCTTGGCCTGCTGGGCTGGATCCTGCGCCGCGAGGGCGTCGGCGGCGTGGAGACCGCCGCCGGGCTGGGGATCGTCTACATCCTCAACGTCAGCAGCCACTCGCTCTCCGCCAGCACCGACCTGCTGGGCGCGGGCTTCTACCTCGCCGCCCTCGCCGTCAGCCGTCGCGGCACCTGGCCCGCCC
The DNA here is from genome assembly GCA_903825285.1 of uncultured Opitutia bacterium. GTDB lineage: Bacteria > Verrucomicrobiota > Verrucomicrobiia > Opitutales > Opitutaceae > Opi-474. The sequence goes on along the minus strand of CAIJZY010000053.1, from coordinate 103,111 downwards.
TGCTCGGCGGCGCCGCACTCGCCATGCTCGCGACCCTGACCAAGCCCTATTTCGCCCTCGCCGCGGTCATCGTCGCCACCCATCTGCTGGCCTTCGCGCCGCCCAGACGCGCCCTCGCCTACCTTGGGGTCCTGGCGCTGCTGGCGCTCGCATCCGCCGCCGTGCTGTCGGTCGTCGCGCCGTTGTATTTTCTCTCCACCTTCGTGGTCCAGAACACGTCCTCGGTGCGCAGCCTGGCCATCCTGCAAAGCCAGACCGGCGAGTTCGCGCTGCTCGCCGGCGGCGTCATCCTGCTGGCCCTGCTCCACTGGCCGCGCCGCCGCACGTTCGCGGCGTCCCTCCGCCTGCCGCCGCTGAGCCCAGCCCTCGATCTTTGGGATTGGGCGACGCTGGTGTCGGCCACCGTGCTCCTCACGGTGCTCGGCTGGCACCCGGGCAACTACCTCGTTTATTTCTATCACCTGCTGCTCGCGCCGCTCGTGATCGTTGCCCTGCGCCGCCTGCCGGCCTGGCCGCGCCTCGGGCGCGGGCTGCTGATCGCGAACCTGCTCGTGCTCGGCTACCTCCTGCCGCCGCCGCCCGGCCCGGACAACTGGCCGGCCCTCGCGGCGAGCGTGGACGGGGTACATGGACGCATCCTGGCCGATCCGCTGCTGGAGTCGCTGGCGCGGACGCGGCCCAACGTGGAACTCTTCACCCACGGGCAGACGGCGAGCGTCCTGCAGGCGCTCGACCACCTCGGTCCCGCCGTCCCGGCCCGCTACGCCAGCCTGCACCGGGATCTCATTCGGCAGGCCGACGCGCTGAACGACCGGATCCGCCGCCGGGATTTCGCCGCAATCTACGTCTCCTACCAGGACATCGGCGCGCACTCCGCGTGGAGCTACGAGCAGGGACGCGTGCGCGACACGCTCTTCGCGAATTACCGCCTCGCGGGCGAGGTCGTGGTCTATCCCTACGCGACGCCGTACTGGAACCGGCTGAAGCACGGCCAGTACGAATACCACGTCACCCGGTGGATACCGAAGTGATCACGAGCCTAGCCGAACACTCAACGCTGCACTATTCTCTCCTCACCAGCGACGCGCCGCCGTCGATCACGATGCTCGTGCCGGTCACATAGGCCGCGTCGTCACTCGCGAGGTGGAGGAAGCTGCCCGCCACCTCCTCGGCGCTGCACATGCGCAGCAGCGGCACCGTCCGGTCCACCAGCTTCGCGAAGCGGCGGTCGCGGTCGTAGATCGCCTTGGTGAGGCCGGCGTAGACCATGCCCGGGGCGACGATGTTCGCCGTGATGCCGTGCGGGGCGAGTTCCTGCGCGATGATCTTCATCAGCATCAGCTGCCCGCCCTTGCTCGCGCAGTAGCTCGCGCCGTGCGGCCAGGGCATCTCCTGCACCCAGCTGCCGGTGAACAGGATCACGCCGCGCCGCGCGCGGCCGCGGCGGGGGTTCTTCATCATCAGCCGCGCCGCCTGCTGCGCGACGTTGAAGCTGCCCGTGAGATTGACGTCGAGGGTGCGCTGCCAGGCGTCCGCCGTGACCGCGAGGAACGGCTGGTTCGTGACTGTGCCGGCATTGGAAATGGCCACGTCAATCCGGCCGAGGAACGCGATGGCCTGCTTCAGGGCCCGCGCGACCGACGGGACTGACGTGACGTCGCAGCGCACGTAGCGCGCCGCCGTCGGACTGAGCCGCTTCGCCGCCGCGCGGCCGGCCCGCTCGGGCAGCAGGTCGCCCAGCACGACCCGCGCGCCCGCCTCGAGAAACCGCGCCGCGACCGCCCGGCCAATGTCGCCGCAGCCGCCGGAGATGAACACGCCCTTGCCGGTGATGCCTTTCATAGAGTTAATTTGAAAATCGAGTTGCTCGCTCCGAACTAATTGCCGCGCCGCAAGCGGTTCATGTCGCCGTCAGCCCGGCCGCGGTCAGCGTCATGTCGAGTCCCACCTTCGGAATCACCACCGTGCCCCGGCCGCCAAGCTTGCGGTAGGTCTCGGTAAAGACGCGCGGGTCGAGCGTCTCGCACGCGGCGATCTTTTCCCTGGGCCGGTCCCAGATCAGGTGATGGTGCGGCACCACCGTGCCGGCCTCCAGCTGCCAGGCCAGCAGCGCCGCCTCGGGCGCGTTGAGGTTGCCGACCGACCCGTTGATGCAGAGCGTCGCCAGCGCGAACTGCGTGCCCGAGAAGCCGCGGTGGATGCGCGGGTCGTAGTCCGTGTCGCCGGTGTGGTAGATGCGCAGGCCGTCGAGCTGGAGATTCACGCCGATCGCGTCGGGCACCTCCCAGCCGGGGACGCCGGCCTCGTGGCGGGCGACGACGCCCGTGACCGTGCCGTCGGGGATCTCCAGCGTCTCACCCGCGCCCAGCGGCGTGATCTGCGCCAGCGTGAGGCCCCAGGTCACCGCCCGCGCCATCGCGCTCCGCGGCATGAGGAATCGCACCGTGGGCCGGCGCCGGGCGAGCGCGGGGATGAACCCCGGGTCGAGGTGATCCTCGTGCCAGTGCGTGCTGATCACGACATCCGGCGCCGCCTCCTCCACGGTCAGCGGCGGTGGGAACGCCCGGCCGAGGCCGAACACCTCGCGGGCAAAGTCCGACAGATAGGGGTCGATCCAGATCTGGTGCCCGGCCGACGTCTTGAAGATGAAGCCCGAGCCGCCGAGCCACCACACGCCGAGCGTGCCCGGGGCGACGGTGCGTTCCGCGATCCGCTGCGCGAGTGAGGTCGGGGTTGCGCCCATGGTCATTTCGCCTCCGAGACCCGGCGGGTGATGCCGGGACGCGCCAGAAACTCGGGCCGCAGCGACACGCCCAGGCCCGCGCCGAACTCGGTCAGCACGGCGCGACCCTCGCGCACGGGGATGGGCTCGGCCACGACGTCGCGGTAGTAGCCCTCGCAGAAGCCGCGGACCGTCTCCATGATCATGGCGTTCGGCATCGCGGCGCAGAGGTGCAGGCAGGCAAAGAGGTTCACGGGACCCGTGCAGTCATGGGGCGCGATGGGCAGGTGGTGCGTGTCGGCCAGCGTCGCGATCTTCACCGCCTCGCTCAGGCCGCCCGTCCAGATCACATCCGGCATCACAATGTGCGCGGCGCCCGCATCGAGGATGCGGCGGAACGCGTGGCGGGTGAACAGCCGCTCGCTCACGCACTGCGGCACGCGCGTCTCCCGCACCAGCCGCGCCAGGTCCGGCGCGCTCTCGGGCTGGATGATGTCCTCCATCCACATCACGTCGTAGGGCTCGAGCGCCTTGGCGATGCGCAGCGCGCAGTTGAGGTCCCAGCGCGAGTGGCCCTCGACCGCGATCTGCATCCGGTCGCCGACGGCGCGGCGGATCTCCTGCACCGTCCACAGCCCGCGCGCGAGCTGCTCCGGGAGCAGGTCGTGGCCCACGGGGCCGACGGCGGACCAGCCCGCGGGGCCGGTGACGGCCGCGACGTTGAGCTGCGGGGCAAACTGGTCCCACGGCCACACCTTCATCGCCGTGATGCCCTGCGCCAGCAGCGACTGCGCGAGCTCGCCGGGCGTCTTAAGAAAACCGTCCTGGTCCGCGTACCGCGGCGTGTTCACGCAGGTGTTGTAGACACGGATGGTCTCGCGCGTCTGGCCGCCGAGGAGCCGGAGCACCGGCTGGCCGGTGTGCTTCCCGAGCAGGTCCCAGAGCGCCAGGTCCACGGCCGACACGGCGCGCATCTCCGCGCCGGCGAAGCCGAAGAAATTCGCGTAGGAGAACAGCGCCTGCCAGTGCCGCTCGCGGTCGAACGCCGACTGGCCAAGCAGCAGCGGCGCCGCGAAGTCGTGGAGCACCGCCTCGACCGCCGCCGGCACGTAATACGTCTCGCCCAGCCCGACGAGGCCGTCGTCCGTGTGCACCTGCAGCCAGAGCAGGTTGGGATGCTCGGTCGAGCGCAGGGTCTCGAGGCGTTTGATCTTCATGGGGTGATCAATGTAGGGCGGGGTCGCTGACCCCGCCGCCCGTGGTGCGGGCCGAATTTGCCTGGCAAAGGCGGGGTCAGCGACCCCGCCCTACATGCTCCACGGTGCGGAGCTACCGGTCCGATGGCAAAATTCGTCATTTTCTCCGTTTGGCGCGGGGCCGGGCCACGCCCGACTTGGCTTCCGTCTGGCCGAGCCGTTTCTCCCAACCCTCCTCGAACACGTTGAGATAGGCCTTGGGGTCGTACGGGTGCGCGCGCACGACCTCGAGGTTCAGGTCGAGGCCGAGGCCCGGCGCGGTCGGCAGCGAGAGGTGGCCGTTCGCCGGGTCGAGCGTCGGCGCCCAGGTGACCAGGTCGCGCGTCCACGGATCGTTGAACGGGTCGAAGTGCTCCTGGATCAGGAAATTCGGGACGCTTGCGGCGAGCTGGAGGCAGACGGCGGTGGCGACCGGGCCGCCGCTCTGGTGCGGGGCGAGGTAGCTGCCGTGGGCCTGGGCGAGGCCCGCGACGGCCAGCGTGGGGCCGAAGCCGCCGAGCGACATGGGCTCGGGCTGGAAGATGTTCACGCCGCCGCCGACGGCGAGGGTGTAGAACTGGCCGACGGTGTCGTACATCTCGCCCGTCGCGACGCGGATCGGGCACTGCAGCGCCACGGCGTTGACCGGCTGTTCGCGCTCGCGCGTGGTCGGCTCCTCCCACCAGTACAGGTTGAGCGGCGCCAGCTTGCGGGCGGCGCGGAGCGCGTCCGCCTCCGTGAACCGCCCGTGCACGTCGATCAGGATGCGCAGCGCGGGATACTTCGCGCGGATCGCGGCAAGGATGTCGTGGGCCAGCTGGAGCTCGCCGTCGTCGATGAAGCCCTGGGCGGTGCCGAACGGGTCCAGCTTGAGCGCGTGGAAGCCCTTCGCGACCACGGCCCCGGCGGCCGTGACGAAGTGCTCCGGCGTGCGCTCGGTGCGGTACCAGCCGTTGGCGTAGCCCAGCACCGTGTCCCGCACGCGGCCGCCGAACAGCTGCCAGATCGGCACGCCGAGCGCCTTGCCGAGGATGTCCCAGCACGCGACCTCGATCGCGGCGATGGCCGTGCGGTGGATGTGGCCGCCGTCGAGCGACACGCTGTCGAGCAGCCGCTTCGCCAGCCGGGTGATGTGCTCCGGCTCCTGCCCGATGGCGAGGTGGGCCAGCTCGTGCACGGCGGCCTCGGTGGTCTTGATGAAGCCGTTCAGCGTGCCCTCGCCGATGCCGTGGATGCCGGCGTCGGTGTGCACCTTGACGAACAGCCAGTTTTTCCAGCCGGCGCTGACAGTGAAGGTCTCGATTTGGGTGATGCGCATGGGAAAGGGGTTCAACGCAGCAGCGCGCGCGCGGCCGCCGCGAGGTCGGGCACACCCATCTGATACCGCTGCACGAGGTACGGCAGCGAGCCGCTGTCGCAGAAGCAGTCCGGAATCCCGATCTTGCGCAGCCGCACGGACAGGCCGGCTTCCACCACGAGGTCCGCCACCGCGCTGCCAAGGCCGCCGGTCACGACGTGGTTCTCCGCCGTCACCACCCGCGGCACGCGCTTCAGCAGCGCCGCGACCGCATCGCGGTCAAAGGGCTTGATCGTCGCCACGTGCAGCACCGCGGCGCGCACCCCGGTGCCGGCCAGCTCCGCCGCGGCCTCGAGGGCGCGGCCGGTCATGAGCCCCGTGCTGACGAACGCCACGTCGGCGCCGTCGCGCAGCAGCGCGGCGCGGCCGAGGGCAAAGCGGTGGGTCTGCGGGTCGAGCACGACCGGCACCTGGCCGCGCAGCAGGCGCATGTAGACCGGGCCCGGATGCTCGGCGATCGCCGCCGTGGCCTGCGCGGTCTCGGTGGCGTCGCAGGGGTCGATCACCGTGAGGTTCGGGATGGACCGCATCAGCGCGAGGTCCTCGATGCCCTGGTGCGTGCCGCCGTAGCCGGTGGTCAGGCCCGGGAGGCCGGCGACGATCTTCACGTTGGCCCGGCCGAGCGCGGCGCCGATGGCGATGAAGTCATACGCGCGCCGCGTGGCGAAGACCGCGTAGGTCGTGGCGAACGGCACGAAGCCGGTGCGCGCCAGCCCGCAGGCGCAGCCGACGAGGCTCTGCTCGGCCATGCCCATCTGGAAGAAACGCGCGGGAAACTTCTCCGCGAAGACGTGGATGTCGGTGTACTTCCCGAGGTCGGCGGTGAGGCCCACGATGCGCGGGTTCGCCTCCGCGGCGCGCACCAGCGCGTGGCCGAAGGGCGCGGTGGCGGTCTGGGCCGCGCCGTCGGTGGCCGAGGTCAGGATGCTGCCGGTGACTCCGCGGGGCGTGCTCATGGCGCGGCGGCCTCCAGCTGCGACTTTGCGACCGTCCACTCCTCGGGGGCGACGCGGATGAAGTGGTTTTTCTCCCGCTGCTCGAAGAGCGGCACGCCCCGCCCCATCAGCGTGTCGAGGACGATGGCATGCGGCCGGCCGGGGGTGGCGTGCGCGGCCGCCAGCGCGGCGAGGATCGCGGCGGGGTCGTTGCCGTTGACGCGCTGCGTGTGCCAGCCGAAGGCGGCCCACTTCGCGTGCAGCGGCTCGAGTCCCATCACCTTCGCCGGCGGGCCGTCGGCCTGCTGGTTGTTGCAGTCGATGAAGGCGTAGAGGTTGCCCAGCCCGTGGTGCGCCCCGGCCATCGCGGCCTCCCAGGTGGAGCCCTCCTGACACTCGCCGTCGGAGAGCAGGTTGAAGACGCGCGCCCCGCGGCCGTCGAGCCGCAGGCCCAGCGCCATGCCGACCGACTGGGTGAGCCCGTGGCCGAGCGAGCCGCCGGTGAGTTCCACGCCCGGCGTGGTCTCGGGGGCGGACATCTCGAGTCGCGAGCCATCGGCGCCGTAGGTGTCGAGCTCGCCGAGCGGGATCACGCCGGCCTCCGCCAGCGCGGCGTAGAGGCCGATTGCATAGTGGCCGATGGAAAGCACGAAGCGATCGCGGTCGGGCCACGCCGGGTTCTTCGGGTCGAAGCGCAGCTCGCCGAAATAGAGCGTCGCCAGCAGGTCGGCGATGCCCAGGCCCTGGCCGACGTAGCCCTGGCCGACGATCTCCGCCATGCGCAGCACGTGGCGCCGGAGCGCGTGGGCCCGGCGGCGGAGCGCGGGCAGGTCGGCGGTCGGCGCGGCGGCGTTCATTGCAGTTCCTGGCCGCCGGTGAAGTTGAAGCGCTCGCCCGTGACGTACGCCGCGTCGTCGCTCGACAGCCATACCACGGCCTGCGCGACCTCGGCGGGATCCACGCGGCGGCCCATCGGGAGCGACTTGGTGCGCGACGCGATCAGCTCCTCGAGGTTCTGGCCGGTCACGCGCGCCAGGTCGCGGTCGAGCGCGTCCACCATGCCGCCGGTCATGCGGCCCGGCGCGATGGTGTTGACGGTGATGCCGTGCGGCGCCCAGGCGATGGCGGCGGACTTGGTCAGGCTGTCCACGGCCGCCTTGCTGGCGCCGTAGGTGGCAAAGAGCGGCACGCTCAGCTTCGAGGCGGGCGTGGAGATGGTGATGATGCGGCCGAACTTCCGCGGCTGCATCACTCGCGCGGCGGCCTGCATGACGAGGAAGGCGCCGCGCGTGTTGATCGCGAAGACCCGGTCGAAGCGCTCGGGGGTGAGGTCGAGCAGCGGGTCCACGAGGCAGATGGCGGCGCAGTTGACGACGATGTCGAGCCGGCCGAATTGCGCGACAACCTGGTCCACCGCGGCGGAGATGGCCGCGGCGTCGGCGATGTCGAGCGCGAGGGCCAGGCCGGAGCCGGGCGCGGCGAGCGTGAGCGTCTCGCGGGCGGCGGGCAGGTTGAGGTCAGCGACGACCACTGTGGCGCCCTCGCGGGCGCAGGCCACGGCCACCGCGCGGCCGAGGCCGCTGCCGCCGCCGACCACCAGCGTGACGCGTTGGGACAGTTTCATGTCAGGGGGTAAAGGCAGGTTCGGTGACGCCGGGCGGGGTGGCCCGCGCGGGCGCGCGGGTCGTGGGGTAGCTTCACGGGCGATATTGATGTCCCGGGTCCGCGGCCCGCTCAAGAGCGGTGTGCAGATATTGTCTGATTTTTCTTTTCCGCCCCGGGAGTGGGAAACTAACTTTTACCACGAAGCACACGAAGCCCAGGCATCATCATCCTTCGCGTGCTCCGCGATCTTAGCGGTAATATGGACTGGGCCGGATCGGTTCACCGCCAAGGCCGCAAGGTGCGCGAAGCATGGGGCTTTGGTTTCGTGCGCTTCGTGACCTTCGTGGTCAGCCCTGGCTCGCCGCCCCACAGCGCGTGAGCACGGCGCGCCAGAGGGCGGGTTCGCCGGGGTGGCCGTGGGCCTGGAGCTGGGCCTCGATCATGGCCGGGGCGGGCTCCTCGATGTGATGACGCGGGTCGCCGGGCAGCTCGGGTCGCAGGGCCCGGGTCAGCGCCCAGCAGGCCCAGGCGCGGGCCCGGCGCTGCTCGCGCCGCGGCTCATTCATGCGGCCGGCATAGTGCTGGAAATGCACCCGCGGGTTGCCCGTGAACACGTCCGGCGGCGTGTGGGCGATCATCCAGGCCATCGCTGCGTACGGCAGCGGCCACTCGCGCAGGATGGCCTCGCTCCCGTCGAGCGCAGCCCCGAACGCCCGGTCCAGGCAGAGCAGCGCGCGCGCCGCGAGGCCCCGCGTCCAGAGCGACTGGCCGTACTCCAGGCACGCAAAGTAGAAATCCGCCCCGCGCTCGTCCTCGCGGAACCGGTGCAGCGCCTGCCAGTCGAGGCCGGCCTGGGGTGGCGGCAGGTGCGGACACGGGGGAAGCATGGCGGGGAAAGCTCGGGGCCCGGCCGCCAACCTTCAACGTGTTTTTCCCTGAATTTCCGATGTGGGAGCGAGCTTGCTCGCGACCCCAGGGTCAAATGTGGGAGCGAGCTTGCTCGCGACTTCGGGCACAAAGGTCGCGAGCAAGCTCGCTCCCACCTCGCTCCCACATTTCCAGGCAGGCATCCCACGCGCCAGGTCCCCCAGTCTGGCGGGCTCTACTCTTCGCTTGGCGGGCGGGCGAGTTTCGTGGAAAACACCGGGACTGAATCCGACCGCTCCAGCTCCCGCACCCGCGCCGGCCCCCGACCAGACCGTTTACGGCATCACTGGCTGGCGCCGGCTGCTGATGTGGCCCTTCGCGATCCTGGTGCGCTGGTGGGGCATGACGCTGCGGTTCGACACGCCGCCGCAGGACGAGGCCAACTACCGGCGGTGCGAGGTGCCGGTGGCGATGATCCTCTGGCACAACCGGCTCTTCCTCGCCACGGAGATTTACCGCCGCTACCGCCGGCCGCGTCCGCTGTACGCGCTGATCAGCGCGAGCAAGGACGGCGCGTGGCTGGTGGCGTTCTTCGAGATGGTCGGCGGCATGCGCGCCGCGCGCGGCTCCAGCAGCCGTCTGGGCCGCGAGGCGGTCGGCGCGCTGCTCGACGTGCAGCGCGCGGGCCACGACATCGGGATCACGCCCGACGGTCCGCGCGGGCCCTGCTATGAGGTGAAGCCCGGCGCCGTGATCGTGCCGCGGCGCACTGGCGCGCCCCTGCTGCTCGTCGGCGGGGAGTTCACCCGCGCCTGGCGCATGCGCAGCTGGGACCGCTTCTACCTGCCCCTGCCCTTCTCGCGCGTCCGCATGCGCTGCGAGGTCATCTCCCCCGGCCAGCTCGCCGACCGCGACGCCGCCGTGGCGCTGATCCAGGAGCGGCTGCGGGTGATCAATCCCGATTAAGTTTCCCGCGAGGCGGGATACTTAATCGGAAGGAGCAGGGGCAAGGGACAAGGAACAAGAGGTCTTGCGACGATCCGGTGGCGGGTATGTCGGCATCGCGGCTGGAATCTACCCGGATGCGGCCCACGCGGCGTGAGCTGAAGGGCGTGCGGATGCGGCAGAGGACTCACCAACGGCTGGTGGCTAGCCCTCCCTGCTCCCTGCCCCTTTCTCCCGGCGGCGCGGAGCGCCGTCAGAACATCGGCGTGAAGACCTCGGACGAGCCGGGTTTCACGAGGTAATCCTCTCCTGCGCACCACGTCTCATCGTTGAGGAGGAATTTGCACAGGATCGGGCGGGCGGACTCGGTCAGGACAAGGGACCAGCGGTCGTCGGCGACGCAGTCCATCGCCACGCCCTTGTCCCAGCTCAGTCCGGGGCCTTCGCCGCGGAGGTAGAGCGTGTTGCCGAAGCCGACATCGAGTTGGGCGGAGATGGTGGTCGTGATCGCCTTGGGCGCCGTCTTTTTCACCGCGGGAACGGCCGGCTGTTTGGGTGCAGCGGGCTTGGATTTCTTCGCCGGGGCGGGCGTCTTGAGTTTCTTGATGGTCTTTTTCATGGCGTTACAAAAAGGAGAATACCTCTTTTCGGGCCGGGAGGAAAGCAACTACAAGGCCAATCGGCCCGGCCGCGTGAATGTTGCCTGCGCGTAACCTGGACGAGGTCGCGCGGGAGTTGATGCTCAAGCATTAGGGAGTCTCCGGACAGATTGATGGGGTACTCAGGGGAGTCAGGAATGGCCGATCCGGCGGTCGCGCCGCTGGTGACCTGCCTTTCCTGAGTCCATGAATTCCACATATAGTCCGTTTTCGGGTTTCAGCGCCGCCCAATGCCGTGGCGGCGCCCCTCCCCGCGTGGACCGCGAGTCCGGCGGAAGGTTGCGGCGAAATCCTCAGTGCGGCGGGTTGCCCACGCCCAGCTGACGAAAGACAAACTCCCGCAAGGTTGTCGGCTCGCCCGCCGGCGGACGCACGTCGTAGCAGGGGATGATCGCCACCACCGGCACGCCGAGGTCGCGGCAGCGGAGGAAGATCTCCCGCGAATGCCGTGGATGGTGCAGGAGCTGGTTCTGCGTGGTCAGCGCCAGCGTGCGCCCCGTGGCCTCGAGAAACACCGGCGGATCGTCCGGGGAAATCAGGCCGAGCATGTCGCATTCGGCGCGGACGGCCGCACCCGCCGGGCCGCGCAGCGCCTCGTCGGTGGCGAAGCCAAACAGCGCCGGCGACAGATAGGTCCCGCCATAGCGCCTCACGGCCTCGTCCCCGAACAGCTCGCTCCACCGCAACGGGTCGTAGGAGCACTGGGTCGAAATCGCCGCGACGCACGCCAGGCGCGAGGACTGGCGCCGGACCGGATCCGGGCTGTCCGGCTCGGCGAGGTCGGGATGAAACGCGACCCAGAGCGAGGCCCCGGCGCCGGCCGAGCCGCCGTAGGCCGCGAAGCGGCGCGGGTCGAGTTTCCACTCGGCCGCCTTGGTCCGGAGAAACTGCACGGCGCGCGCGCAGTCATGCAGCACCACCGGCATGGGGGTCGCGGCCGACAGGTAGGGATAGTTGATCGCGGCGAACGACACGCCCGCGTCGAGGCACGCCTGCAGCAGCGCCTCCTGGCGCGCCCCGGACTTGTCACCGGCCATGAAGCCGCCGCCGTGGATGTAGATCACCAGCGGCGTCGGCCGCGGGGACGACGCCTGCCAGAAATCGAGGACATTGCGCGGCCCGGGTCCGTAGGCCACGTCGGCGTGCGTCGGCGCCGGCCCAACGGGCGGCGGGACCGCCGGCGCGGCGGACAGCGCCGCCGTGAGGAGGCAGCCCAGGGCAAAGAACCAGGAGGAAAGACGAGGCAGGGTCATGGTCGAGAAGGGCTGCGGCCGCACCGGCGGAAACTCACGGGTTCGCGCAGATCACGAGGAAATGCATGGGCTCGCCGCCGCGGTTGACGAGGTCGTGGCTGTGGCCCACGCGCGTGAGGCACATGTCGCCCGGCCCGACCGGCTGCTCGGTCCCGTCGATCCGCATCGTGCCGCGGCCGGAGAGGATCACGTAGAGTTCCTCGTCCTGGTCATGCCGGTGCTCGCCAATGGAGGCGCCCGGCTCGAGCCGGTTGTCGTGGATGAACTTGATGCCGCCGGCGGTCTTGGCGTAGTCGCCCAGCAGTTCCTGGCACCAAAGCACGCCCTTGCCGGCGTGGCAGTCGGTGACCTTGGCGGGGGACGGAGTCAGGGGCTTGAGGAGCATGGGAAAAATCGGGCCGGTCGAGTTTGCGCCTACTTGCCCGCCGGCGGAGGCGTCGGCGGCCGCAGGTCGCGCAGGAGGAAGTAATACGTCCCGAACACCGGCACGCCGTTCCGCGCGGGCAGGTTCAGGCGCACGAGCAGGTAGCCACGGACGACCTCCGTATCGCCCACGTGAAAGGTCGCGACGAGATCGCGGGACTTCTCGCTGCGCTCTTCCTTGCCCCATTTCTTGCTCACCACGAACCCGCGCTGCCGGGCGTCGGCGATCGCGGCCTTCGCGTCGAAGCCCGGGGCCAGGATCACGCAGGCGAAGGACTCGAACCGCGGCGGACCGCCGGTGCGGGCGGCGGAGACCGTCACGGCCAGCCCGCGCACGGGACCGGACTCATCCTGCGCGGTGATCTCGATCCCGTGCTCGAGCATCTCGGCGCGGCTGAAGATGTGGGAATCGCCGTAGACCATGGCCGGGGCCGGGCGCGGCAGCAGCACCAGGGCGGCCAGCAGGAGGAGAGCCTTCAGGAGGCGGAAACTTTTCACGGCGCGGTGAGGCTGGGGGCATGAACCGAATCAGGCGTCTGATCATACCACGCCAGCCGGTTGTATTCGTCCAACATGATGTGATAGCTCTCCAGCGGCATGCCTTCGAAGAGGCAGTTGGACGTGGAGAAGATGAAGCGCCCGCCCGGCTTGCCATGCTGCAGGGCGTACCGGACCGAGGCGCGGATCTGGGCGTCATCGACCTCCTGCATCAGCGACGTCTGCACGTTGCCCATCAGGACCAGCCGCTCGCCGTAGGTCCGCTTCACCTCCGCGATGTCCATGGAGCCCTGCGGGTCGATGGACTGGTAGCCGTCCAGACCGGTCGAGACCAGCTGCGGCAGGAGGAGGCGCAGGTCGCCGTCGGAGTGCAGGATCGCCTTCACCCCGAGGGCGTGGATGCCGGCGACGATTTCCGTGAGGTACGGCGTGACGAACTCGGCGAACATCTTTGGGCTGATGAACGGCCCGCGGTTGTAGCCATAGTCGCTGTTGATGCAGATGAAATCGAGGCCCTGGTCCACCTGCCGCTTCGCCAGCTCGATCGAGGCGGCGCATTTCCGGCGCGCCTCGGCGTGCAGCTCCGCCGGGCGCTCATACAGCATCACGGCGAACTCCATCATCTGGTCGCCCGGGAGCATCCAGAATGTGCCCTGGCCGTTGTAGCCGTAGATCATCACGCGGTCGCCGAAGCGCCGGCGGCCCAGCGGGATCACCTGGCCCTCGAGATAGCCGCCGATGCTGGTGCCGAGATTGACGGCGGCCCAATCGTAGGTGGCGATGATCTGCTCGTGGATGTCCAGGGCGCGGTGCAGCAGCCGCTCGCGCTCCGCCGGCGTGGCCGCATCCAGGTCGGCCTGGCTCGGCCAGCGCGTGTGAAACGCCTCCTGCTCCAGCTGGAAGCCCAGCTCGAAGTGCGGGACCTTGTCGGGGATCAGGCCGTGGAAGACGGCCTGCAGGCGCTCACGTCCATTCATGACATGCGGGGGGAGAACCGCGGGATCGCGGCAGGACGGTATTTCACAACCGGCCGCCGGAGTCGAAGACCGATCGCCTAAATATTCACGGCCGGAAACGGCCGGCGACCCGCGCACTTGCGCCGGCAGCATGGCGGGACTTTACTTCTGGCGCCATGCGCACGCTCCTTCGTCTGGGTTTCGTGATGACGGTTCTCGCCGGCTGGGTCGGCGGCCAGGAAGACGCCTTCAACGGCAAGTGGAAGCTGATCAAGGCGGACAGCTCCCACCTGGACTATTTCCAGCAGGCCACACTCGAGTTCGCCGTCACGCCGGGCCACGTCACGCTCACCACCTGGCGCGGGCCGCGGCGGCCGTTCCAGGAAACGCTGGCCGTGAAGACCGACGGCCAGCCGCAGTCCATCGAGATCACCAACGGCACGTTTGCCGACGACCTGTTCATGGCCGTGAAGCTGCCCGTCGGGGGACACCGGCAGGTGACCGCGCAATGGGCCGCGCATGTCCTTTCCATCGCCGAGGTGGTGCCCGTCGCGACCTCGCAGGGCGACTCGACCCTGCGCGTGACCCGCACCTACGAACTCTCCCCCTATCGCGACCTCCTCACCTGCCGCGTCACCCGCAGCTCCCGCCAAACCGGACCCGCGCTGGTCTTTGTCTACAAGCGCGACGAGGCGGACAACGCGTACGTGATGAAGCTCGCGGACGACTGGGACATCCACTCCCGGCTGCCCGAGCAGGCCTGCCTCATTTCCCTGCAGGGCATCGCGAACGCGCAGGCTCCCCTGCTCTATTTCACCTTCGGGCCGGCCTATCCGTTCAATCACACGGAGGAGATGATGCAGTACCTCGAGTCCCAGCGTCACTTCACCTTCCGCCCGCTCGGCTCGCTGGAGGAGGCGCTCACGGTGTTCTCGAGCCGGGTCAAGGGCTACGTTGTCTGGGACCAGAACGTCCGCACCTCGCTGATCGTGGCCTACACGCTCGCCGGGCTGGAACAGGGCATCGTGATCACCGGCGACATGATCCCGCTCGCGCAGAAATTCGGGCTGAAGCCGATCGACGACTTCCGCGGCCGCTTCGAGGGCAAGTCCGACTACGAGATCTACACCTGGGCCAAGGAGAAATACTGGAACCGCTGCTCGCGCGACGTCATCACGTGGCTCGGCGGCGTGCACGGCACGGCACTCATGCCGGCCGCGGCCGACTACGGCATGGCGAAGCGGACGTTCTTCTCGGACCTGTCCGCCCGGGCCAGCGACACGCAGGAGTACGAGCTGACAAAGAGCCTGCTGAAGGAAATGAAGCCGCTCGGCCAGGTCTGGGGCTGGCACTCGTACAAGAAGGACACGGAGGAGGAGATGATCACCCTCACGTCGTCGTTCGCCCTGACCTCGGACGGCCTCAACACCATGCCGAACACCAGCTTCCTGGTGCAGGTGCCGGCGTCGCCGGGCTTCCAGTTCAAGAACCACCACAATGTCGTCCCCGGCAAAGCCTATGTGCCGGAGAAGAAGGTCTACCTGGCGCTCGTGCAGACGGACGGCCTTGGCATCGGCGCATGGGTGCGGCCCGGCCGCGGCTCGATCCCCTACGCGTGGGAGGTCGGGCCGAAGTTCTTCAAGCTCACGCCGGCCATGCTCGAGTATTACTACGCCCAGGCGACGCCCAACGACTACTTCATCGCGGCCCTCTCGGGCTCGTCGTACATGTACCCGCGGGCGTTCCCCGCGCAGTGGCGGCCGAAGGAGATCGAGCTGGCCCGGGGGCTGATGGAGAAACTGGACCTGCGGGTGTTCGAGATCATGGACTATGCCGGGGACAAGACCGAGGCCGGCGACAACAACCTGCCGCGCGCGATCGTGGATGACTATTTCCAGGGCATGCCGGACGCGCTCGGGTTCCTGAACGGCTATTATGCGGCCAACACCTTCGCGATCCGGGGCAAGCGGCCGTTCGTCTCCTACGACTATTATCTCTCCGCCGACCGGCCCGAGGCCGCGGCCGCGGCCGACCTCACCGAGCTCGCGGAGGTCAATGCCGCGCGCCCCTACTTCCTGCTCGTGCACGTCCGGGAGAACAGCGACGTGGCCCGCGTGAAGCGGATCACCGACCGGCTCGGGCCGAACTTCGAGGTCATCCCGCTCGATGTCTTCCTGAAGATGGCTGGGGAGAATCCCACGTTCCACGAGCGTTACATGTCCGCGAAATAGCGGGGCGCGCCGACCCTCCGCAAGATTGCGGGCGACAGCCGCGCGATTCTGGCATAGGCTGACCCGCACCTCTCAGGAAAGGACCTTGATCATGCAGCAACGAAAACTGGGTAAGAGTAACCTCGAAGTCTCCGCCCTCGGCCTGGGCTGCATGGGCATGAGCTCCGGCTATGGTCCGCCGGGAGAAAAGCAGGCGATGATCGCCGTGCTCCATGCCGCCGTTGAACAAGGCGTCACGCTCTTCGACACCGCGGAGATCTACGGCCCGCTCACGAATGAAGCGCTGGTGGGCGAGGCCCTCGCCCCGTTTCAGAAGCAGGTGAAGATCGCCACGAAGTTCGGGTTCCGCGTCGGGCCGAACGGCGAGCGCCTGGAGGGCCTGGACAGCCGGCCCGCCCACATCAAGGAAGTCGCCGAGGCTTCGCTCAAGCGGCTCCGGACCGATGTCATCGACCTGTTTTACCAGCACCGGGTTGATCCCGACGTGCCGATCGAGGACGTGGCCGGGGCGGTGAAGGAGCTGATCCAGTCCGGCAAGGTCCGGCACTTCGGCCTGTCGGAAGCGGGCGCCAAGACCATCCGGCGCGCCCACGCCGTCCTGCCGGTCACCGCGCTGCAGAGCGAATACTCCCTCTTCTGGCGCGAGCCGGAGGTGGAGATCATCCCGCTGCTGGAGGAACTCGGGATCGGCTTCGTGCCCTTCAGCCCGCTCGGCAAGGGTTTCCTCACGGGCAAGATCGACGAGCACACGAAGTTCGATGCCTCGGATTTCCGCAACATCGTGCCGCGGTTCACCCCCGAGGCCCGCAAGGCGAACCAGGCCGTGGTCGACCTGCTCAACACCATCGCGTCCCGGCTCAAAGCCACGCCCGCGCAAGTCGCCCTGGCCTGGCTGCTGGCGCAGAAGTCCTGGATCGTCCCGATCCCGGGCACGACGAAGCTGCCGCGCCTCCTCGAGAATCTCGGGGCCACCGCCCTCAACCTCACGCCGGGCGATCTCGCGGAGATCAACACCGCGTCGGCCAAGATCACGCTGCACGGCGCGCGTTACCCGGAGCACCTGCAGAAGCTCATCGGCCGCTGAGACGCGGACCACACCCGCACCCACCTTCTATTCCAAATCCATCTCCCATCATGTCCAAAAAGCCCATTTGTTATTCCACCAAGGCCTACGCGACCACGGGCGCCACCGCGCCGCTCGGCGCGACCGTGATCGAGCGCCGCTCGCCGACTCCCAGCGACGTTCAGATTCAGATCCAGTACTGCGGCGTCTGCCATTCCGACCTGCACTACGCGCGCAACGAGTGGCACTTCACGCAGTATCCCGCGGTGCCCGGCCATGAGATCGTGGGCCGCGTGACGGCCGTCGGCAGCGGCGTGAAGAAGTTCAAGGTCGGCGACACCGTCGGCGTGGGCTGCCTGGTCGACTCCTGCCGCACCTGTCCGGACTGCCGCTCGGGCCTGGAGCAGTTCTGCGCCAACATGGTGATGACCTACGGCAGCACCGACCAGCATCTCGGCACCCCGACGCTCGGCGGCTATTCCCAGAGCATCGTCGTGACGGAGGACTTCGTGCTCCGCATGCCGGCGAACCTCAACCTCGCGGCGGCGGCGCCCCTGCTCTGCGCGGGCATTACGACGTATTCGCCGCTGCGCCACTGGAAGGTCGGTCCGGGGCAGAAGGTCGGCATCGTCGGGCTCGGCGGCCTCGGCCACATGGGCGTCAAGTTTGCCAAGGCCTTCGGCGCCCAGGTCGTGCTCTTCACCACCTCGCCCGGCAAGGTGGCCGACGGCAAGCGCCTTGGCGCCCACGAGGTGGTTGTGTCCACCAATGAGGCCCAGATGGCCGCGCAGGCGGGAACCTTCGACTTCATCCTGGATGCGGTGTCCGCGACGCACGACATCAACGCCTACCTCAACCTCCTCAAGCACGACGGCAACCTCGTGCTGGTCGGCGCGCCCGAGAAGCCCCTCCCCGTGGCGGCGTTCCCGCTGATCTTCCGCCGCCGCTCCTTCTCCGGCTCGCTGATCGGCGGGCTGCCCGAGACGCAGGAGATGCTGGATTTCTGCGGCCAGCACAACATCACCTGCGACATCGAGCTGATCCGCATGGATGAGATCAACACCGCCTACGAGCGCATGCTGAAGAGCGACGTGAAATACCGCTTCGTGATCGACATGGCGTCGCTGGGTTGAGTGGGCGGACGCAATTGCGCTTCAGGGCCTCGAGGCCGTCGCTGGAATCAAGTCTGGCTTGCCGAGTCGTAGCCCCGTCGTGAGTCGCGGCCCGCCTTCGCCCGCTGCACGCGGGCTACGGCGCGGCAGTCTCCTGGCCGCTCTCGCGGCAGCGGAGACTGGTGGAGCAGATCGGGATCAAACCGACGACCTCGTCGTTGCGAACGACGCGCTCTATCAACTGAGCTACTGCCCCGCTAGGGAGGGGAGGTTTTGGGCATTCGCCCGTCGCGAGTAAACACCAATTTTCGACGCGGCGATAAAACCCGTCACTCACAGCCCGGCGCCGCGGCCGGCGCGCGTCAGGAGGCGTTCAACAACTTGGCGAAGATCATCTTGCCGCCGCCGGTCGGCAGCACGCTGACAATCTCGGCGCTCACCCGGCGGCCGATGAAGGCCCGCGAGGAGTTGACCACCACCATCGACCCATCCTCCAAAAAGCCCACCGCCTGGCCCTCGTCCTTGCCAGGCTTCACCAGCTCGACCTCGATCGTCTCGCCGAGCATGAACTCCGGACGCAGCGAGCGCGCCAGCTCGTTGAGGTTGAGCCAGGACACGCCCTGGAACTCGGCCATCTTGGCCAGATTGTAGTCGGTGGTGAGCAGCTTCGCGCGCATCGACTGCGCCAGGAAAACGAGCTTCGCCTCGACGTCCTCCTGCTTCGCCACCTCGCTCTCGGCAATGCGGATGTCCACGCGCTTGATCCGCCGCAGCTCGTTCAGCACCTCCAGGCCGCGCCGGCCGCGGGCCTGCTTGTGCGGGTCGGAGGAGTCGGCCACGGCCTGCAGCTCGTTGAGCACGAAGCGCGGGATGATCAGCGCCGCGCTGAGGAAGCCGGACTCGCACACGCGCGCGATGCGGCCGTCGATCAGCACGCTCGTGTCCACCACCACCAGCGGCACGTCCACGTCGTGCGGCACGAACCGCACATAGGGGATCACGAGGTTGAACTCGTCCTTCCCGCGCAGGGCGATGACGGTGCAGAGGTAGGTCGTGACGATGAAGAGGCCCAGCTGGGACAGGTAGATGATCTGGGGCTCGCCGAAGCGGAAGAGGGGCGAGTTGCCGATGAAGTAGGCGATGAGCGTGCCCATCCCGAGGCCGAAGGTGATGGCGGAGAGGCCGCGCAGCGAAAAGCCCTTGAGCAGGACGTCCACGAGGATGACCAGCGCCCCGAGCAGGAGGCCGATGATCATCGCGAGCCGGCGGTGGGAGTCCCACTCCTCGATCGCGTAGCACACGAGCCAGCCGCAGGCCCCGCTGAGCACAAAGAAGACGGCGCGGATCGCCAGGAGCGTCTTGTTCATGGAGCCGGGGGGATTAGTTGCGGAAAAGGGTGAACAAGGCGAGCGGCAGGAAGGTCCCGATCGCGATCAGGACGAAGAGGACGCGGATCGTGCGTTCCGCTTTAGCCTTTTCAGGGGTATCCTCGTCCATTTCAGTGCCTAGCGCACCAAACCCGCTTCCGCATGACAACCCAATACTGGATGGTGAAATCAGAGCCCGAGGCCTACGCGTGGACAAACCTGGTCCGCGACGGCCGCACGGCCTGGACCGGCGTCCGCAATTACCAGGCCCGCATTCACCTCAACGCCATGCGCCGCGGCGACCGCGTGCTGTTCTACGAGAGCGTCACCACCAAGGCCGTGGTCGGGCAGGCCGAGGTGACGAAGCCGGCCTTTCCGGACACCACCGCCGACGCGCCCGGCTGGGTCGCCGTGGAGCTGAAGGCCGTCGCCGCCCTGCCCCAGCCCGTCCCGCTGGCCGCCATCAAGGCCGAGCCTGCCTTCGCCAAGATCGCGCTCCTCCGCCAAAGCCGCCTGTCCGTCATGCCGCTCACGAAGGCGGAGTTTGAAAAAATTATCGCGCTGGGTCGGTAGACTTTTTTCACCACGAAGGGCACGAAGCACACGAAGCCTGAACCTTCGCGCGCTTCGCGGCCTTGGCGGTGAAACGGATTGGAAGACGAACCGGTTCACCGCCAAGAACGCGGAGGCCGCGAAGCCAAGCCTGGCCTTCGTGTGCTTCGTGCCCTTCGTGGTGAAAAAGGATCGGGCCCACACTCCGTAATTGACGGCCCGGCCCGCAGCGTTCGCCCTTAGCGCTGGTCGTCCCATGTCCCTCACCATCGCCATCCTCGCCCCCGGCCTGCTCGGCGGGTCGGTCGCGCGCGCGGCCCGCACGCACGGCGTGGCCAATCGGATCACGCTCTGGGCCCGGCGGCCGGAAGTGCGGCTGAAGCTGCAGGGCCAGCCGTGGTGCGACGCCGTGGCGGACACGCCCGAGGCGGCCGTCCGCGGCGCGCAGCTGGTCGTCGTCGCCGCCCCGGTGGACCGCATTGTGCCGCTCGTCCGGCAGATCGCCCCGCACCTCGAGCCGGGTGCGATCGTCACCGATGTCGGAAGCGTGAAGGGCGAGATCGCCCGCCTCGGCCACGCCGCGCTGGGCGAACGCGCGCATTTCATCGGCTCCCACCCCATGGCCGGGTCCGAGAAGACCGGCTGGGAGCACTCCACCGCCGAGCTGTTCGTGCGCCGCACCTGCTTCGTCACCCCGCTCGCCGACTCGCACGAGCCCGCCGTGGTCGCCGTCGCCCGCTTCTGGCACGACCTCGGCGGCGAGCCCGTCACCGTCACGCCCGACCAGCACGACGAGATCGTGGCCCACATCAGCCACCTGCCGCAGGTGCTGGCGTCCTCCCTCTGCGCCTTCCTCGCCCGCAAGGACCCGGCCTGGCGCAACCACGCCGGCGGCGGCCTGCGGGACACCACCCGGATCGCCGGCAGCGACCCGCAGCTGTGGCGCGTGATCCTCGAGCAGAACCGCGACGAGCTCCTGCGCGCGCTGCGCCAGTACCAGGACGAGCTCCAGGGCCTGCACGCCGCGCTGGCCAACCGCGACTGGCCCGAGGTCGCCGCCCGCCTCGAGCGCGGCAAGTCCTACCGCGACCAGTTTCGACCGTAGCGCGGCGCGGCCGCACCGCGGTCGAAACTGGTAATTCGGAGATCGCAGCCCGGAGGTGGCGTCTTCCCGGTCGGCACAGCCTCCCTGCTCGCCAGGTCGAACTGCGAACTTCGATCTGCGATCTGCGCAGGCAATAAAAGATACTGGCGGCCGGCAGAACTTTTTCCGACGCTGCTGGCTCCCATGGCCCTGCCCGACCCGCTGCCGATCCCGCCCTTCACGCGCCCCGTGCGCGGCGCGGCGACGCTGCCCGGGTCCAAGAGCCTGACCAACCGCGCGCTGCTCCTGGCCGCGCTCGGCAACGAGCCGGTCACGCTGAACGGTGCGCTGTCCAGCGACGACACGCGCCTGATGGCCGAGGCGCTGCGCCAGCTGGGCTTCACGGTCGCGGCCGACGAGGCCGCGCTCACGCTGCGCGTCTCCGGCCAGGCCGCGGCCTTCCCCGGCGGCGAGGCCAGCCTCTTCGTCGGACTCGCCGGCACCGCCGCGCGGTTCCTCACCGCGCTCTGCGCCGCCGCGCCCCGCGGCACCTACCGCATCGACGGCGTGCCGCAGATGCGGCAGCGCCCCATGCAGGGGCTGATCGAGGCGCTGCGCCAGCTCGGCGCCGACATCCGCTGCACCGGCGCGGAGGGCTTTTTTCCGCTCGAGATCCGCGCCCGCGGCCTGCGCGGCGGCGAGGTCCGCCTCGACGCCAGCGCCAGCAGCCAGCTGCTCTCCGCGCTGCTGATGGTCGCCCCGCTCGCGGCGGCGCCCGTGACGGTGAATCTCGTCGGCGGCGTGCGCCGGACCTTTGTGGATATGACGCTGCGGCTGATGGCGGAGTTCGGCCTCGCCGCCGTGCCGCCGGCCGATACCGCGCGGTTCAGCCTCGCGCCCGGCAGCTACCGCCCGCCCTGCGCCTATGCCGTCGAGCCCGACGCCACGGCCGCGAGCTACTTCCAGGCCCTGCCGCTGGTGGTCGGCGGCGCGCTGGCGCTGCCGGGCCTGCGCCCGCCCGGCGCCGGTCTGCAGGGCGACTCGGCGTTCGTCGACGTGCTCGCGCGCGTGAAGGCGCGGGCCGCGGGTGTGCTGCTCACGGAGGACTTCCACGAGATTTCGGACACCTTTCTCACGCTGGCGGCGATCGCGCCGCTACTGGCCGGCCCGACGCGCATCACCGGGATCGCGCACACCCGCCGGCAGGAAACCGACCGCGTGGCGGGCATGGCGCGCGAGCTGCAGCGGCTCGGGCAGCACGTGGTCGAGACGGAGGACGCGCTGGAGATCCACCCGCGGCCGCTGAAGGCCGGGCAGGTCATCACGACGTACCACGACCACCGCTTCGCGATGAGCTTCGGCATCCTGGGCTGCCACGACCTGCACCGCGACGGCCGGCCGTGGCTGTCGATCCAGGACCCTGCGTGCTGCGCGAAGACGTTTCCCGGATTTTTTGGATTGCTGGAGACGGTGCGGCGGAACTCCTTGGGCATCTGATGGCCACTCCCCCCTTCCTCATTGTCGCGATCGACGGTGGCGCCGCCTCGGGCAAGTCGTCCTCGTCGCGGACGCTGAGCGAGCGCTTCCACCTGCTGCACGTGGACACCGGCTCCTTCTACCGCGCCATCACGGCGGAGATGCTGCGCCGCGGCGTGGGGGCGGGCGACCTGCCCGCCGTGCGGCAGACGCTGGCGGAACTCCGGTTCGGCACGCGGCTCACGGGCCGCTCGGCGGAGATGGAGATCGACGGCCGCGTGGCCGGCGACGAGATCCGCAGCCGCGAGGTCAACGACCATGTCTCCCACTACGCCGCCATCCCCGACCTGCGCGCGGCGCTGGTGTCCTACCAGCGCGGGCTGGCGGACTTCGGGCGCGCGCACGGCTTCCGCGGGCTGGTGATGGAGGGCCGGGACATCGGCTCGGCCATCTTCCCCGACGCCGACTGCCGGTTCTTCCTGCACGCCGAGGCGGGCGAGCGCGAGCGGCGCCGCGCGGGCCAGGGCCTGCACGACCAGATCCGCGAGCGCGACCGCATCGACTCCTCGCGCAAGACCTCGCCCCTCACCTGCCCGTCCGGCGCCGTGTCCATCGACACCACCCATGTCTCGCTCGACCAGGTCGTCGAGCAGATGGCCGCCGCGGTCGCCGCCCAGCTCGCCCCCGCATGAGCCGAATCTACCGCCAGGCCATGATGCAGCCGCTCTACGGCTTCTTCCACTATCTCGCGCTGGTGATCTACGACATGTTTTTCCGCGGCGAGGTGGTCGGCCTGGAGAACCTGCCGCGCGAGGGCTCGTTCCTGATCGCCGCCAACCACGCGAGCTTCCTCGACCCGCCGCTGATCGGCTGCCAGGTGCAGCGCCAGATCTCCTATTTCGCCCGCAAGACCCTCTGGAAACCCGGCTTCGCCTCGTGGTGGCTCGACACCGTCGGCACCATCCCGGTGGACCGCGACGGCGGCCAGGACGTCAGCGCCATCAAGCGCGTGCTCAAGGCGCTCAAGGACGACCGCGGGCTCATCCTCTTCCCCGAGGGCACGCGCTCGCCCACCGGTGCGCTGCAGGCGCCCAAGGCGGGCGTCGGCCTCATCTGCTGCCGGGCCCAGGTGCCCGTCATCCCCGCGCGGATCTTCGGCTCGTTTGAGGCGTACGGGAAAAGCCGCGGGCTGCACCTCGGCATCCCGGTCTCGATCGTCTTCGGCACCCCGATCGCGCCCGCCGACTACGACGTGCCCACGGCCGGCAAGGAGCGCTACCAGATTGCCAGCGAGCGCATCATGGCCCGCATCGCCACGCTCCGCGTGCCGTCGCCCGTCGTGATCTGACGGAGGGAAATCGCTAATTCGCGCTAATGGACGCAAATTCGGATTCCTCCGAACCATTAGCGATGATTAGCGGAAATTAGCGGTTCGCTCCGGATCGTTTTCCGGAACGGACTCAGTCCAGGCCGCAGGCCTTGCGGGCGCGAGCGAGCACGCCGTCGGCGACGGCGCGGGCGCGCTCGGCGCCGTCGCGGAGGACGCTGTCCACGTAGCCGGGATCGGCGGCCAGCTCGGCGCGGCGGGCGCGGGCGATGGCAAAATAGGCCCAGTAGTGCTCGAAGAGCGCCTTCTTCAGGTCGCCGTAGCCGAGGCCGCCGGCGCGCAGGCGCTGCTCGTGGTCGCGGGCGACGTCCGCCGGCGCCACCAGGCGCAGGAGCTGGATGGCGAGGTTCTGGTCGGCGTCGGGCTTGGGCTCGGCCGGCGTGCGGCTGTCCATCTTGATGCCCATGATTTTTTTCCGGAGCGCCTTCTCGTCGCCGAAGATCTCAATGGTGTTGCCATAGCTCTTGCTCATCTTCTGGCCGTCGAGGCCGGGCACGACCGCGACCTCGTCGCGGATCTCCGACTCGGGCACGACGAAGGTCTCGCCGTACGCCTCGTTGAACTTGATCGCGATGTCGCGGGTCATCTCCACGTGCTGCTTCTGGTCGCGGCCGACCGGGACGCGCTGGGTGTCATAGAGCAGGATGTCGGCGGCCATCAGCACCGGGTAGGCAAACAGGCCGAAGTTGGCGGCGATGCCCTTGGCGGTCTTGTCCTTGAAGCTGTGGGCGCGCTCGAGCAGGCCCATCGGCGTGAGCGAGCCGATCATCCAGGTGAGCTCGCAGACCTCGGGCACGTCGCTCTGCCGCCAGAACACGCTCGTCTTCGGGTCCAGCCCGCAGGCCAGCCAGTCGAGGGCGATGCCGCGGGTGTTGGTCCGGCGCTCGGCGGCGTCGGTCACCGTCGTCATCGAGTGGTAGTCGGCGATGAAGTAGAAGCAGTCCCCGCGGGCCTGCGCCTCGATGGCGGGGCGCATGGCGCCGAAATAGTTGCCGATGTGGAGCGTGCCGGAGGGCGTGATACCGGTGAGGGTGCGCATGGAAGGGGCCAGTTTCGCGGAAGCCGCGGGCGCGCGTCAATCCCGGCGCGGGAGGGTCGAGGGCGGCTGGCGGTGGTGCGCGATGGTGGCCGGCGGGAGGAAGCCCGCGAACGCCGTCAGGGGCATCACCAGCGCGCGCGGCCCGAGGAGCGCGCCGGGCTGGAGCACCGCGTTGCAGCCGACCTCGGCGCGGTCGCCGAGGATGGCGCCGAATTTCTTCAAGCCGGTGTCCACCATCGCGCCGCCCGGGAGGTGGAGCGTCACGCTCTTCTGGTCGAGGCGGACGTTGGAGCAGATCACGCCGGCGCCGAGGTGCGCGCCGTTGCCGAGGATGGAGTCGCCGACGTAGTTGAAGTGGGGCGCCTGCACGCGGTTGAGCAGGAGGCAGTGCTTGAACTCGCTGGCGTGGCCGAGCACGCAGTTCTCGCCGACGATCACGTTGCCGCGGAGGTACGCGCCGGGCCGGATCTCGGTGTGCGCGCCAATCCAGGCCGGACCAATGATCGTCGCCGCGTGGGGCAGCTTCACCGTGGGGTCGAGGTACACGAGACCCTCGACGTGCACGCCGGCGGGCACCGGCGGCAGCGGCTGCTCGAACTTGTGCGCCGCCAGCGCCGGACCGAGGCGCTTCAGCCATTCCCACGGCGGCACGTCGGCCGGGAAGAACGCGGCGAAGCGCGCCAGGGACGCGGGCAGGGCGAAAAATTCGGAGGCTTTCACCCCGCCAGCGTGCAGCAAAAACTCGCCGAGGAACAGCGGCTTTTTGCTCCCGTCGCCCCGCGGCGGCGCTCACCCGCGGATGAAGCCGAGGTCCAGCGGCACGGTCACGGCGCGGCCGCTGCGGGCGGTCAGCCGGACTCCGCCGCGGTGCGGCACGATGCTGTGGACGGCGTCGAAGCCCTGCGGGATGGCGGCCAGCGCGAGGATGTGCGCCACGCGCAGGGGTCGGCGCGGCGAGAGCGTCAGCGCGGTGGGCGCGCCCGCGCGGGTGAGGCGGTTGGGCTTCGCTGAGGGAGCGAGGCCGAGGTGGAAGTAGGCGGTGACGTCCTCCACCCCGAGGACATTCAGGTGCCGGCCGTTCCAGGGCGGGTAATGGCGGCCGCCGTTGGAGAACCACAGCACGGTCTCGCGCAGCACGCGCGGGTCCTTGATCGTGAAGAACACATAGCCCTCGCCGGGGAGCGTCACCGCGTTCCAGGCAAACGGCTGCGCGGGGTCGCTCACCAGCTGCACGAGCTCCTCATAGCCGCGGCGGGCGGGAAACCGGGAGAGGTCCACCGTGCCGCCGTCGCGGGCCGGGACCCGCTGCAGGGACGTGAAGAGCGCGCCGGGACGCAGGCAGGAGTAGCCCTTGGCCGCCGGCTCCTCCCAGGACTCGGGCACGACCTGGCCGCGCACGAACGCGCTGGTTGAAATATTTCCGGCGCCCACCTCGTCCGGGAAGCGCAGCATCGGGTGCGTGCCCACGGGCATCGGGCCGCGGAAGCCCGTCAACACATGCTCGCAGTAGACCGCCGCGTGGCCGTCGCGCAGGGTCAGGCGCTTGTCCACCCGCCCGCGGCGCACGTGCGTGCGGATCGAGGCGTGCAGGCACACGGCGTTACCGGTGCGGGTCAGCGACTGGAAGGTCCAGTCGCGGTTGGCGGTCTCGCCGTGCGGCGGGTGACGCTCGCCGCGGAAGGGCGCGGCGTTGCCGCCGAACGGCGCACAGAAGAAATCCCCGCGCAGGACGCGCAGCATGGTCGGCGTGCCCGGCAGCGGCTCCTCGGCCCACGGCGCGATGGCGAAGGGCTGGACCGACTTCCGTCCCAGCTGGAAGACCACGGGCGCCAGATGGCCACCGGTGCGGGTGAGGAAGGCTTTGACGCCCTGGTTCGCGAAGCTCCAGCCGGACTGGCCGGCCTGACGTTGCAGGGAGGATTTCATCGGCGAAGGGAACCAATAAGGCTCCCGCGCCCCGCCTGACAACCGGCATTATTGCGCGGGCCGGGTCGTCGGCGCCGGACTGTCCGGAGCGTAGCGGAAGCACCGGCGTCGGTCAGGCGGAGGGTATTAGGCCGACTTCCGGGCACCCCGGGCTCTGCATAATTTGTCTTTTTTGGTGCACATTCTGACCGTATGCCCATTGTAAAAATTTCCGAAGCAGTTGGAATCGGCCGATTCCTCGGGCTTTTCGGTTCGGCATTGCGCCGGAAACCTCGACACCTACTTTCCCCCCTCACGTGGATTCATCCGCCTCCAAACCCAGCACGGTCAGCCAGACGCTCGTCAGCCAGCTGAGCCAGTCTCAGATCTACCGCGACTATGAGAAGGCGTTCCGCGAGACGACCGGGCTGCCGATCAACCTGCGGCCGGTGGAGACGTTCAACCTCCCGCACAGCGGCGACCCGAACGAGAATCCCTTCTGCGCGCTGATCGCGAAGACGAACCAGAGCTGCGCGGCGTGCCTGCAGCTGCAGCGCAAGGTGGAGACGCAGGCGCGCTTCGAGCCCAAGACGCTGAAGTGCTTCGCGGGCCTGTGCGACTCCGCGGTGCCGGTGCGCGTCGGCGAGAACCTCATCGCCTTCCTGCAGACCGGCCAGGTGCTGCTGCACCAGCCGAAGAAGGGCCAGTTCAAGCAGCTCACCCGCCAGCTGATCAACTGGGGCGTCGAGACCGACGTGAAGCGGCTGGAGGAGATGTACTACCAGACCCGCGTGCTCGACAAGCGGCAGTACGAGGCGGCGCTGCGGCTGCTGACCATCTTCGCGCAGCATCTGTCCTCGCTCAGCAACCAGCTGATGGTGTCGTCGCAGCAGGTCGAGGCCCCGATGGTGGCGCGCGCCAAGATCTTCATCACCGAGCACCAGGACGAGGACATCTCGCTGCGGCAGGTGGCGGGCGCGGTGAACACGAGCGCGTTTTATTTCTGCAAGATGTTCAAGCAGGCGACGGGCCTGACGTTCACCGACTACCTCGCCCGCCTGCGGGTCGAGAAGGTGAAGAACCTCCTGCTGAACCCGCACAAGCGGATCAGCGAGGCCGCCTACGAGGCGGGCTTCCAGTCGCTGTCCCAGTTCAACCGGGTCTTCCGCAAGATCACCGGCGAGGCGCCAACCGTCTGGCGCGCCAAGCTGCCGCATCAGACCTGAGCCGCGCGGAGCGCGGCGGGTTGAGAGTTGAAAGACAGAGGTCCGCAGGGCTTCGCCGTGGCGCCAGCCTGCCCGGCTTTCAACTATCAACCTTCAACGTTCAACTGCTGCATGCGACACGTTAACGGGCGCACGGCAGCAAACGGCGCAGAGCGAGGCGACCTCCAGCTGGGCGA
The DNA here is from genome assembly GCA_903825285.1 of uncultured Opitutia bacterium. GTDB lineage: Bacteria > Verrucomicrobiota > Verrucomicrobiia > Opitutales > Opitutaceae > Opi-474. The sequence continues at coordinate 75,038 of CAIJZY010000053.1, read as the reverse complement.
GCGCGTACCAGGCCTGGTCCAGCGCGTGCCGGTCGGCCGGCCGGAGCTCCGGCAGCTCGGCCTGCAGCGCGAGGCCGCCGGCCTCGAAGTAGTCGAGCAGGGGGTTGAGGCCGCAGCGGCAGCCATCGCGGAGGTGCGGCCACGCCGGGGGCGACTCGTCCGGCCAGCGGCGCGCGGTCGCGCGGCGCAGCAGGTGCGCGAACTGGTCCAGCGTGTCGTCCATGCGGTGCACGAGGATATCCGGCAGCGCGAGCGCGGTGTTGGGTGGGCCGGCAAGCCGCAGCTGCCGGTCCCACTTCGCCTTGAGCGGCATCCGGTGAGCCGCCAGCAGCGCTGCGAGCCTCTTGGACATGCCACCACCTTCGCAAATTTGCGCGTTTCGCGCTACGCGTGCGTTGTCAGGCGCGGCGCATCTATTGGCCCAATTGCATGGGGGACGACAAGATATGCGCACTGCTGGACAAATGGCGCGGAGCCGCTGCCGGAGGCCCCCGATATAGTCGTTCCTGAACCTTCGCACCCTCAACCCAGGAGCTTGTCATGAAACCCACGCTGCCGACAGATCCTGCCCCGCACCCGGTCACGGAACCCACCGAGTCCGAGATCCAGAAACAGGCTTATCACCTCTGGATCGAAGGCGGTTGCCTCGAGGGAGTTGAATTGGACAACTGGCTCGCCGCCAAGACGCTGCTCCGTCACCGGCACGGGCACGCCCGCGGTCACGCGGTGCGCGGCACGCACGCCACTCCACCCACCCTGCGCACCCCCGCCAAGACGTGACCTCTTTTCCCCTGCCGGTGATCCCGCTGGCCGTCGCGGTCAGCCTCTGCCTGGTGTTTACCTTCGTGGTGTTCTTCCTGCGTGAGCACACGCGGCGCTTCAGCAATGCGGAGCGCGAGTCCCTGCTGCCGCTGGCGGAGGAAACTCCCCGCATCGTCGGTTCCGCGCCGACCGCCGGCCCCGCCCCCGCCGACCCCTCTCGTCCCGCCTCGTCCTGACTTACTTCCCCCAACCATGTCCGAACAAAAAATAACGATCGAATACAACGACAAGATCGTCCGCTACTTCCTTCTCGCCACCGTCATCTGGGGCGCCGTGGGAATGCTGGTGGGTGTCCTGATCGCGTCCCAGCTGAACTTCTGGCAGATGAATTTCAGCACCCCCTGGCTCACCTTCGGACGCCTGCGGCCGCTGCACACCAACGCCGCCATCTTCGCGTTCGTGGGCAACATGATGTTCGCCGGCGTGTACTACTCGACGCAGCGCCTCTGCCGGGCGCGGCTCGCGAGCGACTTCCTCTCCTGGGTGCACTTCTGGGGGTGGCAGCTCATCATCGTCTCCGCCGCCATCACACTCCCGCTCGGCCTGACCCGCGGCAAGGAGTACGCGGAGCTGATCTGGCCCATCAACATCGCCGTCGCGCTCATCTGGGTGGTCTTCGCGGTGAACTTCTTCTGGACGCTCGCCCGCCGCCGCGAGCCCGCGCTCTACGTCGCCCTCTGGTTCTACATCGCGACGATCGTCACGGTGGCGATGCTCTACATCGTCAACCACCTCTCGATCCCGACCAGCCTGCTGCACAGCTACCCGGTGTTCAGCGGCGTGCAGGACGGCCTGGTGCAGTGGTGGTACGGCCACAACGCCGTGGCGTTCTTCCTCACGACCCCGATCCTCGGCATCATGTACTACTACCTGCCGAAGGCGGCGGGCCGGCCGGTCTACAGCTACCGCCTCTCGGTGGTGCACTTCTGGTCGCTGGTGTTCGTCTACATCTGGGCGGGTCCCCACCATCTCCTCAACACCGCGCTGCCCGGCTGGCTGCAGAACCTCGGCATGACGTTCTCGCTGATGCTCTGGGCGCCGTCCTGGGGCGGCATGCTCAACGGCCTGCTCACCCTCCGCGGCGCGTGGGACAAGCTCCGCACCGACCCGGTGCTGAAGTTCTTCGCCGCCGGCGTCACCTTCTACGGCATGTCCACCTTCGAGGGGCCGCTCCTCTCGATCAAGTCGGTCAACGCCCTCGCCCACTACACGGACTGGATCATCGCCCACGTCCACGGCGGCACGCTCGGCTGGAACGGCTTCATGGCCGCCGGCATGATCTACTGGCTGCTCCCGCGCCTGTGGAGCAAGCCGCTGCACTCCGTCAGCCTCGCCAACCTGCACTTCTGGATCGGGACGGTCGGCATTCTCCTCTACATGGGCGCCATGTGGACCAGCGGCATCACGCAGGGTCTCATGCTCAACGCCACCACCGACCACGGCACGGTGCTCGCCTACCCGAACTTCCTCGACACGCTCAACACCATCCGCCCGCTCATGCTCATGCGCGTGGTCGGCGGCGGCCTCTACCTGACCGGCTGGCTGGTCCTGGTCTACAATCTGGTCCGCACGATCCGCGGCGCCCAGCCCGTGAATGGCACGATTGAGGTCGTGGTCGAGACGCCGGCCCCGGAGACCAAGATGAGCCTCGCGGGCACGTTCCTCAACGCCCCGATCGTGTTCTGCATCCTGGCCGTCGTCTTCGGCAACATGTGGATGCTCGGCGGAAACCTCGTCAGCACCATCGGCCTGGTGGGCGGCATCATGTCGCTCATCGCCCTCTACGCCCTCGTCCCCTCGCGGAAGAGCCTCTGGAACGGCTGGTATGAGAAGCTGCTGCTCAACGCCCTGCCCTTCACGCTGCTCACCTTCGTCTCCGTCGCCGCCGGCGGCCTGATCCAGATCGTCCCGACGATCATCATGCAGAAGCCGAAGAACGTCGAGGACCGCATCCAGGTCCCGTACACGCCGCTGGAACTCGCGGGCCGCGACCTCTATGTCCGGGAGGGCTGCTACAACTGCCACTCCCAGATGATCCGCACGCTGGTGCCGGACGTCCTGCGCTACGGACCGTACTCCCGGCTCGGCGAGTCGATCTACGACCACCCGTTCCAGTGGGGCTCGAAGCGCACCGGCCCGGACCTCGCGCGCGTCGGCGGGAAGTATCCCGACGTCTGGCACATCCGCCACATGGAGAACCCGCGCTCGATCTCGGTCGGCTCCAACATGCCCAACTACCCGTGGCTGCTGAGCAACAACCTCGATATCTCCACCCTGCCCTCAAAGCTCAAGGTCCAGCGCCTGCTCGGCGTGCCGTACCCTGCCCAGAGCGCGCAGGAGATCTTCGACGAGGTCGGCAGCCAGCAGCGCACGATCTCGCGCGACCTCCGCCTCGCCGGCGCCTACGTCGCCCCCGAGAAGGAGATCATCGCCCTCGTCGCCTACCTCCAGACCCTCGGCAAGTCGGTCCCGGTCCAACCCGCCACCCACTGATCCCCCTCCCATGTTCAAACGCCTTATCCTGGAGGACTCCTCCGCCTATTACATTCTCACGGCCTTTCTCACGGCCCTGACGATCTTCGCCGCGATCACCTGGCGCGCCCTGCGCATGTCGCCCAGCCAGCTCGACCACCTCGCCAACCTGCCCCTCACCTCCGACCAAGATGGCCGCCATGACCCCCACGCCTAACCCCCCCCCGTCCGAACAGGATCAACTCCGGCCGCACGTCTTCGACGGCGACATCCAGGAGTACGACAAGCGCCTGCCCAACTGGTGGCTGATGACGCTCTACGGCGCCATCATCTTCTGGGTGGGCTACTGGTTCTACTACGAGCGCGCCCACCTCGGGCTGTCCAACGCCGCCGCCGTGGACCAGCAGATGGCCATCATCGAGGCCAAGCGCCTCGCCGACGCACCCGTGGTGGACGACGCGAGCCTGTGGAAGATGAGTCGCAACCCGGTCTTCGTCGAAGCCGGCCGCGCGACGTTCAACTCCACCTGCGCCAGCTGCCACACGGTCGCGCTGACCGGCGCCATCGGCCCCAATCTGGTTGACCAGAAGTGGATCCACGGCGGCCGGCCGTCCGAGGTCTACCACACCGTCACCACCGGCGTCCTCGTCAAGGGCATGCCGTCATGGGGACCCGTGCTGGGCGCCAAGAAGGTCACCGAGGTGGTGGCCTATGTGCTCAGCTATCACCACGAGGGCGAAGCCGTCGAGGTCCAGGATGCATGGATTCCGATCCTGCCAAAGTGATTCATGGCCATACCACTGCCCACCCGGGATTCCGTCACCACCATCCGGCCTGACGGATCCCGCCCCTTTCTCTATCCGGCTGACACCCACGGTCGCTTCACGCTCACCCGTCGCGTCTCGGCGTTCCTGCTGATCGCGTTCTATCTGGCACTGCCTTGGATCCCGGTGGGCGGGTACCCGGCGGTGTTCCTCGACGTCGCGGAGCGGCGCTTCCACCTGTTCGGGCTGACGCTCGCGGCGCAGGACATGTGGCTGCTGTTCTTCGTCATCACCGGCCTCGGTTTCTCGCTGTTCTTCATCACCGCCCTGTTCGGCCGGCTCTGGTGCGGCTGGGCCTGCCCGCACACGGTCTTCCTCGACCAGGTCTACCGGCGGATCGAGCGGCTGATCGACGGCGACGCCATCCAGCGCCGGGCGCTGGCCGAGGCCCCGCTCTCGGGCCTCAAGGTCCTGCGGCGCGTCCTGAAGCACGGGTTGTACTTCGCCGTGTCCGCGGTGATCGCGCACCTGTTCCTCGCCTACTTCGTCTCGCTGCCGGAGGTCTGGGCCATGATGAAGGCCGCGCCGGTCGAGCACTGGAGCGCCTTCGCCTTCATGGCGGTGTTCACCGGCGTCCTCTACTTCAACTTCGCCTGGTTCCGCGAGCAACTCTGCATCGTCATCTGCCCATACGGCCGGCTGCAGTCGGCGCTGATTGACGACAACTCCCTCGTGATCGGCTACGATGCGCGCCGCGGCGAGCCGCGCGGCAAGGTCGGCACGGCCGGGGCCGGGGATTGCATCGGCTGCAACCGCTGCGTGCACGTCTGCCCCACGGGCATCGACATCCGCCAGGGCCTCCAGATGGAGTGCGTCGGCTGCACGGCCTGCATCGACGCCTGCGACGACGTCATGACGCGCCTGCACCGCCCGCGCGGCCTGATCCGCTACGACTCCCAGAACCGGTTCGCCGGCCGGGTCACCCGCTGGCTGCGGCCCCGCACTTTCCTCTACGGCGCGCTCCTGCTCGCCGGCGCCAGTGTCGCCACCTGGGCGCTCTCCACCTTCAAGCCCGCCAATCTCGGCGTCACCCGCATCATCGGCGCGCCCTACATCGTGTCGCCCGACGCCGTGCGCAACCAGTTCCTCGTGCGGCTGGTCAACAAGCGGAATTATCCCGTGCAGTTCCGCCTCGCCCTCGACGGCGCTCCGGCCCACCTCCGCCAGGCCGGCTTCTCGGCCGCGGTCGAGGTGCCCGCGCTCGGCGAGGTCGTGCAGCCGCTGGTCCTGCAGCAGGCCCGCAGCGATTACCAGGGGCCGTTCGACTTCATCGTCCGCATCCAGGACGTCGCCGGCAGCTTCCAGCTGAAACGGCAGGTTGAGTTCCTCGGGCCGGACGTCAGGCTGCTGCGGGATGAAGAGGAGGAGCAGCGGAAAGGGAAGCCGTAGCGGGTAGCGAGTAGCGGGTGGCGAGCATTCGTGCCTCCACCCTCGCCCCAGGTTCTGCCCACGCCGGGCTTGGGATTCGTCTTTTCTGACTGCTCGCTACGCGCTACTCACTACTCGCTACTCCACCCATGCCCCCTCCCCGGAAAAGCCGGCTCTGGCTGATTTTCGTCGTGGCGTTCGCGGCCCAGCTCGTCGTGTGGACCGCCTGGATCTGGTACGCTTCCCTGCACCCGGTCGCCGAGGTGCCGCTGGTGACCGCGCCGCACCGCTGACATGGAACTCGCCGCCGTCAATTCCCCGGCCACGGCCTTTGTCGCCGGGCTCATCACGAGCCTGCACTGCGCCGGCATGTGCGGCCCGCTGGCCTGCGCGCTCATGCCGGTGCGCGACGACGGCTCCGACCCGGCGACGATCAGCACGGTCTATCATCTGACGCGTTTGGGCAGCTACGCCGCCCTCGGCGCGATTGCCGGCGGACTGGGCCGGATGCCGCTGGCCTGGGTCACGGGCTCCGCCCTGCGCTGGTTCCCGTGGGTGCTGGTGCTCTTTTTCGTGGCGATGGCGCTGCGGTGGGACCGCTTCCTCCCGAAGCCCGCGATCCTCGGCCGGCTGGCGCTGCGGCTCGGCACCTGGCAGCGCGGCCGCTCGCGCGTCGCCGCCGCCGCCACACTGGGCTTCGCCACGCCGCTGCTGCCCTGCGGCCCGCTCTACTTCCTGCTCGCGCTCGCCCTGCTGTCCGGCTCCGCCCTGCAGGGCGTGGAGTTCATGCTGGCGTTCGGCCTGGGCACCGTGCCGCTGCTGTGGCTGGCCCAGTCGCAGGTCCGCTGGCTCAGCGCGCGGCTCTCGCCCACCGCGCTCGCCCGCGCCCGCCTCGTCCTCGCCCTCGCCACCGCGCTCATCATCAGCTGGCGGCTGCGCGCCACGCTCGGCTTCGCCGGGCCCGACCCGTCGCACTTCATCTGCCACTGACATGGCCGCCCCCGGTCTCGCCCCCGTCCCGACGCCTCGCGCCCGGCCCGCCTGCCGGCATTGTGGCACGCCGCTGCGCGAAGGAGCCCAGACCGAGTCGGGCTTCTGCTGCGCCGGCTGCGCCTACGTCTACCGGCTGGTCCATGAGCAGGGACTGGCGGGCTATTACGAGATCAAGGACGAGATCACCGCGCCGGCCGACGCCGCGGTCTTCCAGCCGCGGGACCTCGCCTGGCTCGAGACCGCGCAGGCGCAGGCCGACGCCGCGGCCGGCACGAAGCCGCCCGAGCTGACCCTCGACGTCCAGGGCATCTCCTGCGCCGGCTGCATCTGGCTCATCGAACGGGTCTTTCAGCAGCAGCCGGGCGCGCGCGACATCGAGGCCAACGCCCAGCTCGGCCAGATGCGGCTGCGCTGGATGCGCGGGAAGTTCTCGGCGGCCGAGTTCGCCCGCAAGCTCCAGGCCCTCGGCTACCTCGTCGGCCCCGCCGGCGAGCGTCCGGCCGTGCCCGAGACGCGCGGCCTCGTGCGCCGGATCGGGCTCTGCACGGCCTTCGCGATGAACGCCATGCTGTTCACGCTGCCGGTGTTCTTCGGCATGGAGCGGACGTTCGCGTATGCGCGGCTGTTCGGGACGCTCTCGCTGCTGTTCGGCACGCTGAGCGTGCTGGTGGGCGGCACCTATTTCTTCAACCGCGCCGCCCGGGCGCTCCGCGCCGGCCTGCTCCACATTGACCTGCCCATCGCGCTCGGCATCGCCGGCGCCTACCTCGGCTCGCTCTACGGCTGGTTCACCGAGCAGGTGGACTACATCTACTTCGACTTCGTCTGCACGTTCATCCTGCTGATGCTGGTGGGCCGCTGGGCCCAGGTCGCGGCGGTCGAGCGCAACCAGCGCCGCCTGCTGGGCCAGCAGCCCAAGCCGCCGCAGGTGCGGCTGGCCGCCGGCGGCACGATCCCGCCGGAGCAGCTGGTCACAGCGCAGGAGTATTTCTCCGCCTCGGGCCACACGGTGCCGGTCGAGTCGCGCCTCGAGACCGCCGAGGCCGCCTTCTCCCTCGCCTCGATCAACGGCGAGTCCGTGCCGCGCGCCTTCCTCGCCGGACAGCGCATCCCCGCCGGCGCCGTCAACCTCGGCCGCGGCGAGGTGCGCCTGACCGCCCTCCAGGCCTGGCCCGATTCCCTGCTCGCCCAGCTCCTCGCCCCCGCCGAGCGCGCGGGTCCGCGGACGCAGTGGCTCGATCAGATTGTCCGCGGCTACCTCATCGGCATCCTCGCCGTCGCGTTCCTCGCCGGCCTTTCCTGGTGGTTTTTCACCCACGACGCGCTGCGCACCGGCTCGGTCGTCACCGCCATCCTCGTGGTCTCCTGCCCCTGCGCCATCGGCCTGGCCTTCCCGCTGGCCGACGAGATGGCAACCGTCGCCCTGCGCCGCCGCGGGGTGTTCGTCCGCAGCGGCGACCTCTGGACGCGCCTCCCCGGGGTGCGCCAGCTGGTCTTCGACAAGACCGGCACGCTCACGCTCGAGAACCCGGTCCTGCGCGACCCCGCCGCGCTGGCTGCGCTGCCGGCGACGGCGAAGAGCGCGCTGCTCGCCCTCGTCCGTGACAACCCCCACCCGATCAGCCAGTGCCTGCTTGAGCACCTGCTCGGCGCGGGCCCGGGCGAACCGCTGGCCGGCGAGGTCGGCGAGACCATCGGCCAGGGCGTGCGACTCGAGTCCAACGGCCACGTCTGGCGGCTGGGCCGCGCGGGCTGGGCGACACCGGTGCGCGATGATGACGTCGTCCGGGCGCCGGCGGACACCTCGGCCGAGGGCACGGTATTCACCCGCGACGGCGACGTGCTCGCGACGTTTCACTTCACGGATGCGGCGCGACCCGACGCGCGCGAGGAGCTGGCCGCGCTGGGCCGGCTCGGCTACGCCACGCACATCCTCAGCGGCGACCACCAGGCCAAGGTCGAGCACCTGGCCGCCGAGCTCGGGCTGCCCGGTGATCACGCCATCGGCGAGCGCACGCCCCAGGAGAAGGCCGAGTGGCTGCAGGCGCACGGGGCGGACCGCACCCTCATGCTCGGCGACGGCGCCAACGACAGCCTCGCCTTCGACCAGGCGCTCTGCCGCGGCACGCCGGTGATCCACCGCGGCCACCTCGGCCAGAAGGCCGATTTCTATTATCTCGGTCGCGGCATCGCCGGCCTGCGCGCGCTGTTCACGGTCAACGCCGTGCGTGCCCGGGCCCAGCGCACGATCCTCATTTTCTCCGTCGTCTACAACGTCCTCGCCGTGGGCCTGGCCTGCGCCGGACACATGAATCCGCTGCTGGCGGCAATCCTGATGCCGCTCAACTCGCTCATCACCCTCCTGCTTGTCACCGGGTCAATGCGCGCGGCTTTTAGAGAAACCACTCATCTTCGCTAATTCCCGCTAATCCGGAAGAGGGCTCCGGACCATAAGCGTGAATTAGCGAAATGAGCGGTTTTCTCTCTACGGTTTTGCGTCGGGCTTGACCACGGTGGGCGTGCCCACCTGGACGTGGCCGTCGGGGACGCTCGTGTTCACCTCGACCTGCTCCTGGTCGATCTCCTTGTCAAAGTAGGCCGAGCCCGCCGCCAGCATTTTCTGCACGTACTCGTTGAGGTCGCGGTGATCGGGATCGTCGATGATGATCGTGGTCTTCCAGAGCTCCTTGGCCTTCTCCTTCGGCTGCAGGGGAATCTTCCAGGCCGTGACGCGGATGAAGAGCTTCTCGCCCTGCGCCTTCTGCAGCTTGTCCTCGTAGCCCGGCTCGCGCTCCTTGATCAGCTGGGTGGGAAACGCGCCGAGGATGGTGACGATCGGCGGATCGCTCATGATCTCGTTGACGGTTGCGTCGGCCAGGTAGGGGTTCCGCAGCGCCCCGCGGCCGTACATGACGGTCAGGGCGACGTCCGGGATCTGGTCGGGGGCCATGAGCTTGTAGCCGCGCCGGCGGAGCTCCTTGTGCAGCTCGACCAGCATGGCGCGCTCGTTGACCGGGCGGACCAGCCGGAGCGCCGTGGCGGCCTCCGAGATGGCGAAAATGCCATAGACCTTGCCGTGATCCACGGGCGGCTTGCGCTTGAATCCGCCGAAGGGCTTCTCCGAGCTCGCGCGTACGTCAATCTCGAGCAACGGCGCGTCGTTGGGGGAGTTTGTCAGCGCCCGCGCCCCGGGCAATGCCCAGGCGAGGCAACCAATGGCCGCCAGCAGCGAACGTCCGGAGACCAACCAAGGCAGGCGGGGTAAAGGCATGGAATATGTGGGACGCCCCTAGCGAAACCACACCCCCGCAGAAGGCAAACCCTCCCGCCGGATGGGCGTGTCCCCATTGGCGGACACGCAGCCAAAGTCTGAAGACCCCTGCATTTTTTGCCCACGGAATACACGGAACACACGGAATTAGCCGGCGCTCATCCGCAAGGATTCACCCGACTGGTTGATCCGTGTATTCCGTGTATTCCGTGGGCAAAAACCCCTCCTCAATCCCACCTTCCGCCCGGTATTGATGAACAGGCCCCGATGCCGGGAGCCTACCCGCGATCTCGGTCCGCTGGGCCGTAAACTGCGAGACCCCCGGATCGTGGATCCGGGGGTCTCGGCTTAAATGGAGCGGGCGAAGAGACTCGAACTCTCGACGTCTACCTTGGCAAGGTAGTGCTCTACCAACTGAGCTACGCCCGCAAAAACAGGGTGTCAGAACTAGGCCACGCCCCAGTGCCGTCAACAGCTATTTTCCAGCGCCTCAATCAGCTCAGTTCCAGCCGGTCCGCGTCCGGCGCGGCCGGCTTGGCGGGACCTTTGGACGACCGCCGGCGGCGCTTCGTGCCGGCCTCGTGATAGTACGAATAGTTGTTGGTGTAGTAGCCGTAATCCTCGCCGGAATTGTGCGGCACCTGGTTCAGCACCACGCCGAGCAGCGGGGTCTTGAGGCCCTCCACGATCTGCTGCGCGCGCACCACCATGCTCTGGGGATTGCGGCGGTGCTGGATCAGCAGGATCGCGCCGTCCACCGCGCTCGCCAGCACGCTCGCGTCGCTCACCCCGATGATCGGCGGTGAGTCGAACACGATCTTGTCGTACCGCCCGCGCAGCGTCGCGATCAGGTCCTTCAGCCGGTTGAGGTGCAGCAGGCCGAGCGTGAAGCCGGAGACCCGCCCCGCGGGGATAAAGTCGAGATTCGGCGCGATGCCGGGCTGGATGACCGCGGCGAGGTCGCGCTGGTTGAGCAGGTACTCGGACAGGCCGGGCTCGCGGGGTCGCTCGGCGAGGTCGTGCTGCGTGGGGCGGCGGACGTCGGAGTCGATCAGGATCACGCGCTCGCCCGCGGCGGCCATGTGGCGGACGAGGTGGTGGAGGGTCGTGGACTTGCCCTCGCCGGGACCGGCGGAGAAGAGCACGAGGCTGGACGACTGCCCGGGCTTGAGCGCGAGGTTCAGGTTGGTCTGGAGGACGCGGTAGGGCTCGCCCTCGGCGGGGTCGGTGGAGTCGCTCATCGGCTCGGACTGGAACGGGATCACGCCGAGCACCGGGAGTTTCAGGCGCGTCTCGACGTCCGCCACGTTGCGGAAGCTCGTGTCGAAGTACTCCAGCAGCACGGCCAGGCCGATGCCGAGGATGCCGCCGAAGAGGACGGCGAAGGCGAGGTTGAGCGGCCAGCTGGGACGGCTGGCGCGGCGGGCCGGCTCGGCGGTGTTGAGGATCTCGATCGTGCGCTTCGGCACCTGGAAATCGATCTCCCGCTGGCGAAGCGTGAGCTTCAGCGTGGTCAGCAGCCGGGTCTCGTCCTCCAGCTTCTGCGCCGCCTCCTCGAACGGCCGCATGCGGTCGCGGGCGGAGAGGATCTGGTCGATCTTGGCCTGGCCGAGCTGGCGCTTGAGCTCGCTGACGCGGGAGTCGGCCTCCTTGTAGGCGATCTCGAGCGCGTTCTCGTAGCCGCGCAGCTGGGCGTCGAGCTGCTCCTTGATCTTGGCGCGGTTCTCGACCGCCGAGATCAGGTCGGGATGCGCCTCGCCGAGGCGGGCGCGGAGCCGGGTGACGTTCTGGTCGGCGAGCAGGTAGGCCTGGAGCAGGTTCTGGATGTTGGCGTCCTGGATCAGCTCGGAGTTGACCAGGTTGAGGCGCTGCTCGAACGGGATGCTGCGGAACCGCTCCCAGCGGGTCTTGCGGCCAATGGCGTCCACGCTGAGGGCGATGAGCGAGTTCTGCATCTGCCGCAGCGTCTCGATCTCCATGTCGGAATAGCGGGCGTTGAGATCCACGCCGGAGATGTTCAGGTCCTTGCGGAGCTTCTCCACGACGTCACGCTGCGCGGAGACGACGCGCTCCTGGGCGATGAGTTCGTCGCGGAGCTTGGCCAGGCCCTCGCGCTGCTCGGAGGTGGCGAGGTAGATGCGGTCGTCGGAGTAGACACGGGCGATCTCGTTCGCAATGGAGGCGCCCAGCTCGGGGTCCTGGGCATAGACGCTGATCTCGATGAGCGAGGAATTGCGCGGCGATTCCACGCGCAGCATCTTGTCGAGGAGGTAGTGGAAGGTGATGGCGGAGGGCAGCGCGCTGCTGCTGCCGAGGAGCGGGGCCAGCCGGGCGTTGAGGCCCAGGTTGGTGATCACCGGGTAGAGGATCTTCTCCGACTGCATGATCTTGAACTGATCCTGCAGGAAGTACGGGTCGTAGCTGCCGCTGCTCTGGGCCTGGAAGAGCCTCACCTCGCCCTCGGGCTTCTCGACGCGGACCTTTGTCGTGGCCAGGTACCACTTGGGCAGGAAGGCCGTCACGATCACCGTGGTGATGATCACCAGCCCGAGCACCAGCAGAATGAGCGCCTGCCTCAGCCGGAGGAGCCGAAAGAAGTCAGCCAGCGTCGCATTGTCCTTGCTGCCGGAGGTGGGGGCCATTCACCCATGCGAAACGAACGCCCCGCCCGGGGCAAGCGCTTGCTTGCCATGGGCGGGGCGTTCGTTTCGCAGGGACTAGTAACAGGAGGGAAGCCAGCTGCAGACCAAAGCAGGATCGTCCCACCGCCAGCGCGCGGCGCGCGGCTGAGAAATCCTGACCCTTGTCCCTTGTTCCCTGACCCTTGCGTTCTGTGCGCGCGAGGCGCGCTCAGAACGAGTAGCTCGCCCCCGCGCCCGTGCGGTCGCGGCGCTGGCCGCGGGACAGGTCGTCGGAGTTCACGTTGTCGTGGTCGAAATGGGCGGAGATCATCCAGTTCTTCGAGGCCAGGTAGCTGAGCGCCAGGCCGAGCCGCGTGGTGGTCTCGTTGGCGTTCGGCAGGCCGCGGCGGCCCTGGAGGACGGAGGGCTCGTACGTGAACGAGCCGGAGGCCACGACCAGCGGCGAGAGGGCGTGCTGCACGTTCACGAAGAAGCGGTTCACCTTGGTGTCGGTGTAGAGCGCGACGTTTGAGGTCTCCTCAAAGGTGTAGACGTAGCCGGCGCTCAGGAAGGAGTTCTGCGCGTAGTCGTACTTGCCGGAGAACTCGGCGTACGGGGCGGACGAGCTACGCTCCTCATCGCGGTGACGCCACTGGTAGCCGAGGCGGGCCGTGGCCGTGAACTGCTTGGCCAGCGCGTAGTCCACGCCGCCGATCAGGAAGTCGGTCTGCTTATCCTTGTTCGCGCCGGCGGTGCGGTAGGAGACGGTCTCATGACGATACTCGCCCACGCCCTTCAGCTCGGGCACGACGTCGTAGCTCAGGGCCAGGCCGTACAGGTTCTCCGTGCGGTCGAGGCTGGTGGCCAGGGTGTCGTTGTCGTAGCGGTAATTGACGCTGCGCACCTTCAACGTGGTGCCGAAGCGGGGAGCCAAGCTGGTCGAGAGCTTGCCGTTGAGCTCGTTGCGCTTGTAGGACTGGTCGGTGTTGATCGCGACGCCGGCCAGGAGCGACTCGGGGTTCTTGGCGATGCTGTAGTCGTCGCTGAGGTCCAGCGTGGTCTCCGAGGAGAACGCATGCGCGAGGCGGCCGTTGAAATCGTGGCTGTCGAGGGTCTTGGTGCCGGGCCGGTCGGAGAAGTAGTCCACCGTGAGCTCGTAGGACGCGGACAGGAAGGTCTGCTGGGTGACCGAGGCGTTGAACGCCACCTTGGGCGCGGCCTCGTAAACCATGCTGCTGATGGCGCCGGACTGGGAGCCGAAGATGTTGGTGTCGTTCGTGACGTCACCACGGAGGGTGACCGTCCACTCCTTGCCCTGTTCCTGATCCGGGATGGGGGCATAGACCGCCCAAGCCGGGAGGGCCGAAAGAAGTCCGGCGACGACCAAAGCACGAGGGTAGTTCATAATGGAAAGCGGGACCGCCTCAATCGGTGCACGTTAGGTATAACCCCCAGCATGAAGCAATTAATTTTCATCGGTCTTAGGTATAACCCCCAGCATGAAGCAATTAATTTTCATCGGTCATTAGCAAAGGCTAAAGCGGATGCCCGGGAGCATTTTCAGGCCCCCCCTCCTCCGTCATCCTGAGCGAAGGCGCAGGATCGCTGTTAGTTGTACCCTCGGCCTGCGATGTGACCCTGACACTCCGCCACCTGAGATGGATCGCGGAAACGCGGAGGAACGGAGACGCGAAGGCCTCCGCGCTTCCGCATTTTCGCGTTTCCGCGATCCTCCGAAGCGCTGGCCAGACTGGAAACCGGCTCCGCACGACTGCCGGGGGAAAAATTTGAGACCACCCCCGACCCAAGCCTCACCGCGCCGGCGGCAGGGCCGGATTCAGCAGAACGTAAAGGTTTTCCGCCAGTCGCTGGGGCACCATGAGCGGAAACTCCGGCGGCAGCTGCCCGGTGAAAAGCCCGCCGTAAATCAAGCCCCAGTCGCCAAAACGGTTGGGCGGCTGCAGCGCGCCGGGCGGGGCCGGACGCGAGGCCAGCTCCGTGAAGAACGGCCGGTCCAGCGTGCGGGGGGTCAGCAGCAGCTCCGCGATCGGCTGCTCGAGGGTGATCGCATAAAAGTCCCGCATCCGCATCGGCTGCGCCCAGACGCGCTGCCGGCCGTACCAGGCCACGCCAGCGGGCACGTCGGCCATCAGGCCGTAGTGGCCGCTGGTGTCGCGGCGCAGCAGCTCCTGCCGCATCCCCATGAACAGCCCGGGGAAGTACGGCGGATAGTTGAAGTGCAGCCGGCGCGGCTCGAGCGCGTCGTGCGCCAGCGGCAGCGCCTGCGCGAGCAGCAGCCCGGTCGCCGCCAGCCGCGGCCACGCGCCGAGCGTGGCGTTGCTGCCGAGGAGCACGAAGAAAAAGCCCGCGCCGAACACCATCACCAGCGGCGCCAGCCAGTACGGCGCCAGCCGCTCGCTCTCGCCGGAGTTGAACGTCGCCTGCGCCGCCAGCATCACGCCGAGCGCCACCGTGAAGGTCCACCGCAGGCGGTTCGCCCGCGGCGAGCGAAACACATACAGCCAGCCCGCCACGAAAAACGCCGTGAGCCACAGTCCCCCGCCCGACCACAGCCGCGAGCGGAGGTTCTCCTGCAGGGTCGTGAGCACCTTGTTGCCGAGCTTGTTGAGGTCCACCGCCGGCATCGCCCCCGACAGCAGCGTGCGCTGGGTCGCCGGCTCGGCCGTGAGGTCGCCCGCCTTCAGCGCCACGTTCTGCACCGCCAACGCGACGGGATAGCCGGTGAGGCTGAGGTTGCGCGCGATCCATGGCCCGCTCACCACGATGAAACCCGCCGCCACCCACGCGAGCGCCACCCAGCGGGCCCGGCCCGCGAAGCGCCAGGCGACGTAGCCCAGCACGACGAGTGTCAGCGCGCCGGCCGAGTACTCCGTGAGAAACAGCAGTCCGCCCACGGCGCCGAGCGCCGCCAGCCAGCCGGGCGAAACGACGGCCGCAGCGGCGGGATCGTCGCCCTCGATGCGGGCCAGCAGCAGGAACAGCCCGAGCACGAGCACCATGAGCAGCGGCGTGCCGGTCAGGGCGACGGTCTGCTGCCAGGCCGCGACCGACACGAGCAGGGCCAGCGACGCGACGACCGCCGTGCGGGCGTCAAACAGCCGCCGCGCGAGGAGGTAGGTCATCGCCGCGGCGAGCCAGAGCAGGAGGACGTTGAGCGCCAGCAGGAAATAGTCGGCCGCAAAGCCGTCGGGCGGCACCGGCGCGTGGGCGAAGAGCGCGGCGCGCGGCCCGGCGGGCAGCAGGCGCAGCGCCCCGGCGATCACGATCGAGTACAGCGGCGCCTGGTGCAGCTCCGGACAGGGCTGGAGCGGGTCGTAGCGCACGCCGCGCTGGCGCAGGAAGGCGACCGTCTGCGGGTACGTGACGAGCGTCGTGAACCCCTGCCCCGCCGCCAACTGACGGCCGGTGTCGGCCTGCAGCAACACGACCTCGCTGGCCGGGCCGTGGAACTGCACCCACGCGACGCGCAGGGAAAGCACGATCACCATGGCGAGCACGGCGCCCCGCAAAATCCAGCGCGCGCCCGCGCCGACCTCGAGCCAGTGGATGAACTCCTGCGCAGTCCGCGGTCGGTTCATGGGCGGAAAGCGGCGGCCGCGCTCATTTGTCGGTCACGTCCAGCTCCGGCCAGGCGGCGAGCTTGCGGTGAAGGGTGCGGCGGCTGATGCCCATGAGCTCGGCGGCCTGGGTGCGGTTGCCGCGCGCCTTGATCAGGGCCTCGCGCAGCAGGCGCTTCCCGTTCTCCTCGACGGACAGCGGATTCGCCGCCATGCCGCCGCCGGATGCGCCCGGGGCCCCCACGGGCGGCGCCGCGCGGTACTTCGGGTCGAGGTCGTACTCGGTCAGCGCTCCGCCGTGGTGGAGCACGACCGCGTTCTCGCAGAAATTCCGCAGCTCGCGGATGTTTCCCGGCCACGGGTAGGCCTGCAGGGTCTGCAGCGCGCCCGGCTCGAGCGTGAGCAGCGGCAGCTGGTTCTCGTCGCTGAAGACCTTGAGATAGTGGTTGAGCAGTAGCGGCACATCCTCCGCCCGCTCGCGCAGCGGCGGCAGCAGGATGCGCACGACGTTCAGCCGGAAGAACAGGTCCTCGCGGAACTTCCCCTCCTTCACCAGCTGCTCGAGGTTCCGGTTCGTCGCCGCCACCAGGCGCACGTCGAGCTGCAGCGGCTTCGAGCCGCCGACGCGCTCGATGGCGCGGGTCTCGAGGAAGCGCAGGAGCTTCACCTGGGTGGACGCGGAGATCTCGCCGATCTCGTCGAGGAACAGCGTGCCGCCGTCGGCCGACTCAAACCGCCCGATCCGGCGCTCCGTGGCGCCGGTGAACGCCCCGCGCTCATGGCCGAACAGCTCGCTCTCCAGCAGGTTCTCCGAGAGCGAGGCGCAGTGCACCGCGATGAACGGCGCGCGCGCCCGCGGGCTGGCCTGGTGGATGGCCTGGGCGATGAGCTCCTTGCCCGTGCCCGACTCGCCCTCGATCAGGATCGTGGCGCGCGACGGGGCCACGAGCTTCACGCGGGCGATGACCTCCGCCAGCCGGCCGGAGGAGCCGACGATGCCCTCGAAGCTGAACTTCTCGTCGAGCCGCTCGTGGAGCTGCTTGACCTCGACCTCCAGCGTGCGGGTCTTCAGCGCGCGCTGGATGAGCACCTCGAGCCGCTCGATGTTGACCGGCTTGGTGAGGAAATCGACCGCCCCGCGCTTCATGGCCTCGACGGCGTTGTCGATGCTGCCGTACGCGGTCATCATGAGCACGGCCGGGTGATTCGGCAGCGCCAGGGCCTTGTCGATGACCTTGAGCCCCGACTTTCCCGGCATGCGCAGGTCGGTCACGATCACGTCGAACGGCTGCGCCTCCATCAGGTTGAACGCCTCGTCCGCATTCGCCGCCAGGGAGACATCGTAGTTGTCCACCAGCGCCTGCTGCAGCCCCTCCCGGGTATGCTTCTCGTCGTCGACGATCAAAACGCTCGGCACCATGCACCTAGCTATTGCCCGCCGGCGGCGGCGGGCAAGTATCAAGTGAGAAGCCGCGCGGGCCGCGCGCGGCAAGTAGCAAGTGCCAGGTAGCAAGTGGCAGGAGTCGAGCAACCGCAGGCCCCGCGCCGTAGGCGCACACTCCCTTGGCCCTTGTCACCTGATCTTTGCCGCGCAGCGGCCCATACGTGCGCTGCGCCCCCTACCTCCGCAACGCGGCGTACCCTTCCTTCACCGCCAACAGGCTCTTCTTCGGGTCGAAGGGATACGCGATGTAGGCATCGGACATCTGCGGCCAGCTGTCGGCGAGGTTCCAGAGGAAGATGCCCCAGCAGTTGGGCTGGTTGCCGTAGAACTCGATCCAGAACTTCGACGCCTCGCCCTGGAGCTGCTGCGTTTTCTCGATCAGGTCGGGCAGCGTCTTCGGCTCGGGCCAGCCGCGCTCGCGGATGCTGTCGAAGTTCAGCCGGTACCGCGCGACGCGGTCGAGCCGGATGCAGTCCGCGCCGTGGGTGAGGTACTCCTCGTTGTACACGGGCCAGAGGTTGCCCGGGCTCACGAAGGTGCGGATCACCTCTTCCGAGGGGAAGCTGAGGTGGCCGATTTCCGTCACCATGCGGGGCTGCTGCTTCACGTAGAAGTCCGCCTTGTACGACATGCCGTGGCCCCAGATGTGGCAGTCGCCCTCCGTCGGCGCGTTCTGGTCGTACGTCAGCGGCGAGTACGGCGAGGTCGGCACGTAGGGCGTCAGCGGCGCGTGGGTGTGCACCACGGACTTCAGCACCTCCTTGCTCAGGCGGTTGTGCCGGTAGGTCGGGTAATTGAAGCTGTTGTCGGCGAGCACGTCGTTCTCGTTGTCGCCGAACCAGGCCACGACGCACGCGTAGTGGCGCAGGCGCCGCACCTGGAACTCCGCCTCGCGGCGCGCCTCGTCGAGGAACGCCAGGTCCTGCGGGTAGCAGCCGCACGCGAACATGAAGTCGTGCGTGATGAGGATGCCGAGCTGGTCGCACTTCGCGTAGAATGAATCCAGCTCGTACACGCCGCCGCCCCAGACCCGCATGGCATTGATGTTGGCGTCCTTCGCCGCGGCGAGGAGCTGGTCGTACCGGGCGTCGTCCACCCGCGCGAAGATCGCGTCGGCCGGCGTCCAGTTCATGCCCTTGAGGAAAATCTTGCGGCCGTTGATCGCGATCACGAACGAGATGCCGCCGTCGTCGTCGGGCTCCTGGATGAGCTGCACCGTGCGGATGCCGAAGCGGCCGCTGCGCTGGTCCAACTCGCGCCCGCCGCGGCGGAGCGTCGCGCTCCAGTCGTACAGCGGCTGCGCGCCGTGGTTGTGCGGCCACCAGAGCTTGGCCTGCGGGACGGTGAAGCGCTCGACGTGACGCCCGCCGCTCGGGTCGCAGGCGATGCAGATTTTCCGGGACTGGCCCGCGACGGTGAGGTCCACCTCGACGGCGCCGGGCCGGCCGTGGTTGGGGCGCAGCTCGACCAGGGCCTCGAGCTCGGCCGTGCCGTCCTTCAGCGCGACCGTGCTCACGAACACGTCCGCCAGCTCGACCGCCTCGGCGAGGATGAACGACACCGGCTTCCAGATGCCTGTCGTGACCATGCGCGGCGAGATGTTCCAGCCGTAGCACGACTGGGATTTGCGCACCTGGAGGCGTGTGATCTGGCCGTAGCCGCGGACGTCGGACTGGCGCGCGGGGCGGTCCGGCGGGAAGAGCGGCGCACCCAGGCAGACCTCCAGGCGGTTGGTGCCCGGCTGCACGTGGTCGGTCACGTCCAGCCGCAGCGGCGTGAACATGTTGGCGTGGCGGCCGACCTCCTTGCCGTTGAGGAAGATCGTGGCGAAGACATCGAGTCCCTCGAACAGCAGGTGGAGCCGCTGGCCCTCGCCCGGCGTGGGCGGGGTGATCTCGGTGCGGTACCACCAGTCCATTTCCTCCATCCACCGCAGCTTGTCGTGGTTGATCCCGAAGAACGGGTCGGCGATCAGCCCGGCGCGCAGGTAGTCGAGGTGGACGTCACCCGGGACCTGGGCGGAGACCCAGCGCTCCTCGAGCGGCAGGGCCGAGCACGCGAGCGTCGGGCCCAGGTTGGGCTCGGCATGCATGAGCTTCCACGAGGCGTTCAGGGGCAGGCAGGTCTTCATCGGGGGTCAGACCGAGGAAGCGCACCCAACCGGTCGCGGCAAGGGAAACCGTGTGGGGTTGGCGGTGCTGTTGGTGAACTTTCAACCGGTAGTTGATCAGAATTCAACTAGCTCGACCTAGACGCATCGCATGACATTCGGGGCAACCGCAGCCCGGGACACCATTTGGCTGAGCAAAAAGTGTCAGGCTGCCGCCACCTGTCTGCTTGGCACCGGGTGAATCGTTAGCAGGTTCATGGCGTGGCTTCCAGAGACCCCAACCCCACTCCAGCGGGCGAAAGTGCGGCGCATCGCGAGCTCAAGCGGCTGGCGGTGGACTGGGCGCGGGCACAGCGGCTGACGTTGTGCGCCACGGAGGTGCGGTTGCCGCGGTCGGGCTACCGGGCCGATGTCGTCGCCGCCACGCCGCGTCAGCTTGCGCCGGAGGCGGTGACGGCCGTGTTCGAGTGCAAGGCCCAGCGGGCGGATTTCCTGCGGGATGCCGGCGACGAGCGCACGCTCACGTCCAAGGTGAAGGCCCTGGCCGAGCGCCTCGCCCGGCTCAATGACCTCATTGGCAGCCACCGGCCGGACCTGCGCGCGGGCCAGGAGCTGTTTCCCGAGTACGACTGCATCGACCTGCGCGGGGAACGCCATGCGACCCACGCCGCCATCACGCGTGAGCTGCGCGCCGCCCAGACGGCGCTCTACGTCGGCACCAAGTTCGCCAAGCTGGCTCGCTGGCAGGCCGCCACGTTCCTCTACCTCGTCACGGAAACCGAGGCCACGGCCCATCCCCACGAAGTCCCGGCCGGCTGGGGCCTGCTCGTGCGCGAGGGCGACCAGCTCCGCTGCGTCCTGCGCCCCGTCCGCCACGAGGTCCCCGTCGAGGCGCGCATCGCCCTCCTCGAGCGCATGGCCCAACGCGCAAGGTGAAACCCCGGATGGAGCCACCACGAAAAGCACGAAACACACGAAAGGAAGACTTCGATCCTTTGGGGCCCACGGAATACACGGATTACACGGAAGGACCGGACGAATTCTCTCGGACCAGCGCCCTGAGCCTGTCGAATGGGCTCGGTCCGCTCGACCGTTTGGATTCGATCCGAAAACTCTTCTCGCACTGCTAGGATGCGTTCGGGCTCCGATCTGGAAACCCACATGCGGATCGTTTCCGCGTATTCCGTGTATTCCGTGGGCACCCGGATCGGAATTATTTCGTGTGTTTCGAGTTTTTCGTGGTGGCCCAAACTACTTCCCGGCTCCGAGCATGCGCACGCGGCGGTCTTTGCGGGGGAATTGGAGTGTGACGACCGTGCCCAGGCCCTCGCGGCTTTCCACGCCGATCTGGCCGCCGTGCTCGCGCATGATGCGCTGGACGATCATCAAGCCCAAGCCCGTGCCGCCCGGCTTCGTCGTGTGGTATGGCTCGAACAACCGCGCCAAATCCTCGGGCTTGAAGCCCACGCCGCTGTCACCAAAGAGGAAAAACACGCTGTCGTCGTCCGCCCGCGAGCGGATCTTCAGTTTCCCGCCGGGCTGCATCGCCTCGACCGCGTTCTTCGTGATGTTGAAGAACACCTGCTTGAGCTGGTTGCGGTCGGCCATCACCGGCGGCAGGTCGGCGGGGGTCTCGGCCTCGACCTCGATGCCGCGGTCGGCGAACTCGCTCTGCTGGAACCGCAGCACCTCCGCCAGCACGTCGGCGACATTGGTCTCGGCGAGGTCCGGCGGACGCGGCCGGATGGCCTCGAGGAAATTACTGATGATGCCGTCGAGCCGCCGCACCTCCTCCTGGCAGACGTGGATCGAGTCGGTGAGCGCGGCGCCCTCCTTGGCCGGCGCCGTCTTCAGCTTGCGCAGCTGGCGCTCGATCAGCTGGAGGTGGATGGTGAGCGAGTTCAGCGGGTTGCCCAGCTCATGCGCCACGCCGGCGGCGAGGAGCAGGATGGACGAAGTGCGCTCGCTCTCGATGCGGGCCTCAGTGCTTTGCTTCTCCTTCGTGATGTCCGACAGGATCGCGGCAAACCGGCGCGGCGCCCCACCCGGCCGCTCGCCGCGGAACGGCACCATGTACAGCCGCACCGTGCGCGGCTCGGGATAGGTCAGCTCAAACTCGCGCGCGATCACCGGCGACAGCGCGCCGTCAGTGTCCAGCGCCGCCTCCAGCGAGGCGCGCAGGCCCGGCACGATCCGCCAGAGGGTCTCGCCCGTCAGCGTCTCCCCGCCCAGGCCCACCATACGCTGCGCCGCGGCGTTGGCGTACTCGATGCCGCCGTCGTCCGTGATGACCAGCACGCCCTCCTGCAGGGTGTTGAAGATGTCCTCAAACAACCCCCGCTCGCGCGCGAGCCGCTGCACGAGGTTGGCGAGGTTGACGGAGTCGAGCGTGTCGAGGCGGCCCAGGACGCGGTCGAGCGAGGAGTGTTTCTTGCCGGACACCCCGCTAGGATGGAGATGATCTCCCGTTGGGGTCAACCACCCTAGAGGAAGCACCAAGGTCAAAATTTCGAAATTCGAGTTAAGCACCAGCGGCCAAGCTTAAATCCGGGCCGGCTTGGTGATTTTCCGGGTTTGTCCGCCTCTGGAATTCAACTCGGATTTCGTGCTTCCGGTTTGGTGCTCTTACTTGGGCAAACTAAAGCTCAGGACCGCGGGCGCCGTCATCACGTCTCCCGGTCCCACGCTGGCGACCCAGACGTCATGGCCGGAGAGGCCGGCGGCGGGGGTTGAGTCGGCCAGCTCCAAGCGGTCCTGGTCTGCAGTCCGTACTCGGCCGAGTGGATGGTAGGTTTCGTCGAGCGCGGTTGCACCGACGAAGCTGGCGGCGAAGGGCATCCGGGTGTGCGTGGTCAGGACGTGGCCGTTCACTGTCGCCACGCGCATCACGCCCTCCAGCAGGTCGTCGCGAAGCTCGAGCACGAGCTCGTCGCCCTCGCGGTGCGCCGAGCGGATCTCGTGGGCGGTGCGGGCGATGGCGTTGCCGAAGTTCACGACGCGGCCGACCAGCCCGGCAGGGTCGCCCGGCGCGCGGACGCGCACGGTGGCATGCGCGGGGTCAATCGCGGTCACCGGGCCCGTCGGGGCGGAGGTGGAGAGGAACGACTGCGACCCGAAGCTGAGCTCCGTGCCGCCGGCGAGGAAGACCTTGGTCAGGAGCCCGTCGGCGCCGAGGCGGAGCACGGCGAGGCGGGCGTCGGTGCGGACCTTGCCGTTGCCGACGGCGATGGACTTGGCCGCGCCGGCCGGGTCGTGGATCACGATGTCGGTCTCGCCGCTGGCGTGGCGTAGGGCCAGGGCCGTGCCGCCGCCGGTGACGGCGAGGCGGGTGACGGACGCCAGCAGCGCGGCGCCGGGGGCGTGCGGCTCGAGCACGCTCACGAACTCGCTCGCGAGCGGCGCGCCGCCCTCGGCCGTGTGGCGCGCGATGAGGTATTTCAGGAGCTGCGGGTGGTTCACCGGCGAGACGCGGGCGTCGGCCGCCAGGAGCGTCAGGCCCGGCGCGGCGAGGACGCGGAGGCGCAGCTGCGCGGCCGGGTCCTTCTCGTGCACGTAGTCCACGACCGCGTCGCCGGCCAGCCGGTGCTGCACGCCGAAGATGTGCTGGAAGCCCGAGCCGCGGTAGTCGAAATAGCCGTCCTTCTCGCCGTTCGCGGCCAGCTTCGGGTCGTCGTAGAGCGTGCCGAGCGGCACCTTCTCGCCGGCGAGCGTGCCCGGCGCGGGGGCGGACCACGCGGCGTCGGCCAGCGTCGCCTTCCCCGGCGGGCCGTGCAGCGCGTAGTCGTGCTGGTGTCCGCCCGCGACCCGGAAGAAATCCACGGCGTAATGGCCGGCGGGACCATCCACCAGCACCACGGCCCGGCGGTAGTCGGAGCACTGCGGGTAGGTCCCCACGGCGCTGACCTCGATCCCCTGCGCCCAGCCGCCGTCGGCCATCAGCTCGACCACGCCCGGGACGTTTCCCGGCTGCGCGCCGGCGTCGACGGTCACGGTGTTGTGCGCGATGGTGTTGACCGACCAGGTCCACACGCCCGGCACGAAGACGTTCATCGCGTCGGGGTAGCCCAGGTCGGGCGTCAGCGGCTGGCCCTGCGCGAAGAGGTCGAGCTGGAGCCGGTCGAAGTGCGAGTGGTTGACGTGCTGGCCGAAGTAGAGCGAGACGCCGGTGTCGTCGGCGCGGTCGTTGAGCAGCGCCAGGCCGAAGCCCGACAGCAGCCGCGAGGCCTGCGGTGGCAGCCGCCGGCCCGCGGCGGGGGCCTGGGCCGCCTCCACCGCCGGGTGGAGCAGCGAGGTGAAGTCGCGGAAGCCGTTTTCGCCCGCGGCGCCGAAGCCCGCGAGGAAGGTGGCGTAGCGCGGGTCGCCGTAGGTGCGGAACGCCTGCTGGTAGACCCAGGCCGTCTCGCCCACCACCCCGCCGTAGACGCTCGTCGTGTCGCCGATCGCAGGCGTGTGGCGCCCGATGGCGATCGCGGCGAGCGGCGCGTCGTAGAGTCGGCGCAGGCGCGGCAGCGTGGAGACGTCCACGCCCAGCTTGGGCAGGAGGGCGACGACCGCGGTGAGATTCTGGACCCAGAGCGAGTTGTAGCCCGGCGACTCGTACGGCTCGCCGTCGCGCCACACCAGCGTGTAGAGCGCGGGCCGCAGGCCGAGGTAGGAGGCGCCCTCGGGATGGTCGAGGACGGTGGCGAGGTAGCGGGCGTTGTCGCCGTGCTGGCGGACAATCGCGGCCATGAGCAGCGCCTTCTGGTGCATGCCGTAGTTGCCGCGGGCGCGGACCTCATAGACCGCGTCAATCCCGGCCTCGATCACGTTGGCCTCGATGAACCCGCGCAGCTGCGGACCCGTCTGGCCGGTCTCGCGCTGGAGGACGGCGTCGGCGTCGATTGTCTCCCAGATCGCATCGTAGGTCTCGGCGAACTGGACCACGTTGAAGGTCTCCCAGATGGCGTTGATGATCTTGCCCGAGTAGCGCGAGCCGTCCTTCTCGGCCATGAGCTGGCCGTAGCGCGACTGGCTCTCGTAGTCCATGTTCGGGTAGACCTCCGCGGTACGGTGCAGGAGCACGGCGGCCTTGTGGGCGTAGCGCGGGTCGCCGGTGAGCAGGTAGGCGCGGCCGAGTGCGGCGAGTCCGCCGATGATGTTCGGGTGCGGGGAGGTCTCGTGCTGCGTCCAGACCCAGTGGTTCCAGTGCGCGACGAACCAGTAGCGCTGGCCGTTGGGCGCGAGCCAGCCGCGGCCGTCGTCCACGTAGGGTCCGGTGAAGTCGCTGCGGTCCTTGAACCCGCTGCGGTAGAACTTGCCGTAGTCGTTGCTCGGGTAGATCTCGCCGCCGATCGGGCACTTCACCTTGTAGGGCAGCTTCGGGTCCACGATCCACGGGTAGAACTTGCCCGTGACCTCGAAGATCTTGCGGCCGTGGATCGGGCAGCCCTCGGGACACACCTCGAACGAGCGCGGCACCTCGGCGGTGGAGATCAGGTCGTGGAGCGCGGTGTCGTCCCAAGTCACCCAGTAGTCGGCCTCCTTGAGGATGTCGGCGGCGACCTTCTTGGCGGCGGGAGAGCGGGCGACGTTGGCCCGCGCCTGCTGGATCTCGGCGTCGGTGAAGAGCGTGCGGCGGTCCTTGAGCGGGAACTGCGGCGTGCGGACGAGCGGCGGCAGGATGACGCCCACCTTGAGGGCGGGATGCACGGGTCCGGGGGCGGCCCAGTCGTCGTTCGGCTGCGGGGCGGCCAGGGCGAAGGAGGAAACCAGGGGCAGGAGCCCGAGCAGGACGGAAGCGGTCTGGGTGCGCATGGGGTGAAGGGAGACGCCGGTCCGACAGCCCGCGGCGACGGCCGCGGGGACGCTGCGAACGATGCCGCCGGCGCGGGGCCGAACAAGGAAAAAGCCGCGGCCGGGGCGGGTCAGAAGAAGCCCAGCTGGGCGGGGTCCACCCGCGACGCGAACAGCTTCCGCAGAAAGAGGTCGCGGTGCTGGACACAGCGGCCGAGCTGCAGCACGGCGGCGCGGTGTTCCTCGGTGCCGTAGCCCTTGTGCTGGGCGAAGCCGTAGCCCGGGAAGCGGGTGTCGAGCTCGTTCATCAGGCGGTCGCGCGTGACCTTGGCGATGATGCTCGCCATGGCGATGGCGAGCGAGCGGGCGTCGCCGCTGACGATGCCGGCGTGGGGGTACGGGAAGTTTCGCAGGGCGAGTCCGTCGATCAGGATCCGGGCGGAGACCGTCGGCTGGAAAGCCGCGATCTCGTCGGCCGAGGCGAAGAGGTCCGGCTCGGTCTTCTGCTGGAACGCCTCCGGCGGGTAGATGCCGGCGAGGGCGCGGCGCATGGCGAGCTTGGTGGCGCCGAGGATGTTGAGGTGCTCGATCTCCGCGACGTCGGCGACGCCGTAGTGCGCGTGGATCTGGCCCGAGGCGGCGAGCGCCTCGAACTCGACCCACAGCTCCTCGCGCTCGGTGGGCGTGAGCTGCTTCGAGTCGTTGACCCGCCCGGCCTTGGTCGTGGCCCAGCGGCCCTCGAGGAATTCCTTGGTCACCAGGACGGCGCCGGCGACGACGGGCCCCGCGAGGGCGCCGCGCCCGGCCTCGTCGACCCCGATGAGCCCGGCGAAGCCCTCGATCTGCTTCAGGTCAAACCCTCGGAGCTGGCGGCGTCGGGCCATGGGTCGGGTCGGCTCACCACTCCATCTTCGGCGGGGGCGGCTTGAGGGGGAGCTCGTCGAGCTTGCCGGCGGCGCTGACCACCTCGTAGGCGGTCCGGAAGTGGAGCTTGGCGAAGTCGCCCAGCGCGCACGCGCCGAACTTCGCAATGATCTCGTTGGCCTGCTCCTTCACCAGCGGGCCCGCGCCCTTCTGCAATTTGGCGCCGAAGCGCTTCGACAGCGCGTGCATCTGGCGCACGAACTCGGCCCGCGCCACCACCGACGCGGCGGCGACGACCGGGTCCTCCTCCGCCTTGGTGCGCATGCGCAGCTCGAAGCCCTCGACCTTCTTCTTCGCCAGCTCACGCTGGACCAGCGGCTGCTCGGTGAACTGGTCGAGGAGGCCCCACGGCACGCGCTTGGCCAGCAGCGCCTGCTCGAGCGCGGTGGCGTGCTGCCAGGCGAGAAGGCTGTTCAGGTTGGCGCGCGGGCGGCTCATCAGCTCGTTGTACTTCGGCATGCCGCAGAAGCAGGTGCGGGCGATCGCGCCCTTGGTTTCACGGATGAGCTTGTCGAGTTTGATGATCTGGCTCTCGGAGATCTTCTTGGAATCCTGGACCCCCGCCGCGCGCCAGGCCTCGATCGCGGACTTGTCCGCGATCACCGTCGCCGCGATCACCGGCCCGAAGAAGTCGCCCTTGCCGCTCTCGTCGAGTCCCGCGTGCGACTCGAACCAGTCGGGGTGCAGCACCTCATCGTAGCCGAGCTTGGCCGCGCCGGTGACCTCGGGCTCGAGCGTGTTCGTGACGAAGTCCTCCGTGCCCTTGCCGGCGATGACGACCTTCCCGCTGGTGTACGCGGCGATGTTGATCTTCAGGTGGTCGGCCTTGAACGCGAAGCGGGTGTAGGCGACCTCGAACGGCAGGAAGCTGCGCGCCTCGCAGATCGCGCGGAGTTTCTCCATCTGGGCGTCGTCGAGCTTCGCGGTGTAGGACGCGAGCTTCTTGGGAGCCTCTTCATCGGAGGCCGGCTTCTTGGGCATACCCCGGGATGGCCGCAAAATTGCGCGGAAAGGGCAAAGGAGAAAACGCTCCCCGGGCGGGATTTTTTTGAAAACCGTTTTCCCGTTTCCCGCTGAGATGATCGCGGAAACGCGGAGGGACGGAGGAGCGGAAACGCAGCCTCCGGACCGGGGAGCAGGCGACGCAGGAGGAGAAAGCGGTGAATACGGGCTTCGGTTGCCTCCGGGCTTTTTCTTAACTCTGCTCGGTGGATGCCCAGTTCCCCCGGCGCCCAGCTCATCGCCGACCCGGCCGCGTTTCAGCGCGCGCTGGCGGCGTGGTACCGGGCGAACGCGCGGGTGCTGCCGTGGCGCGAGACGCCCTCCTTGTACAAGACGGTCGTGAGCGAGTTCATGCTGCAGCAGACGCAGGTGAAGACCGTCCTGCCCTACTTCGCGCGCTGGCTAGCGGAGTTTCCTGACTTCCCCGCCCTCGCCGCCGCCTCCGAGGCGCGCGTGCTCCGGCTCTGGGAGGGACTCGGCTACTACTCGCGCGCCCGCAACCTGCACCGGCTGGCCCAGGCCCTCGCGCGCCTGCCCGTCCCGCCGCGCACGCCCGAGACGTGGCGCGAGCTGCCGGGCGTGGGCCCGTACACCGCGGCGGCCATCACCAGCATCGCGTTCGGCGAGCCGGTGGCGTGCGTGGACGGCAACGTTGTCCGCATCCTCGCGCGGCTCGCGGCCGACGCCACGCCGCACCGCGACTCCGCGAGCGCGTCGCGGGCCTTTGCGCCGCTGGCCGGGGCGCTGGTCCCGGCCGTGAATCCCGGCGACCACAACCAAGCCATGATGGAGCTGGGGGCGACGGTCTGCACACGCCAGAACCCGCGCTGCCCGGATTGTCCCGTGCGGACGTTTTGTGCCGCGGCGGCCCAGGGCGATCCCGAGTCGTATCCGCGGCTCGTGGCCAAGAAAATGGAGCAGGTCGCCGTCACCCGCGTATGGTGCCAGGGCAAGCACGGCCTGCTGCTGCACCTGACTGCCAAGGGAGCACGCCGCTTCGCCAGCATGCACGAACTGCCCACCGCGGAGCAGGCCGGGCTGACAGCCGCCGCGGCGAGCCGCGGGAAACTTTTGGCGAAGAAGCAGCGGGGCATCACGCGCTACCAGATCACGGAGTCGATCCACCGGGTGACGCCTCCCCGCGGAAAACTGCCGGTCGGCTTGGTCTGGGTGCCGTTGGCCGCCCTCGATCAGATCACCCTTTCAGGCCCGCATCGCCGCTGGATCACAGAGCTGCTGAAATAGTGCACCGCGAAGGGCGCGAGGAACGCTAAGTCTGTTTCCGCGTCTCCGCTCCTCCGCGTTTCCGCGCTTAACTCACAGGGGATCCTTTTTATCGCTGAAACGCGGAGGGGCGGAAGCGCGGAGGAGGACTTCGCGATCCTCGCGGGCATCGCGGTGAATCCTCAGCCCAGCAGCGATTCGAGGCGTTGCTTCGAGTGGCGGACGTCCTCGACCGCGATGCGCGGGCTCAGCTCGAGCACGAGCAGGTGCTCGGGACGCCAGAAGCTGCTGACCATCGCGAAATCGATGTGGCCGGCGCCGATGCCCTGGTGGTCATGGCCGGCGGCATCCACGTCGTGCAGGTGAAACCCGATCAGCCGCGGCGCGAGTTTCTCGAGGTGCGCCTTGTGATCCAGCACGCCCATCGACTGCTTGATGTCCGCATGGCCGGTGTCGTGCCAGTAGCCCGCGGAGGAGGAGGCCGGCAGGCCTTCCAGGAAACCGGGGTAATCTTCGTCCAGCGGCAGCTCGTCGAATTTCTCGCGGTTCTCGAAGCCCAGCTTGATGCCCCGCTCCGCCGCGTGGCCGAGCACCTCGTTCACGCTGGCGCGGGTCTGGTCCCAGAAGGGTCCCATCTTCTTGCGGAGCCGGACAAACGCCTTGGCCAGGACGGCCTGGTAGGCGGGGTCGGCGGCCAGGTTGACGCCCGGATGCTGGTGGGCGTAGGCGTGGAGCCGCTCGGCCGGGTTGAACCAGAAGAAGCCCACGCTGCCCAGGTGGCAGACCAGCACGCGGGCCCCGACCTGGGCGGCGAAGTCGATGGAGCGCTTGGTGTGGCGCAGCCACTGGTCGTGCTCCTGCGGGTGGCGCGCGGACGGCTCGAAGAGGTTGGGCGCGGCGTGGAGGACGCCCGTCGGCAGCGGGCAGAAATTGTGGGTGGAGCTGACCCGGACGACCCCATCCTGGATGGCCTTCAGGAGGCCGGGGACCAGCGTGATGCGGATGCCGTGGCTGAGCTCGATGGCGTCAAACCCCAGGTCGGCCATTTCCCGGGCCATCGCATAGCCGTCCGTGTGGCGGGAGGAGCACCAGCTGGTGGACAGGGAGAGGGTCGGTCGCGCGGACGGCACGGTTTCCGACGAAGCCAGCGGGACCGGCCGATTGCACCAAAAAAAAGCCGCGCCCCGGAACGGGGCGCGGCGCAAAGGGATGGGAAGGGTCCGCGGAGAGTTACTCGGCGTAGCGGCGGCGGAGCATCTGGGTGAAGGCCTGGACCTTCTCCTTGCGGCGGCGCTTCTCGCACGGCTTCTCGTAGTAACGCTTGGCGCGGGTGCCCTTGATGATGTTCTCGCGATCGAGCTTCTTCTTCATGCGGCGGAGCGCACGATCAACCGGCTCGTTCTTGCGGATTTTGATTTCGATGGACATGTGGACGGACGTAATTGCGTGTGGAAAAGCTGACAAATAGGCCAAGCCCGGCGGCGCGCGTCAATGGCTTTTTTGCCCGGCGTCCCACCGCGCGCTTTCCCTTGCGCCTGTCCGCCGAGTGTCTTGGGTAGGCCTCCCGCCGTGCCGTCTGCCGACCAGAACTTCGTCCACCTCCACGTCCACTCGGACTACAGCCTCCTTGATGGCGCCTGCCGGATTGACCGGCTCATGGACCGGGCGGCGGAGCTGGGCATGTCGGCCCTCGCGCTGACCGACCACGGCAACCTGTACGGCGCGATCGAGTTCTACAACACGGCCAAGGCCAAGGGCATCAAGCCCCTCATCGGCTGCGAGCTCTACCTCGTCGAGACGTCCCGGCTGGAGAAGCACGGCCGCTCGGACGACGAGGGGAAGTCCATCTTCCACCTCGGCCTGCTCGCCCGGAACCTCACCGGCTACCAGAACCTGCTCAAGCTGGTCTCCGACGCCCATCTCAAGGGCTTCTACTACAAGCCGCGCACCGACCTCGACACCCTCGCCCAGTACGCCGGCGGGCTCATCGGCTTCACCGGCTGCCTGGCCTCGCTCGTGCCGCAGCACCTGCTCCACGACCGCTATGACGACGCCCGCGCCGCCTGCGCCCGGTTCGTCGAGATCTTCGGCCGCGAGAACTACTTCGTGGAGATCCAGGACCACGGCATCGCCGAGCAGCGCCAGATCATCCCCGGGCTCCTGAAGCTGGCGGAGGAGTTCAAGCTCAAGGTCATCTGCACGAACGACGTCCACTACGTGCGCAACTCCGACGCCGGCCCACATGATGCGATGCTCTGCATCCAGACCGGCGCGAAGATCGAGGACGCCCAGCGCATGCGCTTCGAGGGGACCCAGTTCTACCTCAAGTCGCGCGATGAGATGTCCCGGCTCTTCGCCGAGGTGCCCGAGTCCTTGCTGAACACCCAGCTCGTCGCCGAGATGTGCGACCTGTCCATCCCGTTTCCCAAGGGCAGCGAGCGCTACCCGAAGTACCCGCTGCCCACCGAGGTCAAAACCGACCGCTCCGGCTACCTCCGCGACCTCTGCGTCGCCGGCATGAAGCGGCGCTACGGTATTGACTGCGCGTCGCCGGAAAAGGCCGCCGATCCCGCACACGCCAAGACCGCCGCTGAACGACTGGACTACGAGCTGTCTGTCATCACCAAAACCGGTTTCGTCGATTACTTTCTCGTCGTCTGGGATTTCATCGACTGGGCCAAACGTCAGGGCATTCCCGTCGGCCCCGGCCGCGGCTCCGGTGCCGGCAGCATCGTCGCCTACCTGCTCGGCATCACCAACCTCGACCCGTTCCGCTTCAAGCTCGTCTTCGAGCGCTTCCTCAACCTCGAGCGCGTCTCGCCGCCCGACTTCGACATCGACTTCTGCATGCGGCGACGCGGCGAGGTCATCGAGTACGTGCGCCAGAAATACGGCAAGGACTGCGTCGCCAACATCATCACCTACGGCACGCTCGGCGCCAAGATGGTCATCCGCGACGTGTCGCGCGTGCACAATCTCCCCTACGCCGAGGCCGACCGCCTGGCGAAGATGATCCCCGACGAGCTGAACATCTCGCTCGCCGACGCCCAGAAGAAGTCCGCCGAACTCCGCGACGAGATCGCGAAGAACCCCGTCACGAAGAAGATCTGGGACCAGGCGCTCGTCCTCGAGGGCATGGTTCGGAACACCGGCAAGCACGCCGCCGGCATCATCATCACGGATCGCCCGCTCGACGAATTCGTCCCGCTCACCGAGCAGGAAGGCGACGTCACCGTCCAGTACGACATGAACGCGGTGACGAAGCTGGGGCTGCTGAAGATGGATTTCCTCGGGCTGAAGACGCTGACTGTGCTGTCCGACGCTATCGACAACATCCACCGCACCGCCGACCCCAAGTTCGACTTGGATAAGGTCGGTTTCGACGACCCCAAAACCTACGCGCTGCTTAACACGGGCCGAACCACCGGCGTGTTCCAACTCGAATCAGGTGGCATGCAGGCGCTCTGCCGCCAGATCAGTCTCTCGACGATCGACGAAATCATCGCCCTCATCGCACTCTACCGCCCGGGTCCGATGGAGTGGATCCCGGACTACGTGCGCGGCAAGAAGGACCCCAGCACCGTCAAGTTTCCGCACAAACTCCTCGAGGAAGTCTGCCGCGAAACCTATGGCGTGATGGTCTACCAGGAGCAGGTGATGGAAGCCGCGAAGATCGTCGCCGGCTACACACTCGGCGGCGCCGACATCCTGCGCAAGGCCATGGGCAAGAAGGATGCCGACGCGATGGCCAAGGAACGGGACAAGTTCGTTGCCGGGGCCAAGAAGCTCAACGATATCGACGAAAAGACGGCCAACGACATCTTCGACATTCTCGCGAAGTTCGCCGGCTACGGCTTCAACAAAGCACATTCCGCCGCCTACGCGCTGCTCAGTTACCAGACCGGCTACCTCAAGGCCAACTACCCGGTGCAGTTCATGGCCGCTGTGCTCAGCACGGAACTCGGCAACTCCGAAAAGGTCGCCCACTATATCGCCGAGTGTGAGTCGATGGGCCTCAGGGTCCTGGGCCCCGATGTGAACGAATCGCGCGAAATGTTCACTCCGGTCGGTGAAAATATCCGCTTCGGGCTCGCCGGCATCAAGGGCGTCGGCGAGCAGGCCGCGCAGAAGATCATCGAGGAGCGCACGCAGCGCGGGCCGTTCCGGGACTTCGAGGACTTCGTCTCGCGCGTGGACGCCCGGGCGCTCAACAAGCGCGTGCTCGAGCACCTGGTGAAGACCGGCGCGTTCGACTTCAGCGGCGCGCCGCGCAAGCCGCTCTGCGACGGCCTCGACGCCGCGCTCGCCACCGTGGCCGCCGCCGCGCGCGACCGCGCCGCCGGCCAGCACAGCTTCCTCGACGCCCTGGCCGATCCGCCGGCCGCCGCCGCGTCCACCGCGCCGCGCTCCACCACCCGGCACGGCACCGTCGGCGACTTCACCGCGGCCGAGCGCCTGCAGTTCGAGAAGGACCTGCTCGGCTTCTACGTCACGGGCCACCCGATGAACGTCTTCATCGGCCTGGCCGAGGCGATCAACACCTTCGCCGAGGAGGAGTTGCTCCGGCTCGGCGACCGCGCCGAGTTCCGCCTCTGCGGCATCGCGGCGAACATCACCAAGAAGCTCTCGAAGAAGGACAATCGTCCCTGGGCCGCGTTCACGCTCGCGACCAAGCGCGCCACGCTGCAGCTGAACATGTTTGCCGACGCCTACGCGGCGTACGCGCCGAACCTGCTGCCGGACACGCCCGTGCTTGTTCAGGGCAACGTCATCGGCGGCAACGACGGCACGCGCCTCAACATCAAGGAGTGCTACCAGCTCGAGAACTTCGTCACGGGCATCGTGCGCAAGGTGACCTGGCTGCTCTCGCCCGCGCACGCCGAGCTGCCGGCGTTTTTCCGCCTGCTCCGCGACACGGTGAACCGCCAGCCCGGCGACACGCGCATCGAGTTCGCCTTCGTCTTCCCCGACCGCGCCGCGCCCGTGGCCGAGGCCAGCAGCGCGCTGGGCTGGAGGCTCACCGCGGCCACGTTCCAGGAGCTCCGCGCCCACCCCGCCGTCGCGGGCGTGCAGCTGGAGACCAAGCGCCTCGAGCTGAAGCAGGACCGCCGCTGGTCAAAGCGGGGCTGAGCCGACGCCGCCATGGGCGACTCCACGCAGCGCTTCTCGGACCGGGTCGAGACATACGTCCGGTATCGTCCCAGCTACCCTGCCGCGCTCATCGCCGGTCTGGCGCAGCGCGCGGGCCTC
The DNA here is from genome assembly GCA_903825285.1 of uncultured Opitutia bacterium. Lineage (GTDB taxonomy): Bacteria > Verrucomicrobiota > Verrucomicrobiia > Opitutales > Opitutaceae > Opi-474. The sequence continues at coordinate 41,360 of CAIJZY010000053.1, read as the reverse complement.
ACTCCACGGAGCGTCGTGGCGGATGTTGGCTCCGGCACGGGGATTTTCACCGGCCTGCTGTTGCCACTCGTCGGACGTGTCCACGCGGTCGAGCCCAATGCCGCGATGCGCGCGGCCGCCGAGGTGCAGTTTGGATCGTTGCCCGGCTTCGTGAGCGTCGCCGCCCCGGCCGAGGCCACCACGCTCGCCGACGCCTCGGTTGATTTGATCACGGTGGCCCAGGCATTTCACTGGTTTGATGCCCGCGCGTGCCGGCGCGAGTTCGCGCGGATCCTCCGACCCGGCGGCCGCGTCGCGCTGATCTGGAATGAGCGCCAGACCGATGGAACGCCATTTCTGGCGGACTACGAACAGCTGCTTCGGACCCGGGCCCGGGATTATGATCAGGTGAAGCACTCGCGCGTGGACGAGCCGGTGATCCGCGAGTTCTTCCAGCCGGTCGGGTTCGAGACGCTCGCGGCGCCCAATGACCAGGATTTCGATTTGCCCGGTTTGATTGGGCGGGCGCTGTCGTCGTCGTACGTCCCCAACGCCGGCCAGCCCGGCCATGCGGAGTTTTTGGCAGAGTTGACGTCGATCTTCCACCGCCACGCGCGCGACGGCCACGTGACCCTGGGGCACGTGACGCGGTTGTATCTCGGCCGACTCGGTTGACGGGTGGAGACCGGATGGGTCACCACGAAAGGCACGAAATACACGAAATGGGGAGCCCGGATGGGTTGCCCACGGAGTACACGGAACACACGGAAATCCTCACGGACCGAGGCTTGAGCGACGCTCAAGCCTCGGTCCGCTCGGGGTTGTCACGCCAAGCCGAAACAAACCCTTGGCTGCAGAGAATAGGGCTACGGCGATCAAGTCCGCGGTCCGGGTGCGTGATCACAGGCGGCAAAGCCAACGGAGCATCGGTTTGGTTTCCACAAAGGCCGAGCGGACCAAGTTCTGCCGCAGGCAGAACGCAGGTCCGCGAGGATTTTCCGGCTTCCGTTTGTTCCGTGTATTCCGTGGGCAACCCAACCAGTCTCGTCCGATTTCGTGTATTTCGCGCCTTTCGTGGTAGCCCAAGGATTGGAAAAAACGACGAGGGCGTCCGACATTTCCGGGTTTGTGCTTCGGGGGGATCGGGTCCTTGGTGGAGGGGCATGCCCGACCAAGCCACGCTCAATCACGCCGCCCAGATCATCGCCGGCATCACGGCCGACCTGCGGGCAGACACCGCGCTGCGCTTCTATTTCGAGGGCCACCGCTACCTGCAGCCGCCCGCGAAGCGGCACATCAGCCGCACGGTCTTCGCGTATTTCCGCTGGCTGGGCTGGCTTGAGCCCAAGGCCCCGCCCCAGCGCCGGCTCGAGCAGGCCGTCGCGCTGCAGGACCGGTTCCAGGCCGACCCCAAGTCGGTGAAGGCCGAGACCCTCGCCGTGCGGGCGGTGCCCGAGTGGCTGTGGACCGAGCTGGACCTCCCCGCCGCGCCGGCCACGGCCAAGGCGGACTACCTGCGGCAGCTGCAGCGCGAGCCGGCCCTCTGGCTCCGCGCGCGGCCGGGCCAGCGCGCCGCGCTGCTCGCGTCACTCTTCGCCGGCGAGGCCAGCGACCTCGCGCCCGACGCCCTCCGCTTCACCGGCACGCAGGACCTCTTCAAGACCGAGCAGTTCCGGACCGGCGAGTTCGAGATCCAGGACCTCGCCTCCCAGCTGGTCGGCCTGGCCGCGGCGCCGGTGCCGGGTGAGACGTGGTGGGACGCCTGTGCTGGCGAGGGCGGCAAGACGCTGCACCTCGCTGACCTCATGCGGAACAAGGGCGTGGTGTGGGCCACGGACCGCAACGAGAAGCGCATCGACACCCTCAAGCGCCGCGCCGCGCGCGCGAAGCTCTTCAATTTCCGCACCGAGTTCTGGGACGGCGGCTCGCGCCTGCCGACCAAGGCCAAGTTCGACGGCATCCTGCTGGACGCCCCGTGCAGCGGCGTCGGCACCTGGCAGCGCAACCCGCACGCGCGCTGGACCACGACCCCCGACGACGTCCGCGAGCTCGCCGCCACCCAGCTGGCCATGCTCAACCACGTGGTCGGCGCGCTGAAGCCGAAGGGCCGCCTGATCTACGCCGTCTGCACGCTCACCCGGAGCGAGACGACCGCCGTCGCCGCCGCTTTTTCCGCGGCGCATCCGGAGTTGGAGGAGATTTCGCTGCTACCGGAGATCAGAAATCAGAGGTCAGATGTCAGAGTTCAGACGTCAGAGGTCGGTGACCCGAAGACAGAGATCGGAGATCAGATGTCGGAGGTCAGTGCGCCTTCTCCGACTCCCCTGACCTCTGACCTCTCACCCCTGACCTCTGGTATCAAACTCTGGCCCCAGGTCATCAACGCCAACGGGATGTTCATCGCGGGCTGGCGGCGGAAGGCCTAATGGGCGTCACAGGGTCAACCAGAGGATGTGGGAGCGAGCTTGCTCGCGACCGCTCGAGCCCAACCGTCGCGAGCAAGCTCGCTCCCACAGTTAATCCCACATTTGATCCCACAGTTGATCCCACAATTGAACCGCACCGCGAATGGCTTTGGGACCTGCCGTGAAAGCCATCTCCAAGGCGACGGTTCGCTCGGACTTCAACGACCTTGAGGCGGTCGTGCACTATACGCGGGCGGCGCACACGCTCGGCCTGTGGGCGTCGGAGCAGATCCTGATTGAGCGCTATTTCCCGGATCGCGGGGCGCGACTGCTCGAGGCGGGCTGCGGCGCGGGACGCGGCTGCGTCGGGCTGTGGGAGCTAGGCTATCGTCACCTGCACGCCTTCGACTTCGCGGAGGAGCTGCTCATGCAGGCGGAGAGCCTCGTGATTGAGCGCAAGGCGCAGGTCCACCTTTTTCCCGCCGACGCCACGGCGCTCGACCGGTGTGACACGCTGCGTGACGCCGTGTTTGATGGCGTGCTGTTCCTCTTCAACGGCCTGATGCAGATCCCGCTCCGCCGCAGCCGGCGGCGGGCGCTGCGCGGGCTGGCTGCGCGCTGCCGGCCCGGCGGCACGCTGCTGTTTACGACCCACGACCGCGACAGCACGCCCACCGAGCAGGCAATGTGGCGGCTTGAGGCGCTGCGCTGGGCGCGCGGCGAGCAGGACCCGCGCCTGCGCGAGTTCGGCGACCGGTATTTCGAGGAGGCGGGCACCGGCCGGACGTTCATGCATCTGCCCGACCGCGCCGAGATCCTCGCCGACCTCGCCGCGACCGGCTGGCGTCCCGTCTACGACGCGATGCGCTCGGAGATCGCCTCCGAGTCCCGCGCCGTCCGCGACTTCTCCGACGACTGCCGTTTCTGGATCGCAGTTCGAACTTGAATCAGCGCGCAGCGCTCACGCCGAGTGAAGAACTTTTGGTAAACCACTAATTGGCGCTAATCATCACTCATCCAGGCAGGATTGCTTAGAAAGCCACCCATCCTGAATGAGCGTCCATTAGCGGAAATTAGCGGTTTAACTCCTCAACTCCGGCTCCAGACCAGCGGGAAGTGCTTACCCTGCATCATGGCGCCGTCGGCGACTTCGACGAAGGGCTTCATGCAGTGCGAGCCCGACGCCACGTAGCGCGTCTCATCAGTCATGAAGTGGAGCGCGATCGCGCGGCGCGGACGGCCGCTGGTGTTGGCGTGCGAGCCGTGCCAGGTCAGGGAATGATGGTAGTGGACCTCGCCGCGCTTCACGGGACAGGTGCGGACGGTGACCTGGTGACCCTGGTACTCCTTCGGCACGTCCTTCACGAAGTCCTTCCAGGTGGCGAGGTGCTTCATGTGGTCGCCCCAGAGGTGGGAGCCCGGGACCATGCTCATGCAGCCGTTGTCCACGTCGACGTCGTCCAGCGCGACCCAGGCCGTGACCTCCGTCATGGGCGCGATGATCGGCCAGAGCGGGGCGTCCTGGTGCCACATGTTCACGCCGCCGGTGGCCGCGGGCTTGTACTGGATCTGGTCATGCCAGATGCGCAGGGCCTTCGCGCCGGTGAGCTGGGCCATCTCCTCGCAGATGACGGGCTGGCGGATGAGCCGCGCGAACGCCGCGCTGGCCTCCCAGATGTTCACGATCTGCCAGACGGGCGTGGTGTCGTTGCCGGTGAAATTGTGGCAGAGCACGGGCTGCGTGATGTCCTTACGCTCGCGCTGGTCGATTACGCGCTGCATGTCGGCGCAGAGCTCGTCCACCTGCGCGTCGGTGAGCACGCGGGGGCCGCGGAGGTAACCCTGGGACTTGAACTCGGCAATCTGGGCGGGGGTAAGCATGGTGCGCCCACACTGCCGCCCGGCCGGGGGCTGTCAGGCGCCGACGCATGGCCGCGGCGCGCACCTGTTGGCTGTTATTCCTGCCGGCCGGCGAGCAGGGCGTCGCGAAAATGCGCCGGCGCCAGTCCGTCCACGCGCCGGAACACCTTGCTGAAATGACTCGTGTCACGGAAGCCCGTGCGCGCCGCGACCTCCTTGACCGACAGCCGGCTGTCCGCCAGCAGCCGGCGCGCCTCCTCCACCCGCAGCCGCCGGAGATAGTCGAGCGGCGGGTGGCCGGTGACCTCGCGGAAGAGCGCCTGCAGGCGGCTCGGGCTGAGCCCGGACGCGCGCTCGAGCATCGCATGGTCCACGCGCTGCGCCAGGTGCTCGGTCATGAACCGCACCATCGCCGTCACGCGCGCCTGGTCGCGCCGCGCGGCGGCGTCGGGCCGCGCCCGGCCCGGCTCGGCCAGCAGGTCGAGCAGCACGCCCGCGAGGTGCACGGCCGCCTGCGCGGGCCCGAGCACGGACGCCGCGCCGTGCGCCGCGACCACCTGATTGAGGGCGCGGGTCAGCCGGTGCCCGGCGAAGAGCCGGCGCTGGGTCGCGATGCCCAGGCCGTGGGTGAAGCGCACGCGGTACGGCCGCCGGCGCTCGAGGCCCTGCGCCGACGGCGGGACGTCCGCCGCGAAGTCGAAGTGCACGGCCACGTGCTCGGACGGCACGGATTCGTCCGTGTGGATCGAGTGCGGCGTGAACGGCGGGATGAACAGGAGGTCGTGCAGTGCGTACGGCCGGCGCACGCCGTCGAGCACCCATTCCCCGCGGCCCTGGACGATCAGCACCAGCTCGTGGTCGAAGATGATCCGCTCCGGGATGACCAGGTTGCCCGGCAGCCGGTGGGCGATGCGGACGACCGGGTGCAGCTGGCCCGGCCGAAGCCAGTGGACCGCGCGGTCGGCCAGGGGCCCGAACGGAGCCCGGCGCTCGACCCGGGGGGCCGGGGAAGTCTTGGCCGGCGGCCGTTTCACTGCACCCATGCGCTCAAACTTGGCGGCTCCGGTCCACAACTCAAGCTGAGGTGGGCGGTCACGCGGGAATTCATGCCGGGCGAGAGTGGCTCCAAGGTGGGTCCATGGCGGATCGAATGTGGGAGCGAGCTTGCTCGCGACTGCCCCAGCCCATCGGTCGCGAGCAAGCTCGCTCCCACATTCGATCCACAGACTCCGCCTCGCTCCCACATTCGCCGTGCTCTGGGCAACCTACGGGCGCGACGTCGGACTTGCCCTGACGGGGCAATCGCCTACCTTCGCCCCTCCATGTTTGCCGGAATGTCAGATCGCTCCTGGTTGTGGCTGGCCGCCGAGTGCTACCTCGCGGGCCTGCTGCTGGGCACCTACACCCTGGTGCGCGGCGGGCGCCAGGCGGGCGGGTGGATCAACCTCATCATCACCGCCGGGTACATCTTCCAGCTCGTCGGACTCGGCCTGCGCGGCCACGCGGTCGGCGGGTGTCCGCTGGGCAACACGTTCGAGATCTTCCAGTTCACGGCCTGGTCGGCCATCACCCTCTACCTCGTCGTCGGCGTCACCTTCCGGCTCAGCCTGCTCGGGTTCTTCACCGCCTCGCTCGCCGCCGCGCTGACACTGGTGTCGCTCTCCATCCCGGCTTGGGACGCCACGCGCCGCGCCCACATTTTCGGCGGCAACGGCTGGATCGAGCTCCACGCCGCGCTGGCGCTGTTCAGCTACGGTGTGTTCGCCCTGCTGGCGCTCACGTCGGCGATGTACCTGCTGCGGAACTATTCCCTGAAGTCGAAGAACCTCGGCGGCTGGTTCACCTTCCTGCCCTCGATCTATGACCTCGACCACATCAGCGTGCGGCTGCTGATCACGGGCGTCGCGATCATGACCGCCGCGCTGTCCGTCGGCGCGACGTACTGGCTGCGCGACCCCGAGCGCGTGAACCCGGTGAAGATCGTCGTCACGGTGGCCATCTGGGCCGCCTACTCCGCCGCGCTCGCCATGCGCCTCCACGGGCTGCTGCTGGCGAAGCGGTTCTCCTGGTTCCTCGTCGGGCTCTTTGCCGCGGCCCTCATCTCGCTCTGGCCGGTGGACAACAGCCGCCACCCCAAGGAGCCGAATCCGGCCGTGCAGGCACCGAGATGAGCGGCGACCACCTTTTTGTCCTCGGGGCGACCCACCACACCGCGCCGCTGGCCGTGCGCGAGCGGCTGTCGCTGCCGGCCGAGTCGGCCGAGGCGCTGCGGACCGAGCTCGCCGGCCTGCCCGGGCTGCGCGAGTTCACGATGGTCAGCACGTGCAACCGCATCGAGTTCTACGGCGTGGCGTCCGCGCCCACCGTGGCCGCCGAGGTGCAGCGCGCGTTCTGTGAGCGGCAGCATTTCACCGCCGCGGAGTTCGAGCAGTTCCGCCTCAGTCTCACCGGCCCCGGCGCCGTCCAGCACCTGCTGGAGGTCACCGCCGGACTCGACTCGCAAATGCTCGGTGAGACCGAGATCCTCGGCCAGGTGAAGGAGGCCTACGGCGAGGCCCAGGCCCGCGGCCACACCGGCGCGGTGCTGAACCGGGTGTTCCAGAAGGCCTTCCAGTCGGCGAAGCACGTCCGCTCCAACACCGCGATCACCGAGGGCCAGGTCAGCATCGCGAACGTCGCGGTCGAGCTCGCGGGCAACATCTTCGGCAGCCTCGCCCAGACGCGCATCCTGCTCGTGGGCGCGGGCGACATCGGCGAGAAGACCGCCAAGGCCTTCCAGAGCCGCGGCGCCGCCGCCCTCTCCGTCGCCAGCCGCCGCCTCGAGCGCGCGATGGAGCTCGCCAATCAGCTCGGCGCGTTCGCCGTGCCGTTCTGGCTGATGCCGGTGAAGCTGGCCGACTTCGACGTCGTGGCCTGCGCCACCTCGGCTCCCGACGTGGTCGTGACGCTCAGCGCGGTCCAGGCCGCGATGCGCCGCCGGCCGGCACGCCCCCTCTTCCTGATCGACCTCGCCCTGCCCCGCGACATCGACCCCGCGGTCGCGGATTTGGAGAACGTGTTCCTCTACAACCTCGACGACCTCGCGAAGATCGCCGAGCAGAACCGCGCCGCCCGCGAGGCGGAGATCGGCAAGTGCCGGGCCCTCATCGTCGAGCGCGCCACGGCCCTCTGGCGGCAGGTCGAGCCGCGCCTGTCCGGCGGAAACGCGGCGAACGCGTTTCCGCAGGTGAAAGCTGAGAGTTAAAAACGTCGCCCACCCCCAGGCGGTCGCTGTAGGGCGGGGTCGCTGACCCCGCCTTTTCTATTTTCGCCTTTGCTTTAGGACCGAGGCGGGGGCGGCGACCCCGCCCTACATTGACAGCTGGCGCGCGAGCCAATCCGCGGCGGTGCCTCCGGCGGGCTGGCTGAGCAGGGAACGCAGCCGGGCGGCCTGCGCCAGCGTGCGCTCGCGCCGGGCCGGGTCGTGCAGACAGGCGCGCAGTTCCGCCGCCAGCGCTTCGGACGTCGCCGCGCCCTGGATGTACTCGGGGTACATCGCCTCCTTGAGGAGCAGGTTGGCGATGCCGATGTACTCCACCTTCACCAGCATTCTTCCCAGGAGGTAGGTCAGCGGATTCGTGCGGTACGCGATCGCCCCGGGCAGACCCGCCAGCGCGCAGTGCATGGACATCGTGCCCGAGCTGGTCAGGACCGCCGCCGCGGCCACCGGCGCGCCGGTCGGCAGCAGCTTGACGTTCGCCGGCGGGTTCGCCGCGCGCAGCACGGCGAGGATCTCCGGGCTCGGGTAAAGCACCACCGCCTCGCGCTCGCCGGCGGAACGAAAGCCGCCCAGCAGCGCCGGGAAAATGCGCGCCACCGCCTGCTGACGACTGCCGGGCAGCAGCAGCACCGGGCCGTTGGGATCGTACCGCACCGGCGGCGCATAGTCCGGCGCCACGAACGGGTGACCCACGAACTCGACCGGCAGCGCCGTGTCGGCGTAGCAGGCCACCTCGAACGGAAAAATGACCGCCATGGCGTCGAGGTCGCGGGCCATGGTGAAGCGCCGCTTGGCCTTCCACGCCCAGATCTGCGGGCTGATGTAGTAGAGCGTGCGGATCGTGCCCCCGCCCTTCACCGACAGCCCGCGCTCGCGCAGCGCGGCGGCGAGCCGGAGGTTGAGCCCGGGATAATCCACGAAGCACACCGCGCGCGGCCGGTGCTCGGCAATCCAGCGCAGCGTCTCGGCAAACAGCGCGCGGAAAAAGGAGTAGTTCTTGAGCACCTCCACGAGTCCGACCACGGACGTCGAGGTCAGGTCGTGCAGCAGCTGGGCGCCCGCCGCGGCGAGCTCCGGCCCGCCCAGCGCGGCGACGGCCAGGCCCGGCTGCTTCGCGCGCAGCTCGCGCACGACCCGCGCCCCGTGCTCGTCGCCCGAGTGCTCGCCCGCCACCACGAGCACGTCCACGCGTCCGCCCGTCGGCGGCGGCAGGCGAAACGGCAGGAGCTTGGGGGAGGTCGACATCAGGAATTAACCACGAAGCTCACGAAGGACACGAAGGTCCGAACCTACTGCGGCGCTTCGTGTCCTTCGTGAGCTTCGTGGTGAAAATCATTTCTGCCCGGCGCGGATCTGCTCAGTGATGGTGATGGCCACCTCGAGGGCGCTCTTGCCGAGGGCGCCGCCGACCTTGGGCTGCTGGGCCTGCGCGACGCTGCTCACGAAGTGCGCCAGCTCGAGGGCGAGCGGCTCGCCCTTCTCGATCGGGATCTCGCGCACCGGGATCGCGCTGAGGTCACCGGCCTTCACCAGGCCGATCTTCATCTTCAGCCCGTAGGCGATGATGTCGCTCTTCCGCACCAGGTGGCCCGCCTGGTTCATGAAATCCAGCGAGAGGTAGGCGTCGGACTGGAAGATGCGGATCTCGCGCGCCTTCTTGGTGCTCATGCGGCTGGCGCTGAGGTTGGCGACGCAGCCGTTCTGGAACTGCAGGCGGGCGTTGGCGATGTCCTCGCTCGGGGAGAGCACGCTCAGTCCGACGCTGTCGATCCGGACGATGGGCGACTTCACCAGCTCCAGCACGATGCCGATGTCATGGATCATCAGGTCGAGCACGACGCCGACCTCGGTTCCGCGGGTCTGGTAAGGCGCGAGCCGCTCGGCCGTGATGTAGCGGGGCTCGTCGATTTCCTTCTCGAGGAAGCTCATCACGGGGTTGAAGTGCTCGATGTGGCCCACCTGGACCAGGCAGCCGTGCTGTCGCGCCGCGGCGAGGACGCGCTCGGCCTCGGCCAGCGAGGCGCAGAGCGGCTTCTCGATCAGGAGGTGGGTGCGGCGGGCGAGCAGCGGCAGGGCGACCTGCTCGTGCTTGTCGGTCGGCACGACCACGGACACCGCATCGCAGGCGTCGCCCAGCTCCTCGACCGAGGCGAAGCAGCGGCACTTGAACTTCTCGCTGATCTCCTTTGCCCGGGCGGCGTTGGGCTCGTAGAGGCCGACGAGTTCCGCGCCCGGCAGGGACGCGTAGATGCGCGCGTGGTGCTGGCCCAGGGAGCCGACCCCGGCCACGCCGCAGCGGATTTTCGAGGATGCCATGCCCTGCAGGAGACGAACTTCGGCCCCCGGTTGCAACGCGGGAAACGGGCGGCCCCGTCCCAGGTTACTCGAACCGTCCGAGGTGCAGCCGCAGCTGGCGCGTGCAGCGCGAGGCGTGGGCGAGGTTGTGCGTGACCAGCACGAGGGCGGTTTTCGTCTCGGCGCTGAGGCCGAGCAGCAGGTCAATTATCGCGGCGCCGGTCTGCTCGTCGAGGTTGCCCGTGGGCTCGTCGGCAAGCAGGAGCCGCGGGGAGTTCATCAGGGCGCGGGCGACGGCCACGCGCTGCCGCTCGCCGCCGGAGAGGTGAGCCGGGAGATGACGCTGGCGCTCGGCCAGGCCCACGCGGGAGAGGAGGTCCTTGGCGCGGGCGAGGTCCGCGGCGCCGGGGGGACGCAGGATGCGCGCGGCCATGAGCACGTTCTGCAGCGCGTCGAGCTCGGGGATGAGGTAGAAGGACTGGAAGACAAAGCCCAGGTACGTCGCGCGCCGAGCGGCGCCGGTGTCGGGCGAGCCGGACCAGGCCACGGTGCCGGCGTCGGGCGTGTCGAGCCCGGCGAGGAGGTGGAGCAGCGTGGACTTGCCCGAGCCCGATTCGCCGCGGATCGAGACGGTCTCGCCGGCGCCGACCTCGAAGTCGACCCCGCGCAGCACCTCGAGCCGGCGGTCGCCGCTCGGGAAGGACTTCACGAGTCCGCGGGCGCTCAGGACGGCGTCACTCACTGCGCAGCGCCTCCACGGGTTTGAGCCGGCCGGCCATGACGGCCGGGATGATGCCGGCGAGGGTGGACAGCACGAGGGCCGCGACGACGATCACGAGCAGGTCGCGGGGCTCGGTGTGCTCGGGCAGCTCGCTGAACTGGTAGAAGCGCGCCAGCAGCTCCTGGCCGCCGGTGAGCCGCGTGATCGCGTGGACCAGGTCGTTGCGGAAATGCAGCACGGTGAAGCCCAGCGCGAGGCCGGCGGCGGTGCCGACGACGCCCACGCCCACGCCCTGGAGGCAGAAACAGAGGGCGATCTGGCGCCGGCTCGCGCCCAGCGCGCCGAGGAGCCCGATCTCGCGGGTCTTCTTCAGTACCAGCACCAGCAGCAGGCTCATGGTGAGGAACGCCGCCACCAGCACGACGAAGAGCAGCACGAACATCATCATGTTTTTCTCGAGCTGCAGGATCCAGAGGAAGTCCGCGAAGCTGTCCATCCACGAGAACGCCCGGATGTTCGGCGGCAGCACGGCGTTGATGCGGGCCGCGACCTCGTCCTCGTTGGCGCCGGGCTTGAGCCGCACGTTGAGACCGTGGACGTCGCGCGCCAGGCCGTAGAGGTCCTGCGCGAGCCGCAGGGTGCAGTACACCGTCGAGCTGTCGAGCTGCTGGTGCCCGATGCGCAGCACGCCCACCACGCGCACGGAGTGCGGCAGGATGACCTCGAGGTCCTTCCGGGCGAGCATCAGCGGCGTGTAGATCTCCAGCGTGCCGCCGATCGGCACGCCGAGGGACTCGGCCAGGCCCTCGCTCAGGATGACGGAGTCGTCGTCGAGGGCGTCGAGCGAGCCGGCGGTGACGAACTTGCCCAGCGGCACGACGCGCTCGACGCTCGCCATGTCGAGCCCGCGCATCTGGGGAAACGCGGGCTTGTTCTGGTACTGCACCATCAGGATGCCGGCGGCGTAGGGCGAGGCGCCGGCGACGCCCGGCACGGCCTCGACGCGCTTGACCACGCTGCGGGAGTCGGCGACGAGCCCGCGGGCCTTGATCTGGATCTCACCCTCGGTGTCCACGATCATGCGGCGGATCTGGTAGCCGAAGCCGCCCATGACGCCCAGGACGACGACGAGCAGCGCGACGCCGAGGGCGACGCTCAGCACCGAGATCGCCGTGAAGAACGGAAACCGCCGTCCCGTCGGGAACAGCTGCTTCAGGGCGAGGTAAAGATACCAGGGCATCGAGGCAGGGTTAAGGCGTAAGGGGCAAGGTTTAAGGGGTAAGCGGTGCCGGCGGGGCTTGGTGTCAGGCTTAAAGCTTATCCCATAAACCTTGTTCCTGCCGGCCGTCAGGCCGGGGACGCCGCGCTGCCGGGGCGCAGCTGCGGGAAGAGGATGACGTCGCGGATGCTCTCGGCGCCGGTGAGGAGGATGCAGAGGCGGTCGATGCCGACACCCATGCCGCCGGCGGGCGGCATGCCGTGCTCGAGCGCGAGCAGGAAGTCCTGGTCGATGTTCTGCTGCTCCTCGCCGGCCTGCGCCTGGAACATCGCGCGCTGCACGTCGGGGTCGTTCTGCTCGGAGTACGCCGGGGCGATCTCCATGCCGCCGATCGTCAGCTCGAACACGTCGAGCACGGACGGATCGTCGGCGTTGAGCTTGGCCAGCGGGCAGAGCTCCTTCGGCAGGTGGGTGATGAAGGTCGGCTGGATCAGCGTCGGCTCGATCTTCTTGGAGAAGATCTCGTTCGTGATCTCGAACTCCTCCCACGCGGGGTTCACGGCCAGGCCCAGCGCCTCGGCCTGCGCGACCTTTTCGGCCTTCGGGCGGGCGAACCAGCCGGCGTCGCCGGTGACCTCGATGATCAGGTCCTTGTAGCGCACCTCGCGCCACGTGCCACCGAAGTCGATGTCCTGGCCGCTGGCGGCGTGCTTGATCCTGAGCGAGCCGTCGGCGGGCTTGATCACGTCGCGCACCAGCGTCGTGAGCAGGTCCTGGATGAGCCGCATCATGCCGCGGTAGTCGCTGTAGGCCTCGTAGACCTCGAGCATGGTGAACTCGGGGTTGTGGCGGCGCGACACGCCCTCGTTGCGGAAGATGCGGCCGATCTCGAACACGCGGTCGAAGCCGCCCACGAGCAGGCGCTTGAGCCGGAGCTCGGTGGCGATGCGGAGGAAGAAGTCCACGTTGAGCGCGTTGTGGTGCGTCACGAACGGCCGCGCGGCGGCGCCGCCGGCGGTGCCCTCGAGCACGGGGGTCTCGACCTCGAGGAAATGGCGGGCCTCGAGGAAGCGGCGGATGTGCGACACCACCTGCGAGCGCAGCTGCAGCCGTGCGCGCGACTCGGGGTTGACGATGAGGTCGAGGTAGCGCTGGCGGTAGACCTGCTCGGGGTCGCTCAGCCCGTGCCACTTCTCCGGCAGCGGCCGGAGCGCCTTGGCCACGAGCGTGTAGCGCTCGACGCGGACGGTGACCTCGCCGGTCTTGGTCTTGAAGAGCGTGCCCTGCGCGCCGAGGATGTCGCCGAGGTCGAGCTTCTTGAACGCCGCGTAGGCTTCGTCGCCGACGACGTCCTTCTTCACGTAGAGCTGGATCTGCCCCTGCTGGTCGAGAATCTTGACGAACTGGCTCTTGCCCATGTCGCGGATCACGACCAGGCGGCCCGCGACGGCGACGGACACGGTGTTGTCCTGGCCGTCCACGTGGGATTTGAGCGCATCCGCCGAGAAATGGGTCGGCGCGAAGTTCGCGCGGAACGGGTCGAAGCCGCCCGCGCGCATGTCCGCGAGCTTCTGCCTCCGCACGGCATGCTGGTCGTGGCTGATGTCGGTGGGTTGATCGCTCATGAAAGGGAAGGAAGTAGCCACCTCCGGCAGCGCGGGGCAATTGGAATTTGCGGCGAAGCGGATGACATGGTGGGAAACCGCTAATTTACGCTAATTCACGCTAATTTTTTGGGTCCCGGACAATGGGCCGGGGATTAGCGATGATGAGCGGAAATGAGTGGTTACAACCCGAACTCTCGGAGGTCGGCCGGCGAGGTGAGCTGGACGATGGTCGGCTCGGGGGCCGACCAGTCGAGCACGCCGACGAGGAGGCGGTAGTAGCGCAGGCCGAAATACGCGACGAGCCAGCGGTCGCCGCGGCGCGCGATCACCTCCATGCCGGTGATGTCCGCCCGGACCTTCGTCGGGGTCGTGTCGGGCCAGCGGAACGGGTTGTCCGAGTCCACGTAGCTCCACGCGTGATGCCCGCCGAAGAACAGCCGCCAGCGGTCGCCGACGCGCTGCACGTTGCTCGACTCGCACTGGTTCCAGCCGGAGAACGCATAGGCCACGCCCTCGTCGCGCCACGCCAGCAGGTCCCGCGACGACGCCCGGGCCACGCAGCCGCGGCCGTCCTTTGTCACCGCGGTGTAGTAGAGCTGGAAGACGCCCTCGTGCTCGATCACGTGCGCGTCGCGGCAGGCGGCGCCGCCGCGGGTCGGGCAGAAGGCCCAGCCATATTCCTCCGGCCGGATCACCGGCCGGTCGGCGGCGCGCTCCCAGTGAAACAGGTCGGTCGAGGTCGCCACGCCGATGCGCTGCGTGTTGTCCGTCGCGACGCCGGTGTAGAACATCCAGTGCTTCCCGCCGTGCGTCACCACGTACGGCGCGAAGACGTGCCCGTGGTCCCAGCCGCGGACGTCGATGAAGAAGCAGGCCTCGTGGGTTTCCCAGGTGACGAAGTCGCGCGTGGTGGCGTGGCCGAACCAGACCTCGTTGCCCGGCAGGCAGCAGCTCACGCCCGGCGTGCCGGCGATGTGGTAGAGGTGCCAGACGTCATCCACCCGGTGCAGGCAGAAATCCTTGAGGTAAAATCCCAGCGGCGCGTAACCGACCTTGAGCCAGTCCTCCTGATGCACCCGCGACCGCTCCACGGCGTCGAGGTAGCACTGGTAGTCGGGATTCATCTGGATTTTCGAATTACGAGGTACGATTTACGATGGCGCAGGCGTGAAGGCATGAGCCCGTGAAGGGGCGGCGCACATTGTCTAGCGATCACTCACGACTTTCCTCCGCAAGAATCGAAATCGTAAATCGTACCTCGCAAATCGTAAATCCGCCTACCGCTGCCAGCGGTCGTTCATCGGCGGGAACTCCGGGAAGGGCGTGTGCGGCTCGCTCTGGTACCAGAAGGCGGTGGAGGCGACGTCCTCGGTGAGGGGCTGGTAAATGTGGCCCGGCCACCAGCCGAGCGTCTGCACGGTCACGCGGAGGTCCTTGGTGAAGCCGATGCTGTCCACGACATGCCAGCGGTAGAGGCTGAAGTAGCGCGGGCCGTCGGCGCTGCCGGTGTGCGCCAGCGGCATGCCGACGAACGGCGCGCTGAACGCCTGCTCGACCTGGTCCTTCTGCGGGTGCCGGAAGAAGCCCCACGCGCCGCCGAAGTAGTCCTCGGTGCCGTTGTCGCAGATCGTCGGGAACTCCTGGTCCCCATCGAGGAAGAACTTCACCTCACCCTCGCCCCACCAGCCGCGCGAGAGCGCCGTCCAGGCGAGGTAGGTGCCGACGTACAGGCCCTTGCCCTTCACGCCGTCGAGGATCGTGTGCTCGGGATGCTCGCGGGTGGTCAGGCTGCGGCGCCACTGCGCGTGGAAATACGCCGCGCCGGCCGGGACGGGGTGCAGCTTGTAGAGGACCTTGTAGGCGATGATGCGGACATCCACCTTGCCGTCGTTGCTGAGCGTGATGCGGGCCCGCTTCCGGAACGGCATCTGCCAGTAGCAGCCGCAGCCGCGGTGCGGGGCGACGACCACGGGCAGGGACGTCACCTGGTGCGGCTGGGTGTCGAAGCCCATCGCGAAGAAGTCGCCCATCGGCGCCTCGACCGAGGGTGTTTTCTCGCCGTCCCAGTACATCCGCAGCACGAGCGTGCGGAATTCGTCGGCGCTGGCGGTGATCCAGAATTGGTTGATGCAGCCCGGGCCCTTGATGTCGGCCAGCGTGGTGGTCTCGCCGGCCTTGAGGCTGATGAACGGCCGCACCTTCCAGCCGCGGCCAAGGTGCTGCGCGGGGCCGCTGTGCGCGAGAAACGGGTCGGCGGGATTCGGGTCCCAGCGCGCCGCGCCGCCCTTCTCACCGGTCGGGTTCTCGGCATTGATCATGCGCGTGACCACGCCGGTCTGGAACGGCAGGTGGCCGAGCAGGTTGTTCATCGGGGAGGAGTCCATGGGCGTCAGGGGGTGAAGACGGCCTGCAGGCGCCGGGTGCGCGCCGCGGCCTCGGGCAGGTAGGTAAGCCCATCAATCGGCCCGAGCAACACCTGCGTGCGCCGGCACTGGTAGCGGCCGCCGCCGAGGGCCCGCAGGTCCGCGGGCGCCGGCGCCGGCACGGCCGTGTCGGTCTCGGCGCCGAGCAGCAGCGGTCCGTGCGAATAATGCCGCGCGCCGGGAAACGCCGCCGGATGCATCGCGGGCTCGCACACGAGCGGGATGGCAAACGCGACCTCGAGGACGTCCTCGGCCGCGAGCGGCGTCTCGACCACGAAAAATCCCGCCTCAACCCGGCCCGCGAGCGCCACCCCGCCCCGCCGGACCGCGAACGACTCCGCCGTCACGCCCGGCGGCACGAGGAACCGGAGCCGCCAAGCGCCGGCCGCCGCGGACGTGACCGTGTAGCCCACGCGACCCGCGTAGGGATATTCGCTCGCCACGCGCAGGCCCAACTCGCCGCCCGGCGCGCGGACGGTCACGGCGCCGTCGAAGTAGAACGGCAGCCAGACATCGCGCGGTGCGGCGGCGTCGGTGAACGCCGCGTACCGCACGGCGCAGGTCAGGCCCTCGGCGCCGCGCATCGAGCAGCACCAGGGGGCCTCGAACCACTTGAACGCCTGCACGAACCGCTCGCCCGCGGCGCCGGTGCAGTGGTCGCAGCCGAAGCCGCCGTTGGGCCGCTGGTGGTGGCAGATCGCATTGTGGTAGATCCGGTGGGCGTCGGCGAGGTACGCCGGCTCGCGCGTCAGCTGCCAGAGTTGCACGCAGAGCATGAACGAGTCGATGATCGCGCAGGACTCGGTCCAGTCCGGCCGGCCGAACCAGTTGAAGTTGCCGTGGTGCTCGGTGCGCGCCTGGTCGAGGTAGAGCCCGAAGCGCTCGACCACCATCTTGAGGTACTCCGGGCGCGGATCCACCTCGGTGTGCCAGCGGAAGATGCCCCGCAGGGTCGTGAGCGTCGCGTGCGTCTGCGCGCTGAGCTTGAGGATGTCCAGCTGGGCGTAGCGCGCGATCATGGTCTCGATCAGCGCGCGCAGCTCCGGCGTCGGGTCGATGCGGTAGGCCTGGGTGAGCCCGTCGAGCGTGAAGAACACCGTGCCGATGTCGGTCGAGAGCCCGAGCCACACGCCGTCGTTCTCCACCGTGAGCCCGGAGACCGGGCCGTCCTTGAGCTTGTCGAGGAGCTGGTCGGGGTACTGCGCGTAGAGCTCGCGCGTCGGCAGCATGAGGTGCGTCACGATCCCGCGCAGGGCCGCGAGGGCGCGCGGGTCCTGTTTCCAGAGGTAATACTCGCAGAGCCCGCGCAGCATGGCGTTGTGGCCGCCGACCTGGTTCTCGTCGCCGCGGCCGGGCGGGTGCACGGGACCGATGTAGCCGCGCGGGTTGCAGGCCTCGGGCCAGCGGCGGACGGTCTCCTCGGTGCGCGGCGCCTCGCGGCCGAGGGCCTGGGCGTCGAGCGTGAGCCCGAGCAGCGTGCGGCCGAGCCAGTCGCCGGGCGCCTCGCGGACGGTGAAGGCCGTGATCGCGGCCTCGAAGGAGAACTCGGCGTCGTGGAGCCGGCCGAAGTTGAGCTGGAGCCGGCGGCGGAGGTCGCCCGCGGGCACGCTGTCGGCCAGGGCCGTTGGTTGCAGCAGGGAGGGGACAGTCGGCATGGGGCGGGCCGGTGGGGACACGGCCCCGCCACAGAGGCCCACCCCCGCGCCGCGCGCAAGCCCGCAGCCGCTGATATTTCACCTCCCGGCGCGGCCGGCCCGCGGCGCCCGCCCGCTTCGCCAAGGGTTGCATTCCGCGGCAATCCGCCCTCTTTTCGGCGCCTGATGGACACGTCCCGCAAACCCTCCTGGCTCCGCGCCAAGCTGCCCTCCGGCCCCGGCTATGCCGCCACGCGCCGCCTGGTGGACGACAACGTGCTCCACACGGTCTGCCAGAGCGCGCAGTGCCCGAACCTCGGCGAGTGCTGGTCGCGCGGCACGGCGACGGTGATGATCCTCGGCAACATCTGCACGCGCTCGTGCAACTTCTGCGCCATCCAGACCGGCCGCCCGACGGAACTCGACCTCGGCGAGCCCGCACGCGTGGCCGACGCCGTGGCCAAGATGAATCTAAGGCACTGCGTGATCACGAGCGTGGCCCGCGACGAGCTGACGGACGGCGGCGCGGGCGTGTGGGCCGCGACCATCCGCGCCGTGCGGCACCGCAACCCGCACACGGCGATCGAGGTGCTCGTGCCGGACTTCAAGGGCCAGCTGGAGCTGGTGGACGTCGTGCTCGCGGCGAAGCCCGACATCTACAACCACAATCTCGAGACGGTGGAGCGCCTGCAGAAGCCGGTGCGCGTCCAGGCGCGCTACGACCGGTCGCGGTCCGTGCTCCGCCACGCGAAGTCCAAGGGGTTTGTCACCAAGACCGGCATCATGCTCGGCCTTGGCGAGGAGCAGGCGGAGATCGAGCAGACGATCCGCGACATCGCGGCGGACGGCACGAACATCCTGACGATCGGCCAGTACCTGCAGCCCACGCCGCAGCACCTGCCGATCTCCCGCTGGGTGCCGCCGGAGGAGTTTGTCCACTGGCGCGAGTACGGCCTGGCGCACGGCCTCGGGGTCGTGGAGAGCGGCGCGCTGGTGCGTTCGAGCTACCACGCCGACGAGCAGTCGCAGAAGTACACCGGCGCGGAGCACCTGAACACGGTGAATGCGCTGGCGGGCGGTCGCTGAGGCCGCGCGAAACGGGATTGCGTGCGGCGGTCCCCACGGCAGTCTGTCGCCCGGCCAGTCCCGACCTGATCCGCGCGCATGAGTGACCCCGCCCTCCCCGCCCCCACCCCGGAGGCTGACACGATTCTGGCCGACGTGCAGGCGCGCGCCATGCAGGTCATCACGACCTGCAGCCTCGTCGCCGGTCCCGGTGTCTTTATCCTGTCAGAGCTCAGCAACTGGTTTCATCCCGACACGTCGTGGCTCTTCATCGTGGGCCGCTATGACCTGCTGGTGGGGCCAGTCCTGCAGTTCCTGCTGCGGCACCGGCTCACGCTCCGCCAGCAGACCTGGCTCTACCTTACCTGGCTGGGGATCATCTGCACCGCGGCCTTCCTGCACATCGGCGCGCTCATGGGCTCGGGCATCGGCTGGGCGATGCTGGCCCTCTCCGCCACCTTCTTCCTCGGGCGCCGGCTCGGCGCCGGGGTGCTCGCCGGCTTCGCGAGCCTGGCCATCCTGCAGCTGGTCCTCGTGCATCAGGGCTGGCTGACGCCGCCCCACGACCTGCAGCTCCCGGACGACCATGCCGCGCGCGTCGCCACGCTGGTGCGGATCAACGTCTCCGCGTTCCTCGTGCTGCTCCTCTGCTACGGGCTGTTCGCCCTGATCCACGAGACGCTGAAGCAGGCGCTGATCCGGATGGCGGAGGCGCAGCAGTTGCACGGCACCGCCGAGGCCGCCCGTGTCCGCGCGGAGGAGACGATGCAGGCCAACCAGCATTTCGAGGCGCTGGGCCAGCTCGCCAGCGGCGTGGCCCACGACGTCAACAACGCCCTCACCTCGGTGCTCGGCCACGCCGAGCTGCTGCGCTACTCGCTGCCCGCGGGCGAGGAGCAGACCTACACCGAGGACATCATCGCGGCCGCCCGGTCCGCCGCGCAGACGACGCGCCAGCTGCTCAGCCTCAACCGCCGCACGCTCTGCCAGCCGGTCAGCCTCGCCCCCGGCCCGGTGGTTGAGACCGTCGGTCGCCTGGTCCAGCGCCTCGTGCCCGAGTCGATCCAAATCGTTGTCGAGGGCCATTCGCCGCGCCTCATCCTGGTGGACCCCGCCGACCTGCAGCAGGCGCTCTTGAACCTGCTGCTGAACTCCCGCGACGCGCTGCCGCGCGGCGGCACCATCACGCTGCGCATCACGGACCAGCCCGCCGCCGCGCCCGGCGAGCGCCCGACCGTCCGCCTCGAGGTGGCCGACACCGGCATCGGCATCGCGCCGGAGATCCTGCCGCGCATCTTCGAGCCCTTCTTCACCACCAAGCCCGTCGGCCGCGGCACGGGCCTGGGCCTGGCGATGGTGCGGCGCTTCATGGACGAGGCCGGCGGCCAGATCAACGTGGCGAGCACGCCGGGCGCGGGCACGACCGTCGCGCTGGTGCTGCCCGAGAGCCCGCTGCCGGCCGACGACCCCGGCCCGCTCGACGCCGACGAGGCGAGGCCGGGCAACGGCCAGCGCATCCTCGTGGTCGAGGACCAGCCCGAGCTCTGCGCGCTGATCCAGCGCGTGCTCACCCGCGGCGGGTATGCCGTGCGGACGGAGCCGTCCACCACGGCGGCGCTCGCCGCGCTGGAGGGGACGGAGGCCTACGACCTGCTCTGCACCGACGGCATCATCGGCACGACCCCGGCCCACACGCTCATCGGGCGCTTCCGCGAGAAGCGGCCCGACGCGCCGGTGCTGGTGTGCTCCGGCCACCTCGACGACGAGCTGGTCCGGCACGGCATTGCGCTCCGCGAGATCAGCCTCCTGCGGAAGCCCTTCACCGGCACCGAGCTGCTCGCCCGCGTGCGGCTGGTGCTGCAGTCGGCGGGACGCGGCCCGGCCTGACCTGGCGCACGAATCTCCGTGCCCTCCACGGCAGCAGCCTTCATGCTGCCGGCATGAAATCCCGTCGCGAGATCGTCGAAAACTGGCTGCCCCGGTACACCGGCGTGCCGCTCAGCGGCTTCGGCGAGTACATCCTGCTCACCAACTTCGACCGCTACGTGCGGCTGTTCGCCCAGATCCACCGCGTGCCGGTGCTCGGCAAGGACAAGCCGATGAGCAGCGCCACCGCGGGGGACATCACGATCATCAACTTCGGCATGGGCAGCGCCCTGGCGGCCACGGTGATGGACCTGCTCAGCGCGATCCACCCCAAGGCCGTGCTCTTCCTCGGCAAGTGCGGCGGCGTGAAGCACCGCGCCGAACTCGGCGACTTCATCCTCCCCATCGCCGCCATCCGCGGCGAGGGCACCAGCAGCGACTATTTCCCGCCCGAGGTCCCCGCCCTACCGTCCTTCGCGCTGCAGAAGGCGATCTCCACCACCATCCGCGACCACCACCGCGACTACTGGACCGGCTCGGTGTACACCACGAACCGCCGCGTGTGGGAGCACGACGAGGACTTCAAGAAGTACCTCAAGAAGATCCGCGTCCTCGCCATCGACATGGAGACCGCGACGATCTTCATGACCGGCTTCTACAACGAGATCCCCACGGGCGCGCTGCTGCTGGTGTCCGACCAGCCCATGACCCCCGAGGGCGTGAAGACCGCCCGGAGCGACGCCCAGGTCGACTCGGAGTACGTCAACGACCACCTCCGCATCGGCATCGACTCGCTGAAGCAGCTCCTGAACAAGGGCCTCACGGTCAAGCACCTCAAGTTTTAGGAAGCACGAAGAGCAAAATTCGAAATTCGAGAGGGCTTCCAGCTCCCCTTGAATTTCGTGCGTCGTGCTTCGTGTTTTGACCTTCGAATTTCGGTCCGGGCCTCAAGCCCGGACCGTGGGGTGCGCGCGCAGCCGGTAGCGGCGCGGGCTCATGCCGTAGCGCTGGCGGAACAGCGCGTAGAAGTGCGAGAGGTTGTTGAGGCCGCAGTCGAGCGCGATGTCCATGATCGGCCGCGCGGTGTCGGCGAGCTGCCGCGCGCTGTATTCCATCCGCGCCGCGTTCACGAGCGCGGTCGGGGTCTGGCCGAGCCAGCGCACCGCGGCCCGGGCGACGTGCGAGGGGCTGCGGCCCGCGAGCCGCGCGAGCGCCCGGGTGCCGCCGGCGAACTGCTCCGGCCCCGCCAGCTCGCGCCGGGCCCGCGCCAGCCACTCCGGCACGGGCTTCGCGCCGCGGACGGGCCCGTGCAGCAGGTGCGGCAGCTCCATGAGGAAGCCGTCGAGCGCGACGCGCGGCCGCCCCGCCGCCGCCAAGCGCGTCGCCCAGTGCTCCAGCGCGGCCTGCGCCGGCGCGTCGAGCGGCCAGGCGCGGTCCGGCGGCGAGTGCTCGAACGGGTCCGGGTCGCGCGCGAAGTACCGCCGCCGCACCTCCGCCCAGCTCCGGCTCGGGAACGCGAGGTTGAGGATCCGCAGCGGCGCCGCGTCCGTGCCCGTCACATGGTGCCGGTCCCGCGGCCGGATCAGGTGCATCCGCCCCGGCGCCAGCGGCAGCGGGCGGCCGTTCAGCAGGTGCTCCCCGCGGCCCTGGCCCACCCAGAACAGCTCGTGGAAGTCGTGGTCGTGGTACAGCGCGGCGTTGCTGGCGGTCAGGTCCGTCTGCGCAAAGTGGTACGCCTCCCCCGGCTGGACGAAGTCCGCGAGCTTGAAGTGGCGGCAGGCCTGGGGCATGAGGGCAATATAACACAAGATATTGCGCTTTTATGGCAAGATTTACCGGGAGAAGGGTGATATAACACAAGCATGGTTGCCTCCTCCTCCACCCCTAACGCCCATCACCGCCTCACGCCCGCCGAGGTCCAGACCTACCTCCGCGAGGGCTACCACGTCTTCCGTCAGCCCGTGTTTCCCCAGGCCAAGTTCGACGGCCTGAAGGCCTGCTTTGAGAATATCCTGAACAACCTCGAGTCCGGCGTGCGGCCGGAGTCGATGGACGTCCCCCATTTCCAGCACCCCGAGCTGTTCGAGTGGCTGTTTGCGGACGAGGTGCTCGATTTGGTCGAGCCGATCCTCGGTCCCGACATCGCGCTGTTCTCCAGCCACTTCATCTGCAAGCCCCGCGGCAACGGCCAGCGCGTGCCGTGGCATGAGGACTCCCACTACTGGAAGACGATGATCTCGCCGATGGAGGTCGTGACGGTCTGGCTGGCGATCGACCCGTCCACGAAGGTGAACGGCTGCATGAACGTCATCCCGCGCACGCACAACACCGGCAAGCTGGGCTTCTCGGACTACTACGACCTCAAGCCGGGCGAGGCGGTGTTCAATGACGAGATCCAGGCCGCGCAGCGCGACCCCAGCAAGGCGATCGCGATCGAGCTCGAGGCCAACCAGTGCAGCCTCCACGACGGCCGCATCATCCACGGCAGCGCGCCCAACACGAGTTCCATCCGCCGCTGCGGCTACACCATGCGGTATGTCAGCACCAAGGTCCGCGAAAACCGCGCGGCCATCGGCAATTTCCACCATCTCTACCTTGCCCGCGGCAAGGACCACGCCGGGAACGTCTACGGCGACTCGACCAAGGCCTATCCCGAGCTGGCCCGCTTCCGCGCCAAGCACGGCAAGAACGGGCACTGAGGCGGATTGGTTCACCACGAAGGGCACGAAGCACACGAAGACCAAGCCGAGGCAGGCTTGGCGGTCTTCGCGGCCTTGGCGGTGAAACGGATTGGATGCCCATGCATTTTTACCGCGAAGGTCGCTAAGCGCGCGAAGGCCGGAGCATGGTTTTCGTGTGCTTCGCCTGCCCTCCGTAGCCTTGGCGAAGGAGGGTGCCCTTTGCGGTCCTCTACTCCGGAGGGTTGATCGCGGAGGGGCGGAGGGGCGGAAGATGAGTTCGGGGTGACTCGTCTCCCCGGACGTTCGGCGGTTGATGTGGGGCGGCGGGGACGCCTAGATTTTGGGGCATGTCGCTCGCTGCCCTTTCCACCCGTGCCCGGCGTGTGCGGAAACTCTACGCCGCGCTCGAGACCCGCCACGGCGGGCGTCCGTGGTCCGGCGCGGAGCTGGCGCAGGGGTTTGTCGGCGATGTCGGCGACCTGATGAAATTGATCCAGGCGAAGGAGGGACGGCGGTCGGGACGGAACGTTGACGCCGCCCTCGCCCACGAGCTGGCCGACTGCCTGTGGTCCGTGCTGGTGCTGGCCGACGCCTACGGGGTGGACCTCGACGCGGCCTTCCGGCGCACGATGACCGGGCTGGAGCGCAAGCTCACGCCTCGACGTCGAACCAGAACGGCACGAACACCTCGCGCCCGTCGGTGTTGAGCTGGGCCCAGATCAC
This sequence comes from uncultured Opitutia bacterium, assembly GCA_903825285.1. Lineage (GTDB taxonomy): Bacteria > Verrucomicrobiota > Verrucomicrobiia > Opitutales > Opitutaceae > Opi-474. The sequence continues at coordinate 17,623 of CAIJZY010000053.1, read as the reverse complement.
GTAGCTGCCCGGCTGCGGGATCAGGATCTTGAAATTGAGCACGGGCTTCACCGGGTCGGGCAGCTGCGAGAGGTCGGTCTCGACCGGATGCAGGTGCGCGAAGCCGCTGCGCGCCTCGTCGAACGCCACCAGGTGCGCAAATGCGCCCATCACCGGTGCCAAGGGCACGGGACCACCGTCGGGCCGCGTGACCGACAGCCGCAGGTCCACCGTCTGCCTCGCGCGCACCGGCAGGCTCCCCGGCACGAGGGCAAAGCGATAGCCGCCCTGCTCCACCACCCATGACGGCTCGTGGCGCAGCACCACCGTGTAGGCCCCCGGCAGGCCGGAGTTGCCGATGCGGACATCCGCCGACGCGTACAGCCCGCGGGCGGTCACGACCGGCGTGAAGTCGGCGAACACGCGGTAGACGCCCTCGCGCTTCGGCGTGAAGGCGAAGGTCCAGTCGCCCGGCCGCGCGCCTGGCTCCGGATGGACGTGGTGGTAGTCGTTGAGCCAGGGATCGACGATCATGAGGTGCAGCTTGCGCGTGTGGGCCACGAGCAGGTCCTCGGGGGCGATGGGCTTCCCGCTCGCGGTGCGGAGCGTGAGCGTGAAGGGCAGCTCCCGGCCTGGCACGAGCGGCGCGCCCGGCGCGAGTGTCAGGGTGACGGGCGACTTCACCGCCACCACCGGGATGAACTGCGGGTTCAGCGGGTCGCAGAACTCGATGGAGTTCCCGCCCGTGGCGCGGAAGTCCATGTGGCTGAGGTTGGTGCCGGTGGGCAGCCAGCGGAAGCCGGCGAAGACGGCGACGGCCGCGAGCGTGATGATGGCGATCTGCCGCCAGGCGCGGCGGTCGAGGGGCGGCAGGCGGCCGGCCGGCGTGGCGGCGGCGGGTTTCATCGCGACATCTTTTCCACGAAGTCGGGCGGCTCCCACGCGCTGCCGTCGGCGCGGTGCCGGATGCGGCCGTCGGGGCCGATCAGCAGCGTGCTCAGCGTGTGCTTGAGGAGGTTGCCGTCGAACTCGGCGATGACGCCGAACTGGGTGAGCAGGTCCTTGATGGCGCTCTCCGGCCCAGTGAGCAGGGAGAAGTTCGCGGGGTCGATGCCGTGGGTGGCGGCGTACTCCTTCAGCACCGCGGGCGTGTCGTAGGCCGGGTCGAGCGTGATGGAGACCAACTCGAGGTTCTTCACGCCGGCCTCCCGGGCGAGGCGCTGGACCGCCACCATCTTCGCGGTCGAGGCCGGGCACATGTTGGCCACGGGACAACGCGAGAAGATGAAGTTCAGCATGACCTGCTTGCCGCGGAACCGGCCGCTCGACACGACCCGGCCCTCCTGGTCGTAGAGGGTGAAGTCGGGCATCGCCTCGCCGATCTCCCGGTAGGCGGCGTTGCCGCGGATGAGCGTGTCCTGCCGCAAGGCCGCGGCCTGGGCGGCGACCGCGGCCGCCGCGGCCCGGTCGTCGGGCCAGATCTGCTCGAGGCGCCAGTCGCCCTGCGTGCTCGGGATGAGCACGGCGCGGATGCGCTGGCCGGCGTGGAACGCCGCCGCGTCCGCCGCCGAGACGCCGAACTCCATGGTCATCGCGGGCATGAAGCCCTTGATCTCGTCGTGCTGGACGACGAGCACCTTGCGCTGGGCGTTGACGGAGACGACCTCGCCCGTGAGCGGGTACCGCGCGGGTGCCGGCGCGGCGGCCGCGGCGGGCGCCTCCGCCCGGCGGCAGCCGGCCGCGCCGGTGAGCACGAGCAGGGCGGCGGTGAGGAAGACAGGTGTTTTCATCCCCTTACGGATTCGCCGGAGGAAAAAATTGTCAAAGGGTTTGCGGACTTAGGCCGGGAGGCTTCTGCTCCCGGGTCCTTTGCCCATGGCCACACCCTCGTCCCGCGGACGCACCTCCGCCCATCAGCCCGCCCTCGCCATCTTTGCCGCGCTCGGCACGACGTGGGTCTTCGTGCTCGTGCTGCTGGGGGCGTTCACCACCACGATCGGCGCGGGCATGGTGTTTGCCGACTGGCCGCTCTCGAACGGCTCGCTCAACCCCCGCGGCTGGCTGGACAACCTCGCGATGTTCGCGGAGCACTCCCACCGGCTGAGCGCGGGGGTGATGAGCACGGTCACGATCATCCTCGCCGCCTGGCTCTGGCGCACCGAGGCGCGCGCCTGGCTGCGCCGCCTCGCCGTCGCGGCCGTCGGGCTCGTGCTGCTCCAGGCGGTCGTGGGCGGCCTGCGCGTGCTGCTGGACCACTTCCAGGTCGCCATGGTGGACACCAGCGTGGGCCGGCTGTTCGCCATGCTGCACGCCGTGCTGGCGCAGCTGTTCGTCTGCGTGCTGATCGCGGTCGCGGCGGCCTGCTCGCGCGGCTGGATCCAGTGGAAGCTGCCGCCCGTGACCCCGGCCCTGCGGCGCCTCGGCGTGATCTGCTGCGTCCTCCTCTTCACGCAGCTCGCGATCGCCGCGGTGATGCGCCACAGCTTCGCGGGCCTGGCCGTCCCGACCTTCCCCGCCTCGAACATTGACGGCGGGCTGCTGCCGCGGGAGTGGAATTTCCGCGTCGGCATCCACCTCGCCCACCGGGCGATGGCGCTGGTCCTCTTCCTCACCCTGCCGTGGTTCGCCTTCCGCCTATGTCGGGAGCGGGGGGCCTCGCCGCTGATGCGCGCCGGGGCGGCCGTGCTCCTGGTGCTGCTGGGGGCGCAGATCATCCTCGGCGCCGAGATCATCTGGACCTACCGCGCGGTGTACGTCACGACCGGCCACGTGCTGGTCGGGGCCCTGACGCTGGCCACCACCTTCTGGCTGACCTGGCTGGCGCACCGGGATGTCATCGAGGGCGCGCCCGCCGCATGATGATGAGTGAAGCCACCGCCATTTCCCCGCCGAAGTTCGGCGACTACCTCGAGCTGACGAAGCCCCGGCTCAGCCTGCTCTCCGTGCTGACGGCGCTCGTCGGCTACAGCGCGGCGCGGCCGGCGCTGGACGGCTGGCGCATCGGCGCGGTGGTGGTCGGCACCTCGCTCGCGGCCGGCGGCGTGGCGGCGCTGAACCAGTGGCTTGAGCGGGACACGGACGCGCGCATGAAGCGCACGGCGGACCGGCCGATCCCGACCGGCAAGGTCCCGGACGGGTCGGCCTTCGTGCTCGGCGTGCTGATGTGCACCGCGGCGCTATTCCTCCTCTTTGCGCGGGTGAACCCCCTCTCGGCGATGTTCACGCTGCTGACGATCATCTCGTACCTCGGCTGGTACACGCCGGCGAAGCGCTGGTCGCGCTGGTCCACGGAGATCGGCGCGCTGGCCGGGGCGTTCCCGCCGCTGATCGGCTGGGCCGCCGCGGAGGGCCGCATCTCGGCGCTCGGCTGGATCCTGTTCGGCGTGCTGTTCTTCTGGCAGGTGCCGCACTTCATGGCCGTGGCGTGGACCTACCGGCGCGACTACACCGCGGTGGAGTTCCCGATGCTCGCGGTGCTCGACCAGAGCGGCGTGTGGGTCGCGCGCTGGTCGTTCGCCAACACCTTCCTGCTCGTGGCGGTGAGCCTGCTGCCCACGGTGCTCCACCTGGCGGGCTACTGCTACGCCGCGGTGGCGGCGGCCGGCGGGGTGTGGTTCCTGTGGCGCGCGGCGCGGTTCCTGCGGGCGGAGGGACGCGATGCCGCGGCGCGCAAGCTCTTCCTGACGTCCATCGGCTACCTGCCGCTGGTGCTGCTGGCGCTGGTGGCCGACCGCCTGTTTTACCTGCCATGACGCTCCGCGACATCCCCGCCCTCAACGCCTCCCTCAACGGCCTCGCCACGGTGCTGATCACGGCGGGCTTCATTTTCATCAAGACCGGCCGGCGCGAGGCGCACCGCAAGATGATGACCGCCGCGATGGTGGTCTCGGGGCTGTTCCTCATCGGCTACGTCACGCACAAGGTCCTGATCCACGGCGTGCACACGCCCTTCGGCGGCACGGGGCTGATCCGGACGGTGTACTACACGATGCTCGCGTCCCACATCGTGCTGGCGATGGTCATCGCGTTCCTGGTGCCTCGAACCTTCCTCCTCGCGCTCCAGGGCAACTATGCGCGGCACCAGGCCTGGGCGCGGTGGACCTTTCCCATCTGGTACTACGTGTCCGTCACCGGCGTGCTGGTCTATTTCTTCCTGTACCAGTGGTGGCCGGCGGCGTGAGGGCGCAAAAAAAGCCGGGCCCGCGGGCCCGGCTGGGAGTGGGAAAAGCGTCCGGGCTTACTTGACGATCAGGACGCCCTTCATGCCGACCTGGAAGTGGGCCGGGAAGCTGCACAGGAAGGGATACTGGCCGGGCGTGGTCGGGGCGTTGAAGGTCACCTCGCCGGACTTGCGGGGCCCGAGCAGTTGGATGTGCGCGATCACCTGGTCGGACAGCGCCGCCGGGAAATACTCGGTGTCCTTGGCGAGCGTGGCGGCCTTGGAGAACGCCTCGGAGTCGGAGCCGGCCTTCAGGAGGATCCAGTTGTGGCCCATGACCTCCTTCGGCTGCGTGCCAATGTTGGTCAGCACCACCGTGATCCGCTCGCCCGGCTTGGCCTCGAGCGTGGTGATGTTGTACTTCATGTTGTCGCCCGCGGTGAGCTCGAGCGTGCGGGGACCAGCGACCGCGGGCGCGGCGGCTTCCGTGGAGTCCTTCTGGCCGCAGCCAGAAGTGACGAGGGCGACCAAGGCGGAGGCTAAAAGAAGACGGAGTTTCATGGAGCGAAAAACATTGGAGAATCCGCCGCCGGTTGCAACCGCATCCATTAGAAAAAGTTCTCCCCCGCGAACGCATTACGGTGGTTTTACCTCGATGAATCGCAACGCACTACGGGCCATGACAAAATATGCGTCATCGAGAGCAAATTCTGCGCAATAAGGGCTTGAAATGCCGGCCGGTTCCCAAAGTGTTTTTCGATTGGTCTCCATCCATGGCCAATGATCCCTTCCCGACCGAATCCATGCGTTTGAAATCCCTGCTCACCCACCTCGCCCGCTGGCGTGTCGCCGCCCTGCTGCTCGGCGCCACCGCGTTCCTCACGGGCTGCGACCTGAATTTTTGGCGGATGGACGGCCACCAGTCCACGATCGTGGTCAACGGCCCCGTCGCCCGCAGCCAGCTCGAGGTGTTCTACGTCACGTGCTACGTCACGCTCGCCATCTTCGTCATCGTCGGCAGCGTCCTCGCCTACACCACCTGGCGGTTCCGGGCGAAGTCCGCGGCGGATGAGCACGCGGCGCCGCCGGAGCAGGGCCACGGCAACCCGCTGATCGAGCTCGGCCTCATCGGCGCCTCGGTCCTGGCGCTGGTCATCATCGCCATCCCCACCCTCAAGGCCATCTGGTTCACCTATGACGTGCCGGTGGAGGACAAGGCCAATGTCTACGAGGTGAACGCCACGGCGTTCCAGTGGTGGTTCCGCTTCGAGTACCCGGCCGAGCAGATCCCCGGTTCGGGCACGCTCCTCGCGAGCAACGAGCTCGTCATCCCCGCCGGCCGGCCCGTGCGCATCACGCTGCGGTCGATGGACGTCATCCACAGCTTCTGGATCCCCAAGCTCGCCGGCAAGGTGGACATGATCCCGAACCGCGGGAACTTCATCTGGCTGAAGGCGGACGCGCCCGGCTATTTCTGGGGCCAGTGCGCCGAGTACTGCGGCGACTCGCACGCCGTCATGCGCTTCCGCGTGATCGCCCTCGGGCCGCGCGAGTTCAACGACTGGCTCAACCAGCAGATGGCCCCCGCCCGCACGGTGGCGGCCGCCGGCGGCGACCAGCCCAAGGCGCAGTTCGCGTCGTACCGCGCCGACTGGCGCCGCAACGAGCGCGGCTACTCCGAGAAGTTCGAGCTCAACCCGCTCGACGCCTGGCGCGCGCACCAGGAGCCCGACAAGACCGAGGACGCCGCCCTGATCGCGAAGGGCCGCGAGCTCTTCCAGGCCAAGACCTGCTTCTCCTGCCACGTCATCCGCGGCCACATGGTCGGCGGCAGCAGCGCCTATCCCGACCTCACCCACGTCGGGGCCCGCACCACCATCGCGGCCGGCCTGCTGGAGAACAATCCCGAGCAGCTCGCCCGGTGGATCTCGCATCCCGACCAGGTCAAGCCCGGCAACAAGATGTACGTGACCGGCTACCTCGGGAACAACATCAAGCTGACGCCGGCAGACGTCACGGCCCTCGTCGCCTACCTCTCCAGCCTCAAATAATTTCACTCATGGACGTCACGGCCAAATCTCACTTTACGACGCACGGGGAGTCCGCCCCGGCGAAATCCTACGTGTTCTGGCGGCCCACCGCCAAGACCGGCCTGATCAGCTGGCTCACGACGGTGGACCACAAGCGCATCGGCTTCCTCTACGGGCTGTTCGCGCTGTTCTTCTTCCTGGTCGGCGGCAGCGAGGCGCTGATGATCCGCCTGCAGCTGATGGTGCCGAACAACAACCTGCTCACCGCGGTGCAGTACAACACGATGTTCACGATGCACGGCACGACGATGATCTTCCTCGCCGTCATGCCGCTGGGCGCCGCGTTCTTCAACATCATCATGCCGCTGCAGATCGGCGCGCGCGACGTCGCGTTTCCCCGGCTGAACGCCTTCTCGCTGTGGACCTTCGCCGCCGGCGCGATCATCGTGAACATCGGCTGGTTCCTCCCCGACGGCCCGCCGATCACCAGCTGGGTCGGCTACGCGCCGCTCACGTCCAAGCTCTACAATCCGAACCACTCGACCGACTTCTGGATCCTCGGCCTGCAGCTGCTCGGCGTGGCCTCGATCGCCGCGGCGCTCAACTTCATCGTCACCATCATCAACCTCCGCGCCCCGGGCATGACGATGATGCGGCTGCCGGTGTTCACCTGGATGACGCTGGTGACCTCCTTCCTGATCATCCTCTCGTTCCCGGCGATCACGATCGCGCTGGTCGAGGTGATGATGGACCGCCAGTTCGGCACGAACTTCTTCGAGGTCTCGAACGGCGGCATGCCGATCCTCTGGCAGCACCTCTTCTGGATCTTCGGCCACCCCGAGGTGTACATCCTGATCCTGCCCGCGATGGGCATCATCTCGGAGATCCTCCCGACCTTCTCGCGCAAGCCGCTCTTCGGCTACCCGATCGTGGTCTTCTCCGGCGCCTGCATCGGCTTCCTCGGCTTCACCGTCTGGAGCCACCACATGTTCACGACCGGCATGGGCACGGTCGCGACCGCGGCGTTCTCGCTCGCCACCATGGCGATCGCGGTGCCGACCGGCGTGAAGATCTTCAACTGGATCGGCACCCTCTGGGGCGGCCACCTGAAGATGCGCACGCCGATGATGTTCGCGCTCGGCTTCATCTGGATGTTCATGATCGGCGGCTTCTCCGGCGTCATGCACGCCGCGGCGCCGGCGGACGCCCAGCAGCAGGACAGCTACTTCGTCATCGCCCACTTCCACTACGTGCTGATCGGCGGCTCCATCTTCGCGCTGCTCGCCGGCATCCACTACTGGTTCCCCCTGGTGATCGGCCGCCAGGTCAGCGATTTCTGGGGCAAGCTCTCCTTCTGGGTCATCTTCGTCGGCTTCAACGTCACCTTCTTCCCGATGCACTTCCTCGGGCTGAACGGCATGCCGCGCCGCACGTTCACCTACGACGGCAACATGGGCTGGAACACCGCGAACTACATCGCGACGATCGGCGCCCTGATCCTCGGCGTGGGCATCGGGCTCTACTTCGCGGTGATGATCTACACCTTCTTCAAGGGCGAGAAGGCCAACCGGGACCACTGGGACGGCCGCACCCTGGAGTGGTCGCTGCCGAACCCGCCGCCGGAGTACAACTACCGCGTGATCCCGACGATCCACGCCCGCGACGCCTACTGGTACGAGAAGCACCACCGGGAGGAGATCGCCCAGGAGAACGCCGTGCACGCCCAGGAGGACGAGGCGCATGGCGGCATCCACATGCCATACCAGTCCATCTACCCGCTGGTCGCGAGCTGCGGCGCGCTGCTCGGCGGCTTCGGCGCCTGCTACCACACGCTGGTGGTGGCGCTGGCCGGCGGCCTCGTGCTGCTTAGCGGCATCTACCTCTGGGCCATGGAAGGCGCGGAGGGCTACCACATCCACCTCGACGCCGAGGGCCGGATCGTCGAGGACCCGCACGCCAAGCACTAACCTTCCCCTCTCCATGAGCAGTCACGCCGGCACCATCGATCACCATCACGATCACACGACCACGACGGGCATCCCGAACAAGAAACTCCTCATGTGGGCGTTTCTGGCCTCGGACTGCATGTTCTTCGGCGCCCTGATCTCGACGCACCTCATCTACCGGCTGCACCCGCCCCCGGGCACGCCGTCGCCGCGCGAGGTCTTCGACATCCCGCTCACGTCCTTCTCGACGTTCATCCTCCTGATGTCGTCGCTGATGATGGCGCTGGCAGTGAACGCGATCCAGAAGGGCAACCTCAAGAGCATGCGGTTCTCGCTGCTCACAACGGTGTTCTTCGGCGCGATCTTCCTCGGCTGCCAGGTGTTCGAGTTCACGAACTTCGTGAACGAGAAGCACCTCACCATCACGAACAGCATCCTCGGCACGACCTTCTTCACGCTGACCGGCACGCACGGCACGCACGTGGCGATCGGCGTGCTGTGGCTGATCATGATGTACGTGCGGTCGTTCAAGCCCGCCGACCCGGCCGCGCACCCCTTCTGGTTCTTCCGCAACCTGCTGCACGTCGCGATGGTCATCGGCCTGGTGCTGAGCGCCATGTTCACGGTCCTCGCCGTGGTCCACACGGTCCAGACCGGCGGCACGGCGGCGGCGTTCGCCAGCCAGCATTTCCTGATCGTCGCGGCGCTGGTCGCCACCCTCGTCGGCACCGTGATCCTCGCGTCGCCGCGCGGCGCGGTGCAGTTCAGCGAGGCCAACGCCATCGACGTCGAGTCGATGGGCCTCTACTGGCACTTCGTCGACATCGTCTGGATCGTGATCTTCACCGCGGTCTACCTGCTCGAATACCTCTGATCCCACCATGAGCGACTCCCACGCTTCCGCCTCCGGCCATGTGGCCGAGGAAAACAAGTTCCAGATCTATGTCCGGATCGCGATGCTCCTCGCGGTCATCACCGGCATCGAGATCGCCGTCATCGGCCTGCCCTTCACCAAGTGGCTGCTCGTCGGCACGCTGGTCATCCTCTCCGCCGTGAAGTTCCTCTACGTCATCTTCTACTTCATGCACCTGCGGTGGGACAAGGCGTTCTGCACGATCCTGTTCTTCATCGGCCTGGTCATTGCCGGCGCGACGATGTGGGCGCTGCTCAAGCTGTTCGGCGTGCCGGAGAGCATCCCGCTCACCGTCAGCCTGAACGCGCTGGCGGGCGCCACCGGACTCGCCTGAGCCGGCCTCCTCCCTTCCTTCGCAGGTTGACGGCGGCCCCCCGGCCGCCGTTTTCTTTTGCCCCATGATCGACTGGCGCCACTGGCACAACGAACCCTACCTGGTGGGCGGGCTGGTGCTGCTGGGCTGGCTCTGGGCGATCGCCGCGGGGCCGCTCCGCGCCCGCCTGGCGCCCGGCGCGCCCTACCCGCGCCGGGAGGCCTGGTTCTACTATTCCGCGCTGCTGCTGTTCTACCTCGCGGTGGGCTCGCCGCTGGACCAGGTCGGGGAGCGCTACCTTTTCAGCGCGCACATGTTCCAGCACCAGCTGCTGATGTATCCCGTGCCCGTGCTGTTCCTGCTCGGACTCACGCCCTGGATGGTGGACCCCCTGATCGACCGCCCTGGCCTGCGGCGGCCGCTCGGCTGGCTGCTCAGCCCGCTCGGCTGCGGCACCCTCGCCACCCTCGTCATCGGGATCTGGCACGCCCCGTCGCTCTACGAATGGGCGCTGGAGGACAAGGTCGTGCACGTGTTCGAGCACCTGTGCTTCTTCGCCGCCTCGGTCGTGTTCTGGTGGCCGCTGCTGAGCCCCTCGCGGGCCTGTCCCCGCGCCAGCTACGGCGGCCAGATGCTCTACCTGTTCTGCCTCGAGGTGACGATGACCCCGGTGTTCGCCTACATCACCTTCTCGCCCGACCTCCTCTACCCGACCTACGAGTACGCGCCGCGGCTGCTGGCAAACTTCAGCGCGGCGGACGACCAGCTGCTGGCGGGCGTGATGATGAAGATCGTGAGCATGCTGGTCTCGATCCTCGCCTTCGGCGTGAGCTTCTTCCGCTGGAGCCGGACGAACCGCGACGAGGCCTAGGCCAAGGGCCGTGGTGGGGTTGAAGCGCAAAGGCGCGAGGACGCGAAGGGCGATCGCGAAGGTGTGGCTGGCTCAGCCTGATTTTTCCCGCGGATGGCGCGGATGGACGCGGATGCGATCCGGAGGTGGTTTCCTGTCCTGGCCTGAGTCGTCCTTTGCGGATCGCCCTTCGCGGCTTGGCGTCTTTGCGATAAAAAAGCCCACCCCGCGAACGGGATGGGCTGAGTGGTGGCGGGCGCGCCCGGCTTTCAACTCTCAACCTTCAACTTTCAACTCCGCCCTCACGCCTTCGGCAGCAGGTCGTCGAGCGAGTCGCTCTCGGGGCTGACGTCGGCGAAGAGCCAGGTCGAGAGGTAGCGCTCGCTGCTCGACGGGATGATGGCGACGATCTGCTTGCCCTTGTTCTCGGGACGCTTGGACAGCTGGATCGCGGCCCAGACGGCGGCGCCGGAGGAGATGCCGATCGGGATGCCGTCGAGCTGGTTGACCTGCTTGGACAGCGGGCCGGAATCGGCCTCCTTCACGCGGATAATCTCGTCGTAGATCTTGGTGTTGAGCACGGCCGGGACGAAGCCCGCGCCGAGGCCCTGGAGCTTGTGCGGGCCGGGCGAGCCGCCGGAGAGGACCGGGGAGGCGTCGGGCTCGAGCGCGATGATCTTGATGCCCGGCTTCTTGGCCTTCAGTACCTCGCCGACACCGGTGATGGTGCCGCCGGTGCCGATGCCGGAAACGACGATGTCCACCTTGCCGTCAGTGTCGCGCCAGATCTCCTCCGCGGTCGTGCGGCGGTGGATGGCGGGGTTCGCGGGATTGGCGAACTGCTGCAGGATGACGCTGTTCGGGATGCGGGCCTGCAGTTCCTCGGCCTTGGCGATCGCGCCCTTCATGCCCTTTGGGCCCTCGGTGAGGACCAGGCGGGCACCGAGGATCTTGAGGAGCTTGCGGCGCTCCGTGCTCATCGTCTCGGGCATGGTGAGGATGAGCTTGAGGCCCTTGGCGGCGGCGACGAACGCCAGCGCGATGCCGGTGTTGCCGCTGGTGGGCTCGATCAGGACGGTGGTGCTGTTGATTTTTCCGCTCTTCAGGGCGTCGTCGATCATGGCGAACCCGATGCGGTCCTTGACGCTCGAGAGCGGGTTGAAGAACTCGAGCTTGAGGAGGATCTCCGCCTGCGCCCCGTGGGCGGCGGCGGTGCGGTTGAGTCGGACCAGGGGCGTGTTGCCGATGGTCTCGGTGATGTCATTGTGGATTCTGGCCATGGTGATTCAGGGTTTGGGTTCGATAAAAGGGGTGGTGGAAGTGGATGGCTTTGTGGGGACGAGGCAAACGCCGGCTCCGTCTTATTGGGCTATTTCTCGGTGCCCCAGCGGCGGTGGAGGAATTTTTCCCACGGGGAAAAGAGGATTTTATCCGCCAGCAGGCCGATCACGATGATGACCAGCATGATCCCGATGACCTGCTCCATGGCGTTGAGCTCGCGGCCGTAATGCAGCAGGTTGCCGAGGCCGAAGCCGCTCAGGATGGTCACGTAGATCTCCGCCGCCATCAGCGAGCGCCAGGCGAAGGCCCAACCCTGCTTCATGCCGCTGACGATGAACGGGAGTGACGCAGGCAGCATCACCTTGAGCCACACGTGCAGGCCGGACGAGCCCATGGTGCGGGCGGCCCGGGCATAGATCGGCGGGACATTTCGGACGCCGTTGTCGGTCGCGATGATCATGGACCAGAGGGTGCCCATCACGACGACGAAGAACATCGCCATCTCGCTCTGGCCGAACCAGAGCAGGGCCAGCGGGACCCAGCACACGCTCGGGAGCGTCTGCAGCCCGAGTGCCACGAGGCCGAGGGTGTCGCTGACCACGCGGAACCGCGCGGTGAGCAGGCCCAGCGGCAGTCCGAGCACGATGCCGAACACATAGCCGAGCAGCAGCCGCCGCAGCGTCACCAGCGTCGCGTCCCACAGCGTGCCGTCCATGACCGCCTCGCCGAGGTAGCGCGCCACGCTGAGCGGCGACGGCACCAGGACCGGCGACCAGATCCGCAGGCGGAACAGGATTTCCCAGCCCACCACGACGAGCAGGAAGAAGAGCAGGACGCGGAGCGTGCGGTTCATATGGCGTACTCCTCCGGCGCCGCCGCGCTGCCCTTCAGCGCGGCCGTGACCTCCGTGGCATGGCGCGCCAGCTCCACGCTGTTGATGTCGCGCAGCCGTGGCAGCGGGATGGCGAACTGCCCGCAGATGCGCCCGGGATGCGGGGAAAACAGCGCGACCCGGTCGCCCAGGCACGCGGCCTCGCGGACATTGTGGGTCACGAAGACGATCGTCTTGCGGTGCTCCTGCCAGATGCGCTGCAGGTCGCCGTAAAGCTGCTCCCGCGTGAGGGCGTCCAGCGCGGCGAAGGGTTCGTCCATGAGCAGCACGCGCGGGTTGGGCGCAAGGGAGCGGGCCAGCGCCACCCGCTGCTTCATGCCGCCGGACAGCTCGTGCACGTACGACTTGGGGAACTTCTCGAGGCCCACGAGCTTCAGGTAGAACTGCGCCACCTCGATGCGCTCCGCGCGCGACAAGCCGGGCTTCAAGGCCAGACCGAAGAGGACGTTGTCGAGCACGTCCAGCCACGGGAACAGCGCCGCCTCCTGGAACATCACCATCCGGTCGCGGCCCGGACCGGTGATTGCGATGCCGTCGGTCAGGACCCGGCCTTCATCGGCGCTCTCCAGGCCCGCGATGATATTGAGCAGGGTCGACTTGCCGCAGCCGCTCGGTCCCACGAGGCAGACGAACTCCCCTTCCCCGATCTCCAGCGACACGTTGTCGAGCGCATGCACCGTGCGCCCGCCGGAGCGGAAGCGCTTGCTCACGCCCTGGACGGACAGCTTCGAGGGCGTCGCATTCTGGAGTTCGGAGGAAAGGGTCATGGCGAGCGCTGAAACAAGCGGTCGAGCGGAAGCGCGTTTCTCAGGAAACCCACGTTTTGGGCGTCCGTCACGACTGAAGCGAGCTGCGCCGGCGTCACCTGGTCGGTAAACCGGAGCCGCCGCCAGGCGCTGGCCACGAGCGCTGCGGAGATGTCATGCCTCATCTCCGCCGCCAGCCCCGCACGCACGAGGGCCTGCGCCTCGGCCGGGTGCTGGTGCAGCCAGGCGGTCAGCTCGCCATGGGCGGCCCGGAATTTCTCCGCCAGAGCCGGGTGGCTGCGCAGAAACCCCGTGCTCGCCACAAGAATCGTGGTCACGGCGTCGGGCTGCTCGACCAGCACATGGCCGCCGGCCTCCAGCTCCAGCCGCGAGACCCACGGCTCGACCGTCCACACGGCATCGAGCTTGCCCGCCTGGAACAGGGCCAGCTGGTCGGGATTGGCGGTGGGCAGCACGCTCACATCGCCGCCGGTGAGCGTGATCCGATAACCCTGACGTTGCAGCCAGACCCGTGCCGCGACGTCCTGCGTGTTGCCCAGCTGGGGCGTGGCAAGGCGCCGGCCCTTCAGGTCGGCGGGCCGGTGGATGCGGTCACCCGCGACGACGAGCGCCGCACCGCCCTCCGCGGCCCCGGCCAGGACGCGGATCTCATCACCACCCGAGCGGATGTAGGCGTTAAGCGCGGGATTCGGCCCGACGTAGGTCAGGTCGATGGAGCCGGCGAAGATGGCTTCCATGGCGCTCGGCCCGGCATTGTAGGCGAACCATTGGATTGTCACGTCCGGTCCGAGCCGCTGCTCGAACCACCCCTGGTGTTCCCGGCTGGTCTGCCGGCCGATCACGCCCTGGGCATGGGTGACATTTGGAAAATAGCCCACTCGCAGCACGACCCGCTCGGCCGGGGACAGCACGGCCCCGGCGAATATGAGGAGGAGAAATCTCGGTGCCTTCATGGGGTGAGCGCGGATGCGGTCAGGGCTTTCGTCGGATCAAATGGCGTAGTCGCCGAGCAGCTGGTGGAGGACGCCCTCGGTCTCATCCAGCCGCGAGCGACCCGCGCGGTTCGCGAGCTTGCGGGCATGGCGCGCCGGCAGGCGCACCGGGGCGGCGGCGTTGTCGGCCTCGGGCGAGAACGGCAGCGGCACATTGTCGCGACGCAGCTTGCGCAGCGTGACCTCCACGACGTCAGCCAAGGTGTAGCGGTCGAGGATGCCGGCGATCGCGTTGCGCACGTCGAGCATCAGCATCCGCAGCCCGCAGTGCGCCTCGTCGGGGCACGTGCATTTCTCGTAGGCGGTCTGACTCACGCAGCCGATCGGGGCGAGCGGGCCGTCAATCAGCCGCACGACCTCGCCAATGGTGATCCGCTTGGCGGGCTTCGCGAGCCGGTAGCCGCCGAACTTGCCCCGCGCGCTCACCACCAGCCCGGCCTCCTTCAGGGCCTGCATGATCTGCTCCAGGAACTTCACCGGCAGCTGCTCGTTGTCCGCCAGCTCGGTCACCTGCACCAGCGAACGCCCCACCTCCGCCGCAATTCCGAGGTTGATCAACGAACGGAGCGCGTATTCGCCCTTTTTGGAGAGTTTCATTGGGAACTGAGTTAATCTACATTAGAATGGTATAGTTTAAGGCAAGTCCGTATTTTGAGATTCTTGCGGGATGACACAGAAGGAGAAATCCGAAGGTCGAAGCACGAAATCCGATAGAGGCACGAATGCGCTAAGCTCGAAGCAGGCAGGGACCTAGGCTTGGATTCCCTACCCCCAGCTTTGCTCACGCTCTGTATTTGAGCGAGTTGTGGGAGCGAGCTTGCTCGCGACTCAGCGCCCGGAGGGTCGCGAGCAAGCTCGCTCCCACATCATACTCCCACAAGACCCCCTGCCCGGCCTAGAGCTTCAGCCGCAGGCCATCATAGGCCAGCTTCACGCCGGCGGGCAGGTCGGCCTCGGTTGTGGCGTGGTCGCTGACGTGCGTCAGGTGTGTGAGCCAGGTCTCCTTGGCCCCGATCTGCTGCGCGGCGGCCACGGCCTCCGAGATGCTCATGTGCGACGGGTGCGGCAGCGGACGCAGGCCATCCAGCACGATTGCGTCCGCCCCGCGAGCGAGGGCGACGGCCTCCGGGGTCAGGCTCTTGCAGTCGGTGTAATAGACAAATTTCCGCCCGCTGCTGCGCTCCGTGAACACCAAACCCAGCGTGCTCACGCCGCCGTGCGGCAGCAGCGTGGACTGGATCGTGCCCTGGGGCAGGTCGATCACGGCGGGCATTTCCACGGGCTTGAAGGCCGCGTAGCCGCGCGCGACCGGCCGCTCCGCGATGGCGTAGGGGAAAATCGCGCGCACGCGCGCCATGCCCTCCGCGGTCGTGTGCACCGTCAGTGCCTGGCCGCCGATGAGGTCGCAGAAGCGCCGGAGGTCGTCCATGCCCAGGACGTGGTCGGCGTGGCCGTGGGTCAGGATGAAGAGGTCGAGCTGGCGGATCCCCTCCCGCACGCACTGCAGCCGGAACTCCGGCACCGCGTCCACCTGCACGTGCAGCCCGTCCATCACCACGTGGACCGACGCCCGCGTGCGGCGGTTGCGCGGGTCGGACGAGGTGCAGACGGCGCAATCGCAGGCGATCATGGGCACGCCCTGCGACGTGCCGGTGCCGAGGAAAATGGCTTCCATGGGAAAGGCCAAGGAACACCCGGCCCGGTGCGAAGTGAAGGGCAAAGGTGGGGCGCGCTGGCCACGCGCCCCACCCCGCCTTTTTTCCTGTTCATCTCCCTTCCACCATCGCTCTCAGGCGATTGCTTCCTTCTCTGTCCGATTGCGGGACCATCCTAGTCGTTCCCGCGGATTCCGCCCAGCTGGACCTTGGGCCAGTGTCCTCCGGGACAGGTCCGCGCGGGCACAAAAAAGGCGCCCCGCCGATGCGGGGCGCCCGATAGTTGTTTCGGGAGGAAACGGACGACTTAGTAGTCGCCCATGCCGCCCATGCCGCCGCCGCCGCCGGGGGCCGGATGGGAATCCTTCTTCTCCGGGATCTCGGTGATGATGGCCTCTGTGGTCAGGAGCAGGCCGGCGATCGAGGCCGCGTTCTGGAGCGCGGTGCGGGTGACCTTGGTCGGGTCCACCACGCCGGCCTTGACGAGGTCCTCGTATTCGCCCGTGGCGACGTTGTAGCCGTAGCTGCCCTTGCCGGCCAGCACGTTGCCGACGACCACCGCGCCCTCGACGCCCGCGTTGAAGCAGAGCTGCCGGAGCGGATGCTCGATGGCCCGGCGCACGATCTGCGCGCCGATCGCCTCGTCCCCGTCGAGCTTGAGGCCCTCGATGATCTTGGCGGTGCGGAGCAGCGCGACGCCGCCGCCGGCGACGATGCCTTCCTCGACGGCCGCGCGGGTCGCATGGAGGGCGTCCTCGACGCGGGCCTTCTTCTCCTTCATCTCGGCCTCGGTCGCGGCGCCGACGTTGATGACGGCCACGCCGCCGGCCAGCTTGGCGAGGCGCTCCTGGAGCTTCTCGCGGTCGTAGTCGGAGGTGGTCTCGTCGATCTGGCGACGGATGAGCTTCACGCGGCCCTGGATGTCGGACGACTTGCCGCCGCCCTCGACGATCGTGGTCTTTTCCTTGTCGACGACGATGCGCTTGGCCTTGCCGAGGTCGCTGAGCTGGATGTTCTCGAGCTTGAGCCCGAGGTCTTCCGTGATGCAGCGGCCGCCGGTGAGGATCGCGATGTCCTCGAGGATGGCCTTGCGGCGGTCACCGAAGCCGGGCGCCTTGACGGCGGCGACGTTCAGCGTGCCGCGGATCTTGTTCACCACGAGCGCGGCGAGGGCCTCGCCCTCGACCTCCTCGGCGATGATCAGGAGCGGCTTGCCGGTCTTGGCGACTTCCTGGAGGAGAGGCAGCAGGTCCTTCATGGCGCTGACCTTCTTCTCGTAGAGGAGGATGTAGGCGTCTTCGAGGATGGCCTCGAGCGTCTCGGCGTTGGTCGCGAAGTACGGGGAGAGGTAACCCTTGTCGAACTGCATGCCTTCGACGACGTCGAGGGTGGTCTCGATGGTCTTGGCTTCTTCGACGGTGATGGTGCCGTCCTTACCCACGCGGTCCATGGCTTCGGCGATGATGTCACCGATGGACTCGTCCCAGTTGGCGGAGACGGTGGCGACCTGCTTGATTTCCTTGCGGTCCTTGACCTTCTTGGAAATCACGGCGAGTTCCTTGACGATGGCTTCGGTGGCCTTGTCGACGCCACGCTTGACGAAGATCGGGTTAGCACCGGCGGCGACGAAGCGGAGGCCTTCTTTGTAGATGGCTTCAGCCAGGACGGTCGCGGTGGTCGTGCCGTCACCCGCCTTGTCAGCGGTCTTGGAGGCGACTTCGCGCACCATCTGGGCGCCCATGTTTTCGTAAGGATCGTCGAGTTCGATCTCCTTGGCGACGGTGACGCCGTCCTTGGTGACCTTCGGGGCGCCGAACTTCTTGTCGATCATCACATTGCGGCCCTT
>CAIJZY010000052.1 GCA_903825285.1 uncultured Opitutia bacterium | reverse complement strand
CTCGCGCTGCTGGTTCTTGTAGGCGGCGGCCTGCTGCTCCTTGCGCGCCTCCTTTTCCAGCAGGTAGTCGTCGTAGTTGCCGGTGTAGCGGTTGAGGGTGCCGTAGCGCAGCTCGAGGATGCCGGTGCAGAGGACGTTGAGGAAGGCGCGGTCGTGGGAGACGACGAGCAGCCCGCCGGGGTAGCGCGTGAGGTAGTCCTGGAACCAGAGCAGGGCCTCGAGATCGAGGTGATTGGTGGGCTCGTCGAGGATCAGGAGCGCGGGCTCGCTGACGAGGAGGCGGGCGAGGTGCGCGCGCATCACCCAGCCGCCGGAGAAGGTCTTGGCGACCTTGTCGTGGTCGGTCTCGCGGAAACCGAGGCCGGAGAGGATTTTCTTGGCGCGGGGCTCGAGCGTCCAGTCGATGTCCCAGTCATCATCGTTCTCCGGGGCGAGTTTTTTCCCGCTGGTGGCGATCTGGAGGATGGTCTCGTCGCCGACCGGCGCGCTTTCCTGCGGGAGGAAGCCGAAGTCGGCGCCACGCTCCCACTCGATCGTGCCCTCGTCGGGGGACTCCTCGCCCAGGATCAGGTTGAACAGCGTGGATTTGCCCGCGCCGTTGGGCCCGACCAGCCCGTAGCGGTCCGTGCGCGCGACAAACAGCGACACGTCGCGGAAGAGTTCGCGGGTGCCGTAGGACTTGGCGATGTCGGCGATGGTAAGCATCGAAACCGTCCAACAGACAGATCGGGGCGCCATTCGTCAATGCGCAGATTTTGCTGTCGCGAAATCAGACGCCAACACCGGTCCAGGCATGAGGGTTCACCACGAAGGGCACGAAGCCCACGAAGCCGATTTCTCGGCCTTCGCGCGCTTCGCGGCCTTAGCGGTAAGTCATGGGCCACCGAAGAGGTTAACCGCAAAGAGCGCGAAGCACGCGAAGGCAAACAAAGCCTGGCTTCGTGCATTTCACCCAGGCCGGTCAGCGGCTAAGTGTGAGCGCGATGCAGCCTGCGACGGCGATGACGCCCCCGAGGATCGAGCGGCGGGACGGGCGGTCGCCTTCCAGCCAGTAGGCGATGGGAATCGCCAGGAGCGGCGTGGTGGCGACGATGGGCAGGACGAGCCCGCTGGGAGTGGTGGCGAGCGCCCACTGGTAGCAGCCGACGCCGGCGACGGGGCCGGCGAGGCCGTTGGCGAGCATCCAGCCGCGGCTGGCGGACCGTTTTCCCGGCGGCATCTCGGGCGACGGCGGGAGGCGCCGGAGCAGGTGCAGCGTGAGGAACCACAGTGCGGTGAAGACGGTGCCGGCGAGGATGCGGTGGTAGGCGGCGTTGAGGCCGAAGGTGACGTTGCCGACGGACTCACCCGCGGCGAGGGCGACATTGACGCCCTTGCGGCTGACGAGGGCGCCGAAACCCTGGCCGGCGGCGGCGAGCAGGCCGAAGACAAAGCCGATCGGCCGGACCCGCACCCGCGGCGGGCTGGCCTTGCTGGGCATCATGGCCACCGCGATGCCGGCGAGAATGACGAGGCCCCAGGTGATCTGGAGCGCGGTCAGCCGGGTGCCGAGCCACCACCACTCGCCAAGCGCGGCGAGCGGGGCGGCGAGGCACTGCGTCATGAGCACCGTCAGGCGCGAGCCCAGCAGGGGCAGGGCGGAATAGACCCCGAGGTCGCCCAGGCCCATGCCGATGATGCCGCTCAGGAGAAACCATCCCAGGCTGGCGCTGGCGAAACCGTGGCCGAGCGTGTGGGCGAAGAGCCCGAGGACCAGCAGCGCCACGGCGAGCCGGCCGAGGTTCGCGCGCAGTGTGCCCAGGGTCCGCACGCTGTGGCTGGCGCAGGTGGCGTTCAGGGCGAAGAAAAAGGCGCTTAAAAACGAGGCCAGCATCGGGGAAGTCCCATAAAAGTAACAAAGCCAACGAATACCACCCTGGTTTCGTCGAAAACCCCGGTTTTTTGTGGCTAATTCAGCCGGTAAAATCTGTAGTCACGGGCATATATGAAAGCCAAGAAAGCCAAAGTTAAGCCGGAGGCGGCGAATGCCGCGCTGGCCGCCAACAAAGGCCCGGTTTCGAAATTCATCGCGCACCACTACCGACACTTCAACGCCGCCGCGCTCGTCGACGCCGCCAAGGCCTACGAGTCCCACCTCGCCGCGGGCGGCAAGATGCTCGTCACCCTCGCCGGCGCCATGTCCACCGCCGAGCTCGGCATCTCGCTCGCCGAGATGATCCGCCAGGACAAGGTCCACGCCATCGTCTGCACCGGCGCGAACCTGGAGGAGGACATCTTCAACCTCGTCGCCCATGATTACTATGAACGCGTGCCGCACTACCGGCACCTGACGGCGAAGGACGAGCAGGCGCTGCTCGACCGGCACATGAACCGCGTGACGGACACCTGCATCCCCGAGATGGAGGCCATGCGTCGCATCGAGGCCGTGGTGGCCGACGAGTGGACCAAGGCCGACCGCGCGGGCGAGCGCTACTTCCCGCACGAGTTCATGTACAAGATCCTCCGCGGCGGGAAGCTGAAGCCGAGCTACCAGATCGACCCGAAGCACTCGTGGATGCTCGCCGCGTGCGAGAAGAACCTGCCGATGATCGTTCCGGGCTGGGAGGACGCCACGCTCGGCAACATGTACGCCGGCCGCGTGATCACGGGTGAGATCAAGAACGTCCACACCGTCCGCACCGGCATCGAGTACATGACCGTGCTGGCCGAGTGGTACACGAAGACGGCGAAGCGCCTGCGCACCGGCGAGGGCAGCATCGGCTTCTTCCAGATCGGCGGCGGCATCGCCGGCGACTTCCCCATCTGCGTCGTGCCCATGCTCCACCAGGACCTGCAGCGCACCGGCGTGCCGCTCTGGGGCTACTTCGCCCAGATCAGCGACTCGACCACGAGCTACGGCAGCTATTCCGGCGCCGTGCCCAACGAGAAGATCACCTGGGGCAAGCTCAGCGCGAACACCCCCAAGTTCATCATTGAGAGCGACGCCACCATCGTCGCCCCGCTGATCTTCTCCTGGGTGCTGGGCAAGTAACGGCGCACCGCGCAGCTCGCAGTTCGGAGTGCGCAGTTCGATCCTTCGGGTGCTGGGCCTGACCGCACGCGTCGCGGTCCATCTTTTGCAGCCTTCGACTTGCCGGCCCGGAGCCACCGGCCAACGTCTGTTTCCCGATCTCCGAACTGCGAACTCCGATCTCCGATCCTCATGTCCAACGCCCTGGCCGCCGAGAAATCCCCGTATCTCCTCCAGCACGCCGACAACCCCGTCCACTGGCAGCCGTGGGGCGAGGCGGCGTTCGCGCAGGCGCGGGCGGAGCAGAAGCCGATCTTCCTGAGCATCGGCTACTCGACCTGCCACTGGTGCCACGTGATGGCCCACGAGTCGTTCGAGGACCCCGCGACCGCCGCGATCCTCAACGAGGGCTTCATCTCGATCAAGGTGGACCGCGAGGAGCGGCCGGACGTGGACAAGGTCTACATGACCTACGTGCAGGCGATGACCGGACACGGCGGTTGGCCGCTCAGCGCGTGGCTCACGCCGGACCTCAAGCCGTTCTACGGCGGCACCTACTTCCCGCCCGACGACCGGCACGGCCGGATGGGCTTCCCGGCGCTGCTGCGCGCGATCATGCGCGGGTGGCGCGACGAGCGCGACAAGCTCGTCGCCGAGGGCGAGCGCGCGATCGCGACGCTGCGCGAGCATTGCGAGGCGAAGACGTCCGCGCCGGCGGTCGACGACCTCGCGGTGGCCGGCGGCACGGCCTTTGAGCGGGGCTTCCAGCATTTCTACGAGGCGTTCGACCCGGCGCACGGTGGCTTCGGCAGCGCGCCGAAGTTCCCGCGCGCGTCGAACCTCGATTTCCTGTTCCGCTGCGCGGCGGTGCAGGGCGTGGCCAGCGAGACCGGCGCCGAGGCGGTCCGGCTCGCGACGGCGACGCTGCGCCGCATGGCGGCCGGCGGGATCCACGACCATGTCGGCGGCGGCTATCACCGGTACTCCGTGGACGAGGCCTGGTTCGTGCCACACTTCGAAAAGATGCTCTATGACCAGGCGCAGATCACGGTGAACTGCCTGGAGGCGCGGCAGGCGACCGGCGACGAACGCTACGCCTGGATGGCGCGCGACATCCTGGATTATGTCCGGCGCGACCTGACCAGCCCCGCGGGGGGATTCTACACGGCGGAGGATGCGGATAGCCCGCTTCCGGAGTCCGCGGGAAGCGCGAAGGCGCACGGGACGGGTGACAAGGGTGGACACGCGGAGCAGGCCGAGGGGGCGTTCTATGTGTGGAGCGCGGCGGAGCTGCGGGACGTGCTGGGAGCGGAGGCGGAGTTTTTTCTGGCTCATTTCGGCGTCCAGGAAGGCGGCAACGTCGAGGCGGCCCAGGACCCGCACCATGAGTTCACCGGGAAAAACATCCTCGCGCAGCGGCGGTCGCTCGGCGAGACGGCGAAGCAGTTCGGTCTGGACCCGGAGGAGGCCAACGACCGCCTGCTGGCGACCCTGGATCGGCTCCGCGAGGTCCGGGCCCGCCGGCCGCGGCCGCTGCTCGACGACAAGGTTGTGACCGCCGGCAACGGCCTCATGATTTCCGCGCTCGCCCGCGCCGCGGTCGTGCTGGGCGAGCCGGCGCACGCGGCGGCGGCGGGTCGGGCGGCGGCCTTCCTCCGGCGCGAGCTGTTCGACGAGGCGCGCGGCGTGCTGTTCCGGAGCTGGCGGGTCACGCGCGGCGCGGCGGAGGGGTTTGCCGAGGATTATGCCTACCTGATCCAGGGTCTGCTCGATCTTTACGAGGCGACGTTCGACCTCGGCTGGCTGCAGTGGGCGGAGCGGCTGCAGGTGACGATGGACGAGCGGTTCTGGGACGAGGCGCGCGGCGGTTATTTCAACTCGGCGGCCGGCGACCCATCCATTGTGCTGCGGCTGAAGGAGGATTACGACGGCGCGGAGCCCGCGCCGAGTTCCGTGGCGGCGATGAACCTGCTGCGGCTCGCGGCGATGTTGAACCACGACGCCCTGGCCCAGCGGGGCCGTCGGGCCGTCGAGGCCTTTCATGCGCAGTGGAGCGGCACGCCCCAGGCGCTGCCTGCGATGCTGTGCGCGTTGGCCCTGGCGCTGGAGCCGTCGCGACAAGTTGTGCTGGTCGGCGATCCGGCCCGGGAGGACTTTCAGGCCCTGGGCGCGGTGCTGCACGAGCGGCTCGGCCCGCGGCGGTCCGTGCTGGCCATCACCGGCGAGTCGGATCGGGTCTGGTGGACTCAGCGGGCGCCATGGGTGGCGGACATGAAGGCGATCGACGGCAAGTCAACCGCCTACCTCTGCGAGCACTTCACCTGTCAGGCGCCGGTCACGCAGCCCGAGGAGCTTCGCCGGCTGCTGTAGTGCGGCCTATTCGTCCTCCGCCACCTTGAGCTGCGGGGTGGCGCTGGCGGCGGCCAGGTCGGTGGTCAGGTCGCGGATGCTGCCCAGGATCTCCAGCATCTCGGGATGCCGGGCCGCGAAGATGAGCAGGCTGATCTGATCCTGGGTCAGTCCGGTCTGCGAAATCGTCTCCTCGAGGCGCTTTGCCGCCTGGCGCGCGCCGGACCGGTAGGAGGCGATCGCCTTGCGGGCCGCGCGTTCCGTCTCCTGGTGCGAAAAGGGCAGGCCGCTGACCGCTTCCAGCCAAAGCAGCGCAATGCTCCGCATCTCCGTCGAGCCGGCGGGATAGCCCATCTTTTGCATCAAATGGGCAACCGTCTTGAGCTTCACGGGGCGCCCCGACTCGACATTGACGATCGTGTTGCGATGACAGCGGGACAGGCGCGCGAGCTCGTCGAGCGTCAGGCCCTTGGATTCCCGCAGGCTCCGAAAAAGCTGCGTGTAATGCATTATTGGCGAGTAGCGGAAGGGAGCCGGAAAAAGTCAACGCGCGGAGCGGTCACTGTCCGACCGCACCAACTACCCCGGTTACGGCAACAATTATGCACATACGGGTTCGGCGACTGCAGCCAGGCAACGGCATTTGTGGCTGTGAGTCGGCTGGCAGTTGACAAAACTTGTTACAGCTACAGACCGTGTGCTAATGACAACCCCGCGTCGCAATTCCCGTCCGCTGCGCGGGCTGGCCGCTCCGACCCTCGGCGACCGTTCGCGCATCCTGCTCATGCTGCTCGAAGTCTGCCGAAACCTTGAGCGCCTGCAGCCCAGGGCGGTGTCGCGCCGGGCGTGCCGGGAGGTGGCCGGGCGCCTGCGGGCGCTCCTGCGGGAGGAGCAGGGGATGGTCGGCGGGGGAAAGGAGTAGGCCATGGCACGCATCCTCGTGATTGATGACAGTGCATCGATTCGTGACGCCATGGCGGTCTGCCTGCCGGGGTTCGGGCATTCGGTCGTGACGGCACCCGATGGGGAGTCGGGTTTGGCGGCGGCGGCCTCCAGCTTGGTGGACGTCGTGCTGCTGGATGTGGAAATGCCGCGGATGTCAGGGTTCTCGGTCTGCGAGGCCGGGGCAGTCGTCCTGCTCGGCAAGCCCTTCTCGCTGGAGCGATTGCAGCAGGAGCTGGGGGATCATCTTCCGGCGGGGTGTGGACAGTAGACCGGGTTTGGGAGGCGGGGCAGGCGGTTGACCGGATTTCCCCATTGCACCGGCCCCATTACGCCGCTCACGCTTGAGGAGTGAGAATCCTTGCCGTCGAAGACGACGCCGTATCCCGCGCAGTCCTGCGCCAGGCCCTAAGCAAGCTCGGTCACGAGGTGATCGATGCCAACAACGGCGAGGACGCCCTGCTGAAGCTGCAGCAGACGCCGGTGCGCGTCGTGGTCAGCGACTGGGCGATGCCGCGGTTGGACGGTCTCGGGCTCTGCCGGCAGATCCGCTCCGTGATGGGGGCGGAGTACACCTACTTCATCCTGCTGACGGGCCGCGATGCGACAGGTGAGAACCAGCGGGCGGCGGCGGATGCCGGCGTGGATGATTTCCTGACGAAGCCGCTGGCTATTGATGAGCTTTGGAACCGCCTCCGGGTCGCCGAGCGGATCCTGCGGTACGCGACCCAGGTGCGGCAACTCGAGGAACTGATGCCGATCTGCACCTATTGTAAGAAGATCCGTGACGACAAGAATTACTGGCAGCAGATCGAGATCTACATCAACGAGCGCACGGGCACGGAATTCAGCCACTCCATCTGCCCGGATTGCTACCAACGCATTGTGATTCCGGAGATCGCCAAGCTGAAGCAGTCGGACAAGTCATGAGCAGCGAGCGCCTGCAGCGGCTGGAAGAGAAGATCGCCTACCTCGAGCGGCACGTGACCGAGCAGGACAAGGTCATCCTCGAGCTCGGCGACACGCTGGCCAAGCTGCGGCTGGAGCTGCGCGCCCTGCGCGAACGGTCGGGCGGGGCAGTTCAGGGCGACGCCGAGCAGGCGCCGGTGGACGAGCGCCCACCGCATTACTAAGCGCGGCAGCCCTCCGGACGTTGTAGGGCGGGGTCGCTGACCCCGCCTTGCCCGGGCTTGATCCCCGAGGCGGGGTCGGCGATCCCGCCCTACATTCCGGCCTGACCGCTGACCACAACCGTGCGGATCGTGACCGGGTAGGGCGGCACGTCAGCCGGCTGCTCCAGAATCATCCGGGCCCCGGCCCGCGGCTCGCCGTACAGCGTGACCCCATCGATCACCAGGGCGGCTAGAATCGGCTGCTGCGCGTCGAGCAGCGAACTCAGTCGGGGTGCATCATCGAAGGCACAGTCGGTCACCCGGATCGTGCCGTAGCGCGCGTTGCGTCCTTCGGCCGTGGGTTTCAGCGGGTGGACCAGGAACGTCGTGTAGATCATCCCGACAAAGTCGCAGTCCTCGAAGGTAAAGTCGCCCTGGTCGTGCGCGGCGTGAAAGCCGAGCCGCACGGCGCTGGCGCGCAGGTTCCAGCCGAGCATCCGGCGGATGACGTGATGGGCGGACGCGCGCCGGTCATAGGTTTCGAAGGCATGGCCGGCGGCGAAGCAGTCGTCGTTGCAGGCCACGAGGCAGTCCTCGATGAGGACATGGCGGCAGCTCCCGGCGTTGATGCCGTCCGCGTACTCGGGCGTGCTGGCCGGCGGCGTGAAAATCTTGATGCGGCGGAGGACGAGGTCGTCGCAGTTGCGGCAGTTGAGGTTGAAATTCCGGCCGTTGCGGAGGACGAGTCCGTCCACCGTGATGCGGCGGGAGCCGGTGATGAACAGCGGCGACTGCGTGATCCACGGGCAGAGGGCGTTGGCGGTGTAATAATCGACCATGCCGTGCTGGTAGTTGTTTCGCCCGTGGACGTAGTGCTCGTACGCCTGGTGGTCGAGACACCCGCGGCCGAGCACGGCCACATCCTCGCAGTCCTCCAGCCACAGTCCGTGGCGGTGCTCATTCTCGCCGTGCGCGCTGGGCTGCACCTTCAGCAGGCAGCCGGGGGAGAGATGCAGCCGGAAATTGCGCCCGCGGCGCACATGGAGCTGCGTGATGAGATAGGTCCCCGGCCGCACGAGCAGTGTGCCGCCGGTGCCGTTCACCGCGGCGAGGGCGCGATGGAAATTCTCCGTCTGGTCAACGCCGCCCGTGGCATCGGTGAGGAAGTCGGCGGCATCCATCACGCCGGGATCGCCGGGCCCGGGGGCATCGACCTCGGGTTCCTCGATCGCGAGCATCAGCGGGGGCAGGGCATTGATGCGGACGATGAAGTGGCGGGAGCCACCGGCGGGAACCGGAAAGCTCAGAACCCGTCCCGTGGCTCGGCCGGGAATCTTTTTCCGCAGCGGATGCACGCGGAACGTTTGGACGTCCTCATCCACCTCGATGCGGACCTCCGCCGTGCTGCCGACCGCCAGGTGCGCATAGTGGAGGTGCATGCCGGCCACGTCGTAGATGTGGCAGTAGTCGGGCAGCCGCCGGTAGGACGCGGCGAGGCTTTGCCGCTCGGCCGTGGACATCGGCGGCGTCTCGACGACTTGGATGGGCCGGCCGTTGACGCGGAGCCGGAAGGCGCGGCTGACCGCGTCGCCGGCGATGCCGTGGTCAGTGATGCTCACGCCGCGGCCTGGGAAGATTTCCCGCAGCGCCAGGCGCCCCAGCCGGCCAGCACGGCGAGCAGGGGAAACGCCACGGCCCCGAGGTAGGCGCCCTGGCCGCCGGGCCGGATCGCCTGCAGCCCGTGGGTGACGTAGAGCAGCCGCGCGGTGTAGAAAATGAAGAAGGCGCTGATCCCGGCGAGGACCGCGGCCGCGATGATCAGGGCGGTGCGGCGGACGGGACCAGGGGTGGAGCTCATCGGGCCGGGCTAGTCCGTGCCGTGCGGAAGGTCAGAACGTGGCCGTGACTTCCTGCTGGCTGCCGGACTCGAGCGTCTGGGCGCCGAGGGCGGCGCACTCGAGCTCGTCGTTCTTGTAGAGCTTGTACTGGACCGGCGCGGTGGCCTCGGCGGTTTCCCACCGCCACTTGCCGATCGAGACAAACTGGAGCGGCACACCCTTGTCCCAGGTCAGGCCCGGACCGTCGCCGCGGATGAACAGGCGGTTGCCGATGCCGATGTAGGCCGTGACGAGGAGGCGCGTGGCGCCGTCGGCGGAAATGGACTTCTCCACCGGCTCGTTCGGCGGGACCTGGCTGAAATCATCGGCGGCCGACACCGCCGCGACGACCGGGGCCGCGGCCTCGGCGATGCCGAGATCCAGGGGCGCGGAAGGCTCGGCGGGCTTGGGCTTCCGCGGGGCGCGGGGCTTCTTGGGCTTGGGCTCTGCGACGGCGGCCGGGGTGGATTCAGCCTCGGTGGCGGGCGCGGCGGCTTCAGGCGCGGGAACGACGGCAACGGGTTCGACCGGGGCTTCGGCGGCCGGGGTCTCCGGCTTGACCTCGGCGGCGGGGGTCTCGGCCGGCTTGGCCTCCGGCTCGGGCTTGGGCTCCTCCTTCGAAGGTGACTCGGCCGCGGGCTCGGGTTTCGGCGATTCCGCCGGGGTCTCGGTTGATTCGATCGCGGTCAGATGACCCGCAAAGGGCGCGGCGGTCGGCGGCACCACGGGAGTAATGGCCCGGCCGACGTCGGTCGCGCGCCGCAGGGGATGCTTCGACCGGGACTCGCCGCCTTCCGCCTCCGGGGCGGGGGCGCGGCGGGTGGCCTCGATGGCGGCCAGCGTGGAGGCGGCGCGGGCGGCGAGGCGGGACTCGACCTCGGCGAGGGCGGCGCTGGTGCCGGCGGCGAGCTTGGCCTCAATGCTCGCGAGCGCGGCCTGGGAGGCGGCGAGGGATTTCTGCGCGGCGGCCTCGAGCTTGCCGAGCTCGGCGGCGGCGTGCTGGACCTTGGTGGCGGTGGCAGCGAGCTGCTCGCTCTCGATGGCGCGGAGGGTGGTGAGGTCCTTCTTCAGTTCCTCGCGCTCCTCGTCGCGCTCGGTGTTGAGCTGCGCCTGCAGCGCGGCGACCTTGGCCCCGAGCTGCTGCGGCAGTGACTCGGCCTGCTGGAGGTTTTTCCGGGTGAGCTCGGCGATCTCATGCAGGCCCTGGGCGGCGATGCCGATCTGCTCGGCGGCGGTGGTGAGGGTCAGTGCGAGGGCCTCGAGGGCGCGCTGGCGGTCATCGAGGGTCTCATTCTTCTCCCGCTCGTAGTGGAGCAGCAGCGGCACGGTGCCGACGATGGCGCCAACGATGACACAGGCCGTGATGGCGGTGATCGCGGTGGCGGAGAGTGCGCCGGTGCTGCGGCTGGCGATGAACCAGGCGGTCAGCAGCAGAATCGCGTCGGCGAGGAAGAAGATCCACTTGGGCAGTTTGGGAGACGGGGAGGAGGACATCATGGGGCGCCGCGGGTGCGGAAAAGTGTGTGCGCCGCAGGGGGCCACTTTTCAACTCCGGAGTGGCGGGGAAGTGGGTGGTTTTTACTTCGCGTCGGGCCGGCGGCAGGTTGTAGTGGGGAGAGCCAATGAGTTTTGCCCATTTTCTGCGCATTGAGCGGGAGGAGCCGGGCGGTTCGCGGCACACGGTGGTGCACGCGAGCGACCCACGGTTTTCGATGGAGCTCGCGCCCGATCGCGAGGCGCCGGACCAGGTCGGACGCGGGGTAATCAAGCGCATCTGCCTGCCGAACTCCTGGGCGGGTGATTACGGGAAATACGCGCAGTGGATCGGCGCGGCGCAGGAGTTCTTCGCGCAATCCTTCGCGAATCCCGCGCCGAAAACCGAGACGCGCCGGTTTCATACCTGATTCACCACGAAGGGCACCCTCCTTCGCCAAGGCTGCGGCGGGTTGGCGAAGCGCGCGAAGCTTAAGCCCGGTTAGGCTGCGCGGTCTTCGCGTGCTTTGCGGTGAAAGGTTCGATGAAGAGCCGGCTCACCGCCAAGTTCGCGAAGCGCGCGAAGGCCTGAGCTTCGGGTCCTTCGTGGTCTGCGTGGTTAAGACGTCTTGCCGAACCGTGTGGCGAGGGCGGCGTGGAGGCGGGCCCACTCGGCCGGGTTGAGGTCGTCCTTGCGGCCCGGTGCCACCTGGCGGTGGTCGGTCATCCAGTCGAGGGTCCAGCCATGGTGCGCCCAGCGGGGCTCCAGCCACTCGAACGCGGAGGCGAGCTGCGCGTCGGTCAGCGGCGCGACATAGGTGTCGCCGGCGAACGACAGCCCGAGCATGAAGGCGTTGCAGCCGGCGCGGCCGCGGAACGACGACACCCCTGAATGCCAGGCGACGTGCTCGTCCGGCACGAGCGTGCAGCGTGTGCCGTCGGGCGCGATGACGCAGTGATAGCTGACCTTCCTCGCGGGGTCGGTCATCAGCGCGATCGTCTCCTCAAACGTGATCACCGTGTGGTGAAACACCACGCCCAGCCGCTCATGCGGCACGGTGGGATCGCAGTTCGGGGAGTTTCTGGATATTTCCGCAAACATGGCAGGGAGGCGAGCAAGGCACTGGAAGCACTAGGGTGCGAGAGCTGGCGTGGTCCGTGCGATCTCCGATCTCCCAGCTCCGATCTGCGCGGCGGCTCAGAGCCGCCGCCAGGCCATCCCCAGCAGGGACATGATGAGGCCGATGCGGATGGCGCCCTCGAGCGTGAGGGTGACGAGGATCCACTTGAGGCCGCAGTTGCGGCGGATGGAAAAGCCGAGGACGGACACGACAAGGAGGATGAGGCCGTGCACGCGGGTGAACGGTCCGACGAGCAGGCAGAGCATCCAGGCCCAGTAGAGCAGGATGCTGGTGCTCCAGTAGAAGGCGGTGAACTCGCCCAGGCCGAGCTTCCGGGGGTCGCCGTTGCGGGCGATCTGCTTGATGCCCACGTAGCGCTCGCTCATCACGAGCTGCCAGAGCTCGAAGAGGAAGAAATACGGCGCGGCGAGGATCAGGACGTTCACGGTGCGGAGTCCTCACTGACCACGACGGCCGCGGAAGTCGAAGGCTTTGGCGTCCCGGTGCGGTCCCAGATCCGCGCGGCGGCCCAGAACCCGGCGAGCGCGAGCATCGCGCAGAGATGGTAGAGCACGTGGTGGTTGAGCAGCCCGCCGACATCGATTCCGGCGGGCTGAATCACGCCGCCGAGGGCGGCGGCGATCCCCGTGGCGGCCAGCAGGCCGGCCAGGCTGAGGGCCTCCAGCGCCAGGACGCCGTCGGACAGAGCGGTGGCTTGCTCGGTGGTCATACGGTCGCAGCTCGGAGTTTGAAGATCGCCGTTCGAGAGGTGGCTTTCGTGTAACGGCGGGCGAACTCCGAGCGGCGAACTGCGAGCGCCGGATTATTTCCCGGCGTACCAGAAGGCGCGGCGCCAGTTGTGGCGATGCAGGCGTTGGACGAGCGCGGGCGCCAGCGGCGGCAGGTCGCTCACGCCGCAGTTGGCCTCGGCCTGCTCGACGTTGCGGATGCCGGGGATGACCGTGGAGACGGCGGGGTGGTCGAGGACGAACTTGAGCGCGGCCTGGGCCATGGTGAGCCCGGAGTTGGCGATGTCCTTGCGGATCTCCTCGGTGCGGTGCACGGCGCGGGAGAGGCGGTCGCCCGCGAAATAGTTGGCCCGGAAATCGTCCGGCGGGAACTTGGTGTTCTTGTTGAACTTCCCCGTGAGCACACCCTCGTCGAACGCCACGCGCACGATGACGCCGACGCCGCACTCCTTGGCGACGTCGAGGAGCTCGGCGGCGGGTTCCTGCTCGAAGAGGTTGTAGATGACCTGGACGGAATCGACCCAGCCGCCGCGCATGAGGTCGATGACGGAGTTCTGGTCGTGCTCGGGCGTCGAGACGCCGATGAGCCCGATGAGGCCCTCCTGCTGCAGCCGGCGGAGCAGCTTGAACGGCGTCGGGTTGCGGTTCCACGCACGGGTCCAGGTGTGCAGCTGGAGCAGGTCGAGCTTGTTCGTGCCGAGGTTGCGGAGCCGCTCGGCGATGTTCTCGCGCACGTAGGCCTCGGCGTAGCGCTCGTCGGCCAGGCAATAGGGCGTCGGCGGCCAGGTGCCGGGTCCCGGGGGCGTCTTGGTGGCGACGATGACCCGGTTTTTTTCCCCGGCGGCCGGCCCTGAGTCTGCCGATTGGGCCTCGCGCTCGCGGAGCACCTGGCAGATCAGCCGCTCGCTGCGGCCGTTGCCGTAGCCGGCGGCGGTGTCGATGAAGTTGCAGCCCAGGTCGAGCGCGCGGTGCAGCGCGGCCAGCGAGTGCGCGTCGGCCTGGGCGCCCCACGCGCCGCCAATGGCCCACGCGCCGAAACCGATTTCCGAACACTCAAAGCCGTGCTTGCCAAAGGGGCGATAGTGCATGGACCGGTTTTGCACAAACCGCGGTCGGCGTGCAACCGCGCGCTGCGGCGGCCGCGAAGATTTTCACCGCGCTGGTGGCCGGCGCGACCAACGGTGCTAGTGCCAGATGAGCAGCCCGGAAACGCCGACGACGGCGAGCACAGCGCCGACATAATACGAGAGGCATGGACGCGAGCCTTCCAACCGGGCGGCAAACGGAATGGTGAGCAGCGGCGAGGCGGCCACGATCGGCTGCACGATGCCGGCGGGGGTGGTCCGCAGCGCCCACTGGAAGCAGGTCACGCCGAGCACGGGGCCGGTGAGGGCGTTGCCCAGCACCCAGGGCCAGGCGCGGCGTCGCTCGGAGGCGAGCGTCCGGCCGCCGCCGCGCACGGTCAGCAGCACGAGGGCCGCGAACAGGAGCCCGCCCAGCGCCCGCTGGTAGGCGGCGCTGCCGGGATCCATCGCCTGGTGCCACGCGGTCGCGGTGGCGAAGGCCTTGCGGCTGATGACGGCCCCGACGCCCTGGCCGGCCGCGGACAGCAGCGCCCAGCCGAGGCCGGCGGCCCAATCCTCCGGCGCGACGCGCGGCAGGCTCTGCGGCAGCAGGCCGAGGATGATCCCCGCGAGGGTGACTGCGACGCAGGCGAGCTGGGTTGGCGTCAGCGCCGTCCCGAGCCACAGCCACTCGACCACGGCGGCGACCACTGCGGAGCCGCACTGCACGATCAGCGTGGAGACGTTGGAGCCGAGCCGCGGCAGCGACTGGAACATGGCGACGCCGCCGAAGCCGAAGCCCACGATGCCACCGAAGAAGAACCAGGGAAACGCCGCGCCGCCGGCGCCCCGCCCGGCGAGATGGGCCCACAGTCCGAGCAGGAGGGTGGCAACCGCCAGCCGCCAGAAGTTCGCCGCGAGGCTGCCGAGCAGCAGCGCCGCCCGCCGGGCGAAAACCGGCGTGACCGCGAAGCAGAGGAGGGTGCCGAGCGCGCCAAGCATGGAGGGGTAGAGTTTAGGTGGGGTAAGCTTCAGGCTGGGTCACGGTCGCCATTCGAGGCCGAGCGAGAAGGCGCGGCCGGGGCCGGGCAGGAAGATGCTGGTGGTCGCCGGCGTGCGCGCAAGGTCGAGCACGCCGGCGGTGCTCGCGATGTAGGTGCGGTCGGACGCGTTGCGCACGCTGGCGAACACGAGCAGGCGCGGGCTGAACCGCCAGCCTGCGCGCAGGTGCAGCAGCGCATAGCCGCCGTACTTCAGCCGGCCGGCATGATCCACCGGGATCGGGCCGGCCGCCCAGGTCGTCTCCACCGCGGCGTACGCGCCGCGCGGGTGCTCGTAGAGCAGCTCGGCGCCGCCGGTCGCCGGCGGCGCGCCCGCGAGGCGGTTGTTCCCATAGACAGGGTCGTCCACGAAGGTGAAACGGCCAACCGTGGCCGTCGTCGAAAGCGTGAGCCGCTGCGGGTTGGTCGTCAGGCGCCAGCGCAGCCCGGTTTCCAGGCCTTCGTGGCGGGTGGAGGGCGCGTTGACGGCGCCGCGGGGCAGGCCCGCGGCATCGGCGAGGCGCAGGATCTCATTGTGCCAGTCCGCGCGGTACGCGGTGACGTCCCACTCGAGTGGGCCGGCGGTGCCGCGCGCGCCGAGTTCCCAGGTCACGGCCGACTGCGCCGACAGGGCATGGGTGGCGAGACTGAGGCTGGGATAGGTGCCCGAGACGGCGACGAGGTCATCGAAGGTCGGCGGCTCGATGCCGCGCGACACCGCCGCGTGCAGCGACAGATGGGCGGCGGGAGTCCAGAGCAGCCCGGCGCGCGGCGACCAGTCGTCGAAGGGCAGGGACAGGCGCAGGCCCGGCGTCGGATCGAGGCCGGTGAGTTCGCGGCGCCCGTGGAGGGCGGTGAAGCCGACGCCGGCGGCGAAAGTGGGCTGGAGCCAGACCAGGTCCTCGACGTTCACGGCGAGGGTCGTGGCGCGCGTGGTGTAGCGGGCGAAGGCGGCGCCGCGCTGGCTTAGGACATTGAGGTACCGGTCCACGTTGTCATCGCCGCTGGTGACGATGGCCCGCGCCAGCAGCTGGTGCTCGGTGCCGTCGAGGATGAGGCGGCGGGCAAACGTGGCGTGGCCGCTGAGCGCGTGG
Organism: uncultured Opitutia bacterium; assembly: GCA_903825285.1. Taxonomy (GTDB): domain Bacteria; phylum Verrucomicrobiota; class Verrucomicrobiia; order Opitutales; family Opitutaceae; genus Opi-474. The sequence goes on along the minus strand of CAIJZY010000052.1, from coordinate 10,186 downwards.
GCCGTGAGGTCGGTCTCGCCGTTGGGCTGGAGCTGGTAGAAGTCGTCGTGCAGTTCCAGGTCCGCGAGGCCGAGCGCCACGTCACCGGCCGCGGTGGCGGACTTCAGCTGTGCGGCGGCGCGGATGAGGGAGGAGTCGCGGCGCGGCTGGTCACGCAGGACCGCGGCCGAGACCGAGCGCGGCTGGGCGAAGGCGGTCGCGAGGGTCAGCGGGCCAGGCACGTCATAGTCGGCGGCCGCGGCGTAGGCGGACACCTCGAGCTGCGCGGTGGGGGAGAGCGCGCGGCGGGTGACGGCCTGGAGCGCACTGCGCCGCTGGTGGCTGTGGCCGCGGTAGCCGTCGGCGTCCTGGTACGACCCGGCCGCGCTGGCGGTGGTGCCCTGGAGGGTCAGCTGGGCGCGGCGGCCGCCAAAGTCGCCGGCGGTCGCCTGCGCGATCAGGCCCGGGGTGGCGGCCGGGTCGAAGGTCCCGGCGTTGAGCACGCCGCCGAGCACGGCGGGCGTGAGGGCCATGTGCAGGGTGCCGCGGTAGACCTCGAGGCGGGGGAAGAGCTGCGGGTCGAAGAGCCCGGTGTGGAACGCGCCGTCGGCGCGCGCGAGCGGGAGCCCGTCCACCAGCAGCGCCACGCCGCGGCTGGTCGGCGCGCTGTCGAGCCCCGAGCCGCGGATGGAGAAGCGCGGCGGCTCGAAACCCCCGAAGCTCTCCTGCAGCAGCAGGCCCGGCGTGCGCCGCAGGGCCTCGGCCAGCGTGGTCACGCCCCGGCCCGACCAGTCCGCGGCGGTGACGACCGACGAGGGCCCGAGGGTGGCGGCGAAGGAATCGGCGCGCCCGCCCTGCAGGGTGCGCGGGAGGGACTCCGCGAGGATCCACGGCGGGAGCACCTGCGGCGCCTCGGCGCGCGCGGCGGCGAGGGGATCGTCGGCGCGCGCGGCAAGCACGAGCAGCGCGAGGCCGGTGGTGGCCAGGCGAAGGCTGGAGGGAACGAGGTGGATGGTGAAAGGGTGGCCCGGCGCCGAGGCGGCCGGGCCGCGCGTTTCACCCTCGGCGTTCAAGGCGAACCTTTCAACTGCGGCCGTGCGTCCTACCGCTTGTAGAGCGGCCGGGCGGTGTAGCGCGTGTGGAGCAGCTCGTGCGCGCGCGGGCCGAGCGGCTTGCCGAGGAAGTCATCGTACAGCCGGATGACCTCCGGGTTCTCGTGGGAGTGACGGATCTTCCGGTCGCGGTCGTCCTGGTACATGCCCGCGATGCGGAGCTTTCGGCGCTCGTTGTCCACGCCGTAGGGCTGGCCGCCGCCGCCGATGCAGCCGCCGGGGCAGGCCATGACCTCGATGAAGTGATAGGGCGACTCCTTGCCCTGCTTGCGAGCCTCGCGCACGCGGTCGAGGACGGTCTCGACGTTGGCGAGGCCGTGGGCGACGGCGACGCGGACCTCGGCGCCGCCGACGTTGAGCTTGCCCTCCTTGACGCCGGCAAGGCCGCGGACGGCCTCGACCTCGATCTGGTCGAGCTTCTTGCCGGTGGCGTAGAAGTAGGCGGTGCGGAGGGCGGCCTCCATCACGCCGCCGGTGGCGCCGAAGATGGTGCCGGCGCCGGTGTAGCTGCCGAGGATGGAATCGGGCTCGCCCTCGGCGAGGTTGAGGAAGTCGATGCCCGACTGCTTGAGCATGCGGGCCAGCTCGCGCGTGGTCAGGGCGACGTCCACGTCCTTGAAGCCCGAGGCGAACATCTCCTCGGTGCGGGAGAGCTCATACTTCTTCGCCGTGCACGGCATGATCGAGACCATGAAGATCTTCGCCGGGTCGAGCTTGAGCCGCTCGGCATAGTAGGTCTTGGCGAGGACGCCCAGCATCTGCTGCGGGGACTTGGCGGTGGAGAAGTTGTCGATGAAGTCGTAGTGGCGTTTCTCCATGAAGTCGGTCCACGACGGGCAGCACGACGTGATGAGCGGGAGCGGCCCGCGCTTGTGCACGAAGCGCTCGAGGAACTCGCTGGCCTCCTCGACGATGGTGAGGTCGGCCGAGAAGTTGGTGTCGAACACGGCCTGGAAGCCGAGCCGGCGGAGGGCGGCGTAGAGCTTGCCCGTGAGGTTGGTGCCGGGGGGCAGGCCGAAGGCCTCGCCCACGGTGACGCGGACGGACGGGGCGATCTGGACGACGCAGACCTTATCCTTGTCGTGCAGGGCCTCCCAGACGGCGGGGGTCTCGTCGTTCTCGACGATCGCGCCGGTGGGACAGTGGGCGGAGCACTGGCCGCACTTCACGCAGGGGGACTCGGCGAGGGTGATGTCGCCGGCGGGGGCCATGCGCGTGTTGATGCCGCGGTCGAGGAAGGAGAGCGCCCAGACATTCTGGACGTCCTGGCAGACCTGGACGCAGCGGCCGCATTTGATGCACTTGGTGAAGTCGATGATGATCGACCCCGTGGAGGTGTCGGGCGGGACGTCCTTCACGTAGCGTTTGATGGACTCCATCGGGATGTTGAAGTCCGCGGCCAGGGACTGGAGCTCGCACTCGCCGTTGCGGCCGCAGGTGAGGCAGGCCTGCGGGTGGTTGGAGAGGATGAGCTCGAGGGTGGAGCGGCGCACGTCGACGATCTCGCGGTCGTGCGTGGTGATCTCCATCCCCTGCTCGAGGGGCGTGCAGCAGGCGCGGATGAGCCGGTTGCCGCCCTTGTTGCGGACGATGCAGATGCCGCAGGCGGCGGTGGCGAGCAGGTCCTTGTGCTTGCAGAGCGTGGGGATCTTCACCTGGACGCGGCGGGCGGCGTCGAGGATGGAAGTGCCCTCGGGGACCTGGACTTCGATCTGGTTGATGCGCGCGGTGATCATGAGGAGGCCTCCTTGGCGGGAACGGGGACGGGAATCGGGGGCGTGGTGGCGCCCGTGGGCTTGGCGGCGGCGGCCTTGCCCGCCTTGCGGGCGTAGCTGGGGCCGCCCTCGATGAAGGCCTGGTATTCCTCGCCGAAGTAGCGGAGCGTGGAGAGGACCGGGTTCGGGGCGGTCTGGCCGAGGCCGCAGAGCGAGGCCTTCTGCATCGCGTGGCAGACGCGGTGGATCAGGGCGATGTCGCTGGCGGCGCCGCGACCGCGGGAGATGCGGTCGAGCACCTGGAGCAGCTGGTAGCCGCCGATGCGGCAGGGGGCGCACTTGCCGCAGGACTCGTCGACGCAGAAGCGGAGGTAGAACTTGGCTACCTCGACCATCGAGTCGCTCTGGTCCATGACGAGCATGCCGCCGGAGCCCATGATGGAGCCGAGCTGCTGAAGCGTCTCGTAGCTGACGGGCGTGTCGAGCAGCGGGTTGGGGATGACGCCGCCGGAGGGGCCGCCGGTCTGGACGGCCTTGATGTCCTTGCCGTCGAGCACACCGCCGCAGACGTCGAAGACGATCTCGCGGAGGGTGGTGCCCATGGGCACCTCGACGAGCTGCGCGTTGCGGACCTTGCCGGTGACGGCGAAGACCTTCGTGCCCTTCGAGGTGTCCGTGCCGTGGCTGGCGAACCAGGCGCCACCCTGGAGCAGGATGGCGGGGACGATGGCGAGGGTCTCCACGTTGTTGATGGCGGTGGGCATGCCCCAGAGCCCGCGGACCGAGGGATACGGCGGGCGGGGGCTCGGGCTGCCGCGCCGACCCTCGATGGAGGCGATGAGGGCGGTCTCCTCGCCGCAGACGAAGGCGCCGGCGCCGAGGCGGATCTTGGCGTCGAAGTTGAAACCGCTGCCGAGGATGTTCTTCCCCAGCAGGCCGCGCTCGCGCGCCTGGTCGAGGGCGCGCTGGATGCGCTCGACCGCCTTGGGGTACTCCGCGCGGATGTAGAAGTAGCCCTGCGAGGCGCCCATCGCGTAGGCGGCGATCATCATGCCCTCGAGCACGGTGTGCGGGTCGCTCTCCAGGACACTGCGGTCCATGAACGCGCCGGGGTCGCCCTCGTCGCCGTTGCAGATGACGTAGCGCTGGCGCGCGGGCTGGGCGCGGGTGAGCTGCCACTTCATCCAGGTCGGGAATCCCGCGCCGCCGCGGCCGCGGAGCGCGCTGACCTTGAGCTCGGCGATGACCTGCTCGGGCGTGAGGGTGAAGAGCGCCTTGGCCAGCGCCTGGTAGCCGGAGACCCGCCGGAGGTAGTCGTCGGCGCTGTCGGGGTCGACCTGACCGCAGTGGCGCAGGACGATGCGCACCTGCTTGTCGGGAGTCTTCCAGAGGAGGTCGTCCAGGACGCGCCCGCCCAAGATGGAATCGGTGACGATGCGCGCGACGTCGGGGGCCAGGACGTTGGTGTAGGTGACGCCGGAGGGGAGCAACTGGACGACTGCACCCTCGTCGTAGATGCCCATGTCGAAGGCGCGCACGACCTGCACGCGGTCGGCGAGGCCTCGGCGCTTGAGCTCCTCCTGGAAGGAGAACTGGAAGAACTCGGTCTTGCTGCTGGCGGCGGCGCCGGTGTCGCCGACGAGCAGGTGCGTGACGGGGGCGTCGAGCTTGAGCCCGCGGCGGCGGGTGGCGATGACATGGTCGTCGAGCAGGCGGTGGGCGCCGAAGTGCTCGCTGAGGAGCCGGGGCGCGAGCTCCGGCGTGAGGCAGCCGTAGTGCACGCGGGGCATCCCCGCGGCCTGCACCTCGACCACGGGATCGGCAAAGGAGTAGCCGACGGAGCCCGTGCGCAGGAGCGTGAAGGGCCGCGGCTGCGCGGCGCGGGCCTGTTCGAGCGCGGCGTACACCGTCTCGGCGCCGGCGGCGATGCCACCGGTGTCGAGCTGCACGCGGATCCACTCAGCGGGATCGGCGGCCGGCGCGGCGGCGAACTGGGCGAGGTCCTGGCGGGTGAGCGGTTTCATGCGACTTTCTCCTTCTTGGCTTTGAGCACGGCGACTTGACCGGGGATGTCGGAGGTCTTGACGTGCCCGCAGGTCTTGCCGTCCACGACCATGGCCGGGGCCATGCCGCAGCAGCCGATGCAACGGACCGTGTCGAAATGGATCTGCCGGTCGGCGGTGGTCTGGCCCTCGGCGATGCCGAGCTGGGCGCGGACCTCGTTGATGAGGTCGCCCGAGCCCTTCAGGTAGCAGGCGGTGCCGTTGCAGACGGTGAGGGAGTGCGCGCCCGGCGGCACCAGCTTGAAGTAGTGGTAGAAGGTAATGACCTCGTAGATGCGCGCGAGCTTCACACCGAGTTCCCGGGAAAGCTCCATCGCCACCTCGCGCGGGATGTAGCCGTGCTGGTTCTGGATGGCGTGGAGGATCATGATGAGGTTGCCCTCCTCGTTGCGCCAGTGGCTGACGTGCTGCTGGACGTCCCGCCGGATCGTCGAGTCGAGCTTGCCCTGGATGCGGCGCAGCCGCTCCAGCTTCACCTCCAGCAGGCGGGCCACCTCGTCGGAGATGTCGCGCGGGATGAACCCGTGCTTCTGCTCCACCTTGTCGAGCATTTCAATGAGCCCAGCCTCGTCACAATGCTTGAGGTCGGCAGCGGAGGTTTCAGACCCTGACCCGGTAGGAATCGTTTTCATAGGCGCGCCTTGCGGCTATAGGGTGGTTCACGCCGGAGGGACGGTCCATAAATATATGTTATTCTGGAAAGTCATAAGAACAGGTCGTCTAATGGCTAATCTGGGCTGCAATCCCTCCCAAACCGAGGATTCACCCCTAAACACAAGAATCCCGGTGAATCCTTATAACGGTTACGATGGGTGGGTTACGGAACCTGCTTGGTTGCAGGGCTTGCCTACCTGAGGGTTGCGCCTAGGAATCTTCCCGCATGACCGCCCCTGCGACCCTCAGCCGGCGTCAGTGGCTCCTGACCAGTGGCGCGGCCCTGGCGGGCCTCGCGCTCTCATCGCGTTTTCTGAACGAGGAGATGCGCGCCCAGGCGGCGACCGAGCGGCTCGTGACACCTGGAACGGCCCGGGCGCGGCTCTCGCTGAATGAGAACCCGTTCGGACCCTCGCCGGCCGCGCTCGAGGCGATGCAGCGCTACCTGGCCGCGGGCAAGGCGTCGCGCTATCCCTTCGCCGAGCTCAACGAGTTGACCAACCTGCTGGCGAACAAGGAGGGGGTGAGTCCGGACCAGATCGTTCTCGGCGTCGGCTCGGGTGAGATCCTCGACCTCGCCGGGCTCTATTTCGGCCTGATGAAGGGCGAGGTGATCTATGCGAATCCCGGCTACCTGCAGTTGATCCGCTCGGCCGAATCCGCCGGGGGCCGTGCGATCGGCGTGCCCCTGAATGCGCGTCAGGAGCACGACCTCGACGCGATGGCGGCAAAGGTCGGCCCGGCGACCTCGGTGGTCTACGTGGCCAATCCCCACAACCCGACGGGCACGGCGGTCGAGCCGGAGGCGCTGAAGGAGTTCGTGCGCCGCGTCGCGGAGAAGACCTTCGTGTTTGTGGACGAGGCTTACCTGGACCTGGCGGACAACTACGCCGGGCGCACGGTGGCCGGCATGGTGAACGGCCGGCGCAATCTGCTCGTCGCGCGGACCTTTTCCAAGATCTACGGACTCGCCGGCCTGCGGATCGGCTACGGCATCACGAGCGCGGCGTTTGCCGCGCGGCTGCGCACCTACGGGGTCGGCAGCCTGACGGGCCCGGGCATCGCCGCCGCGCTGGCCAGCCTGCGGGACGAAGGCTACGTCGCGTCGACGCGGGCCAAGATCCTGGCGGAGCGCGCGCAGCTGCTCACGCTGCTCCGCGAGCTGGGGAAGCGCTACGCGGAGCCGCAGACGAACTTCGTGTTCTTCCAGACGGGCCGTCCGCACCGGGAGGTCTACGACCGGATGCTGGCGGAGGGTGTCGTGATCGCGCGTCCGTTCCCGCCGATGCTGGACTGGGTGCGACTCTCGATCGGGCTGCCCGAGGAAAACGCGCTGGCCCGCGCGGCGCTGCGGAAAGTGCTGGGGTGAAAGCGGTGTCCGCCCCGCCGGCCGCGCGCGCAGCCCGCCCGCTGCGCATCCTCATCCTTGGCGGAACCGGATTCATCGGGCCGCACCAGGTGCGTGCGGCGCTGGCGCGGGGCCACCACGTCACGCTGCTCAACCGGGGTCGGCGTCCATCGGGCTGGCCGGCGGCGGTCGAGGCGCGCGTCGGCGACCGGGAGACGGGTGACCTGCGGTCGCTGGCGACCGGCGAGTGGGACGTCTGCATCGACAATTCCGCCAGCGTGCCGTCCTGGGTGCGCGACGCCGGCCGCTTGCTGGCGGGCCGCGTGCAGCATTACATCTTCATTTCCTCAATCTCGGCCCTGGCCGATCACAGCCAGCCCGGGCGTGACGAATCCGCGGCGGTGGCCGAATACACGGGTCCCGATGCGATGGCGGAGACACGGGCCTCGCTGCAGGCGAACCTCGCCCTGTACGGCCCGCTCAAGGCGTGGTGCGAGCGGGAGGCGGAGCGCCATTTTCCCGGCCGGACAACTGTCATCCGGCCCACACTGATCGCCGGTCCCGGCGACGAGACCGACCGTTTCACCTACTGGCCGGTGCGCCTCGCGCGCGGCGGCGAGGTGTTGGCGCCGCCGGCCGCGGATCCGGTGCAGATCATCGACGCGCGCGACCTGGCCGAATGGACCGTGCGCCTGGCGGAGGGCAACGTGCGGGGGGTCTTTCATGCCGCGGGGCCGGCGCAGTCGCTCACGGTTGAGGCGATGGTGAAAGGCATCCGGGCGGCGACGAAGGCGAACCCGAGCGTGGTATTTGCGGACGCCGCGTTTCTGGCGGCGCAACAGGTGGCGATGTGGAGCGACTTGCCGGCCTGGGTGCCGGGGACGGGGGAGATGGCGGGCTTTGCCCGCGTGAGCAACGCGCGCGCCGTGCAGGCGGGGCTGAGGTTCCGGCCGATCGCGACGACCGCGGCGGACACGCTGGCCTGGTTCCAGGCCCAGCCGGAGGCGCGGCGGTCGCAGCTGCACGCCGGGCTCAGCGCCGAGCGCGAGGCGGCGGTGCTGCGGGCCTGGCAGGCCCGCCGGGCTTGAGGCTCGGCAGCGGATCAGAGCGGATGCGGCGGCTTGCGCGTGAACACGAGTTCGTGCTCGAACAGCTTGGGATCGGAGGCATGCGCCGCGAGCAGGCGCTGGACCGCGGGGGAGTCCGGCGTGGAGTCGGGGATGACCGCGAGGGAGACGCGCCGCAGCGTGAGCCGGGCGCCGTCCGCGGTGAGCTGCCACGCGTAGTAGACATACTTCCGGCTGCTGGAATTCAGGTCCTGGACGCTGACCAGCGGCAGGCCGGCGCACTCGGAATGAAACGCCCGGTAGATGTCGCCCTCGATGGCCACCGCATACGCCGACTCGTCGAGCGGCCGCACGCTCATCGCCGCGTCCTGCTTCCCGGAGGGGTCGAGGCTGATCCAGTCGCCGAGCAGGCGCGCATTCACGGGGCGGGTGGGGCGTGCGGTGATCGGGACCGTGTAATCGCAGCCGGTGAGGAGCAGGAGGCCGGCGAAGGCGGCGCCGGCCAGACGCAGGGAGGTTCTCATCGGGCGACGAGCTTGGACGAATTGCGGCGGGTGTCGGCCATATTCGCGAGGCGGCGGGCAATGCAGAAATCTAATGCCCGCCGGCTCCGCGCCAATCGGTGCGCAATGATGGGCGTTGCCTCGACCCGGCGGTCGGTCGTTACTCGGTCGCCCCCCGGTGATGAACATCCACCATCTTGAGCTGTTCTATTATGTGGCCCGGCATGGGGGGATCAGCCGCGCGGTGCGGCACATGCCCTACGGGATCCAGCAGCCGGCGGTGAGCAGCCAGATCCTGCGACTCGAGGAGGACCTGGGGGTGAAGCTCTTCGATCGGCAGCCATTCCGTCTGACCGAGGCGGGGCAGGAGCTGCTCGCGTTCATCCGGCCGTTTTTCGACAACCTTGACGCCGTCGGCATCCGGCTCCGGGCGCGCCTCGCGCCGCAGCTCCGCATCGGCGCATCGGAGGTATTGCTCCGCGACTACCTGCCGGTGGTGACGCAGCGCGTGCGGCTGACGCATCCCGACCTGCGGCTTGGCCTGCGCTCCGGGTTCCAGCCCGAGCTGGAGGCCTGGCTGAACGACGGCCAGATCGACCTCGCGATCGTGCCGCTGCGGGCGCGGCCGCCCGCGGGCATCCAGATGCTGCGGCTGATGCGGCTCCCGCTCGTGCTGCTGGTGCACCGGAAGGTGAAGGCGGCCAGTGCCGCCGACCTGTGGCGTGACGGGAATCCGAAGCTGCCGCTGATCAGCCTGCCGGCGACGGAAAGCATCAGCCTCCACCTGCAGAAGGGCCTGAAGCGCCACGGGGTGACCTGGCCGGTGGCGATCGAGGCGAGCTCGATGGAGCTGATCACGCGGTACGTCGCGAACGGCGACGGCGTGGGGGCGAGCATTGCCGTGCCCCACCTCGTCAAGGGCCCGCAGGTCCGCATGCTCCCGCTGGAGGGCTTTGCGCCGGTCGAGCTGGCCGCGCTCTGGCCCGGCCAGCCGTCGCCGCTGCTGCGCACGCTGCTCCTGGAGTGCCAGCGCTATGTCCGCGAGAGCTGGCCGGAGGCCGCGGTGCAGGACAGCCTGCCGGCGGCGCGCGGCTGACCGCGCGGGCAAAAAAAAGAGCGGGTCCCGGGGGACCCGCTCGATGACTGGGTGAAGGCGGACCGCGATCAGGCCTTGTTGGCCGCCTCGTCCGGGATGCGCATGCTGTAGAAGCTGCGGTACACGAAGACGAGGGCGACGGCGAAGAAGAACAGGCCGATGCCGGTCTTGAGGTTCTGGTTGGTCATCGTCACGGCGATCTCGACGGCGAGGAGGCCGAAGAGCGTGGTGAACTTGATGACCGGGTTCATGGCCACGGAGGAGGTGTCCTTGAACGGGTCGCCCACGGTGTCGCCGACGACGGTGGCGGCGTGGAGCTCGGTGCCCTTCTGGCGGAGCTCGACCTCGACGATCTTCTTGGCGTTGTCCCAGGCGCCGCCGGCGTTGGCCATGAAGATGGCCTGGAAGAGGCCGAAGAACGCGATGCCGATCAGGTAGCCGATGAAGAAGTACGCGTTGAAGAACGGCAGCGCGAGGGCGAAGCAGAACACCACGATGAAGATGTTCCACATGCCCTTCTGCGCGTAGACCGTGCAGATGCGGACGACTTCCTTCGAGTCCTTCTCGGAGGCGGTCTTCGCGTCGAGCTTCATGTGCTCCTTGATGTAGACGACGGCGCTGTAGGCGCCGGTGACGACGGCCTGCATCG
>CAIJZY010000051.1 GCA_903825285.1 uncultured Opitutia bacterium | reverse complement strand
CGCCCTGGCCCAGGCCGATGTCGGGGTGGCCATGAACACCGGGACCACCGCCGCCAAAGAGGCCGGCAACATGGTGGACCTCGACTCCAACCCGACGAAGCTCCTGGAGATCGTCGCCATCGGCAAGCAGCTGCTGATCACGCGGGGCGCGCTCACGACGTTCAGCATCGCGAACGACGTCGCCAAGTACTTCGCCATCATCCCCGCGATGCTCGTCGGGGTGTTCCCCGCCATCGCCCCGCTGAACGTGATGCACCTCGCCTCACCGCTGAGCGCCATCCTCAGCGCCGTGATCTTCAACGCGCTGATCATCATCGCGCTCATCCCGCTCGCGCTGCGCGGCGTGGCCTACCGCCCGATCGGCGCCGCCGCCATGCTCCGCCGCAACCTCCTGATCTACGGGGGCGGCGGCATCGTGGTCCCCTTCGTGGGCATCAAGCTCATCGACGTCCTGATCGCCGGCCTCCACCTCGTCTGACCCTCCCGGTCCCCCGCCATGAAAACCCTCCTCCTCGAGCTCAGGACCTCCCTGCTGCTCACGCTCGTCCTTGCGCTGCTGCTCTGCGGCGCGTACCCGCTCCTCGTCTGGGGCGGCGCCCAGCTGCTCTTCCCGGCGCAGGCCAACGGGAGCCTCGTGACCGACGCCACGGGCGCGGTCCGCGGCTCCGCGCTGCTGGCGCAGAATTTCACCAGCGACAAATACTTCCAGCCGCGCCCGTCCGCCGCGGGCACGGGCTACGACGCCGCCAACTCGTCCGGCACCAACCTCGGGCCGACGAGCAAGAAGCTGGCCGACGCCGTCCAGGCCGCGGTGGCGGCCTACCGCGCGTCGAACCGGCTGGCCGCCGACGCGCCCGTGCCCGCCGACGCCGTCACCTCCTCCGGCAGCGGCCTCGACCCGCACATCAGCCCGGCCAACGCCCGGATCCAGGCGACCCGCGTCGCCCGGACCCGCGGCCTGCCCATCGAGCGCGTGAACGCCCTCGTCACCGCGCACACCACCGGCCGCGACCTCGGCGTTCTCGGCGAGCCGGGGGTGAATGTCCTGCTCCTCAACCGCGACCTCGACGCGCTGCCCGCCCGCCGATGAGCCCGCCCCTCTGTCGCCATGCCACCACGCCGTCGCATCGATCCCGCTTTCCGACTCATCTTCATCGCCTTGGTCGCGGCGGCCCTGGTGCTCGGGCTCTGGCAGCTGAGCCGCCAGCCGGCCGGGCCGTCGCGGGTGGCCTGGCCGGACCGCTCGGCCCATCCCTGAGCCTGCTGTTTTTGCCGTGTTTCCCCGCCGGAACCGTGGATAATTCCCCTCGTGCCTGAGCCCGCCCGTCCCGACCCTGATGCCCTGCTCGCCTCGCTGCAGCGTGAGGAGACCCGGGCGCAGCGCGGCCGGCTGAAGGTGTTCTTCGGCATGTGCCCCGGCGTGGGCAAGACCTACGCCATGCTCCGCGCCGCGCAGCAGGAGCTCCGCGACGGCGTGGACCTCGTGGTCGGCATCGTCGAGACCCACGGCCGCGCCGAGACCGAGGCGCTCCTGGCCGGGCTGCCGGTCGTGCCCCGGAAGGTGATCCCCTACCGCGAGATCACGCTCACCGAGATGGACCTCGAGGCGATCCTCGCGCGGCGACCCCGCCTGGTGCTGGTGGACGAGTTCGCCCACACCAACGCCCCCGGGTCACGGCACCCGAAGCGGTACCAGGACGTGGTCGAACTGCTCGACGCCGGCCTCGACGTCTACACCACCTTAAACGTCCAGCACCTTGAGAGCCGCGCCGACACCGTGCGCCAGATCACCGGCGCCACGGTGCACGAGACCGTGCCCGACTCCGTGTTCGAGCTGGCCGACCAGATCGAGCTGGTGGACGTCACCCCGGAGACGCTGCGCGAGCGCCTGCAGGAGGGAAAGGTCTACCTCGGGGACCGCGCCGCGGCCGCGGCGGAGGGCTTCTTCAAGGACACCCACCTCACCGCGCTGCGCGAGCTGGCGCTGCGGTTTGTCGCCGAGCACGTGGACAAGCGCCTTCGCGAGCTCCGCGGCGCCGCGCCGATCAAGACCATCTGGCGCTCCGGCGAGCGGCTCCTCGTCGCCATCGGCCCGAGCCCCTCCTCGACCCAGCTGGTGCGCTGGACCCGCCGCATGGCCGCGGCCCAGGGCGCCTCGTGGATCGGCGTCAGCGTCGAGTCCTCCCGCGCGCTCGAGCCCGACGCCCAGCGCCGACTCGAGCGCAACCTCGCCCTCGCCCGCGAGCTTGGCGCCGAGGTCGTGGTGACGCACGACGACGACGTGGCGGACGCGCTCGTGCGCGTGGCGCTGCAGAACAACGCGACGCAGATCGTGGTCGGCAAGTCCCGCTCGCCGCGCTGGCTCGACGCGCTGCGCGGCGGCAGTCTGGTGGACCGGCTCCTGCGCCGCAGCGGGCCGATCGACATCTACGTGGTGCCCGCGGAGCGGTCCGCCGAGCAGTCTTCGGGCTGGATCGGCTGGCGGCCGCCGGAGCTCACGGGCGGCCGCGAGTATGCCGAGATGCTCGTGACGCTGGCCGCGCTCACCGCCGTGAGCTGGTTCATCGTCCCGCACGCCGGCTACCTCGCCATCGGGCTGCTCTACCTCCTGGCCGTCATCGCCCTCAGCCTCCGCGTCGGCCGCGGCCCGGTGCTCCTCGCCGGCGTGGTCAGCGCGCTGACCTGGAACTTCCTCTTCATCCCGCCGCTGTTCACGTTCGTCATCGCCAAGTTCGAGGACGGCCTGATGTTCGGCACGTACTTCGTGGTGGCGCTGATCGCGGGCCAGCTCACGGCGCGGATCCGCGCCCAGGAGCGCCACGAGCGCCTGCGCGAGGAGCGGGCCACGGCGCTGTTCCACCTCACCGAGGCGCTGAGCGCCGCGCGCACGCTCGACGACGCCGTCTTCGCCGCGCTCCGCCAGGCCGACACGCTGTTCACCGCGCGCACCGCGCTGCTCCTGGGCCACGACAGCGGCCTGATGCCCCACTTCGCCGGCTCGTACACCCTGACCGAGAAGGAACTCGGCGTCGCGGACTGGTCGTGGCGCAACCGCCGGAAGGCCGGTCGGTTCACCGACACCCTGCCCTCGGCGGAGGGCTTCCACCTGCCGCTGGTGCGGGAGGACAACGCCGTCGGCGTGCTCGTGGTCCGGGTTGATCCCGCCGCCAGCCTCTCCCTCGCGCAGCGCGACCTGGCGGAGAGCTTCGCCACGCAGCTCGCGCTGGTCGTCGAGCGCGAGCAGCTCCGCGCCGCGGGCGAGCGCGAGAAGCTGCTGGCCGAGTCCGAGAAGCTTCACCGCGCCCTGCTCGACGGCGTGTCGCACGAGCTGAAGACGCCCCTCGCGGTGCTCGACGCCGCGGTGGAGAATCTCGCCACCGCCGACCCCGCCACGCGGACCGTGCTCGCCGCCGAGATCCGCACCGCCACCCGGCGGCTCAACCGGCTCGTTAACAATCTCCTCGACCAGACCCGGCTCGAGTCGGGCGCGCTCCAGCCGCGCCTTGACTGGTGCGACGCCCACGACCTGGTCAACGCGGCGCTCGACGGCGTGCGCGACTCGCTCGCCGGCCACCCGTTCGAGTCGGCCGTGCCCCCCGAGGTGCCGTTGTTCCGCGCCGACTTCGCGCTGATGGAGCAGGTCATCGCCAACCTCCTCCTCAACGCCGCGCTGCACACCCCGCCCGACACGCCGATCTTCCTCGCCGCCGGCGTGGACCGCGCCGGGGCGCGGGTGTTCTTCACCGTCGCGGACCGCGGGCCCGGCCTGCCGGCGGCGATGCGCGACCGGCTCTTCCAGAAGTTCCAGCGCGGCGACGCCGCGCGCGCCGGGGGCCTCGGCCTCGGGCTCTCGATCATCCGCGGCTTCGTCGCCGCGCAGGGCGGCGAGATCGTCGCGGGCGAAAACCCGGGCGGCGGGGCCGTTTTTACCGTTTACCTGCCCTTCGCGCCGCATGGTAATGTGCCCAGCGAATGACTGCCGGCCCTGCTTCCCCCGAGGTCCTGATCATCGACGACGAGGTCCAGATCCGTCGCCTGCTCCGGGTCACGCTCGAGGCGGCCGGCTACCGGGTGCGCGACGCGGCCAACGGCGCCCTCGGGCTCAATGAGGCCGCCGTGGCGCGGCCCGACGCCGTCATCCTCGACCTCAGCCTGCCCGACCTCAGCGGCCTCGCCGTCCTGCGCCGGCTCCGCGAGTGGAGCCAGGTGCCCGTGCTCATCCTCTCCGTCCGCGGCGAGGAGGCCGACAAGATCGCGGCCCTCGACGCCGGGGCCGACGACTACCTCACCAAGCCCTTCGGCGGCGGCGAGCTGCTCGCCCGGCTCCGCGTGCTCCTGCGCCGCGTCCAGCCGGCCACCGAGCTGAGCGTGGTGCGCTTCGGCGACATCGAGGTGGATTTCACCAAGCGCACCGTGACCCGCGCCGGCGCCGACCTGCACCTGACGGCGAAGGAGTATGCCCTGCTGCGCGAGCTGCTGCAGCACCGCGGCAAGGTCGTCACCCACCGCCAGCTGCTCCGCGACATCTGGGGCCCGGGCCACGAGGAGGACACCCACTATCTCCGCGTCCACATGGCCAACCTCCGCAAAAAGGTGGAAGCCTCCGCCGAGCAGCCGGTGTTCCTGAAGACCGAGTCCGGGATCGGCTACCGCTTCGTCGATACCGGAGACCGCATACCGGAAACGGGATAAGCCGCACCTTTCTGGGGTCGGACTTGACGTGGTGTGTTACCACAAAGGGCACGAAGCACACGAAGCCCGAGCCTGCCTTGGACTTCGCGGTCTTCGCGCGCTTGGCGGTGGTCCAATTCAGGTTGGGAGAGGTCACCGCCAAGGTCGCGAAGAGCGCGAAGCCTGATCGCCCGGGCTTCGTGTGCTTCGTGGCCTTCGTGGTGAAAAGTTATCCCCTAAGGGAAATGCTGCGCGAGCTTCGCGCGGACGAAGCGGGCGCTCTCGGCGAGCTGCTCCATGCCGTCCACGCCGTCCTCGATGCTCACCCAGCCGTCGAACCCGGCGCGGCGGAGCATGGAGAAGATCGCGTCGTAGTCGTTGAGGCCCTGCCCGATCGTCCCGTGCCGCAGCCGCTTCGCGTAGCCCTCGGCACCGGTCTCGTCGCGGCGCAGGTCCTCGAGCGTGCCCTCGGCCAGGGAGCGGTCGCTGGCGTGCATCGTGACGACCCGGTCCACCACGCGCCGCAGCAGCTCCAGCGGGTCGTCGCCCGCGAGGAAGGCGTTGCTCGGGTCGTAGTTCACCCCGAACCGCGGATGCCGGATGCGGCCCACCAGCTCGCAGAAGACGTCCATTTTCTGCGCGAACTCGGGAAAATTCCAGAAGTCGTCCTTGTAGTGGTTCTCGAGGATGAGCGTGACGCCGCACTTCTCCGCCTCGGGCAGGCAGGCCTCGATGTTCTCGACGACGATGCGCAGCCCCTGCTCCTGGGTCAGCTCCGGCCGGCGCTGGCCGGACAGCACGCGGCAGTACGATGCGCCCAGCGTGGCCGCCATCCGGATCCAGGTCTTTTCCTTCTCCACCTCCTGCCGGCGCAGGGCCGGGTCGGGCTGGGAGAAGTCGGGCGAGCAGCACAACATCGGGATCACGAGGCCGCGGCTCTCCACCGTGCGCCGCGCTTCCGCCCAGCGCGCCGGGTCGGCCAGCTCGAGGAAGCCGCTGTAGTATTCCAGGCCGTCCAGCCCGAGCGGCGCCGCCAGGTCCACCCACTCCCGCAGCGTCATCGAGCCGTCGCGGCACAGCGGGCGCAGGAACGCCTTCGGGAACGCCGCGAGCCGGGGCATGGTCAGACCTTGGTCGCGTTGCGGGCGTGGACGCAGAACTGCTCGAGGTCCACCGTCGCGCCGGTGATCGGCCGCGACTCGTCGCCGAGCCAGAACATCACCGCCGCCGCGATGGCCTCGGGCATGATCAGGCCGCCCGAGGGGATGTAGGCGGCGGGGATGTGGCTGAGCCAGTCGGGCGGCAGGCCCTGCGCGACCTGGCTGGCGTGCTCGCGCGGGGTCAGCACCCAGCCGAGGTTGAGATGGTTGAACCGCACCTTGTCCACGGCGTGGGCGTTGGCCAGGTTGCACGCCAGGCTCTGCATCGCGCCCTTCGACGTGCTGTAGTCGAGGAAGGTCGCCTCGCCGCTGTGCGCGTTGATCGAACCGATGCCCACCACGCTGCCCTGGTGCGCCTTCAGCTGGTCGAACGCCGCCTGGATGAGCAGCAGCGGCGCCCGCACGTTGATCGCCATCGTCCGGTCGAACGACTCGACCGTGGAGGTGCGGATCGTCGTCCGCGGCACGATCGCCGCGTTGTTCACGATCGAGGTGATCTTGCCGAACGCCTTCAGCGCCGCCGCCGCGATGCGCGCCGGCGCCGCGGGGTCGACGAGGTCGTCGAGGTGCAGCGCGGCCGACTGGCCGAGCCGGGCCACGACCTCCTCGCCGTCGGCGCGGACGATGCCGTGAACCAGCACCTGCGCGCCCTCGGCGACGCAACGCTCGGCGATCGCGCGGCCGATGCCCGACGTCGACCCGGTTACGATGACCACTTTATCTTTCAGTCGCATGGTAGATTCGGGAGAAGATTTAACCACTAATGAACGCTGATGGACACTAATTTGGTGGAAGGCTGCGGTTGGGATTAGAGGAGATGTGAGGGGATTAGCGGCTTTCCCTCGCCCGCTAGGCGGGGCGGAGGACGGCTTTCACGATCTGGCCGGAGTGCATTTTCTCGAACGCCTCGTGCCAGGACTCCAGCGCCCACACGCCGCCGAGGATCGGGCGGACGTCGAGCTGGCCGGACCCGAGCAACGCCAGCACGCGCTCCCAGACGGGCCAGTTGTGGCTGAAGCTGCCCTGCAGCGTGACGTTCTTCTGCACGAGCGGGTCGAGGGAGAAGTTCAGCGGCTGCGGACCCCAGCCGACCTTGCTGATCCAGCCGGCGGGGCGCACGAGCTCGAGCGCCGTCTTGAGCGCGGCGGAGGCGCCGGCGGCGTCCACCACGCCGTCCACCCCGAGGCCGTCGCGGGCCTGGGCCCAGGCCGATGCGTCGCCGATGATCACCTCGCAGCCGTACGCCTTGGCCACCTCGAGCCGCGCACGGTCGCGCTCCAGCCCGACCAGCGCGACCTGGGCGCCGGCGAGGCGGGCCATGGCCGCGCACAGGATGCCGATCGGGCCCGGCCCGAGCACCACGACGCGGTCGCCCGGCCGGATCCGGCCGTTGTTCATCACGGCGTTGTAGGCGACGCAGCAGGGCTCCGTCAGGGCCGCGTGCTCCATCGCGAGGCCGTCGGGCACGCGGTGCAGGCAGCGCGCGGGCACGCGCACGAAGCGCGTCATCGCGCCGTCCACGCCGTAGCCGAAGCCCTTGCGCGACGGGTCGAGATTGTAGAGGCCCGCGCGGCTCAGCGGGCTGTCGGGGTTGATCACCGCCGCGGTCTCGCTCACCGCACGGTCGCCCTCGTGCCAGCCGCGCACCGCGGCGCCGAGCGCGGCGATGCGGCCGCCGAACTCATGGCCGAGCACAACCGGGTAGTTCACCTTCCAGCTGTGCGAGGCGGTCCACTGGTGCAGGTCGCTCCCGCACACGCCGACGGCCTCGACCGCGAGGATCACGTCCTCCGGGCCGGGCTCGGGCCGCGCGAATTCCCGCAGCTCGACGCTGTGGGGCTCGGGCGCGAAGTTGACGACGGCGGGGCTTTTCATCGGGTGGCCTTTCGCACCGGGACGTCGCCGTGGCCGTGCACGCGCTCGCAGATCAGGCGCAGCGTGCCCTCGAGGTTGCCGTCGGCCGTCCGGAAGGAGTCCGCGTCCACCGCCAGCGGCGCGCCGATCACGACCAGCGGGGCGCCGTACTCGGGCGTGCGCACGGCCTGCTCGAGCGTGAGGCCGCCGACGGCCTGCACCGGGACGCTGACGGCGGCGACCACCTCGCGGAGCTGGTCGAGCGGGCTGGGCATCCGCCGGCTGGACGCCGCGATGCCGCGGCGCTCGTCGTAGCCGATGTGGTGGATCACAAAATCGCAGCCGAGGTCCTCGATCCGCCGGGCGCCCGCGATCATGTCGGGCTCGCCGAGGTTGTCGCCCATGACCTTGACGCCGTAGTCGCGGCCGGCCTTCACGACGCACTTGAGCGTCTCCTCATGCGCGCGGGACATCACGACGACATGGGTGGCACCGGCCTTGGCCATCATCTCCGCCTCGAGGTAGCCGCCGTCCATGGTCTTGAGGTCCGCGACGATCGGCACGCCCGGGAAGCGCTCCCGCAGGGCCCGTACGCCGTGCAGGCCTTCCGCGAGGATGAACGGCGTCCCGGCCTCGAGCCAGTCCACGCCAGCGGCGCGCGCCAGCGCCGCGGTGGCCAGCGCCTCGGCCCGGTCGGTCAGGTCGAGCGAGATCTGCACGATGGGGCGCATGGGGGTCCACCCATCCTGCCCGCTCCCCTTCCAGCGTCAACGCTCCGCCGCCGCGACCCGGCGAACGCGGAAGAATTTTCACCACGAAGTGCACGAAGCACACGAAGCCCAAGCCAGATCAGACTTCACGAGCTTGGCGGTAAATGGTTCGGGAGGTTTAGTTATTACCGCGAAGGCCGCGAAGCGCGCGAAGGCGGAGGAGCTTGGGCTTCGTGTGCTTCGTGCACTTCGTGGCATGCCTCCTCCGGCGCGCGGTTGGCGTTGCGCTGAGGCTGGCTTTTCCGGTATCTGTTTTACCCGCATCCCGTCCTCCCTCCACACCATGGAAAAGACCCGTTTCGCCTTCATTGGTTTTCAGCACCCGCACATCTGGGACCTGGTCGCGCGCGCCACGGCCCACCCGGCGGTCGAGGTCGTGGCCTGCTGCGAGGAGGACGCGGCCACGCGCGAGGCGCTGGCGGCGAACGGCAAGGCGCGCATCACCCACTCCGACTACCGCGTCATGCTGGCGACGGAAAAAATTGACGTGGTCGTCGTCGGCGAGTGGTTCGCCAAGCGCGGCCGCGTGGTGATCGACGCGCTGCAGAGCGGCCGGCACGTGCTGGCCGACAAGCCCATGTGCACCACCCTCGCCGAGTACGAGGAGATCAGGCGCCTGGCGACCTCGCGCAAGCGCACGGTCGGCATGATGCTCGACATGCGCGACTCGGGCGTCTTCCGGAAGGTCCGCGAGCTCGTCCGCGGCGGCGCGATCGGCGAGATCCGCGCCGTGGCGCTCGGCGGCCAGCACCCGCTGCTGCCCGGCGTCCGCGCACCCTGGTACCACGAGGCCGGCAAGCACGGCGGCACGATCAACGACATGGCGGTCCACGGCCTCGACCTCGTGCCGTGGCTCACGGGCCTCGACTGCCAGCGTGTCGTGGCCGCGCGCACCTGGCAGGCCGGCCCGCCGGCCGGTTCGCATTTCCGCAACGCCGGCCAGTTCATGCTCGAGCTGGAGAACGGCGCCGGGCTCGTCGCGGACGTGTCGTACGTCGCGCCGAACAGCCACGGCTACACCCTGCCGCTGTACTGGCGCGTGACGCTCTGGGGCAGCGGCGGTGTGCTGGAGGCCGCGCTGCCGGTGAAGGAGATCACGCTTTACCCCGAGGGCGAAAAGACGGCCCGCGTGGTGCCGGCCGGCGAGCCCGCGCCCGGCGGCTACCTCGAGTCGTTCCTCGCCGAGCTCCATGGCCGGCCCGGCGCCGGGCTCACCGCCCGTGAGATCTTCCGCGCCACCGAGGTCGCCCTCAAGGTCCAGGAAGCCGCGGACAAGGGACTGATCAACACGCCGCTGTAGCGGCGTGTTGAAGGAGCGAGTAGCGGGTAGCGAGGAGTGCGCATCTCGCTGGCAGAGCTGCACGCTGGCAAGAATCGTCTAGCCGGCAGGGTCAGCCGGTTTCGCCCGATGGACCCGGGATCTCTGTCGGAAAGATGCGCGCTACTCGCTACCCGCTACTCGCTACGATAGGCGCCGGCTCCGCCGGCGCCTACCGCACCTGCAGGGTGTCGCCCTCGTAGGTGAGGCCGAGGGACGGGATCTCGACGGCCTTACGGGTGCCGGCGCGGCGCACGCGGCCGGCGATCCAGGCGTCGTAGCCCGCGGCCGTGGCGGCCGCGACCACCGCCGGGGCCGATGACGCGTCCACATACGCAGCGAAACCCACGCCCTGGTTGAAGGTGGCATACATCTCGCGCCGCGTGATTGGGCCGGCCTGCTCGAGAAACTGGAACAGCGCAGGCGCGGGCCGCGGGTTGGTGATCTCGTAGACGAACGGCTCCTCGAGCCGCATGAGCTTGCGCCAACCGTGACCCGTGACGTGTGAAACGTAGTTGAGCCGGAGCCCGCGGCGCTGGCACTCGCGCACGAACGCCACGTAGATCACCGACGGCGCGAGCAGCGCCTCGCCGTAGGTGCGGGGGTCGCCATGGCCGAGCGGCGTCTGGTAGCCCTGCGGGAGCTTCTCCGCGATCAGCCGGCAGAGGCTCAGCCCGTTCGTCTGCACGCCGGAGCTCGCGAGGAAGACCATGGCATCGCCGTCGTGCACGTCGCCCGTGATCCGGTGCGCCTTCGGGGAAATTTTCCCGACGGCCGAGCCCGCGAGGACGATCGTCGCGGCGTTGACGATGCCGCGCAGCGTCGGCGTCTCGCCGCCGCCCCAGACCGCGCCCGCCTGCCGGCAGCCCTCGGCCCAGCCGTCCACCAGCGACTGCATCCGCGCCGCATCCGCGAACCACGCCGACTCGCCCACGGCCGCGTGCATCGCGACCGAGATCGGCAGCGCGCCGCAGGTGACGAGGTCGTTGACGATGGTGGCGACGGTATCGAGGGCGATCTCGCGGTAGAAATTCTTCCCGGTGGCGGCGTAGACCGCGTCGGCCACGAGGTTCTTGGTGCCGAGACCCTCCTCGACATGGGCGAGGTAGTGGTCGGCGGCCTCCATCAGGTAGGCGCTCTCCCCGCGGGTGGACGCCGGCTCCGCGTAGCCGTGGTCGTGCAGCAGTCCCGCCGTCGTCCGCGCCGCGCGCTGGCACGCCCGCTTGAAGGCGTCCAGCTGGTCGTAGTTCACGCCGGAGGATTCGTAGCTGAGGCTCATGCGGATTTACGATTTACGATTGAGAAGTCGGCTTGGAATACGAGTGGAGCGGGAGGCCGGCGACACGCCGTTCCCGTGTCGAAAAAATCGTGCCTCGTGGATCGTAATTCGTAAATCCTAGTAGGCTCGGCCCTCGTGCTTCTCGAAATAGTTCACGTAGGCCTGGTTCACGACGCGGTAGCCGCCGGGGGTGGGATACTTGCCGGTGAAGTACCAGTCGCCCGAGTGGTGCGGCACGGCGGCGTGGAGGTTCTCGATCGTCTGGAAGATGATCTCGATCTCGCCCTTCCACTCGGTGCCCTTCGGGCGGACGCGCTCGACGATCTTGCGGGAGAGGTCCTCGGGCGTGAACGGCTCGTAGAGCTTCCGGACGTGGTTGACCGTGCCGCCGCGGGCGATCTCGGCGCGGCACAGCTGGTAGACCTCCTCGAGCAGCGGCGTCTGGCCGCGCTCCTTGAGGAGCTCGACGGCGGCCTCGAAGGCGATGAACTTGCCGATCTCGGACATGTCGATGCCGTAGCAGTCGGGGTAGCGGATCTGCGGGGCGGTGGAGACGATGACGATCTTCCGCGGGTTCAGCCGCGCAAGGATGCGCAGGATGGAGCGGCGCAGGGTGGTGCCGCGGACGATGGAGTCGTCGACGCACACCAGATTGTCACCGGGCTGGACCGAGCCGTAGGTGATGTCGTAGACGTGGCTCGCGAGCTGGTTGCGGAGGTTTTCCTGGCCGATGAAGGTGCGGAGCTTGATGTCCTTGCTCACCACCTTCTCGCCGCGGGGCCAGTTGCGCAGGATGAGGTCGTCGAGCAGCGACTCGGTCAGGGTGCCGGTGGCCTGCGCCGCGAGGATGGCGGCCTTGACCTCGTCGCGGCGCCGGCTCCGCAGCGCGGACATCAGCCCGTAGT
Source organism: uncultured Opitutia bacterium (assembly GCA_903825285.1). Lineage (GTDB taxonomy): Bacteria > Verrucomicrobiota > Verrucomicrobiia > Opitutales > Opitutaceae > Opi-474. The sequence goes on along the minus strand of CAIJZY010000051.1, from coordinate 16,627 downwards.
AGGCGACCTCGGCGGTGTTGGGCACGAAGCTGAACACGGTGTTGGCCCAGTCGTGGCCGATGGCCCGGATCACCTGGTCGGCCAGCCCGGCGCCCAGCGCCTGCCGCTCGCGGTAGATGTCGAGGTCGTTGCCGCGGGAGAAGTAGATGCGCTCGAACGAGCAGGAGGTGCGCGGGAGCGGGGCGGTGAAGGCGGCGTTGGTGACGGTGCCGCTCTTCTTGAGCACCACGACGTGGCCCGGCTCGACCTCCTGCACCTGCTCCACCGCGAGGTCGAACACGGTCATGAGCGGGGCGCGCTCCGAGGCGAAGGCGATGACCTCGTCGTTCTGGAAATAGTAGGCCGGGCGGATGCCCGACGGGTCGCGGGCCACGAAGGCGTCGCCGTTGCCGATGAGCCCCGCGATGGCGTAGCCGCCGTCCCACTTGGCCGAGGCCCGCGTGAGCACGCGGGCAAGGTCGAGGCCCTCGCTGATGCGGCGCGTCAGCTCGGGGCCGGTCAGGTCGCGGGTGCGCAGGTAGCGGTAGATGTCCTCGTGCTCCTCATCGAGGAAGAAGCCGATCTTCTCGAGCACGGCCTGCGTGTCGGAGGAGAAGATGGGGTGCTGGCCGATCGCGATGAGGCTGTCGTTCAGCTCCCGCGTGTTGGTCATGTTGAAGTTGCCGCAGAGCGCGAGGTTCCGCGTCGGCCAGGAGCTGCGGCGGAAGTACGGGTGACAGGCGCTGACCCCGTAGTCGCCCGAGGTGCCGTAGCGCAGGTGGCCGAGGTACAGCTCGGCGCCGAAGTCGAAGTGCTGTTTCACCGTGTCGGCGAACTCCGGGTGCACGCGGCCCTCGGCGACGAGCTCCTGGTAGCGCCCGAGCAGGGCCTTGAAGACGCGGTCGAGCGGGTTCGGCTCGGTGTTGCGCTCGCGGAACATGTACGGCTCGCCCGCCGGCATGTCGAACTTCACGCAGGCCACGCCCGCGCCGTCCTGGCCGCGGTTGTGCTGCTTCTCCATCAGGAGAAAAAGCTTCGTGAAGCCCCACAGCGGGGAGCCGTATTTCTCCTGGTAGTAGGCGAGGGGCTTCAGCAGGCGCACGAGCGCGATGCCGCATTCGTGTCCGATCTGCTCGCTCATGGCGTCCCGCCCGTATTTTTCCGGCAGCCACACCTCGCTGGTCTTCCGGTTAAGCGCGCCGGGAGAGATTGCGAGGGTGCTGGGAGATGTGGAATCCGCACGTGGTGGGGGAAGGGATGTGATTTCGGGGACGCCCACGGATTGGTCAACGGCTTTCTCGCTGCATGACGCCGAAAGCCGAAAAATTAACATGTCCCGCAGCCCCCTTGACCGCGGCGGGGATGTCCGGAAGCCTTTGGCGCATTCAACCATGTTGATCCTCCGCGGCTCCCCTGCCCTCTCCCCGTCCCGCCTCCAGCGGCTCCGCCAGGATCTCATCGCCGCCGGCCTGCCGGTCACGGACCTGGGCGCCGAGTTCGTCCACGTCGTGGACCTGGCCGCCGAGTTGCCGCCGGCCGGACGCGCCGTGCTTGACCAGCTGCTGACTTACGGACCGAGCCGCGCCGCCGCCGCCGCCCACGGGCTCCTGCAGGTCGTCGCCCCCCGTCCCGGCACAATCTCCCCCTGGTCCTCCAAGGCCACCGACATCGCCCGCATCTGCAGGCTGGAGCAAATCCAGCGGATCGAGCGGGTCGTGGCCTACACCGTCGCGTTCGCGTCCCCGCCGACCACCGTGCAGCGGGCAGCCCTGGCGTCGAAGCTCCACGACCGGATGACGCAGGCGGTCTTCGGCGACCTCGCGGACTGCGCGGCGCTGTTCAGTCATGAGTCGCCGCGCCCGCTGACGACCGTGCCGGTCCTCGCCCGGGGCCGCGCCGCGCTGGTCGAGGCCAACACCGCGCTCGGCCTCGCGCTGGCGGAGGACGAGGTCGATTACCTGGTCCGCGCCTTCACGACGTTGCAGCGCGACCCGCACGACATCGAGCTGATGATGTTCGCCCAGGCGAACTCCGAGCACTGCCGGCACAAGATCTTCAACGCCACCTGGGAGATCGACGGCGCGGCGCGCGACCGGTCGCTGTTCCAGATGATCCGGAACACCCACCAGCTGCACAGCACGGGCATCCTGTCCGCCTACCGCGACAACGCCGCGGTGCTCACGGGCACGCGCGGCGGGCGGTTCTTCGTCGATCCCCGCACCGGGAACTACGGTGCGGTGGAGGAGGACATCCACCTCCTGTGCAAGGTGGAGACGCACAATCACCCGACGGCCATCTCGCCCTTCCCCGGCGCCGCGACCGGTTCCGGCGGCGAGATCCGCGACGAGGGCGCCACCGGCCGCGGCGGCAAGCCCAAGGCCGGGCTCACCGGCTTCACCGTCTCCAACCTCCGGCTGCCCGGCGCCATCCAGCCCTGGGAGCAGGACCATGGCCGGCCCGGCCGCATCGTCTCCGCCCTCGACATCATGATCGAGGGCCCGCTCGGCGGCGCCGCGTTCAACAACGAGTTCGGCCGGCCGAACATCAACGGATATTTCCGGACGTATGAGGCGGCCGTTCCGGCCGCAGTTGAAGGCGGCAAGTTGAAAGCTGACAGGCCGGGCGCCGCCGGGGCGCACGCCCAACCTGCAACTCTCAACCCTCATCTCCCCGCACAGGAGCTGCGCGGCTACCACAAGCCCATCATGCTCGCGGGCGGGCTCGGCAACATCCGGCCCGGGCACGTCCAGAAGAGCACCATCGCCCCCGGCGACCAGCTCGTGGTCCTCGGCGGACCGGCGATGCTGATCGGCCTGGGCGGCGGCGCGGCGAGCTCGATGGCCAGCGGCGCGGGGCAGGAGGATCTGGATTTCGCGAGCGTGCAGCGCGACAACGCCGAGATGGAGCGACGCTGCCAGGAGGTGATCGACCGCTGCTGGGCGCTCGGCGAGGACAACCCCATCAGCTTCATCCACGACGTCGGCGCCGGCGGCATCTCCAATGCGCTGCCGGAACTCGTCAACGACGCCGGCCGCGGCGGCCGCTTCCAGCTGCGGGCCGTGCCCAACGCCGAGCCCGGCATGAGCCCGCTCGAGATCTGGTGCAACGAGTCGCAGGAGCGCTACGTCCTCGCCGTGCCCGCCCGGCACCTCGCCACCTTCCGCGCCCTCTGCGAGCGCGAGCGCTGCCCCTTCGCCGTCGTCGGCGAGGCCACCGAGCGCAAGCAGCTCGTGCTGGAGGACGCACATTTCGGCAACACGCCGATCGACCTGCCGCTCGACGTTTTGCTGGGCAAGCCCCCGCGCATGCACCGGACCGACGCCACGCGCGTCCGCCCGCTGGCGCCGCTGGACCTCGGGAGCCTGACGCTGGCCGAGGCCGTCCGCCGGGTGCTCGCCCACCCCGCCGTCGCCGACAAGACCTTCCTGATTGCCATCGGCGACCGCACGCTCGGCGGACTGATCGTCCGCGACCAGATGGTCGGACCGTGGCAGGTGCCCGTGGCCGACTGCGCCGTCACCGCCGCCGCCTACGACGTGACCACCGGCGAGGCCATGGCCATGGGCGAGCGCACGCCGGTCGCCGTCAACTCCGCCGCCGCCTCCGCCCGGCTCGCCGTGGGCGAGGCGCTCACCAATCTCGCCGCCGCGCAGGTCGGCGACCTCGGCAAGGTCAACCTCTCCGCCAACTGGATGGCCGCGCCCGCGATCCCCGGCGACGGCGCCGACCTGTACGCCGCGGTGCAGGCCGTCGGACTCGAGCTCTGCCCCGCCCTCGGCATCACCATCCCCGTCGGCAAGGACTCGATGAGCATGAGCACGGCCTGGCAGGACGCCGCCACGGGTGAAAGCCGTCGCATCACCGCCCCGGTCTCGCTCATCGTCTCGGCCTTCGCCGCCGTCGACGACGTCCGTCTGTCGCTCACGCCGCAGCTGAAGCACGGAGCTGAGGAATTCACCGCGAAGAGCACGAAGGGCGCGATGGACAACCAAGGCACCGTGCTGCTGCTGATTGATTTGGGTCGCGGGAAAAACCGCTTGGGCGGGTCCATCCTTGCGCAGGTGATGTCGCAGACCGGCGCGGCGCCGGCGGACGTGGACCAGCCCGCGGAACTGAAGGCCTTCTGGAATGCGATCCAGCAGCTCGGGCGCGAAAGGCGCATCCTTGCCTATCACGACCGCTCCGACGGCGGCCTGCTGGCCACGGCGGTCGAGATGGCGTTCGCGGGACACGTGGGAGTGGATCTTGAGCTGCCAGCTCAAGATCAGGGGTCAGAGATCAGGGGTCAGACGTCAGCTAGCGACCAAACGGCCTTCGCGGCGCTCTTTGCGGAGGAACTGGGCGCGGTGATCCAGGTGCGGGCGGAGGATGTCGACGCGGTGCTGGGCATGCTGAAGACGCACGGCCTCGACTCGGCGACGTCGCGGATTGGCACGCTGAACGACACGCGGACCTTCCGGATCCGGCAGGGCGGCCAGGTGCTTCTTGAGGAAAATCTCTTCGCGCTCCGCGCGGTCTGGTCCGACGTCACGCACCGCATTGCGTCGCTCCGCGACAATCCGGCGTGCGCCGAGTCCGAGCACCAGTTTCGCCTCGATCCCACCGATCCCGGCATCACTCCCAAAGTCACGTTTCCCTATCCGCTGCCGGCCAGAATATCCAAAGTCGCCCAGCCGCCAATCGCGATCCTGCGCGAGCAGGGCGTGAACGGCGAGGTGGAGATGGCGGCGGCGTTCTCCCGCGCGGGGTTTCGCGCGGTGGACGTGCACATGACGGATCTCCTGGCCGGGCGGGTCTCGCTGCGGGATTTCCGCGGCCTCGCGGCCTGCGGCGGGTTCAGCTACGGTGACGTCCTCGGCGCCGGCGAGGGCTGGGCGAAGAGCATCCTCTTCCACGAGCAGGTGCGGGCGGAGTTCGCGGCGTTCTTCGCGCGCGAGGACACCTTTGCCCTCGGGGTGTGCAACGGCTGCCAGATGATCAGCAACCTCAAGGGCATCATCCCCGGCGCCGGCCACTGGCCCCGCTTCGTCCAGAACCAGAGCGAGCGCTACGAGGGCAGGTTCGTCTCCGTGCGGATCGAGCCGAGCCCGAGCCTCCTGTTCGCCGGGATGGAGGGCTCCGTCCTCCCGATCGCCGTGGCGCACGGCGAGGGCTATGCCGAGTTCCCGGACACCGCCGCGATGCGCGCCTGCAGCGCGTCGGGCCTGGTCGCGGCGCGGTTCGTGGATCACAAGCAAGCGCTCGCGCTTGCGCAGTCCTCCATCGCCCAACGGCCAAGGGAGGGCCCCATCTACACTGAGCAATATCCGCTCAATCCCAACAGCTCGCCCCTGGGCATGACCGCCTTCACGACCACCTCCGGGCGCGTGACAATCATGATGCCCCACCCCGAGCGCGTCTTCCGCTCGGTCGCGATGAGCTGGGCTCCGTCCACCTGGGGCGAGGACTCGCCCTGGATGAAGCTGTTCGACAACGCGCGGGCCTGGGTCGGGTGAGTTAAGGGGACGGGTGCCCGGGCGTTCGGCGTTCGGCCGGCCTCATCGCTGCAGCGCCGGATACGTGAAGAGGAAGAAGTGCGTGGCGTTGACCGCGAAATGCGTGAGGATGCTCGCCTCGATCCGCCCGCTGCGGTGATACACCCAGCCGTAGCCCACGCCGGCCACCACCGCGAGGACGATGTAAGTTGTCCCGCCGGCTGCGTGCGCCAGACCGAAGATTATGGCGGAGATCCCGATCGCCCACGCCGACCCGCCCGGCACCGGTCCCAGCAGTCGCCGCACCTGCGCCTGCAGAAACCCCCGGAACACCGCCTCCTCGGCCAGGCAGGTGAACCCGAGATTCACGCCGACCCAGAGCCAGGCCTCGGGCGGGAACTTCGGCGCGAAATTCACATAGCCCGTGCCGAGCGAGATGGCGATCACGACGGGCACGATGGCCGCCGCGCCCACCGCCACGGTCCCGGCGATGGCGCGCCAGTCGGCCGCCCGCGTGAGCCGCGAATGGCTCCACCCCCGCAGCAGCAACCCGGCGGCGGTCTTGTCGAAGTTGAGGAAGAGCGTGAACGGCACCGCATCCGGCGTGAACCGGACGAGGTAGAGGGCCCGGTAGTTCTGGAAGCCGGGCAGCCAGTGCACGAGCAGGCCGCCCGACACCGCGAGAATGACAACACCGAGCACCACCCGCGGCCCCGGCATCAGGTGCGGACGCGCGAACACGCCCGTGGCCACGGCCAGCAGCACGATCCAGCCGAGCCCCGCCGGCTGCACGAAGCCCGCGAGCAAGCCGGCCAGCGTGGCCGCGCCGAGCAGGACGAGCCAGGCATAGCGGCGCCACGGGGGCGCCGAGTCGGGTCCGCCCAGCCAGAGCGCGAGCACCGCCAGGGATAGCAGGCCGTAGGTCGCAATCACGCGGCCACTGTGCGGTTCTCCCCGGGCGGGGCGACTTTCTTTTTTGCGCCGCGGCCTACTTGCCCAGCAGGCGCTTCACTTCCTGCTCCAGCTTCGGCCCGCGGGCGTTGGTGGAGACGAGCCGGCCCTCGCGGTCCAGCAGGAACATCGCGGGGATCGCCCGGATGCCGTACTGCTGGCCGAACGGGTTCTTCCAGTAGGTGCCGTCGTAGTACTGCGGCCAGGGCATGCCGTGCTCGGTGGTGAAGGCCTTGAACTCGTCCGCCGACCTCTGCCGCTTCGCCGGGTGCGCCGGGTCGTGGGCCTGGTCGAAGGCGATGCCGGCGATCTCAAAGCCCTGGTCGTGGTACTTCGCGTAGACCGCCTTCACGTTCGGCAGCTCCTGCAGGCACGGCCCGCACCACGTCGCCCAGAAGTCGATCAGCACCACCTTGCCACGCCACTGCGCGAGGTCGACCGTGCGGCCGTCCACCGCGGCGTAGGTCAGCGCCATCGGCTGGTCCATCAGCGCGGTGAGCTTCATCTTCGTTTCGGCCAGCTCCTTGATCTTCGGATTCGTGCTGGCGGCGAACGAGCGCCACTCGGCCGCGGCCTGCTTCAGGTCCACGGACTCCACGAGATAGAAATAGTCGCGCACCAGCCCGGCCGCGTCATCGCTCGCCAGGTGCTCCTTGAGGAAGCCGTCGAGCTGGGCCCGCAGCGCCACGACGCTGACCGGCTTGCCCGCCGTGAGCGCATCGTCGGCGGCATTGAACGCATCATCCACCGCCATCTTGGCCAGCAGCGCCGTGAGCGCGCCCGGCGCGTCGGAGGCCGACTTCAGCACAGCGAGCATCTTCGCCGCATTCTTGTTCGCCGGATCAAGCTCGAGCGACTTGGCGTAGTTCTGCTGAGCCAGCGCACGATCGCCGGACTTGAGATAGGCCTCGCCGAGGCTGTCGTAGACATTGCCGGACGCGGGGAAGAGCTCGACGTTCCAGCGCAGGACGGCCAGCGCCTCCGGCAGCTGTTTCTTCTGGAGATAATGGTAGCCGAGCATGTTCAGCTGGTCCTCATTCACGAAGTAGTCGCCGAACTTGGCCGCCTTCAGTTCCTGAAACTGCGTCTGCGCCGCCTGCAGACCGTGATGGTCGAGGGTGTCGCGCAGCGCATCCGTGAGGGCGTGCTCCTTGATCCCGACCAACTCGACCGTGAAGGTCAGAGCGGAGTAGGCCGGGATCGGTCCCACCGCCCGCTCGCCGTAGGCCAGCTCCGACGGGACGACGAGCGTCGCATGGTCGCCCACGTGCAGCAGCGCAAAGCCCTCGTCCCAGCCCTTGATGACCTGCTTCATGCCGAGCGTGAAGGCGAACGGCGGGCCCGCCGGCTTGGTGCGGTCAAACTCGGTGCCGTCCGGAAGGGAGCCGACATACTGGACCAGCACGACCTGGCCGGCATGCGGCTGGGCGCCGGTGCCGTGGACCGTGATGGCGTACTTGAGGCCGGAGGCCGTGGTGGTGAATTCCGGCGCGACATCGGCGGCCGAGGCCGCGACCGCCACCAGGGAAGCGAGGAACAGGGGAAGGTAACGCATGGCGCCAAAGTGGACGCCCTCTCGTTTCCCCGCAACCCGTCTTATGGGTTATGAAACGATTTCAACCCGTGTCCTCGATCCGAATTCACCACGAAGACCACGAAGCCCATGCATCGCTCTTCGCGGCCTTGGCGGTGTCCCAATTCAGGGAGCAATTCGTTAACCGCCAAGCACGCGAAGTGCGCTAAGCCAACCACGCTTGGGCTTCGTGAGCTTCGTGCCCTTCGTGGTGAATCCTGTTCCTCCCTGCTCAGGGCGGAAGGCCAAGCCGAAGCCGGTTCACAGCTCGTCGCCGTCGTCGTCGCCGTCGCCCGGGGGATGCGCCTTGAAGAACGCGGCGTGGACCGGGGCGGGCATGGGTGACTGCGGGCCGCGCACGCTGCGCCAGACGATCTCGTTGAGCTGGATGTCGTCGGCGCGGTCGGGGGCGGAGAAGTCCATGCGGCGCGATTCCGCGGCGCCCCAGGCCAGCGGCTTGTTCAGAGCTTTGAGATCGGTCTGGGCGGGACGTGCGGTGAACGGCGAGAGGTCGGGCCGGTCGGCGAACGCGGCGGTCATCGGCCGCGCGGCCGCGTCGAACTGCGACATCGGCTTCAGCCCGAGGATGAGCTCGATCGTGCGCAGCACGCTGGTCGTCGAGTAGAGCGTGGAGTCCACGGCGTGGCGCCGCGTCCATGAGCTGATGACCAAGGTGGGCATGCGGTGGGCATCGACGTGGTCGGACCCGCTCTGCGCGTCGTCCTCCACCACGAAGATCGCGGTGTCGGCCCAGAACTTCGAGCGGGAGACCGCCGCCACGAGCTGGCCGAGGGCGAGGTCGTTGTCCGCGATGTGCGCCGTCGGGGTCGGCTTGCCGGCTTTCGTGCCCTCGGTGTGGTCGCCGCCGAGGTGGAACACCTGCAGGCGGGGCATCTCGCCCGCGGCCTCGAAGCGGTGCAGCTCCGCGATGAAACGCTCGGCGCGGCTGACATCGGTGTAGTCCAGGTCCCACGCCCGGTAGAGCGGGTCGATGTGCCCGCGGAGGATCGGCAGCGACGGCTCGGACATGGTGGGTCCCGTGTCGGGCGTGGTGCAGAACTCGCCGTAGCTGCGGTAGCTCACGCCGGCCTCGGCCGCGCGGTTCCAGAGGTAGCCGTTGGCCGGGTAGGCCACCAGGTAGCGGCCCTCGGAGGGATAATCGAGCTTGCCGTCCACGTGGTGGCCGTAGTCGAGCGGCCAGGTTTTTTCCACGAAGTCCGTGGCCTGGGCCCCCATCGACCACTCGTGGCCGTCGGCACTGACCTCGCCGTCGGCGTAGCAGTTGTCGAGCAGCACAAACTCGCGCGCCAGCGCATGCGCGTTGGGCGTCACCGTCTCGCCAAACAGGCAGAGCCGCGGGTCGCCATTGCCCTCGGGCATGTCGCCGAGGACCTGGTCGTAGGTGCGGTTCTCCCGCACGATGTAGATCACGTGGCGGAGCGGGGACGCCTCGCCGACCCGGGCGGGAATCGGGCCGCCCGCGGCAGCCGGCGCCACGGCGGCGGGCGGGCTGCACGTGTAGGCCGTGCGCGTCCAGGCCGCGTACTGCGCCTCGCGCCCGGCCGAATCCGGCAGCGGGATCAGCGCCACGGTGCCCAGCATCAGGCCGCCGATGTACTCCTGCAGGTTGCGCGGCACCTTCGAGCCGGGATACGGGCCGTGCGGGTTGGCGTGGGAGGTCAGGCCCTTGCCGTTGGCGACGACGAGCATCCGGCCGTCGCGCGTCACCCGCACGCTGGTCGGAAACCAGCCGACGGGGATGAAGCCGAGCGACCGCGCGCGGCCCGGGGCGGCAACGTTGAAGACGGCGAGGTTGTTGTTGTTGGCGTTCGCCACGAACAGCTGCGTGCCGTCGGGGGTCAGCGCGAGGCTGTTGGGCATCGAGCCCGGCAGGGCATTCGGCTGCAGCGACGAGGACAGCGTCTCGGTCACGCGGCCGGTGGCGGTGTCCAGAATGCTCACGGAGTTGAGGTTGGACTCGGCCACGAAGAGGCGGCCGTCATGGCCCAGCAGCATCTCGTTCGGATGCGGCCCGACCGGCCAGCGGGCCTGCTCCGCCCCGGTCTGCGCGTCGAGGACGAGCACGGTGGACTTCGCCCAGAGGCTCACGAAGACGCGGCCATGCCGCTCGTCGGGCAGGCATGTGTAGGGAAAGGGTGCGTCGAGGTCGGTCGCCGCCCGCGGCCGCTCGCCCTCGTGCGAGGTCCCGGTGGAGATCACGGCCGCGCCCAGCGCGCGAGCCCACAGGATGTGGCCGTCGGCCGCCGCGAGCTTCACCACGCGCTGGCCCCAGGCCTCGGCGACATAGACGGCGCGGCCGTCGGCGGAGACCGCCAGCCCGGCGGGCACGCCCTCCTCGGCGGACGGACGCAGCGCGAGCTCGCGGCGCGCGGACAGCTTGCCGTCCTGGAACGCAAAGACGTGCACCACCTCACCCGCCCCGCCGCTCACGAACAGCTCTTCGCCGTCGGGTGACCAGGCCAGGCCGTAATAGGAGAGCTTGAGTTCGGTGCGCGAGACCTCGGTGCCTTGCGCGAGGTCGATGATCCTCACCTCGTGCGTTCCATATCCGCTGTGGAGCACCGCGGCGTACCGGCCGCCGGGATGCAGCGCGATGTTGACCGGGAAATCGCCGACCGGGATCTGCCGGCCCGCGGGCCGCAGCGACCACTGGTTCGGCAGGAGTGTCGAGCCGTCGGGCTGCCCGCCCGGGAGCACGGCCGCGGGCTGGACCGCGAACGCCGCGTTGATCATCAAGCCCAGGCCCGCCAGCCAAGCCATCCGTCCCATGAAGGTCGCCATGCCTTCATCATAGCGCGCCGGGCCGAGTCGGAAAGCCTGAATCGTCCGGGGCCGCGGCGGCTACAGTTCGGCGGGATCCAGCGTGAGCTGACGCGCCTGCTCGCAGCGCTTGCGCGCCCGCTCCACGCCCAGGGCGTTGAGCCCGAGCGCGTTGGCGGCCGCCAGCACGGTGCCGACGCCGCAGAACGGGTCGAACACCACGGCGGCCCGCGCCTGGTCGCGGACAAACCGCACCGCGTGCCCGGCCGCGCGCACGCCCATCGCCCGCACCCACGGCGCGCGGCCCGGGTCGGTGATGATGTCCGGGATCGGCAGCGGATCAGGGCAGCGCAGCGCCCGCGACACAGCAATCAGGTGCGTGAAGCCCGGCCGGCCCCCGGTCAGCAGCCCGGGCGGACGCCGGGCGATGATCTTGTGGAAGAGCACGTGCGCCCCGGCGTCCTCCGCCGCGCGGGTCACCAGCGCGCCCTTGTCGATCCAGACGCCGTCATGGCGGATGTCCGACTGGAAGAAGACCGCCGCGCCGTCGTCCGGCACCGCGTTGACCACCAACGCCACCGCGTCGAGGAACCACGCGCGCCAGACCGGCAGCGCGAGCCCCACCTCGGAGACATCCGGCAGCGACGTCACCGCGCTCGCGCCCTCGATCCGGCCGCGGGCCCGCATCCACGGGATCGCGTCGGCGCAGTGCACCTCGCGTTGCGGCGCGGTCTCGGGTTCAGACGTCATGGACGCGAACATCCCAGGCCAGGATCGGCTTGGACTGGCCGCAGTCCGGGCAGGCGGTCACCGCGTGCACCGAGCCGCAGTGCGGGCAGACCGCGCTGCTGGCGAACGGGTCGAACGGCTGGCGGCACTGCTGGCAGCGCCAGTAGGCGCCGATCGGCGGCGCGGACCGGCAGACCGGGCAGGCGAACTCGGGCCGCCGCGGCAACTGCTCCACCCGGCGGAGCATCCGCGCCTCCTGGAACCCGCGCCAGCAGTTCATGATGAGGAAGAGCGACAGGACCCCCAGCCAGAGATCGGCGTGCAGCAGCGCGTAGAGGACAAAGACGGCGCCGCCGAGGAAGCCCACGACCGTCGCCACGGTGAGGCTGCGCGCCTTGCCGATGAAGAACCAGAGCACGGCGCGCAAAATCTGCCCGCCGTCGAGCGGGTAGACCGGCATCAGGTTGAAGCCCAGCAGGAGCGCGTTCACCATGCCGACCGCCCAGATGAACCGGTTCAGGTCCGCGTGGTTCGTCTCCCAGCCAGCGCGCTCGCCGACGATGATCGCGGCAACCAGGAACGGGAAGAGCACGACGTTCACCAGCGGGCCGGCGGCGAGGCTCCACAGCACGGCGCCCGGCCGCGGCGGCGGGCTCACGTAGGCCACGCCGCCCAGCGGCCAGAGCACGATCTGGTCGGCCTGCCCGCCCACGCTGCGGCACGCGAGCGAGTGGCCGTACTCGTGCATCAGCACGATCAGGAACAGCGCCAGGTACTCGAGCAGGGCCCACACGGGCGACCGGTAATTCGGGACGCGCACCGAGACCGAGTAGATTGCGACGAAGAGCCAGGACCAGTGCAGGTGCACGTCGATCCCGAAGAGGCGAAAGAGGCGGAAGGATCCCTGCCGGGTCGGCATCATGGTCCCAGAGCCTTCCGGCCGGCCCGGAAAGCGCAATCCGTCAGTGGCCCGTGTCCGGCCCCGGCTTCTTCGGCTTCTCGCCCGAGTCCAGCAAGTCGTCCACCAATGCCACGAGATCGTCCGGCGCGAAGGGCTTGCTGAGGATGCGATTGGCGCCGACCCCGCTGGCGAACTCGAGCCGCCGCCGGCCGTAGCCGGACATGGCGATGATCGGGACGTCGGGGTAGGACTCGCGCAGCACGCGGATGACCTGGAGCCCGCTGTGGGGCATGAGCAGGTCCACCAGCACGGCGTCGGTGGGATTGGCCCGGAACAGGTTCACGCCCTCGAAGCCGTCGTTCGCCGTGAGCACCTTGTACCCGGCGACGCGCAGGGCCGAGGCACAGAGCGTGCAGATGGGTTTTTCGTCGTCGATGACGAGGATGCGGGCCATGGGAGCGACGCGGGCGGATTTCGCCCACCGGGAATACGAAGCAGCCCCCGGGCCGGAACACGAACGGATTTTGCAGTCGTAAGTGTATTTGCCGTGATTTTCCCCGGTCGCCGCCTAGCGTGAACGCCGTGACTGCGCCCGCCCCCGCCGCCCGCCCCACCTATCTCGCCGAGTTTGCGCGGCTTGCCCGCGTGGACTGGCCCGCCAACCGCATGCTCTGCGTCGCCTGCCACGGGCACAGCGTGCCGGCCGGTTATTTTGCGACGCCCGAGGTGCGCCCGCTGGAATCCTACCCCCACCTGCTGCATGCCGCCCTGGCCGCGCACTACCCGCATGCGGTGCTCAACGTGCTCGTGACCGCGATCGGCGGCGAGGAGTCCGAGCAGGGCGCGCGGCGATTCGCGGCGGATGTCCTCAGCCACCGGCCCGACGTGGTCACGCTCGACTACGGCCTGAACGACCGCGGCCTCGGGCTCCCGCGGGCGCGGTCGGCGTGGCGGCAGATGATCGAGCAGACCCTGGCCGCGAAGATTCCGCTGCTGCTGCTCACGCCCACCCCCGACCTCGCGTCCGCCCTGCTCGACCCGGCCGACCTGCTCAGCCAGCACGCGGACCAGATCCGGCAGCTGGCGGCCGAGTACCGCGTCGGCCTGGTGGACAGTTACGGGAAATTCCAGGACTTCGCGCGCGCGGGCGGCCTGATCGAGAGCCTGATGTCCTCGCGCAACCATCCCAACCGCGCCGGCCACGCGCTGGTCACGCAGGAGCTGGCGGCCTGGTTTCCCTGAGCGGCCGCCCGGCGCGCCCTCACTGGCCGCTCGACTCCGGCGGCACGGCGGGTGACGCTGTTCCGCCATGCGGGTCACCCCGATCAACAGCGCCGAAGCGGTCTTCGAGCCGTTCTTCGACGAGCACCTCAGCGAACTCGCGGCGTGGACGGTGGACGCGCCCGGCGCGGCCGGCCTCCGGCTGACGCGGGGGTGGGCCTTCACGGTCTACCAGTGGGAGCGGCCGGCGCCCGACGGGCTCGTGCTGCGCCTGCACCGGACCTACGCGGACCTCGACTGCTCCGCGTACGACCGGGTGCTCATCAACCTCAGCGCGCCGGACGACAGCCGGCTCACGATCACGGCGGAGACCGACGCCGGCCCGCGCCGCCGCACCGGCGAGCCGTCCGGCGCCACGCGCCGCGAGGAATGGCTGCCGCTCGAGGGCGCGCGCCGGATCCGGTCGCTCACCGTCGAGGTCCGCCATCCCCGTCCTGCCGCCGGCGCGGGCTGGCTGCTTTGGTTCGGGCTGCAGCACACCGGGCGGCTCGACGCGCACCTCGCGCAGTGGGCCGGCTACGACGAGCGCTGGGAGAAGTACCTGCAGCCGCCGGAGTTCGAGCCGACATTTACGCCCAGCTACGGCCTGCTCATCAACGCCGCCGAGTTGGCGGACGTGCGGCAGCGCTTCGCCCCGGACCAGGTGATGACCGCCGAGCTGCGGGCGGCCGCGACGACGGCCCGGGCGGTGCGGCCCGAGAGCCTGATCGGGGAGAACCTGAATTTCTGGAGCGCCAACACCTTTCGCCGCGAGCGGGACCTCGGCAAGATGCTCTCGCTGCACGGGCCCATCGCCGCGCAGGCCGGGCTGCTCTGGCGCGACCGCGAGCTCTGCCGCCTCGCGGCGCGCTTCGCGCTGAGCATCGCGCACTGCGGGCACTGGGAGGACATCTTCTTCGCGCATTTTCCCGGCAGCACCTGGGAGCAGCGCGGCTTCGTCCAGGCCATCGCCACCTGGGACTGCGCGGTCATCCTCGACCTCTGCGGCGAGTGGTTCACGCCCCTCGGGCGCGAGCTGATCCTCCGCCGCATCGCCACCGAGGCGCACGGCCGGATGTGCCAGGCCTCGTGGTGGTGGGAGTACATGTACCACGGCAACCAGCTCGCGTGGATCACGCCCGCGCGGCTTTACGGCCTGCTCCTCCTCGAGCGTCACATGCCGGCGCACTTCGAACCCTACCCCCGGCCCGCGTCCTCCCGCGTCGAGCCGCACACCGACGCCGCCTGGGCCAACCTCCAGGACAACCTCGCCAAGGCGCTGCTGCCCGACGGCGGCTACCTCGAGGGCGTGTCGTACTTCACCTACACCGCGCGCCAGGCCTTCCTCGCCGCGCACCTCTACGGCCGCGGCCGCGGGGTGGACCCGCGCACGCTCGTCGCGCCCGCGCTGCTCCGCACCGACCGCCTGGCGGAGATGCTGGCCTCGACCGACCGCGACCAGGACATGATCCTCACCGGCGACGCCGTGTTCCCCGTCAGCGAGGGGCTCGCGTTCCTCGCGTGGCTCATGCCGCAGTCGCACTGGGTCACGGTCTACCGCCGCGCCGTCCGCCGCGCCGGGGCCGCGCCGCTGCTCCTGCCGCTCCAGCTCGACCGCGAAATTCCCGCCGAGGGGCCGCCGCTGCGGCCCTTCGCCAGCATGCCCGACACCGGGCTGATGGCCTCCGTGCGCCGCCACGAGGGGGAATGGGTGAAGCTCATGCTGATGGGCAACCGCTCCGGCGGTGACCACCAGCATGAGGACAAGGGCAGCTTCGTGCTCGAGTTTGCCGGCGACAGCCTGGCGCTCGACTTCGGCGTCGTGGACTACGCCAACCCCGTGACCGACCTGCTCAAGCAGGCGCAGCGGCACTGCATGCTCACGCCGTGGAGCGACACCGAGCGGCCGCACCCGGCCAACCCGATTCACGCGGACATCAAGCCCCGCGGCGAGGGCGACGCCACGCGCTTTCACGCCACCATGGACCTCGCGGCCGGCTGGGAGGGCCAGTTCGAGTGCTGGCAGCGCACGTGGGACTCGCCCCACCCCGGCGTGCTGGTAATCACCGACGACTGGGCGGTGGCGCAGGGCCGCGGCGTGGTGTTCCACTGGACCACGCGCCTGCCGATCCGGCGCGAGGGCGACCGGCTCGTCATCGAGGGCCGGCGCGCCCGGGCGGAGATCCGCATCCCCGCGGGCGTGGAGACCCTCATCGAGGAACTCCCGCTCCAGGACCCGCGGCGGACCCGCGCCGAGACCGTCTACCACGGCGCGAGCAACCGCCGACAGGACTCCATCCAGCCAAACGATCAGGTCGGCAGCCTCTTCGGCTGGCAGCACGCCGCGACCCAGCCACGGTTCACATTCCGCCAGTCTGGGCGATCCGGCACGCTCCGCGTGGAGGTAACGCTCTCGCTCCGGCCCGACGCGGCCTAGCTCTGGTCACCGCGCCGGGATCTCGAGCGGGATGATCGCGTGGCGGCGCAGTTCCGCGCCGCGCAGGAAGGTGACGATGGCCCGCTCGCCGATGCGGTCGGCGGTCAGGAACCGGTGCAGCGCGGCGACCGCCGGCGTCGGCACGCCGTCCAGCGCCACGACGATGTCCCCTTCCGCCAGCCCGGCGCGGATGGCCGGGCTGTCGGGCTCGAGGCCCGCGACCAGCACGCCGGTCTCCAGCGCGAGGCGGTGGAAGCGCGCGACCTTGCGCAGCAGCGGGAAGTCCTGCCCGGCCACGCCGATGTAACTGCGGCGGACGCGACCGTCCTTGATCAACCAGCCAGCCACCCAGCGGGCAGTGTTGCTGGCAATGGCGAAGCAGAGGCCCTGGGCCGGGCGGATTGTGCTACCAACCTAATTATAGGCATATTTTAGCGGATAATTGGGTAACACTTTTTTGTTGATGGAGACGGTGATCAGGCCCTGGCAGCGAAGCCAGGTTTCCGCGGCGTGGCGCCAGGCGGCGTTTAAGCTGCGGTGAT
>CAIJZY010000050.1 GCA_903825285.1 uncultured Opitutia bacterium | reverse complement strand
GACATCATCTTCGAGGACCTCGTGCCCTGGGGCCAGGATGCCCCGATGGTCCGGCAGCTCATCGCGCAGGAACTGTCTCGACTGTCGCCGGCGGAGCGCGAGGTACTGGACTTCCGGATGGCCGTCTACCGCCGCGTGGCCGCCGCGATCCCGCAGCGCCACCAGTCCGAGCGACACCCGCTGCGGTACGCGGCCAGCTTCCTCGCCGACACCGTGTGGCCACCCATGCGGATCCTCCGCGTGCTGCGCGCCTGGCGCCGCGCCCCGGGACTGGCCGCCAGCCTCGCCCGGCGGCACCGCCCGCAGGCCGGGTTCGTCATCATCGGCCACATCCACCATCCCGGCTTCTGGCGGATGCCCGACGGGCTGGTCGTCATCAACACCGGCTCATTCTGCCCGCCGCTCGGCGGCTGCGTCGTTGACCTCCATCCCGAGCGGCTGGTGCTGCGCGCCATCCGCCAGCGCGGCCGGGAGTTTCATCCCGGGGCGACGCTGGCCGAGTTTCCGCTGCGCGCGTGAGCCGGCCGGGGCGAGTCCCGCCTTGCGGCCTGTCGGTCCGTGCCCTCTTACTGCGGACATGAGCATCGAGTTCGGCTGGTGGAGCAAGGATCCCGAGGGGAAAAAATATCAGATCAGCGCCGTCGTGCACGGCGGCAACATCGAGTGGACCATGCACCAGGGGCATCACACCTCGTGGGTTCCCTACACGCCGAACGATGACGACCGCGAGCGCCTGATCTACGAGGCCGAGAAGCGCGTGCCGCGCCGGCTGATTTCCAACAAGCAGTTCGATGAGATCAAGAAGCTCAGCGCCAACTCCGGCCCGGGCAAGATCTCCGGCCGGCGGGTCACCGGCCTCGGGCCGTCCTGGGACAAGACGGAATAGGGCGCGTGGCGGCGCGCAGGCGGGGTCGGCGACCCCGCCCTACAGCTGCGTCCGCGACCAGATCAGGCGGAACGCGGGACAGTACTCTTCGGGGCGGGCGGCGATGCGGCGCGTGACTTCATCGGTGGCGAGCCACTCGCCGCGCTCGATTTCCTCGGGGTGCAGCACGAACGGGCCGTCGTGGCGCAGGCGATAAACCCAGCAGAACTCCCAGCCGGTCTCCGCGCAGGCCTCGATCCGCAGGGTCCGCTCCGGCCGTGGCGCGGACCGCAGGCCCAGTTCCTCGCCCAGCTCGCGCACCGCCGCGGCGTCATAGTCCTCGCCCGCGTCGAGATGCCCGGAGCAGGAGGAATCCCAGAGTCCGGGCGACATGTCCTTCAGCATGGACCGTTTCTGCAGGAACACCCGGCCGGCAGCGTCGAACACCAGCACATGCACCGCACGGTGCCACAGCCCGCGGACGTGCACCTCCCGGCGCAGGGCCCGGCCCACGGGTTCATCCCGCTCGTTCACCACGTCGAAATATTCGTCAGCCATGCGCTGCCTTTACATTCGCGATCAATCGTGTCCATTCGTGTTCCCCCCAGAGGAAAACACCATGCCGAAAATCGACGTCAGCAAAGTCGCAGAGATTTTAAAGAAGAACCATATCGATCCCGCCGTGCTCCGGCGCGTGATCGAGGAGATCAACATCGCCGTCCAGCCCGATAACGCGGAGGAAAAGCCGCCGGCGGTGAAGAAGCAGTGGGTCATTGTGGTCTCCGACCCCGAGGGCCGGCTGCCCAAGGGCGACTTCGTCGGCTGGGTCCTGCAGCTCCCGGAGAACGAGAGCGTCGTCACCACGCCCGACCGCGTCTTCCGCGCCGTGTACGACTTCAACGCCTCGAAAAAGGGCCACCTGCTCCCGGTGAAGACCGTCGGCGAGGCGTTTGAGAACGTCCCGGCCAAGCACTTCAAGGACGCCGAGCTCTGGGTGAAGACCAAGGTGCCCGTGCTGATGCTGCGCACCGACAACGAGATTCCGAAGGAATAGCTTCCTTAAATTCCAAACGACAAACCGCCAAACGCCAAACAAGGTTCCGATCGATAAAAGGCGGTGGGGAAACGGCCTTGGGCCGGTTTAAAAATTACTGACTACCGACGTTTCGTTGGCGTTTGGACTGTTGGCGTTTGGCAATTCAATGACGGAAGGCCCAAGCCTCCGTCCGTAGTTTCCGTCAGTTCTTCTCCAGGCCGAACTTCTTCGGGTCGAGGTCGCGGGCCCGCAGGGCCGAGGCCAGCGCGGCGAGGTCAATTTTCGCGCCCGGCTTCACGCCGTGCTCGCGGTACCAGTTCTGGTTCATCTCCAGCGCAAACTGCAGGTGGTCGTCGTGCGACCGCACCGTGCGCTCGTCGAATGGCAGCAGCGGGTAGATCTCCTCCAGCTCGCCCGCCGGGGTGAAAAAGCCGATGTCGAGCGGCGTGGGCGTGTTGTGCATCCAGAACGACATCGTCTGCGGCTCCGGGTAGACGAAGATCATGCCGTCGTCCGGCCCGAGGTCGCGCCGGCCCATGAGCCCGTGCTCCATCTCGATCGGCAGCACGGCGACCTGCATGCGCACGGCGCGGTCGCCGACGCGGATGGTGAAATATTCGCTCACGGTCTTGGGCGGGGCCGGGAGGGTGGACTCGCGGGCGCCGCACCCCGACGTGAAGGCGAGCGCGAGCCAGCAGCAGGTCAGCGAAACCAGATTTGCGTTTTTCACAGACTCGTTGGGTAATCCCTCGCGCCCTTCATTTCAACCCCTCTCCATCGTGGCCCGCTCCCCGCTCCCGCCCCTGCTCTACGCCGACACCGCCACCAGCTCCGACCAGCTCTATTTCAGCGGGGTCGAGGTGCATGACCCGTTCATCGCCTTCGGCCTGGGCCGCAGGCGCGTGACGCTCCAGAGCGCGCTGGAATTCGGCCGCGTGAAGAAGGCCGGCACCTTCGACCGCGTGCTGCCGCTGGAGGCCTGGCGCGCCCGCGCCGAGGCCCGCTGGCCCCGCCGCCAGATCAGCCCCGCCGAGATCATCGCCGAGGTCGCGAAGGCCCACCGGATCCGCGGCTTCCGGGTGGCGGATGACTTCCCCACCTCGCTGTTCCTGCGGCTCCGCGCCCTGGGCGTGCACCTCGAACTCGCCGCCGGACCCCTGTTTCCCGAGCGCGAGGTCAAGTCCCCCGCCGAGGCCGCCGCGCTGCGCGAGGGCAACCGCCTCAGCGCCGTCGGACTCGCCGCCGCCGAGGCCGCGCTGCGCGCCGCCCGGCCGTCGGGCCGCTACCTGGTCACGCGCGGCCGCCGGCTCACCTCCGAGGACGTGAAGTTTGCCGTCGAGAGCGCCATCCTCCGCGCGGGCGGCATCTCGCTCAGCACCATCATCGCCGGCGGCGACCAGGCCTGCGACCCGCACGACCGCGGCTCCGGCCCGCTCCGGGCCCATGACCTCATCGTGGTGGACATCTTCCCGCGGGTGATTGCGACGGGGTATTTCGGGGACATGACCCGCACGTTCCTCCGGGGCCGGGCCAGCGACGCCCAGCGCCGGCTCGTGGCCACCGTGCGCGCCGCGCAATTTGCCGCGCTCAAGGCGATCCGTGCCGGGGTGGATGGGCGTTTCGTGCACCAGCAGGCCAGCGAGACGTTCACCGCGGCGGGCTATGAGACGAAGCGTACCGAGAATGGCTCCGTCGGCTTCATCCACGGCACCGGGCACGGGGTCGGGCTGGCCATCCACGAGATGCCGCGGCTCAGCGGCCTGGTCTCCATGAAGCTGAAGCGCGGCGCCGTCGTGACGGTTGAACCCGGACTCTATTATCCCGGCCTCGGCGGCTGCCGCATCGAGGATGTCGTGCAGGTCACGGACCGCGGTTCAAAGATGCTCTCCAACTACCACTACGCATGGGAACTTCGCTAAAGGCGGTCACCGGCCTGCTCCGGAAAATCAAGTCGCTGCGCATCCTCGTCGTCGGCGACGTGATGCTCGACCGGTACGTCTGGGGCGATGCCACGCGCATCTCGCCCGAGGCGCCCGTGCCCGTGATCGACGTCGATCGCGAGACCTGGACCGCGGGCGGCGCGGGCAACGTCGGCCTGAACCTCGCCGCGCTCGGCGCGCACTGCACCGTCGCGGGGTATTTTGGCGACGATGACGCCGGTGAAAAACTGACGGAGACCCTCCACGCCCACGGGATCAAGACGATCGGCATGCCCGGCACGGGCCGGACCATCGTGAAGACCCGGGTGATCGTCCAGCACCAGCAGCTCTGCCGGATCGACCGCGAGTCGCCCCCTTCATCCTACCGCGTCACCACTGCCCGGGCCGAGGCGCTGCTGAAGAAGGCGATCAAAGCCTGCGACGCCGTCATCCTCTCCGACTACGCCAAGGGCGTCCTGCACGAGGACCTGGTGGCCCGCATCGCCGCCCTCGGCCGCGCCGCCGGGAAGTTCGTGGCCCTCGACCCCAAGCCCCGCCGGCCGCTCAAGTTCCGCGACCTCGACCTGATCACGCCCAACAAGCGCGAGTCGCTCCAGCTCGCCGGCATCGAGCTCCCGCCGCACACACCCTACCCGGCCGCCGAGGTCTGCGCCCGGCTGCATGAGATCTACCGGACCAAGCACCTGGTCATCACCCTCGGCGAGGACGGCATGCTCCTGAGCGAGGGCGGCCGCATCCAGAAGGTGATCCCCACCGCCGCGCGCGAAGTCTTCGATGTTTCCGGCGCCGGCGACACGTCGCTCGCCGCGCTGGTGCTGGCCCTGGCCGCCGGCGCGAAGCTGGAGGCCGCCGCGCACTTCTCGAATGCCGCCGCCGGCGTCGTCGTGGGCAAGCTCGGCACCGCGACCGTGACGCCCCGCGAGCTGCTGGCGTACGTCGCGCACGAATCATGAGCAAGGCGCTCTTCCTCGACCGCGACGGCACGCTCATCCTCGACAAAGTCTACCTCGCCGATCCCGCCGGCGTGGAGCTGATCCCCGGCGTCGCCGCCGGCCTCCAGCGCGCGCGGTCGCTCGGCTACAAGCTCTTCCTCTTCACCAACCAGTCCGGCATCGGCCGCGGCTTTCACACCCTCGACGACACGCTGCGGGTGAACGCGCGGATGGAGGAGCTGCTCGGCCTCGGCTCGCCGCTCTTTGCCGGGGTCTGCATCGCCCCCGAGGCGCCCGGCCAGCCGGTGATCTACCGCAAGCCCTCGCCGCGGTTCATCGTCGAGAAGCTCGAGCAGCACCGGCTGGATCCCGCGCAGTGCTGGATGGTGGGCGACTCGGCCGCGGACCTGGGCGCGGGCCTCGCGGCGCATGTCCAGCTGGCCGCGGTCTGCACCGGCAAGGTCGACCCGCACACCCTGCCGGAAGTCGTAGCGCACCGGATCCCGGTCTACCCGAGCTTCGCGGAATTCGCCGCCACGTTGGCCTGACCGCAGCGCGCGGCCGAGGGAACCTGCCATGCCCGAGCTCGCCGAGGCCGAGTTTTTCCGCAAGCGCTGGCACCAGGCGGCCGTGGGCCGCCGCATCCGCGCCGTCGAGCTGCACCCGTCCGCCAAGGTCTTCCGGGGCGCTGATCCGGCCGCGCTGCGGCGGGCGCTCCGCGGGCAGCCGCTGCGGGACTCGCAGGCGCGCGCGAAGCAGATGCTGTTCCGCTTCGGCGGCGGCGCCTGGCTCGGCGTGCACCTCGGCATGAGCGGCGAGCTGCACGTCGAACCCGCCGGCTACAGCCCGGCGAAACACGACCATCTTGTCCTCCGCACGGCCGCCCGGACCCTGGTGTTCACCGACCCGCGGATGTTCGGCCGCGTGCAGTTCCACCGTGGCGCGACGGCGCCGGACTGGTGGACGCGGATCGCGCCGGCCCTCACGTCCGACGCCTTCTCCGTCGCGGCCGTGGCCGCGTTCCTGCGGCGCCGGGGTCGCGCGCCCATCAAGGCCGTGCTGCTGATGCAGGAGCGCTTCCCCGGCGTCGGCAACTGGATGGCCGACGAGATCCTCTGGCGCGCCGGGATCCATCCGCGGCGACTCGCCGGCTCGCTCCGGCCCGCCGAGGTCGCGGTCCTCTGGCGCGAGTGCCGCCGCGTGGCGCGGATGGCGCTGGCCACGATCGCCGGACGCGGCGACTACCTGCCGCCGGGCCTCAACGCGCACATTCCCGCCACGTGGCTGTTCCGCCACCGCTGGGAGGACGGCGGCCGCTGCCCGCGGACGGGGGTCGCGCTCATCCGCGAGGAAATCGGCGGCCGCACCACCTGCTGGTCGCCGGCGCGGCAGCGGCGGCCGCGCGGTTGAGGCGCGAATATGCCCACCGGCCGTCGTGTCAGCTTCGCCTAGGCCGCGCGGGTGACCGCGTACTTGGCGCGGTAGGCCCGCGGAGTCAGGCCGGCGTACTTCCGGAAGAGCCGGCTGAAATGCGCCGCGTCGGCGAAGCCGAGATCCAGCGCCACCTGAGTGACGTTGTGCTCGTTCGCCAGCAGCCGAGCACAGGCGTGGTGGATTCGCCGGCGTTGGTAATACTCGAGCGGCGACAACCCCGTCGCCCGGCGAAACAGCCGGCTGCCGTGGTCGGCCGACACCGGCCACGCCCGCATCTGCGCCGTCTGGTCGAACGGCCGCCCGTTCTCGATGCAGGCCTCGATGCCATGCATCACCCGCCAGATCGGCGCCGAATAGTCCTCGCTCGCGGCATCCCGCGCCCGCGACAGCTGCACCAGCACCTTCAGGAACGCCGCCTTGATGAACAGCGGCGACGGCTGCGGCGCCGCGAGTTCGCCGCGGATTTCGTCCAGCTCCGCCCCGACCGACTCCGCCAGGCTCCCCTCCAGCCGGAACACCGCCGGCCGCGGCTGCTCCGCGCGCCGAAACAGCACCTCCGCGAGGAACAGCGGCACCAGGCCCCGCTCGGCCCACTGCTCCCGCCAGCCCACCGCCAGCCACTCGGCGAGGTAGTAGAGGTTGATGAACTCCACCCCGCGCGGGCGCGAGAACGCATGCACGCCCCCGGGCGCGACCACGATCACCGAGCCCGGTTCCAGCTCCTGCGTGCCGTCGGCCGTGTGGTGCCGGCAGCGCCCGCGCGCCACCACGCTCACCTCGTAGTAGTCGTGGTCATGCGGCGCGATGTCCTGCGTGACCGCCACGTGCTCCACGTTCAACGGGCGCGTTGCGCTCAGCCGCACCATGGCCTGGTTGATGGTGAAGGTTGCCTTCATGACGGAAACGTTCAAGTTTTTGACCAACCCATACAAGCCCGAACGCCGGTCCTGTGCTACCTTGCCACCCGTGAACACCGAGTACCCCCTGACCCCGCAGCAGATCTCCAGCTACCAGCGCGACGGTTACATTCAATTGAATGACGTCTTCACCGGCCAGGATCTCGCGGACTTCCGCAATGCCGTCGCCGAGGCGGTGAAGGAGGACACCAAGAACCTCGACCCCAACCGGGTGAAAAACAGCTACGAGCAGATTTTCATCCAGTGCGTGAACCTCTGGACCCGTTACCCCACGGTGAAGCCCTTCGTCCTGTCGCCGCGCCTCGGCAAGATCGCCGCCCGCCTGATGGGCACGCCCGCCCGCATCTGGCACGACCACGCCCTGTTCAAGGAGCCGCACACCGGCGCCAAGACGCCCTGGCATCAGGACACGCCCTACTGGCCGCACGCCCAGAAGATGCACCAGCTCACCATCTGGGTCGCGCTGCGTGACGCCACCATCCAGAACGGCTGCATGTCGTTCATCCCCGGCACGCACCGGATGTTCGACATCGAGCCCGTCAACCTCGCCAACCCGCAGGACCTGTACGACGTCGCCCCGCAGACCAAGGGCCTCAAGCCCGTCACCTGCGAGCTGAAGGCCGGTTCCGTCACCGTGCACAACGGCATGACCTTCCACTACGCCGGCCCGAACCGCTCAGATGGCTTCCGCGAGGTGATCGCCATCATCTACATGCCCGACGGCACGACATATTTCCCGTCCCCGCACCAGACCACCGACCCGCTGAAGCTGCAGCCGGACCAAAAACTGGACCAGGACCTGTTCCCGCTGGTGGCGACCTGAGCGCCGGCGCCACGCCTCACTTGGGCAGCGCCATCAGTCCTGCGATCGTGGGGTCGGTGAGGTTCTCGGCGGTCGCGAGGTAGACGCCGGTGTCCACCACGGCGGGCACTTTCTCGCCGCGCAGGACCTGCACGATCGTCTTCACGCCGAGGTAGCCCATCTTCACCGGGTCCTGCAGCACCATCCCCTGAAGGTCGTTGCGCCGGAAGGCGTCGTTGAAGGACGCGCTGTTCGCAAAGCCGACCAGCTTGACCTTGCCGCCGGCGAGGCCGGCGTCCTGCAGCGCGAGCAGCATGCCGGCCTGGGTGGACTCGTTCGGCGTGAAGATGCCGTTCACGCGGCCGCCGAACCGGTTGAGCAGGTTCTGCGACGCGGCCAGCGCGGTCTCCCGGGTCGCACCGCCGTGCTGGTTGGAGGAGAGGACCTGGATCGCGGGAAACTTGGCGGCGAGCTCGTCGAGGAAGCCCGCCTCGCGCGCCTCGCAGCTGCCCGAGCCGACCTGCACGCGGAGGAGGATGACATTGCCGCGGCCATGGAGCAGCTCGCCCAACCGGTCGGCCGCCAGCTTGCCGCCGGCGTAGTTGTCGGTCGCGATGAAGCTCACCTGCGCCTTGGAATCCAGCCCCGAGTCCACGATGGCCACCGGGATTCCGGCCTTCGCCGCCTCTTCCACCGGCGCCACCAGTGCGCGGTGGTCCAGCGGGGCGAGCACCATGCCGCTGACCCGCCGGCCGATGAAGTTCTCGACCACCTGGACCTGCTGGTCGCGGTCGTCCTCCCGCAGCGGGCCCTTCCAGATGAGTTCCACGTCCGTGCCGTGCGCCTTCAGCTCCGCTTGCGCCTTAAGCGCGCCCGCATGGATCATTTTCCAATACTCATGCGTCGTGCCCATCGGGATGACGGCGATGGTGTACTT
>CAIJZY010000049.1 GCA_903825285.1 uncultured Opitutia bacterium | reverse complement strand
CATGCGACCAACTCCATCGTTGAACAAGCCTTTCGCCAGGGACGGGTGACCCCGCACCAGTTTTATGGCGCCAGCTTCGGGTATATCGCCTGGCACCTTGATCCCTACTTCATCGCTCACGAGGGCGCGCACGACCCCCACATCGCGCATTTCTGGAACTATCTCCTCTACAGCATTGATGTCAGGACGAAGTACCTGGGCTGGCTGGGCACCATCGAGCCATTCAAGAGCGAATACCCCGCGGAGCCCCGGAAGTTGATCACGAGCGAAGTGCATCCGGTTTGGTGGATTTTCCGCGCGCGCTTCACCTTGGAGCGCGCCACGCCGTTGGCGAATCCGCCACCGCATATTCCGATGCGACTGGAGGAATACCGCCGCGTGCCCTTCCCGCTGAACGATGGGGAATGGCGCGAGCTGATTGCCCACGAGCGGCTCTAGTCTGGACGTGCGCCGGGCCCACCGGTCACGCCCGGCCCTCGCCACACCTCAAAAATATCCCGTCCGCTTCCGGTCCTCCATCGCCGATTCCGACCGGCGGTCGTCGTAGCGGGTGCCGCGCTCGGTCTGGCGGGCGGCGGCCACCTCGGCGATGATCTCGGCGAGCGTGGAGGCGCTGGAGCGCACCGCGCCGGTGCAGGTCATGTCGCCCACGGTCCGGAAGCGCACAAGCTCGCGGTGCGCCGTCTCGCTGGGCTGCAACCGCATATGCGGCGACACTGCCAGGAGCGTGCCGTTGCGGAGGAACACCTCGCGCTCGTGCGCGAAATACAGCGAGGGCAGCGGAAGCTGCTCGCGCTCGATGTAGGCCCAGATGTCGAGTTCGGTCCAGTTGCTGAGCGGGAACACGCGAAAATGCTCCCCGGGGTTCTTGCGGCCGTTGTAGAGGTTCCAGAGCTCGGGACGCTGGTGGCGCGGATCCCATTGGCCGAAGGTGTCGCGGTGGGAGAAGATGCGCTCCTTCGCCCTCGCCTTCTCCTCGTCGCGGCGCGCGCCGCCGAGCGCGGCGTCGAGCTTCAGCTCCGCCAACGTGTCGAGGAGCGTGACGGTCTGCAGGAGGTTGCGGCTGGCGTTGGGCCCGGTCTCCTCCCTGGCGCGGCCGCGGTCAATCGAGTCCTGCACGAGCCGGATGACGAGCTGGAACCCAAAGTCGCGCGCGAACCGGTCGCGGAACGCGAGCGTCTCGGAAAAATTATGGCCCGTGTCGATGTGCAGCAGGGGAAAGGGACAGGGCGCGGGGTCAAAGGCCTTGCGCGCCACGGCCGCGAGCACGAGCGAGTCCTTGCCCCCCGAGAATAGGATCGCCGCCCGCGGGCACTGCGCCGCCGTCTCGCGGAGGATGTGGATTGCCTCATGCTCCAGGGCATCGAGGTGGCTGAGAAGGAGGTGGGACATCGGAGTGGCAGTGCCACTCGAATTCATTGGCGTGCGGGTGTGGATGCGGCAAGCCGCTTCGCCACCGCGTCACCCGCCGGCTGCGCTGCAGTTGTCCACTGCTCTAGCCCGGTTCATCGCGCCAAGCTGGCGTCCGGCTGCAGTTCGGCTTCCGCATCGGCAAGCTTGCCGACATTGACCATTTACCGTCCCTCCCCAACGTCCACAGTCCAGCGTGCGGCACCGCCGCCATCTCCACCGAACCATGGATCTCCTCCGCCTGATCACCTGCGGCAATGTCGATGACGGCAAGAGTGCGCTCAACGGTCGGCGGCGGTGCGACACCCAGTCCATCCTCGAGGACCCGTGGGACGCCGACGAGCGCGCCAGCGCGCAGCAGGACGACCCCGTGGCTCCCTTGAGCATGCGGCGAGTTCCCATTTACACGAGGCAGAGGAGCCGCTTGGCTTGAGCCGGTGGCGATCGCGACTATGAGACCCGCCCCGGCGCTCGCCTTGGTCCTGTTGCTCCTCGGCTTGGCCGCCGGCGCCGTGCGCTGGTCGCAGACGCGTCTCACGCTCCCCGGCGAGCAGGTCCAGTTCAGTGTCCTGCACGCGGTGAACTGGGATGCGCACTCGCGGCAATTGCGGCGGACCGGAGAGGATCCCTACGTGTTACTCGCACTGCCCGCGGCCTGCGGACCCATCCGGCAGGTGACCTTCGAGTTCGCCGGTCCTCCGGCCCCGGGACCGACCAAGTTTTACGTCTATCCGTCGTCGGCCTACCTCCAGGGTATCGAGTTCGATGACGCCCATCTGGTCTTGGGCACCGTCACGGCCAAGGGCGACAGCCATGCGATCCGCTACGTGTTGAACGATTCGCGGGTAGTGCGGCTCGACCTGCCCGACGACTTGGCGGAGCCCGTTGAACTGCGCCGAGTGACTGTGGTCTCGGCCTTTCATGGCCATGCATCAGCCACGCTCGTGTGGTTGCTGCTGGGCGCGGCGGCGGTGGTGGGGTTCGGCGCCCGCCTGGCGGACGCGCTGGCGCACCGCGCCTGGATCGAGCCGGTGCTGGCGCTTGGCCTGATCGCGCTGAAGCTGGCGCTGACCTCCGACCTCCATTTATCGGTGCTGCCCCTGGCGCGTCACGACGACCTGCTGTTCCTCCACCAGGCGCAGTCACTCATGCAGGGCGGGTGGCTCGGGACCTACGACGAGATCATCCTGACGAAAGGACCGGCCTATCCGCTGTTCCTCGCTTTGGTGGGCAAGAGCGGGATGCCGCTGCTCCTGGTCGAGACCCTGATGCAAGCCCTCGCCGCCGTCCTGCTGGTGCGGGCCCTGCGCCCGCTGATGCCCTCGCCGACCGCACGACTCCTGTTGCTGGGGCTGTTGCTGCTGGATCCCCATACTTTCTCCGGCGCAGCGGTCGGGCGCGTGCTGCGCAGCGGAATCCAGCCGGCGCTCACGATGTTCGTGCTAGCCGGCTGCATCGGCCTGGCCACCCGGATCAGGCGCGCGGGGCGCGGCCCCCTGGCGTGGAGTCTCCTCGCCGGGGCCGCACTGGCCGGATTCTGGCACTGCCGCGAGGAAGGCATCTGGCTGCTGCCCTCGGTGGCCTTGCTCCTGGCCGCGACCGTCGTGCCCGCCTGGCGGGCGGGTCCCGCCCTGCGCTCGCGAGGGCTGGCGCTGGTCGCACTGCCGATCATGATCGTATTCGTCAGCAGTGAGGCGATCCGAGCGCTGAACAACCACTGGTATGCCGCACTCATCACGGTTGACGTGCGCGACGGTTCGTTTCCCGACGCCTATGGCGCGCTGCTGCGCCTGAAGCCGGACCGGTTTTCCCCCCGCGTGCCGGTGAGCCACGCGGTCCGGCTGCGCGCCTATGCCGCCAGCCCTGCCTTCGCCGAACTGCAGCCCTTCCTCGAAGGCGACATCGGCGGGCGCTGGATTGCCGTCAGCCAGGGAGCGGAGCCCGACCCGGACTCGGTCGGGGAAATCCAGGGCGGATGGTTCCAATGGGCGCTGCGCGAAGCCGCGGCCGCGGCCGGCCATGGCGCGACCGCGGGCACCGCCGATGCCTACTGGCATCGTGTCGCCGGGGAAGTGAACGCCGCGGCGGACCAAGGGCGCATCCCAGCCGGTTCCGCGCGCACCGGGTTCCTGCCGCCCTGGCATCGCTCACGCTGGCGGCCTCTGGTCGCCGCATTCCGGGACTCCTGGGGTGTGATGGGGGCATGGTCGGATTTCTCGGTGCAATTCCCCCCCCGGCCGGCGCCGGAGACGGTGCGGGTGCTGGTTGACGCCGTCACGCACGAGTCCCTCACGCCCGACTACGCGCCGACCACAGGGAGAACCGCCGCGCGGCTGGCGTTGGCCGACATCTACCGCTGGGCGGGGTACATCGTAAGCGGACCGGCCCTGCTGGCGGCGCTGCTCGCGGCCGGATGGATGCTGCGCCGGGGGCCGGCGCTGTCGGCCCTGATCCTGCTTGCACTGGCGGGTGGCGCGGTCGCACTGGTGCTGGTCGCGGCGCTGGTGGAGGCTACCTCGTTCCACGCCGCCGCCTCGATGTATCTCGCTCCCGCCACGCCGCTCCTCCTGACGCTCTGGGTGCTCGGCCCCCTGTGGCTGTTGCAGAGACCTGGGGAGGATGCGGCGCGGTTCGCGGCACAGGCGCCGTGAGTCGAGGTCCGTGAAGCGCCCACGCCCCTGTCGGGTCAAGTCGCGGGCAGACATTTTCATTTTGCCCATCACCGCCAACCGTCCACTGATGAATGCCCCGCGCCGCCACCTTCCTTCAGCCACTGTCCACCTCCCACCGTAAATGGATCTCCTCCGCCTGATCACCTGCGGCAATGTTGATGACGGCAAGAGCACGCTCATCGGGCGGCTGCTGTACGACACCAAGTCCATCTTCGAGGACCAGTGGGACGCCGTCGAGCGCGCCAGCGCCCAGCGGGGCGACGCCGCCGCCAACCTCGCGCTGCTCACCGACGGGCTGCGCGCCGAGCGCGAGCAGGGCATCACGATCGACGTCGCCTACCGCTACTTCGCCACGCCGCGCCGGAAGTTCATCATGGCCGACTGCCCGGGCCACTTCGAGTTCACCCGCAACATGGTCACCGGCGCCTCCTCCGCGCAGCTGGCCCTGCTGCTGATCGACGTGCGCCACGGCATGACGCCCCAGACCTGCCGCCACGCCTTCCTCACCACCCTGCTGCGGATCAAGCACCTGGTCATCTGCGTGAACAAGATGGACCTCGTGAACTTCGAGCAGGCCGCGTTCGACCGCGTGCGCGAGCAGTTCATGGAGTACGCCGCGCGGCTGGATTCCGCCGACATCCAGTTCATCCCGATCTCCGCGCTGCACGGCGACAACATCGTCGAGAAATCTCCCCGCATGCCGTGGTACGCCGGCGCCCCCCTGCTCTACACGCTCGAGACGGTCTACGTGCGCAACGACGCCAACCACATCGACGCCCGCTTCCCCATCCAGACCGTCCTGCGCTCACCGTCCGCCAGCAGCCCCGGCTACATTGGCTACGCCGGACAGGTCGCAAGCGGGCTGTTCCGCCCGGGCGAGGAGGTCATGCACCCCGCGTCGGGCCGCACGGCACGCATCAAGTCCATCCACGGCCCCGGCGGGTCGGTCGCCGAGGCGCATCATCCCATGTCGGTGGTGATGGAACTCGAGCCGCCACTCGACCTCGGACGCGGCGCAATGCTGGCCCGGCCGAACAACCTGCCGGCGACCGCGCGCGAGTTTGAGGCGATGCTCTGCTGGCTGTCCGAGCAGCCCTACGATCCCGCACGCCGCTACGTGCTCCGCCACACGACGCAGGAGACGGGCTGCCGGCTGCAGGCGGTGCGCTACAAGCTCGACATCGGCACGCTCCACCGGAACCAGGACCAATCTCCCCTCGCCATGAACGACCTCGCCCGCGTCACCATCCACACGGACGACCTGGTGAGCTACGACAGCTACAAGAAGAACCGCCAGACCGGCGGCATCCTGCTCGTGGACGAGGCGGCGAACACCACGGTCGCCACTGGCATGATCCTTTGACCGGTGGACGATCGCGTCGCTTGGCGACGCGATGCTGCCGCCTGCGGCGGCAAACGGGAATTGGCATTGAGATTCTGATCGAAGCCATTCCACCTAATGCTAATAACTTCGGCCTAGTCATGTCCCAAAACCACTTCAGTCAGTTCGACGCCGCCGGGCCGCAGGCGGCCGATTCCGCGGTCGCGCGGGCCTGATCCTCGGGGCGCATGAGCGGCGACACCGTCATTTCCGTCGAGGGCGTCAGCAAGGCCTACCGCATGTGGGACTCCCCGTCCGCGCGGCTCGCCTCCCCGCTGCTCGCCTCCGCCAGCCGGCTGCTGCCGAAAAACTCCGCGGCCGGCCAGCGGCTGGCGGCGCAGGCCCAGGCGCGCTACCGGGACTTCTGGGCGCTGCGCAACATCTCCTTCGCGGTCCGCCAGGGCGAGAGCGTGGGCATCATCGGCCGCAACGGCTCGGGCAAATCCACCCTCCTCCAGATCATCGCCGGCACGCTGCAGCCGACCGAGGGGCGCGTGCAGGTGAACGGCCGCGTGGCGGCGCTGCTCGAGCTCGGCAGCGGGTTCAACCAGGACTTCACCGGGCGCGAGAACGTCTACCTCAACGGCGCGGTGCTGGGCCTGACGCGGCAGGAGATCGACAACCGCTTTGACCAGATCGCGGCGTTCGCCGACATCGGCGACTTCATCGAGCAGCCGGTGAAGACCTACTCGAGCGGCATGTTCGTGCGGCTGGCGTTCGCGGTGCAGACCGCGGTCGAGCCGAAGATCCTCATTGTGGACGAGGCGCTGTCCGTGGGCGATGTGTTCTTCCAGCAGCGCTGCTACGAGCGCATGCGGCAGCTGCTCGACACGGGCGTGTGCGTGGTGCTGGCGTCGCACGACCTCGGCTCAGTGCAGCAGTTCTGCTCCCGCACGCTCGTCTTCCGGCACGGCGAGGTGGCCTTCCACGGCCCCTCCGCAGAGGCGACCAAGGTCTACTTCCAGCTGGAGCAGCAGGAGCGGGCCGCAGCCTTTGCCAGCGGGGCCGGCTCGGCGCCCGCGGCTCCGTCGCCGGACACCTCGAATGCCGCGCCGCGCCGCCCGGCCATCCCCCAGTGGCCCGGGCCTGAGTCCGCGGTGGACACGACGGGCTGCAGGATCATCACGAATGACTGGGCCCGCTGCACGTATCTCGCCGTGACCAACGCCGCCGGCGAGACCTGCCGGCATTTCCGCCAGGGCCAGACCATGAGCGTGTTCTACGAGTTCGAGATTCTTCGCGACATGGAGTTCTGCGTGGGCTGCCTCACCGTGCGCGACAAGACCGCGCAGCCGGTCCACTCCAAAATCACGCTGCAGGACGGCCTCCGCTCCCCAGCCCGGGTGGCCGCAGGCAGCCGGCTGCGCTACCGGCAGGACACCGTGTTAAACGTCCACTGCGCCGAATACACGCTGGATGTAGCCCTTGAGATGGTGGCCTCGGACCTGCTCGACCAGCCCGGCATCACCTACGACGACTTCATGCGCACGCAGCTACGGATCTGCGAGCTACACGCCGCTGTGGCGGTGAGCGTGCGCCTGCGCGAGGAGACCCTTCCGTTCCAGCTGCTCCATTTCGGCATGACGGGCCTGCCGAGCCAATCGGCCCTCGAAGTGATCCCTCCCGCCTGATCCATGCCCCCGCCGCTGCCACCCAACGCCTTTTACCTGCTGTCCTACCCCCGCTCGGGCAACACCTGGCTGCTCAATTCTCTGACCCTGCTGTTCGACTGCGTCGGCGGCGAGGCGTACACGCAGGACAAGCTGTACACGGAGCACCACGGGGAACTCGGCGAGCCCTTCAATTTCCGCTGCGCGCCCCGCCGGTCTCCGGATCAGCCCATCTGCATTAAGTCACACGCCGACATGGCGGCCTACCGGCAGGTGTTTCCCCCGGGGCCCGTGGTCTACGTGTGCCGCGACGGCCGCGACGCCCTGCTCAGCTACTATTTTTTCTGTCAGGCCTACCCGACCCTCCACGCCGAGCAGGTCTCCGTGACGAGCATCCACGGCACAGAGGTGCAGTTGTCCCGCGGCGGCTGCGACCCGGTGTTCCGCGCCGACGAGTTCGCGGATTTCCTCCGCCGGGAGGCGCCCATCTGGGCGTCCCATGTGCGGCAGGCCCGGCAGGACCCGGGGATCAGCTTCGTGACCTACGAGGCGCTGAAGGCGGACTACATCGGCACCCTCAACCGCATCATCGCCTACCTGGGGTTGCCGGTGGCCAAGAGCTGCGCCGAGGTGGAGAAAGTCTACTGCTCGGGCTTCTCCAAGGTCTTTTCCGGAAACACGCGCGACTTCTTCCGGCGCGGCCAGGTGGGTGACTGGAAAAACTGGTACCAGCCGGACCATGTGCGGCTGCTGGACCAGCTGATTGGCCGGGAGCTCCAGGAACTCGGCTTCGAGACCGATTCCAAATGGGCCGACCACCACCAGGCGCCGCCGGCCGCCACCTAGCGCGGAGGCCGCGGCGGGTCGCCGGGGCCGGCCGGTCAATCGGCAGACCTGAAGTTGGGTTTGACGTGCTTGACCGGCAGCGGCTCGATGGCGTGAAACTCATTTTCCAGGGCCCGGCCCGAACCTCCTCTTGAGATATTTCTGCACCTCACTTGGCACCGATAACCTGACCCGCGGGCTGGCGCTGTATGAGTCGCTGCGCGCCCAGGCCGGCGACTTCGAGCTTGTCATCCTGTGCGCGGACCCAGCGGCGGAATCCGCGCTGCGGAGCCGGGCCCTCCCATGCGTGCGTTTGCTGTCGGCCGGCGAACTGACCCGGCGGCATCCGCCGCTGGCGGCGGCGCAGTCCGACCGGACCGCTGCAGAATTCTTCCTCACCTGCACCGCCTGGCTGCTGCGCGACCAGCTGCCGCAGGTCCCGGCCGGTGTGCTGCTCACCTACCTCGCCGCCGAGCAGTTTTTCTTCCGCTCGCCGCAGCCGGCCTTCGACGCGATCGGGACCGCCTCGGTGGCCATCACGCCGCAGCGCCTACCCGCCGCGCTCGCCAACCTGGAGCGCCGGGGAAAATTCAACGCCGGCTGGGTCACCCTGCGCCACGACGCCACGGGCCTGGCCTGCGCCGCCGACTGGGCCGACCAGTGCGCCGCCTGGTGCTTCACCCTCGTGGAGCCGCGCCGCCACGCCGAGCAGAAGTACCTCGATGCCTGGCCCGCGCAGTTCCCCGGCACGGTCGTGCTGAGCCATCCCGGGGTGAACGCCGCCCCGTGGAGTCTCGCGGGCGCCGCCGTCACCGCTTCGCCGGGAGGCCCGCTCATCGGCGGGCAGCCGCTGGTCTGCTTCCACTTTCACGGCCTGCACCACCTCGTCGGGCAGCTGTACGATCCCGGCCTGCATCAATACGACGTCGCGCCGTCGGAGGCGCTGCGGGAACACCTCTACCGGCCCTACCTGCGGGTGCTCGCGGGTCCCTCACCCGATGGCGTCCCCGACATCGTGCCGCCGGCCCTTGCCGATGATCCCCGTGCCGGGGTCGCACTCCCCTTCCTCGTCGAGCAGCTGCGCGCGGCGCGGCGCGAATCCGCAGACCACCAACTCGCCCGCGCGAAGACCGAGGTCGCCGCCCGGCAGTCGCTCGCGGAGAGCCGCGACACGCTGGCGCTCACGCTCCTGCGCCTGAAGGAGGTCGAGGACGACCGCTTCACCCAGCGGCTCCGGCTGCTCAAGGTGGAGCAGGACCTCAAGCAGGCCTACTTCGACCTCGAGGGAAATGTGGAGTACATCAAGAAGCTCCTAGCGGAGACGGCGGCCGAGCGCGCCGGCAAGGACGCGCAGATCGCGAGCCTCTCGGGCGAACTCGAGCGGCGGGCGATCACCGCCGCGCAAGCCGAGCAGGAGGAGGTGCGGACGGTGCTGGAGCCCTACGGCCGCCGGGTTCGCCGGCTGCTCGTCGCCAAGTTTCATCCGCGCCTGCTCTCCGAGATCCTCTGGTTTCCTTTCTTCGGGGCCACGGTGGACGTGTTCGGGTGCCCGCCCGACCTGCTGCTGCTGAGCCACGGAGCCGTGCGGTTCCATGCGGAACCCATGCTGGAATGGCTGGGCCAGCTCGACAGCCTGTTCAGCGAGCGGGCCTACCGGGCGGAGCATCCCGACGTCCAGGCAGCGATCGCGCAGGGCGCGCTCACGAGCGGCTGGGACCATTTCCTGCGGTTCGGCCAGCGCGAGGGCCGCAGCTTGGGATCGCCGGCTTACTGCTCGGGTTTGGCGGAGTTCGACGCCGTGGCCTTCGACGGCTCGGACGCCGGCCTGATCGCACCCTTCCTCGCCGGGCGCATGCAGCCATACCAGCAGCTGTTCATCAGCGGCTTCACCCCGCCGACCGACTGGTTCCCGGCGGGCGAGGGCCGCAGCTATCTCCTGGGCCATACCCTGCACTGCGAACATCCGCCGGCCTTCTGGATCGGACCCCGCCAGCCGGCCGGCACCCTGGCGTCCGCGCTGCCGCCGGTGACCACGGAGGAACTCTTCCCGGAAAAGCCGGCGCAGCGCGCGGACTGGCCGCGGATCACGGTGGTGACGGCCAGCCACAACCAGGCGGCGCACCTCGAGGAAACCCTCCGCTCCGTGCTGGACCAGTGCTATCCCAACCTCGAGTACATCGTGATCGACGGTGGCTCGACCGACGGCTCGGCGGACATCATCAAGCGCTACGCCGACCGCCTCGTGTGGCGGGTCGGGACGCAGGCGGACCACCACGCCCGCGCGCTCAACGAGGGCCTGGCCCTGGCCAGCGGCCGCATCCTGACCTGGCTGGACTGCGGCGACCGCCTGGCTCCGGGCAGCCTGTTCACCGTGGGACAGAACTTCCTGCTGCACACCGCCGACCTGATGTCCGGCCGGTGCGCCCGCGATCGGGACGGTGAGCCGCGTCCGCACCAGTTGCACCGCAACCACCTGCCGCTGGACCGGATCCAGCCGCTCTGGCTCGGCGAGCTACTCGACCTCGACCGGGGCTGGCTGCAGCGGCCGTTCTTCCGGCAGCCCGAGGTTTTCTTCACCCGCGACATCTTCGAGCGCGCCGGCGGACATCTGCGCGAGGACCTCCGCTTCAGCACCGACTACGACCTGTGGGTACGCATGGCGAAGGCCGGCGCGCGCCACTTTGCGCTGCCTGAGATCCTGGCGCTCTCGCGCGAGATCCCCGGCGACCCAGCCGACGCCGAGCGTGTCGCCGAACTCCGCGCGGTGAGCGCGTCCCACCAGCCCAAGCCCTGACCCCCCGCCCCTTCGTCCCGCATGAGCGCCGCCACCGAGTCCTTCACCGCCTGGATTTACCGCCTCCCGAAGTGGCGCGGATGGCTGCAGCTGTCGCCCGCCCGCCCGTACATGCACACGGAGGAGGACTACAACACCCAGTACCGCCTGTCGGCCCCCGACCCGCGCGAGGGCGAGGGTCTGTGCGCACTGCTCAAGACCCACCAGATTGACACCGCGGGACCCGCGCTGGAGATCGGCTGCGGCACGGGCTACCTCACCTACGGCGTGTCGCTGCATTATCCGGGCCCGGATTTCCTGGTCACGGACCCCTCGCCCGCCTTCCTGCGCCTGACGCAGAACCAGCTTGAGGCCCAGGGTGCGACCACCACCCGGCGCCATTACGCGGTGTTGAACGCGGATGACATTGGGGACCTGCCGGAGGGCATGTTCTCGGTCATCTCCCTGCGGTCCACGCTGCACCACATTCTCGACGTCCCGGGCTTCATCGCCGCCTGCGGCCGCATCCTCCGCCCGGGCGGGGCGCTGATGATGGGCGCGGAGCCCTGCGAGAGCGGTTACCTGCTGATGGCGGCCGTGGCGCAGTCCATCCCAGCGACGCTCAAGGCGGCCGGGATCGAGATGCGCCCGCACTGGACCGAGCGCCTCGAGGACTTCACGAACACGGTGAAGTTCTGCTGCCTGCGCGACCTCAAGAAGACGTACGCCGAGGACAAGCATTTCTTCAGTCCGCACCAGCTGGCCGAGCTCGGCGGGGCGAATGGCCTGCAGCTGAAGTTCTATCCCACCTCGTCGTTCCGCGACTTCGCGCCGCCGTACGTCCAGAGCTTCCACAGCTTCAGCAATTTCTTCCTGATCTACCTGCAGGTCTGCATGAACTTCGACGCGGAGTTCATGGAGCAGATCCGCACGCACCTGAAGGACCAGCTCCGGTTCATTGACGAATGCCACCGCAGCCACCCCGGGCCGGAAATCACCGGGGTTTTCATCCTGAAGAAAACGGCGCCTGGAACGCCCGTGTAGCAGCGGTCTCGCGACAAGGGCGTTTTTCAGCTGGCCTGTCCTGCTCAACTCCTTCTTTTTGACATGATTTCCACGCCATTTGCAGAGGCAACATCACCGTCACGATTAACCTCCTGACTGCGCCTCCGTGCCCTTCATGCGCTATTTCTGCACCTATTTTGACGAAAATTACCTGACTCGCGGTCTCGCGCTCTACCAATCGCTGTGCACCCATGCGGGTGATTTCGAGCTCACGGTGCTCTGCATGGACGAGGAGGTCGAAATGGCGCTGCGGAAAAGTGCGCTGCCCCGCATTCGGCTGCTGCCCGTGGCGGAGCTGATCCGGTATTTCCCCGCCCTCGTCACCGCGCGCGGTGACCGGTCGAAACTGGAGTTCTATTTCACCTGCACCGCGTGGCTGATGCGGCACCTGCTGCCGCGGCTGCCAGAGAGTGAACTCCTGACGTACCTGGACGCCGACCTGTATTTCTTCAGCTCTCCGCAACCCGTGTATGACGAGATCGGGACCGGCTCGATCGCCATCACGCCGCACCGCTTCCCCTCCTCACTCGCCCACCTGGAGCGCTATGGAAAGTACAACGTCGGCTGGGTTTCAATGCGCCGCGACGCCGCGGGGGAGGCCTGCGTGGCCGATTGGGCCGAGAAGTGCGCCGAATGGTGCTTCAATCGCCTGGAGGAGAGCCGCTACGCGGACCAGAAGTACCTCGACGCCTGGGCCGCGCAATTTCCCGGCGTAGTCAGCCTCTCCCATCCCGGGATCAATGCCGCGCCCTGGAACATCAAGCACTGCAAGGTCACGGCCGGCGCCGAGGGCGTGCTGATCAATCGTCGACCGCTGATCTTTTATCACTTCCATGCGCTGACCCACCTCGGGCGCGGGCTCTACAACCCGGGGCTCTTCAAATACGACGCCACCCTCACCCCCGGCCTGCGCCGGCATGTGTACCTGCCCTACCTGCGGCAACTGCATTCCGGCGATCCGGCCGCCGCGGAAGCGGCGGAGGTGGTTCCACCGGCCCGGGCAGATGATTCGCGCAGCGGCCTCGCCTTGGCCGACCTTCTCGACACCCTGCGAGCGTCCGAGCTGGATCGCGCCGCACGCCTGCAGGCCATTGAAACCAACCGTCTAGCCGCCCTCCAGGCGATAGAGCTGAACCGCGCCGGCGCGCTTCGCTCGATCGAGCAGTATCGGGTGGCGGCGAAGGAGGCCCGAGTGGCCACGAAACGCACCGTCGATTATCTGCGCGAGGTCGAAAAGGACCGGCAGACGCAGATTGACCAGCTCAAGGCCGACTTGAAGAAGGTCGTCAGCTATCTGCAGGAAGTGGAGTCCGACAGCGCAGAACGGCTCAAGTCCATTTCCTTCTACCAGGACAAGCTGAAGACGGCGTATTCGGACCATGAGCGGAATCTGGCGTACATGAAGTCACTGGAGTCGGAGATCCAGGCGCACGCCAAGGCCGGCGCGGAAAGGGATGCGGTCATTGCCAGCCTGAACGGCCAGCTGCAGGCGACCCTGGCCGAGGCCCATGCGAGGCACCTGACGAACCAGCCGGCGGACCAGGAGAAAATCTGGGAGGCCCTGGCCCCTTATGCGCAGCACCTGCGCAAGGTCGCAGTGGTCAAGTATCATCCCCGGTTGCTCCCGTTGCTGCTCTGGTTCGGGGCCATGGGCATCCAGGTGGAGGTCTTCTCCAGCCCGGCGGAACTGGCGGAGCTCCGGCCGAGTTTCATCCATTTCTGGACCGAGTCGCTCTGGGAATGGCTCAGCCTGACGGACAATCTCTTCAACGAGCAGGCGTATGCGCTGGCGAATCCCGACGTGGCCAGCGCCATTGCCAAGGGCGAGATCCGCAGTGGCTGGGAGCATTACCAGCTCTTCGGACTGCGCGAGCGCAGGAGCGCAGGCACGCCGGGCTATTGCTCGGGCTTGGCGGAGTTCGATTGCGTGGCCTTTGACTGCATCGACGCCGACAGCGCACGTCCGCACCTCATGGGCCGGCTGCAGCCCCATCACAAGCTCCTCATTAGTGGGTTTGACACTTCGGCCGAGTGGCTCCCGGAGGATCGCGCGCGCATCACGCTGCCAAACCACGTGCTGCTGTGCCTTAGGCCACCCGATTCATGGATCGGGCCACGCATGCCGAGCAACGCTCTCTCCATCCACTGGCCCAATCTCCGCCCGCAGGATCTCTATCCCGATCGACCCGCGCAGGATGCGCCTTGGCCCAAAATTTCCGTAGTCACCGTCAGCTACAACCAAGGCGCATATCTGGAGGAGACCCTTCGCTCAGTGCTGGACCAGCATTACCCCAACCTGGAGTATATTGTCATTGATGGTGACTCCACGGACGGGTCCGTGGAGATTATCAAGAAATACGCCGATCGTCTGGCCTGGTGGGTCAGCGAAAAAGACCATGGGCAGTCCCACGCCCTGAACAAAGGCTTTCAACGCGCAACCGGCGGCATCCTAACTTGGCTGAACAGCGATGACCGCCTGGCCCCGGGCAGCCTCTACACCGTGGCGCAGAATTTCCTGCTGCACAAAACCGACCTGATCGTCGGCCGATGCGCTCGGGTGGTTGACCGGGAAGCCCTGCCCAGCCATGTCCACCGCTCCAGCCTGCCCTTGGGCCGCATCGCGGCACTCAGGCTGGATCAACTGCTCGATCTCGACGGGGCCTGGCTGAAGGGGATGTTTTTTCACCAACCCGAGGTCTTCTTCACCCGTGACATCTTCGACCGCGCCGGCGGGATGGTCCGCGAGGACCTCTACTATAGCATGGACTACGATCTTTGGGTGCGCATGGCACAGGCCGGGGCACAGGGTTTCGCCATTCCGGAGATCACCACGATCTTCCGCCAGCACCAGAACCAGAAAACCGCCGGGGAAAATCCGCCTTACCTCCCCGAACTGCAGGCGGTTAACGAGGCATACCGGACCGGGCGACCGTATACTCCAGCCTCCTGACCATGAAGTCATCCGTGCCAGAAAATTTTGAGTCTTGGGTTGCATCCCTCCCGAAGTCGAAGGGCTGGCTGCAGCTTTCGCCCGAGCGCCCATACGCCCACGCGGAGGACGGCTACGATGCCCAGTACGGGGTCAATGCGGCCGAACCCGAGGAAGGGCAGGGTCTTTGCTCGCTGCTTCAAATCCATGGCGTTGACACTCAGGGTCCGGCCCTGGAAATCGGCTGCGGCACTGGCCGCCTCACTTACGGACTGGCACAAAATTATCCAGGGCCGGATTTTCTCATCACTGATCCCTCCGGAACCTTCCTGCGCCTGACGCAACGACTGTTCGAGGGCGGCGGCGATCCCTCGACCCGCCTGCATTACGCCGTGCTGAATGCAGACGACCTTAGCCAACTGCCCCCGGACATGTTCTCGCTGATCGCTATGCGCTCCACCCTTCACCACATCCTGAAAGTGGAGGAGTTCATCGCCGCCTGCGCCCGCACGCTGCGCCCCGGCGGTTCGCTCGCGATGGGAGCGGAGCCGGTGGAAAGCGGCTACATCCTGATGGCGGCGGTCGCTCAGAGCATCGCCCCCACGCTGCAGGCCGCCGGAGTTGACCTCCGTCCAGAGTGGAAGAAACAACTGAAAGATTTCGCGGACACCGTGAAATTTTATTGCCGTCGCGACATCGACAAAGCGACCGCCGAGGACAAGCACCTCTTCAGTCCGACCGAACTGGGAGATCTAGGCGCCCAGTATGGCCTGCGCTTGAAGTTCCTGCCCAATGCCACATTCAGCGACTACGCGCCGCCCCTCCTGCCCGAGTTCGAGACATTCAGTGTCTTTTTCCTGAATTACCTGCAGTACTGCATGCTGTTCGATGCGCCGCTGCTGAAGTTGATCCGCCGGCACATGAAGTCGCAGATGAAGTTCCTCGACGACTGCTATCGCTCCCATGTCGGGCCCACGATCACCGGAGTTTTCCTCTTCAAGAAGACCGCCTGAGCACTGACTGATGAAACCGTTGAACTCCAGGCTACTCACCGCCGACCTGCCCCGTCGCGTGCTCTTTCTCAACGATGTCAGCTTTCAGTATGGGGCAGGTGTGGCGCAGGCTAGACAGGTCGAAGGCATGATCGCCCTGGGCATCGAGACCGGCGTGCTGGCCTGGTCGCCCGGCGGCATCGAACTGGGACATGTTGCCACACGCCGGATCGAACCCGACCTGTGGCTTGGCGTCCGTGAGGTCAATCATCTCGAGGGAGGCAAATCGCTGTCCGACGACGCCGTCATCGCCGGCATCCTCATGGAAGTGGCCCGATTCGACCCCACCGTCGTCATCGTGGGCAACCTTCATGCGGCGCGCTGGCCCTTCCGGCTCCTGACCGCACTGCGCGACATCGGCTGCCGGGTCATCGCATTCCTCCATGATGCTTATCTCTTCACGGGGCGCTGCGCGTATCCCGGCAACTGCCAGCTGTACTTGACCGGCTGCAACGAGACTTGTCCCACTGCCACGGAGTATCCTGCCCTCGATCCCTCGCTGATCGCCGGGGCTTGGCAGATTCGCCGCGAGATCTTTGGCGGACCTGACGGCATCGAAATCGTCGCCAACAGCGACTGGAGCAAGCAGATGTTCAAGACCGCGTTGCCGGCCAGCCGCGCGGTGGAGACAATTCATCTGGGGGCCGATGAGTTTATCTTTAAACCTGGAGACAAACACGCGGCTCGCAAGCTGCTCGGTTTGCCGGAGGGCAAACCGATTGTGCTCTGCGCGGCGGTGAATTTCCGTGAAAACCGCAAAGGCGGGCAGCACCTCCGCGACATCGTCGCGGCCCTCAGGGATGAGGTAACC
Organism: uncultured Opitutia bacterium; assembly: GCA_903825285.1. Taxonomy (GTDB): domain Bacteria; phylum Verrucomicrobiota; class Verrucomicrobiia; order Opitutales; family Opitutaceae; genus Opi-474. The sequence goes on along the minus strand of CAIJZY010000049.1, from coordinate 34,474 downwards.
TTCGCCGCCTTCGGCCACAATGCGCAGGAGATACCCGGCATGATCGGCATGGGGTACCACCTTGCCGCCGACAAACTCGCGTTGATCTACCAAGCCGCCGACCTCTTCCTTGGCACCGCCACGGAAGAGGCGTTCGGCCAGACCATCATGGAGGCGCAACTCTGCGGCGTCGCCGTCATCGCCTTCCAGGCCGGAGGCGTGGAGGAGATTGTTCGCAACGAGATCACCGGGAAGCTCGTCCGCAACGGCGACGCAGCGGAAGCCATCGCGGCCATCCGGGCGGCGTTGTCCGACCCTCGCTTCTTCGCGGTGGCCGGCCCATGGGCCAGGCAATATGCGGTCGCCCGGTTCTCCAATTGGGCCCATGAGCACCGGTGGCATGTATTCTTCAACGGTCAACGCCAGGCCGGCACGGGATTCAATCCCCCCGCCCTCGCCTATGCTTTGGATGAGAGAATAGACATTCCCTCCACCACCACCCACCGCCCCTCCTGGCCAGCAGAAGGCCCGTTCATCAACGAGGAACATGCGAAGATATTCGAGACGACCGCTGCCTTGCCCGGTTGGCAAACCCCGGGGGATTCCTTTAAACTCTACGAGATGGCGTACCATGCCGGTGATGTGATTCTGGAGATCGGCACTTTCGGCGGTCGGTCCGCCACCGTCGAGTTACGGGGGGCGCTGGCCAACCCGGCGCGCACGCAGGCGCCGAAGTTTTATGGCATTGATATTGTCGACGACGCCATCACGCGCACTCGCCAAATCCTCGCCGGGGAAATGCTGGGGCATTACTGCCATCTCTTCCACGGAAACCTGCAGGCGTTCGTGAAACGCTGGTCGATCACGCCCACCATGGTATTTCTGGACGGCGATCACACGTTCGATGGCGTCGCCGCCGACCTAAAGACCCTCAGCTCCTATCTAAAGCCGGGCACGCCGATCCTGGTCCATGACTTCCTGAATCACGACAATGACACGGATAGCATCGGGGTGAAGCGGGCGGCCCAGGACTGGGAAAAGGCCGGGCACGGCCGGTTCATGGGTTGCGCCGGCTGCTGCGCTCTCTACGTCACTCTTTAGCATGGCTCTCTTCCTCGCACACACGGTCATCCTCCTCGGGGCGTCCTTGGGCGCGACACACCGACTGGTCCGTTCCACGATGGACCGGATTCTGGCCACCCTGCTGCTGGGCTGGGCCAATGTCGTGGTCACCAGCCTGTTGCTGGCGAGCCTGCACCGTCTCGGCGAAAACGCCTGGTTCTTCCGGACATCACTGATCCTTGCCCTCGCCACATGGCTGCTGCTGCGAGTCGTACAACCAGAGACCGAGGCCCGTACAGACCCTACGGCCGACGCCGCGCCACTGCCTTGGATGCTCGCGTTATTTTTCCTGACCCTGCTTCCCATCACCTACGCGAGCCTGCGAATCGGCAGCACGTACGTCCCCAACAATTACGACTCCCTTACGTACCACCTGCCGCGGGGGATGTTTTATCTCGGGCAGAACACGCTGGGGCACTTTGACACGGGCAATCCCCGGCAGATCTACTTTCCGTTCAATTTCAACCTGCTCCAGCTCTATTGTGAGATCTACAGCCCGCCGTTGCAGTGCCTCAATTTCATCAACCTCACTGCCTGGCTGACCGCCGGCCTGGCCGTCTATCGCCTTTGCCGTCTGGCCGGATGTGCCGCGTCGGCCTCGCTGATCGCCTGCTGGCTGGCGCTCACCTCCACGCAGGTGCTCGCGCAGGCTACGGCCACCACGAATGACCTGCCCACCGGGGCGGGGCTTCTGTGCGCCTTGGTGTTTGCGCTGCGCTGGCGTGCGTCGCGCCAGGCACGCGACGCGTTGCTGGCCGGACTGGCCGCCGGGTTGACCGCCGGCGCCAAGTTGACCATCGTGTTCTTCGGCCCGGTTGGCGGGTTGATCCTAGCATTGCTGGCATATCAGCATTGGAGGAAAGGGCTACTCGCGGAGTTTTTCGCCGGCGCGCGCGCTTGGCTGATTCCGGCTCTGATCGCGGGCGCATTTTGCGCGCCTTTTGCGATCATCAACTTTGTCGAGAAAGGTGAGTGGCTTAACAAGACCTACGACTTCACGCTGAACCGACCATTCTCCCTGGGGTGCGTCGCCCAGACCTCCGAAGCGTACCTGCTGCAGTTGTTCATCGAGCCTTTGCATCGATTCACTTTTGACATGACGTTCACTGGTCAGCTGAACGCGTGGGGCCAGCAGACCTTCTTTCCCCATTGGAACCCGGCCTATGCCTTCTCCCCGCTCTACCTCTTTCCTCCCGACCTGAACGAGGACCATGTATGGTACGGATTTGCCGGGCCTTGCATCCTGCTGAGCGCGGTCTTCTGCCTCGCTCGCCCACGTAAAACCTCGGCGCCCCTGCTATGGCTGGCCGCCCTGGGCCTTGGCTGGTTCGTGACCTATTTCTTCCTGAACAAGTGGTCGCTCTACAATCAGCGATACTTTGTGCCTGCGATTCTCGTGATGAGCCCTTGCCTCGCACCGGTGGTGGAAGCGGGTTGGGCCAGCGCCCCGTTTAGGCGTGGCACACGCTATGTGCTCTCCGCCTTGGTCCTCAGCGCCCTCTGGATGGCCGGCGTCTACCTGTTCCAAAACACGAGCCGTCCCTATGCGCCACTCTGGGCCGGACAGCCTCCGCCGCAGGCCCTTCCCTCCTTGCCTCCAACCATGGTGCAGCGTCTGAGCGGTCAACCCCGCATCAACATAGACTCCACTGACGGCAACGAGCGCATTTTCCTCCTTATGACCCTAGGACGGAATCAACGATTCACCGCCTTCGCCAAGGTGGATGCCTCCGCGTACAATGTATTCTCTGAATGGGCCTTCCCCCGGAAGGTCGCCTACAGCAACATCGAACAGCTCTCGTCATTTACCACAGTTGCCATCCCCACCAAACGGACGGCCGGGGTTGAATTCCTCGGCACCATCGGCGTCGGTCAGCCCGCGCTGGACTACTACGGGCTCGTGCCACACCCGGATCAGGTCATGTCCAATGAGGCGGATCGGCATGTCCTCGTCAGCCTTTACTACGGGCCACGCGATCCCAACCGCTACAAGGACCTCCGCATCAAGGTCGCAGGGCTCAACGTGCCGGACCAAGTCCGCTTGCGGGTGGGCGTGGATTACACCGACAACACCTCCGAAACACTGGCCACCTTCAGCTCCACGGGTGAAGCCAAGGCGTCGGTGATCCGTCCCTTTCAGAGATTCACGGTCAGGGCCCAAGACCAGTCTAGCGGGAAGGAGGTTGGGGCCATCGATATTCCTTATCTTTTCCGGGATCTCCCTCCCGAGGAACCGGCCCCGCAGGATCCCGTGTCGGTCTTCGCGGAGAACTTGGTCCCGGGAGAACCCAAGACCCAGATTGTCACTACGGGTCTTGCCGCCGCCGAGGGACCCTACCCGCAATGGGACCTGCCGGTGATTCGGTGGGCCAAAGCCCCCGTGGTCCGGCTGGAAATACCGGCCAATAGCCATGTCGGACGACTGCAACTCACCTTTGGCCTCAGACTGCACGTGAGGGACAGTGCCTCGGTGGACTTGGTGCTGAACGGCCAAGTCATAAAGAACTATCATCTCGAGGGACGCACTTCCTGGCTCAACGAAAACATCACCCTCACGCCCCAGCCGGGGAAAAATATCCTGGAATTCAGGAATGTGATCGTCGGATCTGAGCCAGACTGGCTGGACTACCTCGAGCGCTATCCAGACGTGAAGGCTTCGCTCGTCGCCGAAAAAACCCCGCTGGAGAAAGGGGCCAAGGATCACTGGGAAATGTTTGGGCGGCACGAGACCCGCACGCTGAATATTAGGCGCCGCCTCGATACCCTGCCCGACTCTGCGCCCTACTATTACGTGTTCCGGAGCCTGCGGGTGGAAGGCATCAGAAACCCATGAGCGCCGTGCAGCCATCACAGGACGGGCGCGGATCGACCGGTGCGGTCCGCAATGCGTACATTGATACGCTCCGCGGCTGGAGCATCTTCGGGGTGGTCTGCGTCCATTTCGCCGGCAGCTTCGTGACCACCGATGGCTTTGCGTGGAGTTCGTCCTTTCATCTGGGCCTCGCCCTGAACCAAGTGTTCAGCTTTGCCGTGCCGATGTTTGTCTTCCTCTCCGGATTGCTGGCAGGCTCCTCACGGTCCCAGGTGTCGCTGGCCGATTACTACCGCGGGCGGTTCTGGCGGATCGCATTCCCCTACCTCATCGCGAGTTTTGCCGCTTTTTTCCTGCTGAATCACCACGCCGAGTGGTTGGGCTTGCCGGATTATCGGTCCCGCTACGCCTGGCTGCTGCAGCGCCTGTGCCTCTACGGCATCGAGCCCACCCTCTACTTCATCCCGCTCATTCTGCAGCTTTATATCCTACAACCGGCCCTGAAGGCGCTGCCTCACTGGCTCAATCGGCTTATCCCCATCCTCAGGGTCGAACATGTCGCCCTCGGCCTAACCGGGCTGCTGCTGGCTGTGCACCTCACGATCGGTGTGCTGTGCAATCGAGGCGCCTTGGATTATTACAGCTGGGGCCGGCCCAATGTTCTCTTCTGGGTATTCTATTTCTTCACCGGGCTCCACTTCCGCAGCCTGACCAGTCTGATTTCGGCCCGCACGGTGAAAGCCGCGTGCGGCATCGCCCTGCTGGCGGCGGCAGGAGCCATGGCGTGGAACGGGGTGCACCTCATGGACCGAGCGGCCATGGGAGCCCATTTCGAATTCAACCGGCTGGATTTCGCGTACGTCCGCCCAGAGATGATGATCTACGACCTGAGCATCGTCGTCGGCTTGTCCGCCGGGGTCACCCTGGGTTGGTCACCGCGCGCCACGGTGCTCAGCTACCTCGGCCGTTACACGCTGGAAATCTACCTTTGGCATATCCTGGTGCTTTATTTCGGCGCGTGGCGCTATGCCGAGGCGTTGGCTTCGTGCCGGGAGATGCCCGAGCTCATCGTGATCATCTGCGCCACCACCTGCCTCGTGCTCGCGTGGGTGACCGATGGACTCTCCCGGATGCTGGCCTTTGTCCAGAGCCACCGACTGGTCCTGTTAAAAATTTCCTGACTCTGCCGGGTCGTCCTCCACTCCCCCGCATCGGACGCTCAAATCGCTGTGGACATGCCGCGATAAAATCGGCTCCTTGAGAACCCGCCGCAGTCGGTTTCCACCACCCTCCCACCGTCGCTTGTGACCCCATGGCCAACCTGAGTTCCACCCCCGCTCCCAGCATCGCGATCACGATTCCCTGCTATCAGGAGGAAAAGACCATCACGCAGGTAGTGACCGAATTTCGGGCTCAGCTGCCGCAGGCCGCAATTTACGTCTTCGACAACAATTGCACTGATCGCACCGCGGAATTCGCGCGTGCCGCTGGCGCCACTGTCATTCGTGAAAAGAAGCAGGGCAAAGGCTACGTCGTCGCCACGCTGTTCGAGGCCGTGGATGCCGACATCATCGTCATGATTGACGGCGATGGCACCTACGATGCCAGCGCGGTGCACCGACTGCTCGCGCCCATTCTGGCTGGCGATGCCGATATGGTGGTCGCGGCCCGCCTGGAGCAGTACACCGACAAATCCTTCCGCAAGTTCCACGTCGCGGGCAACCAAATGGTCTGCAGCATCATCAACCGAATATTTGGAGCCAACATCTCAGACATCTTCTCGGGCTACCGGGCGTTCACCAGGGAATGCGCGCGCTCCATCCCCATCACATCCCGGGGCTTTGACGTCGAGACCGAGCTGACCGTGCAAAGCCTCTACCGCGGCATGGTGGTCCGAGAAATCGAAGCGCCCTATGGTGAACGCCCCGCCGGGAGCTTTTCCAAGCTCCGCACCATCCCTGACGGCATCCGCGTGCTGCTCCGATTGTTCCTGTTACTGCGGGCCTACAAGCCACTGACACTCTTCGGCTCGATATTTCTCATCCTGCTGCTCGTGGCCCTGGGGACCGGCGCGCTTCCGTTCACGGAGTTGGTCCTGCATCGGTATGTTGCGAGCCGCGCCTGTGCCATTGTCTCTATTGCATGCAGCATGCTGGCCTTCATGAGCCTGTCCCTCGGCCTGGTGCTCAGCTCGGTCAACCAGCGATTCCTGGAGCTCGAGCGCGTGGTGATCAAACGCATCAAGCGGTAAACCCACCGCGCAAACCACCGATCACCCGTGGGCACAAAGGATTTCAATGCGTTGGACCTGTTCATCTGCCGCTGGCGCTCGGGCATTGTCCGGCGTTTTATCCGACCGGGCACCACGCTGATGGATTTCGGCTGCGGCCACCAGGCGCTGTTCCTGCGCTCGGTGCAGCCGGACATCAAACTCGGCATTGGCCTGGACTATGATGCCGCGCCCGACCGACCGGCGGCGAATCTCGAAATCCAGCGTTTTCATTTCAAGGACCGCTTTGACTTCGCCGATCGATCCTTCGACCAAATCACCATTTTGGCAGTCATCGAGCACATCCCACTCGATCTGGTCGGGCCGCTGTTCGCCGAGTTCCGTCGCATTCTGAAAGACGATGGCCGCATCCTCCTCACGACCCCGACACCGGCGTCACGGCCCCTGCTCGAGTTTCTCGCCTTCAAGCTGAAAATTATCTCGGGGCCGGAGATCGCCGACCACAAGCACTACTACAGCCGTGCCGACATTGAGGATCTGGCGAAAAAATATGGGCTGGCATGCGAAACCTATCGTGCGTTCCAATTCGGCCTGAACAGTTTTGCCGCGCTCGCCAAGCAAACGCTGACTGGATGATCGTAGGAGACTGCTCTGGTAGAACCCGAATTGATCCCTCGACACTTCGGGCCCCTCTGGCAATAGCTCATGGGGATTTTATCCAGCAAAGAGCGCCCCAAGCATGGATCTTTTCCTCCTCCACTGCGTCGTACTGACCTGGACGTCGCTCGGGAGCGCCCGGCGCTTGGTGCGACCGGCGGCCGACCAACTCTTGGCCGCAACCATGCTGGCTTGGGGCAATGTTGTCGCCACCAGCCTGTTGCTCTCCCGGCTTCACCGATTGGATGACCCGCTCTGGTTTCTCGGGACCTCGGCGGCGATTGCGGGCCTGATTTGCAGCGTTTTATTCAGAGTCCGTCCCGCGCCGATACCGTCCGTCTCCCCAGTCTCTGCCAAAGCATCCAGGATCAATCCATGGTTACTGGGAGCATTCTCCTTGGTCACGGCGGCGCTGGCACTCGGCAGCATTGCGGTTGCATCCACGTATCAGCCCAGCTCCCCCGATGCCCTCGCGTACCACCTACCCCGGGTCATGTATTACCTCGGCCAGGGCAGTCTGGCGCATTTCCTGGCGCCGGACCTGCGGCAGGTCTACCTGCCATTCAATTATAATCTGCTGCAGTTGTTCTGTCTCGTCTACAGCCCGCCTTTCCAATGTCTCAATTTCTTCAATCTCCTCGCCTGGGCGATCACGGGAATTGCGGCCTATCGGCTCTGCCGGCTGATCGATTTCTCCCCGAACGCATCTCTAATTGCCTGCGGCTTGACCTTGATCTCGCCGCCGATCATCGCGCAGTCGACTTCCACGACAGATAGCTTGGCGAGTGTGGGCCGCTGAGCTTTCACGCAATCTGCGGTCAGATGATGTCGTGCTGGCCTACGATTTCATCGCCAGTGCATCCCTGACTTTCACCCGCCCGATTCCCAACCAGATTGTCCTGCTGCCGAACTTGGAGACCAGCGACCTGCATTCAGTCAATCGCTTAGTCTTTCTGGAGTCGGTATTCGTAGTACCCCAACGCAGCAAACTTGCTGCCCGGGCCTACAGCCTGGGTTTTAAGACCATGGAAGAACGTCCGGTGCACGCCGCGGACGGGAAAACCGTCCTTCCAGAGTGGCACATTTTGGTGTTCACGCGGCAGTGAGCGGTGGGCGACGTGAGCCCGTCTCACCTGCCATGACGTAAATGGCGCGTCCGATCAGTGCCCCGTCCTCTCTCGGCCTTCAATCAACGACCAACTGGTAAAGTGCCCGCAATGCCGGAGTTGATTTTTTCGGCTGAATCCGCGTTGAATGAGGTACATGCAGCTCTCGATCGTCGTACCGGTCTACAAGGAGGAAAGGAACGTCCCCGAGTTCCTCCGGCAGATCCGCGGCGTCCTCGCCGGACTCACCGACGACTATGAGATCATCTTCGCCCTGGACCCGTCGCCCGACCGCACGGAGGAAGTCATCCTCGAGGCCCGCGCCGGCGACCCGCGCGTGAAGCTGCTGCGGTTCTCCCGGCGCTTCGGCCAGCCCATGGCCACGCTGGCGGGGCTGGAATACTCCCGCGGCGACGCGGCCATCGTCATGGACGTGGACCTCCAGGACCCGCCGGAGCTCGTGCACGAGATGGTCGCCAAGTGGCGCGAGGGCTACGACGTCGTGCTGCCCCAGCGCCGCCAGCGCACGGGCGAGCCGTGGATCAAGCGGCTCATCGCGGCCACGGGCTACAAGGTGATCGACAAGATCGCCGACGTGCGGATTCCCCCGAACACGGGCGATTTCCGGCTGATGTCGCGCCGCGTGGTGACCGAGATCGTGAAGCTGAAGGAGTCCCACGGCTTCCTGCGCGGCATGGTCGCCGTCGTCGGCTTCCGTCAGGTCATCATCCCCTTCGACCGGCCGCCGCGCCACACGGGCGAGACGAACTACAACCGCTTCCTCGGCTCGCTGCGGATCGGCTTCAACGGCATCTTCTGCTTCTCCACCTACGCGCTCACCCTCAGCACGCAGCTCGGTTTCTTCATCGCCATCGCCTCCTTCCTGATCGCCCTGGCTTACCTGGTCATGAAGCTCTGCGGGTTCCCCTTCCCCCTCGGCAATCCCACCATGGTCATCCTGATCCTCTTCCTCGGCGGGATCCAGCTGATCAGCGTCGGCATCCTCGGGGAATACATCGGCCGCATCTACGAGGAGGTCCGCGCGCGGCCGAAGTTCATCGTGGACCGCGCCGAGGGCTTCAAGGACTGACGGCATGCCTCCCCCCGGCGGCAAATGGCCCAAGCTCCTGCCGGCCCTCACGGCGGACCAGCAGCGCATCAGCGATGACTTCATGCAGCGCTGGCACGAGGAGCTGGCCGGGCGGGGCCGCTACGGCTTGATCGAGAAGTTCAACCACGAGTTTCCGGTCCGGCACTCGGACCCGGGCTTCAAGACCACGCTCGAGATCGGCGCCGGACTGGGCGAGCACCTCCGCTTCGAGGTCCTGACGCCGGAGCAGGAGGCGAACTATTACGCGAACGACTTCCGGGAGAACATGGCGGCCGAGATCCGCCGGGCCCACCCGCGCGTCCAGACCGTGATCGGCGACTGCCAGCAGCCCTTCGCCTTTCCCGACGGCTACTTCGACCGCATCATCGCAGTGCACGTGCTCGAGCACCTGCCCAACCTCCCCGCCGCGCTGCACGAAGCCTATCGCCTGCTCAACCGCCGCACCGGCCAGCTGCTCGTCGTCATCCCCTGCGAGGGGAGCCCGGCCTACACGCTGGCCCGCAAGCTCTCCGCCGAGCGGGTCTACCGCCGGCTGTACGGCGGCGATTACTCGTGGTTCTATCGGCGCGAGCACATCAATCTCGCCGACGAGGTCATCGCCGAGCTCACCCCCTACTTCACGATCGAGTCCCGCAGCTTCTTCCCGCTCCCTTTCCTTCCCTTCGTGTTCAACAATCTCGTCATCGGGCTCGCCCTCCGGCCCCGCCCGCAACCCCTCGCCCCCTGAGCGACGCTGGCCATGAAATCCGTCTTCGTGACCGGCGCGGCCGGCTTCATCGGCTCCAACCTCGTTGACCGCCTCCTCGCGGACGGCGTGACCGTCACGGGCTGGGACAATCTCTCCACCGGTCAGGAGCGCTTCCTGCAGGGCGCGCTGCAGCATCCGGCGTTCCGGCTGGTGCGCGGGGACAACCTCGACCTGCCCGCGCTCACCGCCGCGATGCGCGGGACGGAGTTCGTTTTCCACCTTGCCGCCAACGCGGACATCAAGGACGGCTGGGCGCATCCGAAAAAGGACCTGGAGCAGAACACCCTCGCCACCGCCAATGTCCTGGAGGCCATGCGGGCCAACGGTGTGCGCCGCATCGCGTTCTCCTCGACCGGTTCCGTCTACGGCGAGGCGGCGCTGATCCCGACGCCGGAAACCGCGCCGTTCCCCGTGCAGACCTCGCTTTACGCCGCGAGCAAGGTCGCCGGCGAGGCCCTCCTCTCCGCCTACGCCGAGGGCGGCCAGCTCGACGAGGCCTACGTCTTCCGCTTCGTCTCCATCCTGGGCGAGCGCTACACGCATGGGCACGTCTACGACTTTTACCGGCAGCTGCTCGCGCACCCCGACCGGCTCCGCATCCTGGGCGACGGCCAGCAGCGCAAGAGCTACCTGTACGTGCAGGACTGCGTTGACGCGATGTTGCGGGTCACCCGCGCACAGACGGCCTACGGCGCCCCGCACCGCACGCAGGTCTACAACCTCGGCACGGCGGAGTACGTGCGCGTGGCCGACAGCGTGACGCTCATCTGCGACGCGCTCGGACTAAAGCCCACGCTCGAGTTCACCGGCGGCGACCGCGGCTGGATCGGCGACAACCCCTTCATCTTTCTCGACACGGCCAAGATCCAGGCCGCCGGCTGGAAGCCCCGACTCACCATCGCCCAGGGCATCGGGCGGACGCTCCAGTGGCTCGAGGCGAACCGCTGGGTATACTCGGCCCGCGACGCCGGCCCCGCCGCTTCCGCATGAAGCTTGGTTTCAAAATTCCGCGGAGCGGCTGGCTCTGGCTGGCGGCGGTGCTGCTCATGCTCGGCGAGTTCGTGCTGTTCGACCGGATGACCTCGGTCCACCACGCCTCGATTTATCCGCGGTGGAACGACCAGATCCAGTACCTCCGGGAATCCTACACCGCCTATGAGGAGGCCAAGGCGCACGGCCTGGCCGCCGGGTTCAAGTTCGCCCTGGAGAAGCCCGCCCTGCAGGGGACGCTGCACGACACGGCGGCGCTGTGCATCTTCTGGCTGGTGGGCTCGGCCTCGCGCAGCGCCGCGCTCAGCCTGAACATGCTCGTCTTCCTCGCCTGGCAGGCCGCCTTGCTGGCCGCACTGCCGCGGATCAGCGGATCGCGCACGCTGGGCTGGCTGGGCTTCGCCCTCCTGCCGTGCCTGGCCGGACCCTGGACCGGCGCGGCCGGCTCGGCCGTGGACTTCCGGCTGGATCATGCGGCCATGTGCCTGCTGGGCCTCACGGCGGTTGCCGCCCTGCTGACCCGTGGATTCCGCTCGTGGCGCTGGTCGCTGCTATTCGGGGTGGCCGTCGCCGTCACCCTCCTCGGTCGATTCCTCACCGGCGTGTATTTCGCCGGGATTTTCCTGGCCTACGCGGTTTGGATTCTCTGCGGCAAGGGGCGCTGGCCACGCCTGCGCAACCTCGGCCTGGCCGGACTGACCGCCGCCGCGCTGGCCGGACCCATGTTCTGGGTCAACCGGGTCAACATCTACAATTACTACTGGGTCGGGCACATCACGGGCGCCGAGGGCGCCGCCCGCCTGCACAGCATGGACCTGGCCCAGGCACTCCAGTTCGTCTTCGGCAACCTGGGGGATCTCCATTTGGGGGCATGCTTCGGCTGGACGGTCGCCGCCGTGACCATCGTGTTGGTCGGGCTGTGGGCCCTGCGCCGGAAAGTCGGATCCGGCCTTGACCGGGACTGGCTGTTCACCGGCCTGGCATTCCTGCTCATTCCCGCGCTGGTGTTGACCGTTCATCCACAAAAATCCCAGCTGGTCCTCGGCGTGCTCGTCCCCGGCGTCATCCTGCTGGTGCTGTGGGTCTGGACCCAGTTGTGGCAGCGACTGGATCTCGCCGGAATGGATCCCGAGTGGCGGGTCGTGCCCGTCGTACTCGTGCTGTGCGTGATTGCTGCAGGTGAATGCTATTTCGTCCAACGCCAGCTCATCCAGACCCACACCGAGGAGTTCCTGGAGGGCGACCGTCAGGCAAGGGTCATCGCGGACTATATCTTCCGCGACTCGCGCGCCCGAGGCATCGGCAACCCAGTCATCGGGGTGGACCAAATCGTGGATTTCCTCGACTCCCAGATTCTGCAGGTGGTCTGCTATGAGCGTCACAAGGTCTGGATCTCCTTTCAGCTGCAGCTACCCCAAAGCATCCTCACAGAAAAAGACGACGTGATCTTTTACCGCCTGCGGCTGTGCGACTATATGCTGGTGACGGATTCCATGCCGGGGAACGGCTTCTGGCCCTACGACCTGCAGATGCGCCGCCTTTATCCGCAGGTGAAAGCGTGGTGCGACGAGCACCTCCTCCGCGCCGGCACCTACACCCTGTTCCAGCGGCAAATGACCCTGTACGTGCGGCCTAGCCATCACTGACGCTGCCCGCTCCAACCTTTTCCCCATGAACCTCGTCCTCACTGGCTCCAGCACCGGAATCGGCCGGGCCCTGGCCGAACGACTGATTGCCCAGGGTCACCGCGTCTGGGGCCTCGCGCGCAGCCTGCAGGCCGACTTTGTGGTGCGTCATCCCGGATCGTTTCAGGCCTCGCGCTGCGACGTCGGCAACTGGCTGCAGATCGCAAACGCCGCCGACGAGGTCGCGGCCGCCTGGGGCCAGATTGACGGCCTGATCACCTGCGCCGGCGTGCAGGGGGAGATCGGCCGCACGCTCGCCGCGGACCCGGCCAACTGGGACGCCACGATCCGGGCCAACCTCGACGGCACGTTTCACAGCCTCCGCGCCTTCGCACCGCATTTGGCCAAGGCGCCGCGGCGCGCGAAGGTGGTCTGCTTCTCCGGCGGCGGTGCCGCGAAGGGCCGCGCGCAATTCTCCGCCTATGCCGCCGCCAAGGCGGGCATCGTCCGGCTGGTCGAGACCATCGCCGAGGAGGAACGCGGCCGGCCGCTGGACATCAATGCCGTCGCCCCCGGCGCGATCAACACGCGGCTCACCGAGGAGATCCTCAAGCTGGGCCCCGACGTCGTCGGCGCGGCCGAGTTCGCCGCAGCCCAGAAGCAAAAAGCCTCCGGCGGCGCGCCCCTGGATCGCGTGTTCGGCCTGGTCGAATGGCTTCTCTCGCCCGCGAGCGACGGCATCAGCGGCCGGCTGCTCAGCGCCCAGTGGGACGACTGGGCCGGGCTGGCCGCGCAGCGGGATGCCCTGGCCAAGTCGGATCTCTACACGCTCCGCCGCGTCACGCCGCCGGGCTCCGCCCCGCGCTGACCCGCCTAGCGGTCCGCCGTCCGGAAGACGTGGAAGTTCAGGAGCAGGAAAACGACTGCCGTGGACGGCGGCACGGCCACGGCCGTGGCCCAGATCCGGCCCAGGCCGAAAACATGAAGGCAGAGGTGGAACAGCGAGAAATTGATCAGGAAGCTGACCGCGGCGACCCCGAGGTACTCCTGCAGCTGGCGGAGGGAGTCAGTCCGCGCACTGGGCAGAGCCCAAAATCGGTTCAGGGAGTAATGGGCCGCCGTGCCGGCCACGAAGGCCAGCGTGAACGCCGCATTCGTGCCCAGCCACAGGAGAAACAGTTTGATCGCGCCCACCTGCACCGCGTAGGCCGTCCCGCCGACCACGAGGAAGCGTGCAAACCTCACTTGCGTCCCCCGGCCGGTTAGATTCGCCTTGAGCATCCCCGCTACGGAATGAACCGCGCCAAGCCCGAGCAATTCAATTTCGCCGTCATCGGCTGCGGCCTGATCGGAAAGAAGCGCGCCCTCGCGCTCGCCGGCCGCCATGCGCTGCTCCACGCCTGCGACCTCGATGCCGCGCGCGCGGCCGAGGTCGCCGCGCTGGCCGAGGGCTGCCAGCCGGGCACCGACGCGGCCGCCGTGTTCGCCGACCCGCGGGTCCAGGCCGTGGTCGTCGCCACGCTCAACGCCTCGCTCGCGCCGCTGGCGCTCGCCGCCGTGCGGGCGGGAAAGCATGTCCTGGTCGAGAAGCCCGGCGCGCTGAATGCCGCCCAGCTCCGCGGCGTCCAGGACGCCGCGCGCGCCGCCGGCGTGCGGGTGCGGCTCGGCTACAACCACCGTTTCCATCCCGGACTGCGCCAGGCCCGCGAGCTGGTCGATGCCGGCGCCGTCGGCCCCCTCATGTTCCTGCGGGGCCGCTACGGTCACGGTGGGCGCAAGGGCTACGACCGCGAATGGCGCGCCGATCCCAAGCTCTCCGGCGGCGGCGAGCTCATCGACCAGGGCGTGCACCTGATCGATCTCGCGGGGTGGTTCCTCGGCGACTTCCCGCGCGTCGAGGGCCACGCCACGACGTCGTTTTGGGACATGAAGGTCGACGACAACGCGTTTCTTTCCCTCCGCACCGCCGCCGGCCAGACGGCCTGGCTCCATGTGAGCTGCACCGAGTGGAAAAACCTGTTCTCCCTCGAGATCTACGGCCGCGACGGCAAGCTGGCGATCGACGGCCTGGGCGGCAGCTACGGCCCCGAGCGACTCACGTACTACAAGATGCTCCCGCAGATGGGCCCGCCCGAGACGACGGTCTTCGAGTTTCCCGCCGGTGACGACTCCTGGCGGCTCGAGACCGAGGCGTTTGTCGAGGACCTCCGCCTCGGCCGCGAGCCCGCGCCCGGGCTGGCGGAGGGCATCCGCACCCTCGAGATCGTCGAGCTGATTTATCGCGCCAGTGGTTGCCCTGGATCCACCGCCGGCCTTTAGGCTATCCCCCGACTCTCCCTGCCCCGACCATGATCATCACACGCTCCCCTCTGCGCATCTCCCTCGGCGGCGGCGGCACCGACCTGCCGTCCTACTACCAGGAACACGGCGGCTTCCTCCTGGCCGCGGCCATCGACAAGTACGTCTACATCACGCACCACCGCACCTTCCAGGAAGAGATCATCGTCAAGTACTCGAAGCTCGAGCGCGTGCACACCGTGGACCAGATTGAGCACCCGATCGTGCGCGAGGCCCTCAAGCTCACCGGCGTCACGGACCCGCACCTGGAACTCACGGCGATGGCGGACATCCCCGGCGGCACCGGGCTGGGCTCCTCCGGCAGCTTCACGACCGCGCTGCTGAAGTGCCTGCACACGCACAACAAGAACAGCATTTCTCCGAGCGAGCTGGCCGAGCAGGCCTGCGACATCGAGCTGAACAAGCTCCGCGAGCCGATCGGGAAGCAGGACCAGTACATCGCCGCGGTCGGGGGCATCACGGCGTTCACCTTCCACCGCGACGGCCGCGTCGAGTACCGTCCCTGCCGCATCTCCGAGGAGACGCTGTTCAACCTCGAGGACAACCTCCTGCTGTTCTTCACCGGCTACTCGCGCAGCGCGTCCTCGATCCTCCGGGACCAGGATGACCGCTCGAAGCAGAACGACCCGGCCATGCTGGAGAGCCTGCACGTCACCAAGGAGCTCGGCTACCAGTCGCTCGCCGAGATCGAGGCGGGCAACCTCGAGGAATTCGCCCACCTGATGGACATTCACTGGCAGCGCAAGAAGGCGCGCAGCGCCGGCATGAGCAACGCGCGCATCAATGAATGGTACGACTATGCCATCCAGAACGGGGCGCTGGGCGGCAAGCTCATCGGCGCGGGCGGCGGCGGCTTCCTGCTGTTCTACGCGTCCGACAAGAAGCGGCTGCGACACGCCATGCGCGAGAAGGGCCTGCAGGAGGTCCGGTTCCGGTTCGATTTTGAAGGGACGAAGATCGTGACCCAGAACTAGGTCCGCAGTCCGGGTCGGTCGCATGATCTTCAATACCTATTGGTTCATCTGCTTCAGCGCGGTCTTCTTTCCGGTCTATTGGCTTCTGTTCCTCCCGGGCCTGCGCCGGGCCTGGCTGATCGCCGGCTGCGCGGTCTTTCACTACCACTTCGCCGGGCCCGCGGGTGTCATCCCGATCGTGGTCATCGGCCTGGCCACCTACCTGCTCGCGCTGACTCGCCGGCGCCTGCTGTGCGCGGTCGGCATCGCGCTGAGCGTGGCGGCCCTGTGCTTCTACAAGTACGCCCTGTTTCTCAGCACGGATGTGCTTGGCGCCGTGTATCCCGCCGGCGCGGTTGCGCTGGCGAACTCGGCCCGCGCCGCCCTGCCCGGCGCGGCGCCGCTGGCCATCAGCTTCTTCGCCTTCGAGTTCGTCCACTACCTGGTCGAGGTCGGGCGCGGCCGCGAGCCGATCCGCCGGCCCGATGACTTCGTCCTGTTCGCGATCCATTTCCCCTCGCTGGTGGCCGGCCCCATCAAGCGCTACTACGACTACCTGCCGAGCCTGCGGTCCGGGCTCGCGCGCGTCACCGTGGAGGATGTCGCGGCCGGCCTGCAGCGCATCGCGCTCGGCCTGGTGAAGAAGATCATCCTGGCCGACAACCTCACGCTCGCGCTCAACTTCTACGGCGACCGCTACGACTCGCTCACCCTCGGCCAGGCCTGGCTCTTCCTCGCCGCGCTCTCCGCGCGCATCCTGCTCGATTTCAGCGGCTACACCGACATGGCCATCGGCCTGTCGCGGCTGCTGGGCGTGCGGCTGCCGGAGAACTTCAACTACCCGTACCTGGCCACGAGCCTCCAGGACTTCTGGCAGCGCTGGCACATCTCCCTGACCTCGTGGATCCGGGACTATGTCTACATCCCGCTGGGCGGCAGCCGGTACGGACTCGCCCGCCAGCTGTTGAACGCCATGATTGTCTTCGCGCTCTGCGGACTCTGGCACGGGCCCGCATGGCATTTCGTACTGTGGGGCCTGTGGCACGGCGCCGGGCTGGTCGTCAACCACGCCTATCCGCGGATGCTCGGCCCGCTGGGCCGCAGCCTGGCGGGTCACTTCGCGCGCCAACCGGCGCTGGGCTGGGCGCTCACGCTGCTCTACGCCGCCTTCGGCTGGCTGCTGTTTTTCTATGAACCGTTGCGGGCCTGGTCCATGGCCGCCAAGCTGCTCGCGCTCCACTGACCATGACGCTGCCCCGTCAATCCAGTTGGCTGTTGCTCGCCGGGATCCTGGCCGGATTCCTCGGCGCCTCGTGGCAGGGGCGCCTCGCCAGCGGATACAGCAAGCCGGACGGTTTCCGGCGCTTCCATCAGCGGATCAGCCCGGACGCCCTCTATTATCCGCCGTATGCCATGCTGGAGGCCCTGGCACTCGCCCGCTGGCACCCGGGGCAGACCCTCGTCATCATCGGCGGCAACTCGATCTTCAACGGCGTGGGCCAGCCCGTGGATGACCTGTGGAGCGTGCAGTTGCAGGAGCTGCTCGGCGCCCGCTACGTCGTGGTCAACCTGGCCTTTCGCGGCGCCTACCCGGCGCAGGGCGCCGCGCTCGTGGCGGAATCGCTGCTGCTCCGCGGCTACCCGGTGATCTATGTCGCCAACACCAACCCGCCGGCCGCCACCGGGCGCGCCGTCGGCGGGGCTTCTGGCTATCTCTACTGGCAGGCCCTCTACCAGCACCGGCTCTCGGGCTATGCCCCGCGGGAAACGGAGATCCGCAACTGGCTGCAGACGCTCCCGCCCAAGGAGCGGGAGCAGCAGGCGGAGGAGCGGCTCGGCTCGTGGCTCGAGGCCTGGACCCGGCACCAGTCGCTCTGGCATCACATCGGCTACCGGCATGTCTTCACCGTCTGGAACTTCGTCGTGGCCCAGGACCCCTGGGGCGCACGGGATCACCTGCCCGACAACGAGCCCCAGGCCCGGCCGCTCGGCGAACGGTTCAAGAACCTGCTGCCGGAGGAGATGGCGATCGTCCGCGGCTATTCGGCGAACATGGCCGTGCAGGACGCGCATCAGCAGTGGCACCTCGAGGGGGGCAACCGACAGCGGCTGGTTGATGACATCGAGAAGACGATCATCCCCTCCCTGCGCCCACATACCCTCATCATCCTGAACAAGAATTGTCCGTATTATCTGAACCTGCTGACCGCTTCCGAGCGGGCCCGCGACACCGCCGTCTACGCCGACAGCGCCCAGATCTGGCGCGACCACGGCATCGCTTGCGCGGTGTCCGGCGAGGACTACGAATCCATCGACTACATTGACCGCGCGCATCTCTCCAGCGACGGCGGCCGCAAGGTGGCCCGGCTCGTGGCGCAGCAGATCCGCCAGCTTCACCAACCCTAGACGACCATGCTCACACGTTATCTGCCCAAGGTTGAAATCCCCGTCCCGCTGCGGCTGCTCGGCCGCTTCCTGCTCGGGCTGGCCATCGGCGTGCTGTTCCATTACATGCTCTACCGGTTCTCGCTACCCGTGCAGCCCTTCATCTACGTCGCCTTCTGAAAACGCCCGCCCCAGCTCTGCCCGTGGCAATCCTCGCCGGCGGCCTGGCCACCCGCCTCCAGCCGATCACGGAGAAAATTCCCAAGCTGCTTGTCGAGGTGGCGGGTGAGCCGTTCTTCTCCCACCAGCTCCGCCTGCTGCAGCAGGCCGGCCTGACCCGGATCGTGCTGTGCGTCGGCCACCTCGGCGAGCAGATCGCCGCCCGGTACGGCGACGGTTCGCAGTGGGGCGTGCGCCTCGACTACGCCTTCGACGGCGAGAAGCTGCTCGGCACCGGCGGCGCGCTCATCCGCGCCCTGCCTCGACTCGGCGATGCGTTCTACGTCCTCTACGGCGACAGCTACCTGCCCATCGACTACCGCGCGGTCGGTGCGTCCTTTCTTCAATCCGCCCAGCCCGGCCTGATGACGGTTTACGAGAACCACGGCCGCTACGACCGCAGCAACGTCTGGTTCGAGGCCGGGGCGATCAAGGCCTATAGCAAGCAGGCCCCGCTGCCGCAGATGCGCCATATCGACTACGGGCTCGGCGTGTTCCGGCCCGCGGCGTTCGACGGCTTCCCGCGCGACTCGGTGGTGGACCTCGCGGAAGTGCAACAGGCCCTGGTCGCCCGCCGTCAGCTCGCCGGCTACGAGGTCCGCGAGCGGTTCTACGAGATCGGCTCCCCTGAGGGACTCGCCGAGCTCGACCAACTGCTCAAGGCGCGGACCGCCGGCCGGTAGCGCCTGGATATTCGTTTCATTTTCCTTTCCCTGCCCCCTGCTCCCTGCTCCTTTCTTCCGCGTGAGCTACTCCGCCCAGCACCTGAAGGAAACGGCCGAGATCGTCGCGAAGCTCAAGCCCGACGACTGCGAGAAGTGCGTCCGCGAGCTGGTCGGCGTCCGCACGCGCGGCGGCCGGCTGTTCATCCTCGGCGTGGGCGGCAGCGCGGCCAACGCCTCCCATGCGGTGAACGATTTCCGCAAGATCGCCGGGCTCGAGGCCTACGCCCCGACCGACAACGTCTCCGAGCTCACCGCGCGGACCAACGACGAGGGCTGGGCCAGCGTGTTCGCCGAGTGGCTGCGCGGCTCGCGGCTGAACGCGAAGGACGCGCTGCTGATCCTCTCCGTCGGCGGCGGCAACCTGGAGCAGAACGTCTCCCCAAATCTCGTCGCCGCCCTGCAGCTGGCGAAGCAGGTCGGCGCCCGCGTCATCGGGATTGTCGGCAAGGACGGCGGCCACACGGCCAAGGTCGCCGACGCCTGCGTGATCGTGCCGACCGTCAACCCGGGCAACGTCACGCCGCACAGCGAGGCCTTCCAGGCTGTGATCTGGCACCTGCTTGTCTCCCACCCCGACCTGAAGGTGAACCAGACCAAATGGGAGTCGGTGGCCCCGGGTCAGCCGAAGGGGTCTCGACCCTAGCGGCCGGAGCAACCCGATATTAGACTTCACATCGCCTGAGGCCGTTCGTTGAGTGAAGGGGATGATGAGGTCCGTTTCGCCCTTGGCGGCAACTCCTTGGCCAGTTTGTCGGCGCCCATGAAAGCGTCCGTCGCACTGCCGGTGGGGCAGCACAACATCGAGATCCTGCGGAACCGCGAGGCCTGGCAGCGCAAGCCGCTCCTCCAGGACATCTACCGGCGGTTTTACCGGCTGATCGCCGGCCACATCGATCAATCGGCCCCCGGGCTCGTGGTCGAGCTCGGGTCGGGTATGGGCACGATCAAGGAAGTCATCCCGCAGTGCATCACGACCGACCTCTTTCCCAACCCCTGGCTGGACCGCCAGGAAAACGCGTATCGCCTGAGCTTCGCGGACGGCAGCGTGTCCCACCTCATCCTGTTCGACGTGTGGCACCACCTGCGCTACCCTGGCACCGCCCTGCGCGAGTTTCACCGGGTCCTGGCTCCCGGGGGCCGCGTGATCCTGTTCGAGCCGGCCGCCAGCTGGACCGGGCGGCTGGTGTACCACCTGTTCCACCATGAGCCCGTGGGCGTGAAGGCCCCGACCGTCTGGGAGGCGCCAGCGGGATTCTCCGCCGACGACGTGGACTATTACGCCATCCAGGCCTCCGCGACGCGCCACTTCTGGTGGGGCGAGGCCCGGGACCGCCTGGCGGGATGGCGCGTGGCCCGGGTGCAGCCCATCGCCTCGTTCGCCTACCTGACCTCGGGCGGATTCTCCGGCCCGCGGCTGGGCGGACCGTTCCTGGCCATCCTCATGCGCGGCCTCGACTTTGTGACCAGCCCCTTCCCCCGCCTCTTTGCCGCGCGCCTGCTGATCGTGCTCGAGAAGGAGGGTGCGTCATGAGCACCGTCTCCGAGCTCACGCAGTCGCACCTGGAAAAAATCCGCGCCTTCTACGACGCCGCACCGACGACGCCGAATTATTTCTCCCGCGGCTACCACCGGCTGCTGGCCCATTACTACAACCTGCTGATCCCCGCGGACGCCTCGGTGCTCGAGATCGGCTGCGGCTCCGGAGAACTGCTCGCCGGCCTCCACGCCACGCGCAAGACCGGCATCGACCTCTCCGCGGTCCAGCTCAAGGCGGCGGCCGCCCGCGTGCCCGGGGCCGTGTTCCATGTCCAGTCCGGTGAGTTTCTCGAGCTGCCCGGCCCGTACGACTACATCATCATCTCGGACACGCTGAACTTCGCCGCCGATGTCCAGCAGATCTTCCGGCAGCTGCACCGGGTGTCGCACGCCAACACCCGCCTGATCCTCAATTATCACTCGGGCCTCTGGCGGCCGGCGCTTTCGCTGGCCCGGTTCCTCGGCGTGAAGGCCCGCCAGCCCCAGAGCAGCTGGCTGAGCACCGCCGACGTGCGCAATCTCCTCCAGCTGGCTGATTGGAGCCCCGTCGTGGTGCAGCCGCGCATGCTGTTCCCGGTGCCCTGCCTCGGGATCATGACGCTGTTCAACCGCTGGCTCGCGCCCTTCGTCAGCTGGCTCTGCCTAACGGTCTTCTGCATCGCCCGGCCCAGCGTGCCGCGGGCCGCACGCCCGCTCACGGTCTCCGTCGTCATCCCCGCCCGCAACGAGGCCGGCAACATCGCCGACGCCGTCCGGCGCACGCCGCAGATGGGCGGGGGCACCGAGCTGATCTTTGTCGAGGGCCACTCGCGCGACGACACCTGGGAGCAGATCCAGCGGGTCGTCCGGGAAAACCCGGCGCTCAAGATCAAGCACCTGCAGCAGACCGGCCGCGGCAAGGGCGACGCCGTGCGCCTGGGCTTCGCCGTCGCGACGGGCGACGTGCTCATGATCCTCGACGCCGATCTCACCATGCCGCCGGAGGAGCTCCCGAAGTTCTACGACGTGATCGCCAGCGGCCGGGCCGAGTTCGCGAACGGCGTGCGCCTGGTCTACCCCATGGACGAGGAGGCGATGCAGTTCCTGAATCTCTGCGCGAACAAGACCTTCGGCCTCATCTTCACGTGGCTGCTCGGCCAGCAGGTGAAGGACACGCTGTGCGGCACCAAGGTGCTCACGCGCGAGCACTACGAGCGGATCGCCGCCAATCGCGCCTACTTCGGCGACTTCGATCCCTTCGGCGACTTCGACCTGCTGTTCGGCGCGGCCAAGCTCAACCTCAAGATCGCCGACGTGCCCATCCGCTACCGGCAGCGGACCTACGGCACCACCAACATCCAGCGGTGGAGCCACGGCTGGCTGCTGCTGCGCATGGTGCTCTTCGCGGCCCGGAAACTGAAGTTCGTCTGATCGGCCCAGTCGCCGCGCCCGTGCCTCCCTCCCCGCCTCCGCCCAATCGCCGCGCCGTTTTTGTGGACCGCGACGGCACGCTGAACGTCCCGGTCGTCCGCGCGGGCATGCCCTATGCCCCGGCGTCGGTCGCCGAATTCCAGCTCTTCCCGGGCGTGCCCGAGGCCTGCCGCGCCCTGCACGCGGCCGGCTACACGCTCGTGGTCGCGACCAACCAGCCCGATGTCGGCCGCGGCACCCAGCCGCAGGCCGTGGTCGAGGCCATGCACGCCCGACTGCGCCAGCTCATCCCGGAGATTGCCGCGGTCGAGGTCTGCTATGCGGCCGGACGCGACGGCGAACCCGAGGACCCGCGCCGCAAGCCCGCGCCGGGCATGCTGCTGGAGGCCGCCCGGGACCTCGGCCTTGATCTCGCGCGCTCCTGGATGATCGGCGACCGCTGGCGCGACATTGACTGCGGCCACAACGCCGGTGTGCGCACGGTGTTCATCGACCTCGGCTATGAAGAGTCGCTGCGAGTTGCGCCGGACTTCACCGTGCGCAGCTTTCCCGAGGCCGCCCGAATTATCCTTGCCCACCCGGAAGCCGGAAACCTCAATCCCGTGAAAATTTCCCCTGCATGAAATCCCTTGCCGATCTCAAGATCCAGCTCTTCGCCGATGGCGCCGACAAAGCCGGCATCCTCGACCTCTACGCCAAGCCCTACATCAAGGGCCTGACCACCAACCCGAGCCTCATGAAAAAGGCCGGGATCAAGGACTACGAGGCGTTCGCCAAGGACATCCTGCAGACGGTCACCGCGAAGCCCATCTCGCTGGAGGTCTTCTCCGATGAGTTTTCCGAGATGCGCCGCCAGGCCGCCAAGATCAAGTCCTGGGGCGCGAACGTCTACGTCAAGATCCCGATCACGAACTCCCGCGGCGAATCCTCGCTCCCGCTGATCCGCGACCTCGGCCAGGAGGGCGTGAAGCTCAACGTCACCGCCCTGTTCTCGCTCAAACAGGTCGCCGGCGTCGCCGCCGCGCTCAACCCCGCTGTGCCCTCCGTCGTGTCGGTGTTCGCCGGCCGGATCGCCGACTCCGGCGTGGACCCCATGCCGCTGATGCGCGCCTGCGTGCCGCTCCTCGAGGGCCAGCCCAAGGCCGAGCTGCTCTGGGCGAGCACACGCGAGGTCCTCAATCTCTTCCAGGCTGAGGAGTGCGGCTGCCAGATCATCACCGTCCCGCACGACATCCTCGCCAAGGCCGCCAAGATGCTGGGCATGACGCTCGACGCGCTGTCGCTCGACACCGTGAAGACGTTCGTGAAGGACTCGACCGACGCCGGGTTCAAGCTCTAGCACCTTCGCGCAGGCCGGGTAATTGCCTTTCCATCGCGGAAGCCCGGCGCTTGTCTCGGCCGGAGCCCGCATCCCGTGGAGACACCCGCACCGCCCCCCAGGTTTTACCTCGATCAGCCCGCCGCATGGGACCGGCTGTCCCGGTGCGTTATTATCCGAGGCTGGTGCTTCGGCGACGACGGCCAGCCGATCCGGGCCATCCGCCTCCGCGCGGGCCACGTCACGCTCGACGGCGTCGTCGGCCTGCCCCGCCCGGACGTCAAGGCCGCCATGCCGGAGGCCCCGGACGACAACACGGGCATTGAGATTCGCGGCACCCTGCCGGGCGGACGCATCCAGGTGGTCCTCGAGGCCGCGACGGCCGACGGCGCCTGGCACACGGTCATGAGCCGCCCGGTTCGCGTCGCGCGCCAGGTCATCCCGCTCTGGCTCGGCGGTGGCGCCTGGACCGAGCTCATGTTCTTTCAGATGCCGGCGCACATGGCCTACGCCGCCCGCCCGGTCCGGCCGGAACGCTTCCCGGCCACCGCCCCGAGCCCGCGCCGTCCACGGATCGCGATCGTCACGCCGTCGTACCAGCAGGCCCGTTTCCTCGACGAGACGCTGCGTAGCGTGCTCGAGCAGCCGGGCGTGGACTGCCAGTATGTCGTGCAGGACGGCGGCTCGACGGACGACAGTCCCCGGCTCATCCGCGAGCGCGCCGGACGGCTGCACGCCTGGGAAAGCACCCGCGACGGCGGGCAGGCCGATGCGATCGCGCGCGGCTTTGCCAAGACCTCCGGCGGCCCGGACGACCTCATGGCCTGGATCAATTCCGACGACTACTACCAGCCCGGGGCCCTCGCCTATGTCGCGGACTACTTCGCGCGGCACCCGGAGGTGGATGTGGTCTACGGCCACCGCATTGTCGTGGATGAGGCCTCGCGGGAGATCGCGCGCTGGTTCATGCCCCGGCACGATGACGCGGTGCTGCGGCTGAATGATTTCGTCCCGCAGGAAACCATGTTCTGGCGGCGGCGCCTGTGGGACCGCGTCGGCGGCCTGGACACCTCCTTCAAGTTCGCGATCGACTGGGACCTGCTCCTGCGCTTCCAGGCCGCCGGGGCCCGCATCGTCCGGATCCCGTATTTTCTCGCCTGCTTCCGGGTTCATCCCACCCAGAAGACCAGTTATTCCATGCACGACACCGGGCAGCGGGAGATCACCCTCCTGCGGGAACGCACGCACGGCCGGGCCTTTCCGGCCCGCGAGCTGGAAGGCCACCCGGTGCTGCTCCGCTACCTCCGCCGCAGCGCCTGGATCGAGTTCCTGTGGAAGCTCGGACTGCGCGCCCCCTGAGCCGGCGACAATAGACTTCACATCCCGTGCGGGCGCGCCTTGATGATGATCCAGCCATGAATCCCGCCCCATCGGACTCCGGAGAAATGCTCCAGCGTGTCCGCCAGCAGCTGATCCTGGCCCAGGTGCGCATCATGGAGCTGGAGGACGTGCGCGACGAGACCGCCGCGCGGCTCGCCGAGCACGGGCAACTGCTCCGTGCCGCCCAATCCCTCGCGGACCAGAAAATGGACGAGGCCGCGCACGCCGAGAACAACCGCGCAGGCCTGCAGGCGCAGTTCGAGCACCTGCAGCACATCCAGCAGGGCACCAGCGAGACGCTGGCCACCACGCAGGCCCGGCTCGCGGCCACCGAGCAGGCGCTCGCGCAGGAGAAGCAGGCCGTCGCGGAGCTCACCGCCCAAGTGGGCCGGCTCACAACGGGCCGGCAGCACCTTGAGGCCCGCCTCGGCGAGGCCGCCGTCCACGCGGCCGACCGCGAGCAGCGCCTCACGCAGCTCGACGCCGACCTGCGCCGCCTGAAGTCCTCGCGCAGCTGGCGTTGGACCGCCGGGCTGCGCTCGCTCGAGCGCCTCTTCCGCGGCAAGCAGCCATGAGCTCGTCCGCCGCCCTCCGGCTCCACGCCGAGATCGAGACGCCGCGCCCGCTCCACGCCTTCGCGCACGAGGTCCGCGTCCAGGGCTGGTGCCTCGCGGAGGAGCTGCCCGAGCCGCCGCCCGTCCGCCTCGCCACCGCCGCCGGCGTCGTGCCGCTCACTGAGCGCACCGCCCGCGCGGACGTGCCCACCCTCTTTCCCTCGCACCCCGCCGCCGTGCGCTGTGGCTTCATCCTGACGGGACCGCTGCCCGTCGGCGTCCACGCCGCCACCCTCGAGGCCCAGCGCCCCGACGGCACGTGGCAGTGCTGCCGCCAGCTCACCGTTGCGGTCGAGCCCCGGCCGTTCGCCGCGGTGATGGACGAGCCCATCTCCGAAGGCCTGCTGCGCGACCGCGTGAAGGTCGGCGGCTGGGCCTTGGATGTGGACGAGCCGATCACGGAGCTCACGCTGCGCTATGGGCACCGGGAGATCGCCTGCGACGTCGGCCGGAAGCGCGACGACGTGGCCGCGCTGTTTCCCGGCGTGTCCCACGCCGGCCGCGCCGGCTTCCGCAGCCAGGATTTCCTCGTGGCCGGACACGGTCCCGTCCGGGTGCGGGCCCGGCTGGCCAGTGGGTGTATCGCCATCGCGTCAACCAAGGTCTCGTTCAGCGTCGCTACCGACGAGAACCACGCCGCCAACCTCGACCTCACCGTTCCCCGCGTTGGACTGGACGTCCCCGGCGCGGCCATGCCGTCCGCCCCACCCGCCCCGAATCGCGCGGACCGGCCCCTGAACCTGCTCTTCGTGCTGCACGGCACGTTCGCCTCGAACAGCGCGCTCCATGTCGCCGCCCTCGCCAACGAGCTCGCCGCCTCCGGCCATGCCTGCGCGGTCGCCGTGACCCACGACCCGGAGACGCTCGCCCTGCACGACCGCCCGGCGTTTCGCGGCCTGACATTTGCCGAGGCGGAGCGCGGCGTGACCTTCCCCGACGGCCGCGGGCCGGACGTCATCCACGCCTGGACCTGCCGCGAGAACGTGCGCGTTGTGACTGAACAGCTGCGCGCGCGCCATGGCGCGCGGGTGATCGTGCACCTGGAGGACAACGAGCAGCACCTCCTCGCCCTCACGCTCGGGCGCGAGTTCGCGGACCTCGACCGACTGGACGACAACGCGCTCGACCGGCTCGTGCCCCCCGGTCTCTCGCACCCGCACCGCAGCCGCGCCTTCCTCGCGGCGGCCGACGGCATCACGGTCATCACCGAGCGCCTCCGCGAGTTCGTCCCCGCCGGCAAGGCCTGCCTCATCCTCCCGCCGGCAGCCGATGCCCGGCATTTTTATCCGCGGCCGCGGCCCGATGCGTTCCGCCGCGTGCTCGACGCCGCACGGGGCGAGACGGTGCTCTTCTACCACGGCAACGTCCACGCCGCGAACGCCGCCGAAGTGCGTGAGCTGTACGCGGCGGTCGCCGAGCTCAACCGCGCCGGGGAGCGCGTCACCCTGATCCGCACCGGCCACGACCGCGTGCCCCTGCAGGAGCCGCTCGCCACGGCCGTCGCCCCCTATGTGCTCGAGCTGGGCCAGATCCCGCATCACCGGCACCTGCCCGCGCTGATGGCGCTGGCCGACATCTTCGTGCAGCCCGGCGGGCCCGACGAGTTCAACGACTACCGGTTCCCCTCGAAGCTCCCCGAGTTTTTCGCGCTCGGCCGGCCGGTGGTGCTGCCGCGCACCAACCTCGGCACGCTGGTCCGCCACGGCCTCGACGCCTATGTGCTCGACCGGGCCGACGCCGCGGGCATCGCCGGGGCCGTGCGGGCGCTGCGCGCCGACCCGGCGCTGGCCGAACGGCTCGGCCGCGGGGCCGCGGCGTTCGCCGCGCAGCACTTCAGCTGGCGGCGCAGCGCGGAGGCGCTTGCCAATTTCTACCGCACGCTGGCAACGTCGTAGCTTCATGTCCGCACCGACCCCGCAACGACTGTTCGTCACTGGCGGGCGTGGCCGCCTCGCCGCGCTGATCGTCGCGCATTTCCGCGCCCCGGCGCAGGTGGTGACGCTGTTCTCCCGGCAGGGCGGCGACGGCTTTCTTCCGCTCGCCGGCCTGACGGAGCCCGGCGCGCTGGCCGGGGCCGACGCGGTGCTGCACCTGGCCTGGAGCACCCTGCCCGCCACGTCCGAGCGGCAGCCGGGCGCGGAGGAGCAGCAGGACCTGCCGTACCTGCGCAACCTCCTCGCCGCCGTCGCGGCCCGGCCGGCCGGCCGGCGGCCGCACTTCATCTTCTTCTCGTCGGGCGGCGCGGTCTACGGCAACGCCCGCGATAATCGGCCCAGCCGGGAGAGCGATGACTGCGCGCCGATCGGCTGCTACGGCCGGGCCAAGTTGCTCGCCGAGCGCCTGATCGAGGACACCGCCGCGCGCGCCGGCCTCGCCTACACCATCCTGCGCATCTCGAACCCCTACGGTTTTCCCGCGCCCATGCGCCAGCCGCAGGGCATCGTGCCCTTCCTGCTCAACAGCGCCCGCACCGGCACACCTTTTTCCGTCTGGGGAGATGGCACCGCCCGCAAGAATTTCCTTTACCACACTGACTTCACGGCGGCCCTCGGACAGATTCTCCAGGTCCGACCCCAGGGGGTCTTCAACGTCTGCCACGGCGAGTCGCACACCGTCAACGAGGTCATCGCCCACGTGGAGGAGACGCTCGGCCGGAAGATCAAGATCGTCCATGTCCCCGCCAACGCGTGGGACGTCCACGACAGCCTGCTCGACAACGCCAAGCTCCGCGCCGCGGTGGACTGGAATCCCACCGTCTCCCTCGCCGAGGGCATCCGCCGCGCCGCGCACTAACGCCCGTCCCCGATGTCCGCCCCCAGCCTCAACCGATCCCGCGAGCCTGCCGCCTGCCTGGCGATCTTCCTGGTCGTCCTGCTCGCCAGCCTCTGGTTCGCCCGGGCCGGCTGGAACAACGCGCTGCTCGACACCCACCCGTTCCGCCAGACGCAGACGGCCATGTCCGTGGAGTACATGCTCCGCGATGGGTTCCGGCTCGACTACGTGACGCCGATCATGGGGCCGCCCTGGTCGATCCCGCTCGAGTTCCCAATCTACCAGGCGGCCGTCGCCGGGCTTTGCCGGGTGACAGGGCTGCCCGTGGACCAGGCCGGGCGCGCCGTCTCCCTGGCGTTTTTCTACGCCGCCCTGCCGGCGCTCTGGCTCATTCTCCGCCGGCTGCAGGTGCCGCCCGCCCAGCGCTGGCTCTTCCTCGCGCTGGTGCTGACCTGCCCGGTCTACCAGTTCTTTTCCCGCGCCTTCCTGATCGAGTCCACGGCCTTCTGCCTGGCGCTGTGGTTCCTGAATTTCTTCCACGCCGGCCTCGGATCCGGCCGCGGGCCCGCCCTCGCGGCGGCGGCGCTGCTCGGCTGCGCCGCGGGCCTGGCCAAGGTCACGACCTATGCCGTCTACCTCGCCCCGGCCGCCGCCCTCACGCTCGTCGCCCTGTGGTCGCGGCGCGCGGAGTGGCGCACCCTGCTGATCCGCGCGGCCGTGGCCGCCGGGCCCGGCGTGTTGGCGGCGACGTGGTGGGTCCACTACTCCGACGCGGTCAAGCGGCACAACGTGCTCGGCACGATGCTGGTGTCGTCGGAGCTGCATGACTGGACCTACGGCCCGCTCGCGCAGCGCCTCGATCCCGGCTTCTGGCGGCAGTTTGGCGTGCAGCTCGAGCGCGCGCTGTTCCCCAGCACCTCCCTTATTGTCCTGGCGGTCCTGCTGCTGCTCTTCCTCCGCGGGAACGGCCGGCGGTTCGCGGCGATCCTGCTGATCGCCATGGCCGGCCCGCTTGCATTCACGAACCTCTATTTCGTCCACGACTACTATCTCTACTCCAGCGGACTGTTTTTCCTCCTGCTCCTCGCCCTGCCGCTCCGGTCCCTGATGGAGGACCCGCAGGTTCCGCCGCTGGGCCGCTACGGCGTGGTCGGGCTGGTGCTGCTCACGCAATTTTCCGGTTATCTCCAGAAGTACTACGAGCCGCAGGCCCGCGCGGCCGGCGGCCCGCCCGAGCTCGCCCTGGCCATTGCGCGGGTCACCCAGCCCGATGATGTGCTCGCCGGCTTCGGCCTGAACTGGAACCCCGTGCTGGCCTACTACAGCCACCGGCGCGCCATGCTGGTGCCCGACCGCTACGTCCACGACGACACCGTCATCCGCGAGGCGATCCGCCGCGTCCGGCCGGAGCGGATCGCGGCCGTGCTCCTCTACCGCGGGCAGCCCGACGGCGCGAGCCACCTCCACTGGCTGAAGGAGCTCGGGATGGCCGAGACACCCTTTTTCCAGACCGGCGAATACAGCGTGCACCTGCGTCAGGACATGCTGGCCGGGGCGCTGGACGCCCTCCGGGGACTTCCGCTCGAAGGGATCCAGCTTTATTCGGAGCCGGTCCCGCGAGCCGGTCCCCTGCCGGGCGCGACCTACTGGCTCGGACAGCTGCAGGACCACGGCATGTTCCCCGGCTTTAGTCCCCTGCCCGACAAGGTCACCCTGCCCTTCGGCATTTACCCCACGGCCGAGAAGGTCGATGGTCACGTAGGGTTCTTTGCGCACGCCCCGACGGAGATTGAACTGACCCCGCCACCCGGCGCGCGCCACGTCGCCATCGAGTTCGGCATGAAGCCCGACGGGTACAACGGCTCCGATGGCGTCGAGTTCGAGATCGTCGCCGTGCAGCCCGACGGCACACGCCAGCGGCTCTTCTATCGCTGGCTGCGGCCCGGCACGGTCGCGGCGGACCGCGGCTTCCAGGCCTGGAGCCTGGACAGCACCACTCCGATCCAGGGAAAGCTGCTCTTACGCACCCTGCCCGGGCCCGCCAACAACTCGGCGTGCGACTGGGCGTACTGGAGCCGCGTCCAGGTCCGCTGACCGGACGGGCGGCGCGGGCCGGGGTTCCGGCGCGCCCTGCGAAAACCATGCTTTACCCCGTCCGGACGCTGGGCTCAGCTTAGCCCTTTAATGTCCGAGCCCGCCTCTTTTCACACCTTCATCGACCAACCGGCGTCGTGGCATGTCACCAGCCAGACGATCGACATCCGGGGCTGGGTCCATGCGAAGAACGGCGAGGAGCTTACCGACGTGCGCGCCCTGCTCGATGGCGTGGTCACCTATGGCATCATGGGCCTGGACCGGCCCGACCTGGAGGAGTTCTTCAAGGGCGGTCTCGTCGCGCGGCGCTCCGGCTTCCGCGTCACCGTCCGGCCCTGGCTCGGCGCCCGCACGCTGACCCTTGAGGCCCTGCGGCCCGGCAACGCCTGGGCCGAGTTCTACCGCGCCGAGATCGAGACCGCCGGCACCGAGCTGCCCGCCCGCCGGCCCAAGCCCGTCCTGCGCACCGAGCTCGTCGGCGAGAGCCTCTACTACCTCTACCGGCATTTCCACTACGAGCCGCATGCCGTGATGATGCGCGAGGCCGCGCGCGTGCTCGGCGAGATCACGGTCAACTCCACGACCATGTGGCCGGAGAACGACCTCGTCGCGTTCCTCGATCTGCCGCAGGACTGGGTCAACGCCCACTACGAGAAATTCCGCGTCAGCGGCTGGGCCTTCTCAATGAGCCGCACGATCTCGCGGCTTGTCGCCACCATCGGCGCCGTGAACGAGAACCGCCTCATCTGGGGCAAGGAGCGCGAGGACGTCCTGCGCCACAACCCGGCGTGGCCCCAGGCGCTGCGCTCCGCCTTCTACGGCCTGGTGGACGTGCGGCCGGAGAACTTCAGCCCGGCCTGCCTCAAGATCTTCGTCGAGTATCCCGACGGCCCGCGCCAGCTGCTCCGCTCCAAGCGGCTGTTCCTCAACAAAATTGACGAGAACTCGGGCCCGATCGCGATCTACCACGAGGGCAAGTTCGCGCGCACCGTCTGGGCCTTCGTGCGCGGCGCGCTCGCCGGGGACTACGTCATGGAGAGCTGGCCCGGCTTCTGGCGCGAGGTGCGCCTCACCCGCGCCAAGCTGGCCGAGAAGATGATCCGCCGCGCCGCCAAGGCCGCCCCGCCGACCCCGTGGCAGCAGCAGGATCCCTACACGCTCTGGACGAACCACAACCGGCTGACCCCCCGTCTCGCCACGTACCTCCAGCGCGAGGCGGCCGCCCTGGCGAAGGCCGGGCCGCGCATCAGCATCGTGGTGCCGACCTACAACACGCCGGCGCCCTTCCTCGCGGAGCTGCTCGCCTCCGTCACCGGCCAGTTCTACCCCAACTGGGAACTGTGCGTCGCCGACGACGCCTCGCCCCAGGGCCACGTGCGGCGGATGCTCGCGGACGCCGCAAAAAAGGACCCGCGCATCAAGTTTACCTTCCGGCCGCAGAACGGCCACATCTCCGCCGCGACCAACTCCGCCCTCGACCTCGCGACGGGGGACTTCGTGGCGTTCCTGGACCACGACGACGTCCTCCCGGCCGACGCCCTCTTCCATGTCGCCGAGGCGATCGCCGCGCGGCCCGACGCGGAGATGGTCTACACCGACGAGGACAAGATCGACGAGGCCGGGCGCCGCTTTGACCCCCAGCTGAAGGGCGACTGGAGCCCCGAGATGGCGCTGACGCACAACTACACGCACCATCTCACCGTCATCCGCCGGCAGATCGTCGAGGACGCCGGCCGCCTGCGCCTCGGCTACGAGGGCGCGCAGGACATCGACCTCATCCTGCGCTGCACGGAGCGCATGCGTCCCGAGCGCATCCTCCACGTCCCCTACATCGGCTACCACTGGCGCGCGCACGCCCAGAGCACCGCGAGCAAGGGCGACCAGAAGGGCTACCTCTTTGACGCCGCCCGCCGCGCCATCGACGACAGCGTCCAGCGCCGCGGCCTGCGCGCGTCCGCATTCCTGCCGCCGCTGATGAAGGACCACGCGCTCTGCCTCCACCAGCTGAAGTGGGACGCGGCCCTCCTCGCGGCGAACCCGGTGACCATCGTCATCCCGACGAAGAACCGCCCCGAGCTCCTCCGCGCCTGCGTCGCCTCGCTCGAGCGCACGGTCAACTGGGCGCACGCCGCGCTCGTCATCGTGGACGACGGCTCGACGGAGCCGGCGGCGCTGGCGCTGCTGGCCGAGCTCGAGGCCCGGCCCGGGCTGCCCTGCCGCGTCCTGCGCACCGGGAACACCACCGCGCCCTTCAACTACTCGCGCCTCGTCAACCTCGGCACCGCCGCCGCCACGACGCCGCTCGTGCTCCACCTCAACAACGACATCGAGGCCCGCGAGCCCGGCTGGCTCGAGGACCTGGTGGGCTGGACGACGGTGACGGGCGTGGGTGTTGTCGGCGCCCGGCTGATCCATCCCGACGAGACGCTCAACCACGCCGGCATCTGGGTCAGCCCGCAGGGCGGCCTGGCCCACGCCGTGTTCTTCGGCCAGCCGAAGGACGACTTCGGCTACCTCTTCCTCTCGCACGCCGCCCGCAACGTCGCCGCCGTGACCGGCGCATGCCTCCTCACGCGCACCGACCTCTACCGCCAGCTCGGCGGCTTCGACGAGCGCGACTTCCAGGTCGCGTACAACGACGTGGACTACTGCCTGCGTGCCGCCCGCGCCGGTTTCCGCACCGTCTATTCGCCCCAGGCCACGCTCGTCCACCTCGGCAGCGCCACGCGCGGCAACACCTACACGGAGAAGGAGCACCTCGCTTTCGTCCAGCGGTACCCGAACTTCCGCGATCCCTACATCAGCGAGGTCGTCGACTACGGCACCTCGAGCTTCAAGCTCAACGCCAACGACCACCGCCACGCCCGCCGCCCGCTGAAGCTCCGCGTCGCCGTCGTCACCCACAACCTCAACCTCGAGGGCGCCCCGCTGTTCATCTTCGAGTACGCCCGCTACCTGGCGGAGAAGGCCGGCTGGGACGTGCGCGTGTTCTCGCCCGTCGAGGGGCCGCTGCGGAAGAAGTTCGAGGACGCCGGCCTGCCGGTCGAGCTGCTGGCCGTGGACGACTTCATCAAGGCCCCGAACGCCGCGGAGTTCCAGGCCCGGCTCCGGAAGTTCGCCGCCGGCCTGCGCTGGGACGACATCGACCTCATCGTCGGCAACACCATGCTGGCGTACTGGGTCGTCTTCTTCGGCCAGGCGCTGGGCAAACCGACCGCGCTCTACATCCACGAGAGCAACACGCCGCGGAAGTTCTTCACCGAGCACAGCCTCGCCGCGCCGGAGGTGGTGCCGCTGATCGAGCAGGCCATCAAGGAGGCCGGGCGCGTCATCTTCACCGCCCAGGCCACGCGCCAGATCCACGAGGAGCTGAACACGAACGACAACTTCCGCACGCTCGCCAGCTGGGTGGACATCGAGCGCATCGAGCGGTTCGCCGCCGCGCACGACCGCCGTGCGCTGCGGAAAAAGTACGGCCTCGACCCCGACGCCACGCTGGTCGTCAACATCGGCTCCGTCTGCCAGCGCAAGGGCCAGCACGTCTACATCCGCGCCATCGACCAGCTGATGAAGCAGCACGGCGCGTCGTTCGCCGACCAGGGCCGGATCGAGTTCCTCATGGTTGGCGCCCGCGAGGGCCTCTACCTCGAGTCCATCGAGCAGGACATCGCCCTGATGGAGCTGAAGAACACCCGGCTGTTCCCCGAGACCATCGACATCTACGACTGGTACCGGCTGGCCGACATTTTCGTCTGCACGAGCTTCGAGGAGTCGTTCCCCCGCGTGCTGCTCGAGTCGGCCTCGTTCCGCGTCCCGATCATCAGCACGAACGTCAACGGCATCCCGGAGATGCTGGTGAACAACGACGAGGCCTACCTCATCCCCGCGGGCGATTACCACAAGCTCGCCGCGGCCCTGAAGGCCGGGCTGGACAAATTCTTCGCCCATGAAGACAAGATGGCGTCCATGGCCTTCGCCCGCATGTCGCGCTTCTATGATGCCCGCGTGGCGCTGCCGACCCACGTGGCCATGGCGCGGGAAGCTTATTTCGGCTGATTTTCCCCCCATGGACGCCCCCACCCCCTCACGTCGCGAAACCTGGCTCCTAATCGGGATCTTCTGCGCCGCCCTGATCGCGCACGTCTACTTTGCCACCTTCAACTGGAAGTCCGCCTTTCTCCCCGGCCATGAGTTCCGGCAGACGCAGACGGCGCTGGTGACGTATTACATCGACCAGCAGGACAACTTCTCGCTGCGCTACGAGACGCCGGTCTTCGGCAAGCCCTGGGTCGCGCTGCCGCTCGAGGTGCCGATCTACGAGTGGGGCGTG
>CAIJZY010000048.1 GCA_903825285.1 uncultured Opitutia bacterium | reverse complement strand
CTACCGCGAGGGCCTCGCCCTCGACCTCCTCGGCGATGATCAGGAGCGGCTTGCCGGTCTTGGCGGTGGTCTGGAGGATCGGGAGGAACTCCTGCAGGTTGGAGATCTTCTTCTCGTGGATGAGGACGTAGGCGTCCTCGAGGATGGCCTGCTGGCTCTCCGCGTTGGTCGCGAAGTAGGCGGACAGGTAGCCCTTGTCGAACTCCATGCCCTCGACGACGTCGAGGGTGGTGTCGATGGACTTGGACTCCTCGACGGTGATGGTGCCGTCCTTGCCGACCTTGTCCATGGCCTCGGCGATCTTGCCGCCGATCTCGGTGTCCCAGTTGGCGGACACGGTCGCGACCTGGCGGATCTCCTCGGTGTCGTTCACCTTCTTGGAGATCTTGGCGAGCTCGGCGACGGCGGCCGTGACGGCCTTGTCGATGCCGCGCTTGAGGTAGACCGGGTTGGCGCCGGCGGTGACGCTCTTGAGGCCCTCGCGGTAGATGCCCTCGGCGAGCACGGTGGCGGTGGTGGTGCCGTCGCCCGCGGCGTCGGACGTCTTGGAGGCGACCTCCTTCACGAGCTGGGCGCCGATGTTCTCATAGGCGTCCGGCAGTTCGATTTCCTTGGCGACGGTGACGCCGTCCTTGGTGACGGTCGGCGAGCCGAATTTCTTGTCGATGACGACATTGCGGCCCTTCGGTCCGAGCGTGACTTTGACGGCGCGCGAGAGGAGCTCGACGCCCTTGAGGATTTTCTGACGAGCGGCCTCGTCGAAGATGAGTTGTTTGGCAGCCATGATGATGAATTAAGATTAGTTGGTTTCGGGTTGGGGGCGGATCAGCCGATGACGCCCAGGATGTCGTCCTCGCGGACGAGCGTGTACTTCTTCTCGCCCAGCTTCACCTCGGTGCCGCCGTACTTGCTGATGAGCACGGTGTCGCCGACCTTCACCTCGAAGGGCGTGAGCTTGCCGTTTTCATCTTTCTTCCCCGTGCCAAGGGCAATGACCTTGGCCTCCTGGGGCTTTTCTTTGGCGCTGTCCGGGATGATGATGCCTCCGCGGACCTGCTCTTTTTCCTCGATGTGTTCGACGAGAACACGATCACCGATGGGCTTGATTTTGACGTTAGCCATATTGTGTGGGTTTGGGTTGAAGGGTGGTTATTGGGTTTTCAACAAAGCGCGCCCGCCGCGGGATCCGCGACTGGCGCGCCAAGGGGAAAGTTATTTCTTGTTCTTGTCCTCGTCGACGACCTCGAAGTCGGCATCGACCACGTCGGCCTTCTTCTCGGCCTTCTTGGCGCCCGCCGCCTCGGCCGGGCCGGCCTCGCCGCCGGGGGCGCCGGCCGCGCCGGCGGCCTGGGCCGCCTTCTGGGCCTCGGCGTAGAGCTCGCCGCCGACGGCGGAGAGCTTCTCCATCGCGGCCTTCATGCGCGGGCCGTCGTTGCTCTCGAGGTCCTTCTTCGCGTCGGCAATCGCCGTCTCGATCTTGGACTTCTTGTCGGCCGGGATCTTGTCGCCGGCCTCCTTGAGGGTCTTCTCGAGCTGGTAGATGGTGCTGTCGAGCTGGTTCTTCGCCTCGACCGCCTCCTTGCGCTTGCGGTCCTCCTCGGCGTGCAGCTCGGCGTCCTTCGTCATCTTCTCGACCTCGTCCTTCGACAGGCCGGACGAGCCCTGGATGGTGATCTTCTGGTCCTTGCCGGTGCCGAGGTCCTTGGCCGACACGTGCAGGATGCCGTTCGCATCGATGTCGAACGTCACCTCGATCTGCGGGGTGCCGCGCGGCGCCGGCGGGATGCCATCGAGCTTGAACGTGCCGAGGGTCTTGTTGTCCTTCGCCATCGAGCGCTCGCCCTGGAGGACGACGATCTCGACGCCCGGCTGGTTGTCGCTGTAGGTGGAGAAAATCTGGGTCTTCTTCGACGGAATCGTCGTGTTGCGCGGGATCATCGGCGTGGCGACATCGCCGGCCGTCATGATGCCGAGCGTCAGCGGGGTGACGTCCAGCAGGAGCACGTCGCGCACGTCGCCCTTGAGCACGCCGCCCTGGATGGCCGCGCCGACGGCGACGACCTCATCGGGGTTCACGCCCTGGTGCGGGGGCTTGCCGCCGAGGTTCTTGGCGATGTCCACGACCTTGGGCATGCGGGTCATGCCGCCGACGAGCACGAGCTCGTCAATCTGCGCGGAACTGAGGTCCGCGTCCTTGAGGCAGTTCTTGAACGGCTGGATGCAGCGCTCGAACAGCGAGTCGCAGATCTGCTCCATCTTCGCGCGGCTGAGCTGCACGTTAAGGTGCTTCGGGCCGGACGCGTCCGCCGTGATGAACGGGAGGTTGATGTCCACGGTCTGCGTGGACGAAAGCGCGATCTTGGCCTTCTCGGCCTCTTCCTTCAGGCGCTGGAGGGCCATCGGGTCCTTCCGGAGATCAATGCCGTTCTCCTTCTTGAAGGCGTCCACGAGCCAGCCGATGATGGCGTCGTCCCAGTTGTCGCCGCCGAGGTGGGTGTCGCCGTTGGTCGCCTTCACCTCGAAGACGCCGTCGCCGATCTCGAGCACGGAAACGTCAAACGTGCCGCCGCCGAGGTCGAACACCGCGATCTTCTCGTCCTTCTTCTTGTCGAGGCCGTAGGCGAGCGACGCGGCCGTCGGCTCGTTGATTATGCGGAGCACGTCGAGCCCGGCGATCTTGCCGGCGTCCTTCGTGGCCTGCCGCTGCGAGTCGTTGAAATACGCGGGGACGGTGATCACGGCCTGCGTGATCTTCTCGCCCAGGAACGCCTCGGCGTCCGCCTTGAGCTTGCCGAGCACGAACGCCGAGATCTGCTGCGGCGCGAACTGCTCGGTCTTGTCACCGACCTGGACCTCGATGTAGGCGTCGCCGTTCTTCCCCTCGACGACCTTGAACGGCATGTTCTTCGCCTCGACCGTGACTTCGGTGAACTTGCGGCCGATCAGCCGCTTTGAGGAGAACACCGTGTTGCGCGGGTTCGTGACCGCCTGGCGCTTCGCCGCCTGGCCGACCAGGCGCTCGCCGGTCTTGGTGAAGGCGACGACTGACGGAGTCGTACGGGCACCTTCGGCGTTGGGGATAACCACCGGCTCGCCACCTTCCATGACGGCCATGCATGAGTTGGTTGTGCCGAGATCGATGCCTAAAATTTTGCTCATAAGGACTCATACCTAAGCAGTGCGCGTGCCTCGATTTTACAAGTGCCAGTAAGTATTAACACCGAGCGCTTTAAAAGATTTGTCACACTTTTAGGCCCCTCTGAAAGAGCCCAAATTCATGCCACAATTGCCCAATTTAGCCCCCGTTCGCCCCCGCCGTGTCACACCCGTGTCACACCTGGTCGGATGGGCGGGTCACCACGAAACACGCGAAACCCACGAAAGCCCACGCACACGTGTGTCCTCGGAATCCACGGAGGTCACGGAAACGCCTGGGAAATTCTCCATCTGCTGGACAGCAGGACAAGCGGCGAAACTCGGTCCGCACGACCATGCATTTCGGTCCGGGAGGATGCTTCCCTGTGATCCGTGGATTCCGTGGGCCCCTGTCTGAAGGTCTTTCCATCGTGTGTTTCGTGGATTTCGTGGTGACCCAACCCGGGGAGTTGAAAACCCTACCCGCCCGCCTAGCGTGACGCGCATGGAAATGGAGATCACGCTGCCGGACGTCGTGCCGGTCATGACGCTGCCGGACGTGACCTTCTTCCCCCAGGCGATGATGCCCCTGCACATTTTTGAGCCGCGCTACCGGCAGATGCTCAAGGACGTCCTCGAGAGCAACCGGCTCTTCGCCGTGACGGGCCTCAACCCGAAGCTCGCCGCCGATCCCGGCCAGTTCGAGCCCCCGCACCTCATCGCCACCGTCGGCATCGTCCGCGCCTGCCAGAAAAACGACAACGGCACGTCCAACCTGCTCCTGCAGGGCCTCTGCCGCGTCGAGTTCCTCGAGGTGCTCCCCGACGACCCCTACCGCCGGGTCCGCATCCGTGCCCTCGCCAGCGAGCCCGTGCCGGACGCCGCCGAGGCCGCGCGCCTGCGCACGGAGCTCGCCCGGCTCCTCGGGCTGAAGCGAAAGTTCGGCGCGCCCATGTCGGCCGAGATGACCGACTTCCTCCGCACGGTGGAGGACCCCGAGACCTTCATTGACCTCGCCGCCTTCAGTCTCTGCGACAACCGCGCGCTGAAACAGAAGCTCCTCGAGACC
This sequence comes from uncultured Opitutia bacterium, assembly GCA_903825285.1. Classification (GTDB taxonomy): domain Bacteria; phylum Verrucomicrobiota; class Verrucomicrobiia; order Opitutales; family Opitutaceae; genus Opi-474. The sequence continues at coordinate 87,589 of CAIJZY010000048.1, read as the reverse complement.
CTCAGCGTTCAGCGCCGGCTCGAGCTCTTCAACCGCCAGCTGCGAACCGAAATCGAGTCGCTCCGCCTGCGCCGCAAACTCCAAGGCGGCCTCCCGGACGACAAGATCGCGCACAACTGACCTGCCGGCTGCGCGAGCAGGTCGAAGCGCCCAGCACCGCGGCCAGGCCTGGCGCTATTCGCCGGCGGCGATCTTCAGGGCTTTCCACTCGCTATCCAGCCATGCCACCGCGAGCGAACGTTCGGCAAAGGAATTCGACTTCATGCCCTGGTTCGCGAACGCCGTTTCCGAGAACAACACCAATTTGGCCGCGGATTCGATTGGCGGCATGACCATGGCAATGCGCGAAAATCTCCGCTCGGGATCCATGTGCCGCTTCTCGGCCAGCTCCATCAGGTCCAGAATGCTCGGCCCACCTCCAAAATTCGAAAGGTCAGCCAGCAACAGCTTCCGACCCGACGATTGCGCCGCCGAAAGCGAGGCATCGAACGAACCGAACAAATCTTCCACGGATAGTTTGCCCGAAATGGTGGCTTCCACGTAGGCAACCTGCTCCGGAATTGTAACTGTCCAAGGCATGGGGGGATCATTTCAGGGATTTATCCTCCGCCAAGCGAGTCCTATCACGCCCGGACGACAAGATCGCCCTCAAGTGACCTGCCCAGGACTGATGGGAACTCCCAACCAGCCGCCGCGCGCCAAGTGTCCCGGCGCCGGATTAAGTACTCCGTCTTTCAACCCTCAGCTTTCAACCTTCAACTCCCCTCGCCGCGTCAACCGCGGCGAGGGGCAGAATGGAGCCGAGCATCGGATTTGAACCGACGACCCACGCTTTACGAAAGCGTTGCTCTACCAACTGAGCTAGCTCGGCAAAAAGATCGGTCTCGTGAGGGAAACGAGGGCCGGGATTTACGGGTTGCCGCCCGAAAGTGACAAGCAATTTCGCCGGACGCCGGTGGGTTTGAACGCCCAGCCTGACCGCCCAGGCCCGGTGCCAGCCAGGCGGTTCGCGGTGACAATGGTAAGCAGGACTTCGAACGCGGGTCGCCCCACCTCCAGAACATCCATGCGCCGGCACTTAGCGTCATCGCGCCTTCGCGCTTAAGAAAACCACCCATCCGATCTCCGCTCACTCCGTGCGCTTCATGGTTCACCCCACCCCGGCGCCAGGCTCCAGCTCGAGCACGACCACGGTGTCCGGCAAAATGCGATCCTGCGCGGCCACGGAAATTTTCACGCCGGCGTCCGTCTGCTCGCAGGCCGCCGATCCGCCGGACAACACGCGCGCCGTGCGGATACGGCCGGACAGCGGCGGGAAGCGCAGCTCGCCCTCGGGCCACTGGAGCACGTGCACATAAATCGTGCGACCCCGGCTCGTCGTCACGCCGTAGTCCCCGGGCAGCCACGGCCCGCCGCGCGTGCCGTAGATGCTCTCGCCGTGGTGCGCGAGCCATGCCCCCACGCGCTGCAGGCGGTCGGACTCGCGCGGATCAATCTGTCCCGTGGGCAGCGGGCCGACGTTCATCAGGAGATTGCCGTCGCCGCCCGCACAGCGCACGAGCAGGCGCAGGCACTCCTCATACGGAATCACCGGCGCCTGAAACCCATGCCACGACCAGAAACCCGTGAAGGTCATGCACGATTCCCAATGGCGCGCGCGGTTGTACGCCCCGACCCCCTGCTCCGGCGTCTCGAAGTCGCCGGGCACGCCGCAGCGGTCGTTGACGAGGATGTCCGGGCGCAGCCGGTGGATCATGCGGAAGAGCTCCTTCCCGTCCCACATCTCCCACGGGTAGTACTGCTCGCAGTCGAAGAAGAGCAGCGCGATGTTCGGGTAGAGAGTGAGCAACTCCTGGACCTGGTTGAAGAGGTACGCGTTGTACTTCGTCATGCGCTCGGGCCCGTAGTCGGGATGGTGCCAGTCGCGCTGCGAGTAATAGACGCCGAACTTGATCCCGGCGCGGTCGCAGGCGCGGGACATCTCGCCGAGGATGTCGCGGTGGAACGGCGTGTTCATCACCTGGTGGTCGGTGAACTTCGTGTCCCACATGCAGAAGCCGTTGTGGTGCTTCGAAACCTGCACAAGGTACTTCATCCCGGCCTGCTTGGCGGTGGCGACGAATTGGTCAGCGTCGAACATGCCCGGGTAAAATGAGCGGTGGAGGTGGTCGTAGACCTCGCGCGGGACGGCCGGCTTGAACCAGTCCAGCCACATGCGGTGCTCGTGGATGTGGTGGAGCTCCGGACTCGGCCGGGGGTTGTCACGCAGGTGTTCGCCGGTGTCGGCGTAGAACTGCTTGCTCCAGCTGATCTCGCTGGCGGCAAGGCTGGAGGGATCCCAGTGGACGAACATGCCGAAGCGCGCCTCGCGCCACCAGGCGACGCGGCGCTGCGCGGCGGGGGACTTGTCCGCCCAGTTCGGCGTGTGCAGGTCGGCCCAGAACTGCTCGAAGGCGGAGTCGTCCGGCGCGCGCGAGGCTTGCGCCAAGGGATCAGAGGCCGGATCGCTCATGGGCGGAAAGCTGGGGCGCGACCATGAGGCGGGCAAGGCTGCTTGCTTGGTGGCCTAAGGTGAGGATTAAGCGCGAGGACGCGATTAACCAAATCCCCGCCCTACGGTCCGTAGGTGATCGTGCGCGCGCCGGCGATGCCGACGACGGTGATGGTCACGCCCTGGGTGAAGCCGTCGGGGTACGTCTCGTTCGCGACGAGGTTGAGCGTCTTCACAAAATTCGCGGAGCCGACGAGATCGCCGAGCGTGACGGAGGACATGCCGGTCTCGAGGTAGTACTGGTCCGCGGCCGAGGAGAGCTGGCGGGCGTTGTTCAGCACCGCGCGGTCCTGCGCCGAACGCCGGATCCGGTCGAATGCCGGCAGCGCCATCGCCGCCAGCAGTCCGATGATCGTCACGACAATCATGATCTCGACGATGGTGAAACCCTGGGAAGAGGTGCGTGCGGGTTTCATAGGGGACCACGCCACAGGACGAGGCCGTTGCATTGATCCTATCGGCACAATCGGGAGTAAGCAAGAGACCCTTCGGCAGGCTGCGAGCAGGCCCCTTCGACAAGATCCGGGCGCTGGCCCGCGGAATTTCAGTTTCCGTATGTTTCGAGTATTCCGCGGGAAGCACCAAGCCTGTTTCCGTTTCCGGGTGTTTCGTGCCTTTCGTGGTGAATCGGTTTGATGGTCTGCAACCGCACTCATCCGCGGCATTCGCGGAAAATCCGCGAATTTGGGTGCAATTGTTAATGCAAATACTAAGCATTAAAGAATCCCCGCTTTGAACCCCGCGCCAGCCCGCCCCGCCCCGCAATCCGAGACGTCGAGCCCGACCTGGCGCACGACGGCGTTGGGGCTGCGCACCGTGCTCGCGCTGGCCGGGATTGCCCTGCTCGCGCCGCGGGCGGCCGCCACGACCCCCCTCGTGCAGCTCAACGCCACGACGTACCAGACGGAGCACTGCCTGTTCGTCATTGATGCCTCCGTGACCTGGGCCGTGCCGACCACGGCGTACAATGACCTCTTCGGCGGACCGTTCACGCGGCTCAGCGGCTACTACGACACGCTCACGACCGCTTTTCCCGGCACGTACTTCTCGATCTGCTACATTGCCGCCACAGGCGCATCGCCGGTGCCGAACTACATCGACCGGATCTTCAAGGCCAACGGCATCAATGAGCCGGGCACGGCCGGCGCGCCGCAGTCGTTCGCGACGGTGGATTTCTGCCGCTACAACCTCGGCGGGTTCGTCCAGGTCCCCGCGCTCGCCGTCTACGACCACGAGCTCGGCCACGCCTGGGGCGCGCAGGTCTTCAACAGCGTCAGCGGCGTCGGCCCGGGCATCCTCGCCAATGGGCACTGGGTCGCCAACTCGACCGTGGACTGCCAGCTGGGCGCGGTCTACTCGCCCGATGGCGGCGCGACGCTCGACAAGATCTACGGCGACCCGGTCCACGGCTTCCGCTACCAGCGCGTGGACAACCTCCAGAGCAACGACTACGAGACGTTCTCCGAGCAGGAGCTCTACCTGATGGGCGTGCGGGAGTCGTTCCCGACCACCTACGTGCTCAACGGCCCGTCGAACGGCGCGGGCGGCGTGCTCAACCCGACGTATAACGCCGACGGCACCGTGAGCTACACGACGCTGGAGACGTACGACCACGCGGCACTGGTGGCGCGCTACGGCGCGCGCAGCCCCGACTACACGTCGTCGCCCAAACATTTTCACCTGGGCTTCGTCTATGTCGCCCGCGACCTCGCCGAAGTGAACTCGGTCTATCAGGCGGTCGAGCAGTCCATCGTACAGTTCACCACCGGCGAGGTCATCGACCCGGTCCATTACCGGTTCCAGACGCCGTTCCTGGTGGACGCGCATTACAAGGCGACGGTGGACGCCCGCCTCGCCGACCTCGACGGCAACACGACGCCCACCCTTGCGGTGACCACCGGCTACGTGACGTCCGCCGACGGCAACGCGGTGGTGAGCTTCACCGCCGCGGATCCCGCCGGGCCCGCGCCGACGGTCTCGGTCGTACCGGCCACGGCGCAGGGCGCGGTCGGCGCCGGGTCGGTCACGGTGTCCGCCCTGCCCGACGGCGTGCATTTCTACACGCTCAAGGCCGCCAACGCCGCCGGCAAGGTGGCGTTCGCGCATTTCGTCGTCGAGGTGCACCGGCCCGTGACCGCGACGTCGATCACGACGCAGCCGCTGACGCAGACGGTGCTGTCGGGCGCGGTGGCGGCGTTCTCAGTGGCGGCAACGGGGACGCCGGCGACGTTCACCTACCAGTGGTACCGCATGCCGGCCCGCACCAGCACGTGGACGCAGCTGGCGGACGGCGGGGCGTACAACGGCTCAACCACGGCCACGCTGTCGGTCACGAGCAGCACGGCGATGAACGGCGACCAGTTCCTCTGCCTTGCCACGAACTCCGCCGGCACGGCCACCAGCACCGCGGCCGCGCTCGTGGTGAACGAGTCGGGGCCGGTGTTCACGGCCCAGCCGGCCGACAAGACCGTGAGCGTCAACAGCGCGGCGAGTTTCAGCATCGCGGTCGCCGGCCCGCCGACGAGCTACGGCTATTTCACGTACCAGTGGCAGCGGCAGTCGTTCGGCTCGGGCACGTGGACCGACCTCGCGAACGGCGTCGGCGTGAGCGGCGCGCAGTCCGCCGGCCTCACGCTCAGCGCCCTCACGCTGCCGATGAGTGGCGACCAGGTGCGCTGCGTGGTGACAAACACCGCCGGCAGCACCATCAGCAACATCGCCACCCTCACCGTCGGACAACCGCCGAGCGTCACGACCCAGCCGCAGAGCGTCAGTTCCGCCGCTGGCTCTACCGTAATGTTCACGGTCGTTGCCGCGGGCACTGCACCACTGACGTACCAATGGGAATTGTATGGCGTGAACGTCGCGGGGGCGAACAGCGCGACCCTCACGCTCTCGAACATCCAGCCGAGCAACGCCGGCGCCTACACGATCTACATCACCAACGCCCTCGGCGCCACGCGCAGCAACGTTGCCACGCTGACGGTCACCGGCGCCGGCGCTCCGTCCATCACCGCGCAGCCGCAGAACGCCACGGTGGTCGCGGGCACGACGGCGAACTTCGGCGTCACCGCCACCGGCACGGCGCCGCTCGGCTACCAGTGGCGCAAGAACGGGACCAACATCGGCGGCGCCACCTCGGCCACCTACGCGATCGCGTCCACGCAGCCCTCCGACGCCGGCACCTACTCGGTCGTGGTCTCCAATTCCGCCGGCAGCGCCATCAGCGGCAACGCCACGCTCACCGTCACCGCCGCCCCGCCGGCGATCACGACCCAGCCGACCGGCGCCTCGGTGCTCACCGGCGCTAGCGTGAGCTTCACCGTCGCCGCCAGCGGCACCGCGCCGCTCACCTACCAGTGGTCGCGAAACGGCACGCCCATCGGCGGCGCCACGTCGGCCACCTACGCGATCGCCTCGGTGGCGCTCGCGGACGCCGGCGACTACACCGCGACGGTCTCGAACAGCGCCGGCTCGGCCACGAGCGTGCCGGCGACGCTGGCCGTGGCCCTCGCTCCGACCGCGCCGAGCATCACCACCCCGCCGACGGGCGCCACGGTCACGGTCGGATCGGGCGTGAGCTTCTCGGTCGCCGCGACCGGCACCGCGCCGCTCACCTACCAGTGGTCGCGAAACGGCACGCCCATCGGCGGCGCCACGTCGGCCACCTACGCGATTGCCTCGGTGGCGCTCGCGGACGCCGGCAGTTACACGGTCGTGGTCACCAACGGCGTGGGCTCGGCCACCAGTGCGGCGGCCGTGCTGGTCGTCAACGCCATCGCCCCGACGATCACCTCCCCACCCGCGGGGCTGTCCGTCACCGCGGGTTCGCCGGCAGCTTTCAGCGTCGCGGCAAGCGGGACCACGCCGTTCACCTACCAGTGGTTCAAGAACGGCTCGGCCATCGGCGGCGCCACCACGTCGAGCTACACGATCGCGAGCGCCCAGGCGGCCGACGCAGCCAATTACACCGTCAGCATCGGCAACAGCGCCGGGAACGCCACGAGCTCGCCCGCCACGCTGACCGTCACCGCGCTCACGATTGCACCCACCATCACGATCCCGCCAGCGAGCGCCTCCGTGCTGGTGGGAGCCGGGGTCACGTTCAGCGTGACCGCAGGCGGCACGGCCCCGTTCACCTATCAGTGGCAGCTGAACGGCGCGCCGATCTTCGGCGCGACGGCGGCGAGCTACGTGCTGGCCAGCGCGCAGCTGACCGATGCCGGGGCCTACACCGTGACGGTGACCAACGGCGCCGGCTCGGCCACAAGCGCGGCGGCCGGCCTGACGGTCAGCGCCACGCCCCCGACCATCCTCACCGCGCCCCAAAACGCCACGGTGCTGGCCGGCGGCGGTGTCACGTTTAGCGTGGCGGCGGGCGGCACGGCCCCGTTCACCTACCAGTGGCGGAAGAACGGCGCGGCGATCGGCGGCGCCACCTCGGCCGGCTACACGATCCCCGCCGCACAGGCCGCCGACACGGGCAGCTACGACGTGGTAATCACGAACGCCGCCGGGAGCGTCACGAGCGCCGCCGCCACGCTCACCGTCACCGTCCTGGCCGTCGCACCCGCCATCACCACGCCGCCGCAGCCGGTCACGGTCGTCGCCGGCGCCGGGGCGGGCTTTACCGTCTTGGTCAGCGGCACCTCGCCGTTCAGCTACCAGTGGCTGCGCAACGGGACACCTCTCGCGGGCGCGACCGCGGCCACGTACACGCTCGCCGCCGCGCAGCCCGCGGATTCCGGCAGCTACGCCGTCACGGTCAGCAACAGCGCGGGCTTCGTCACCAGCGCCGCCGCGACGCTCACCGTCAGCGCCGCGCCGCCGACCATCGTGTCACCACCGCAGAACGCCACGGCGCAGGCCGGCGGCAGCGTCACCTTCACCGTGACTCCGGGAGGGACGCCGCCGTTCACCTACCAGTGGAGCCACAATGGCGTTGCGGTCGGCGGCGCAACCGCCGCGAGCTTCACCCTCGGCGCGGTGGCCAGCGCCGACGCGGGCAGCTACACCGTGACGGTCACGAACGCCGCGGGCTCGATCACGTGCGCGGCGGCGACGCTCACGGTGGTCAGCGCCGGGCAGCTGCCGACGTCGGTGTTGTCGGCGCTGTCCGTCCGCACGGCCCTCGCGCCCGGCCAGCAGGTGATTCCCGGATTCGTGACCAACGGTCCCAAGCCGCTGCTGCTCCGCGTGGCGGGACCGGCGCTGACGGCGCTCAACCTGGGTCTGACCGGGATTCCCGACCCCCAGCTTGATCTCTACGACCAGTCCAGCCGGCTGCTTGGGCGGTCCACCGGCTGGGATCCCAGCCTGGGCACGCTGTTTTCCTCGCTCGGCGCATCGCCGTTCGCGGTGGGCAGCCGGGACGTGGCCACGGTGGCGACGCTCGACCAGCTGCACTCGGCGATCGTGTCCGGCACGGGCAACGGCACGGCGCTGGTCGAGGTATACGACGCGCAGGTGGATTACGCGGTGCGGTTGGTGGACATCTCGGCGCGCAACCAGGTCGGCACGGGCAACGATGTCCTGATCGTGGGCTTCGTGATCGCCGGCACGGGCACGAAGCGCGTGCTCATCCGCGGCATCGGTCCGGGCCTGGCGCAGTTCAAGGTTGGCGGTTTTCTCGCGGACCCGGTGCTCGACCTCTACGACAGCGCCGGCGCGCGCATCAACGGGAACGACAACTGGAGCGCGACTCTCGTCCCGGTGTTCACGCAGGTCGGCGCGTTCGCGCTGGACCACGGCAGCGCCGACGCCGCGCTGCTCGTGACGCTTCCTCCCGGGATCTACACCGCGGTCCTCTCCGGCAAAAACCAGGGCACCGGACAGGGATTGGTCGAGGTGTACGAGGTTTGGCCGTGATGCGAGCCTGCGACTGGCTCGACGCCGTCGCGGGGGATTGGGTTCGGACCCATGCAGTCCCCTTCGTGTTCTAGGTGCGCTTCGTGGTTCGCTCCGTGGCGTTGGGGTCACCGCCAAGAGCGCGAAGCCCGCCAAGCACCGAGCCCCCAAGACCGCCTTGCCGCACTTCGCGGCCCTTGCGGTGGAAAACCCATGTTAGGGCTGACCACGCAGGTCACGAAGCGCACGAAGTAGCTCAGGCGGCCTACCGTTCATCGAGGAGCCGGCGGACCGTCGTCAGCAGCGTGGTGCGGTCGATGGGTTTGGAAAGGTAGGTGCCGACCTCGGTGAAGGGGGACTTCGAGTCGGAGGCCTCCGGCGAGTAGCCGCTCACGATGATCACCTTCAGCCCGGGCTTCATCTCCTTCAGCAGCTGCGCGAGCTTGAGACCGCTCATGCCACCGGGCATGACCATGTCGGTGAGCAGCAGGTCGAAGCGCTGGCCGTGCTCCTCCCATTTGGCGAGGCCCTCAAGCGCGTTGGCCGTCCCCACCACCGCGTAACCCGCCTGCTCCAGGCAGATGGCGGAGACATCCCGCACCGCCGCGTCGTCCTCCACGATCAGGATGCGCTCCCGGCCGCCGGGGATGTCCGCCGGCACCTGCGACGCCGAGGCCGCCTGCGGGCCGGGCACCGCGGGCAGGTAGACCCGGAAGGTGCTGCCGCGGCCCACGAGGCTGTCCACCTCGACCCAGCCGCCGTGCTGCTTGACGATCCCGTAGACGGTTGCGAGCCCGAGGCCCGTGCCCTTGCCGACCTCCTTCGTGGTGAAGAACGGCTCGAAGATCCGCTTGAGCGTGGCGGCGTCCATGCCCACGCCCGTGTCGGCCACGGTCAGGCAGACAAACGTGCCGGCGCGGCGCGTCTCGGTGGCGGCGCCGGAGGGGATCGTGACCAGCTCGGTCTCGACCACCAGCTGCCCGCCGTTGGGCATGGCATCGCGGGCGTTGACGCAGAGGTTCATCACCACCTGGTCCATCATGCCCGCGTCGGCGTGGATCCACACCGGCAGGCCGCGGTTCCGGAAGGAGATCTCGATGTGCTCGCCGAGGATGCGGCTGAGCATCTTGAACTCGTCCACCAGCGCCTGATTGAGGTCCATCACCTGCATCGACGTGGCCTCGCGCCGGCTGAACATGAGCAGCTGGCGCGTGAGCCGCGCGGCGCGCTGGGTGAGCTCCTCCAGGCCCTTGAGCTTGGTCACGACCGGCTCGGGCAGCGTGCTCTCGTGCGCCAGCAGGCTCAGCTGGATCATCAGCACCGCGAGGATGTTGTTGAAGTCGTGCGCCACCCCGCCGGCCAGCTGGCCGAAGGCATCCATCTTCTGCGCCTGGATGAACTGCGTCTGGAGCTGCTGGTACTCGGTGATGTCGGTGTCCACGCCGCCGAGTGCGTAGACCCGGCCCTGGGCGTCGCGGAGCGGGAACTTCACCGCGAGGTAGGTCTTGGCCAGGCCGTTCTCCTCGGTGCGCTCCTCCATCGTGACGGGCGCGCCCTTCTCGATCACGTGGTGGTCGTGGCTCTCGCGCAGCGCCGCCTCCTCCGCCGGCACGAGGTCGCGGATGGTCAGGCCGATGATGCTCGCGCCGCTGAGCTTGAATTTCTCGTTGAAGAGGCGGTTCGTGAGCAGGTAGCGGCCCTCGAGGTTCTTCACGTAGATCAGCGCCGGGCTGTGGTCGAGGATGGCCTGCAGCCGCTCCTGGCTGAGATGCAGCGCGTCCTGGGTCCGCTTGTGCTCGGTGATGTCCTCCACCATCCCCACGGCGTATAGCGCCGCGCCGTCGGGCCCCTTGACGACCGAGACGGTGACGTGGCCCCAGATCAGGCGGCCGTCCTTCCGGAGATAGCGCTTCTCGATCTGGTACGACTCGCGCTTCCCCGCCAGCAGCTCCTGGTACTGGGCGAGGTCGCGCTCGACGTCCTCGCGGAAGGTGAGGTCCACGAACGTGCGCTGCTCGAGCTCCGCCGCGCTGTAGCCGAGCATGCGCTGGAGGATCGGGTTGGACCGGAGCACGCGCCCGGAGGGATGCACCAGCGCCATGCCGGTGCCGGCGTTGTCGAAGGTCGAGCGGAACCGCTCCTCGCTCTCCAGCAGCGCGCGGGCCTGGGCCGAGACACGGGCGAGCATGTGGCGCTGCCACCAGAAGAGCACGGCCATGGCGGCGAGGACCAGCGCCAGCGGGATCATGTAGGGCCGGAGATCGGCGAGCAGGATCGGGTGCGGCTCGATCGGGCCGATCCACTTCCGCCAGACGCGGTCGAACTCGCCGTTGTGCCGGACCTCCGCCAGCGCCTCGTTCAGCAGGCCGAGCGTCTCGCGGTCGCCGCGGTGGACCGCAAAGTGGAACCGGAACACGATGTCGTCCACGAAGTCGCTGCGCAGCCCGTGGTTGTCCGTCCCCGTCTGCAGCGGCAGCAGGAACAGCGCCGCGTCGCACTCCCCGCGGTCCGTGGCCGCGAGCGCCGCCGCCGTCGAGGGATAGGCCTTCAGCGTCACGTGCCACTCGGGGTGCGCCTCCGCCGTGAGGTACGCCACGCTGCCGCGGAGCGCGCCGACGGTCAGGCCGGCGAGGTCCGCCGACTTCTGCACGGCCGCGTGGTCGCGGCGGACGAACACGATGCCGTGGAGGTAGGCGTGGGAGATGGAAAAATCCATCGTCGCCTTGCGGTCCTCCGTGATCGTGACGTTGGCCAGCGCATCAATGGAGCCGTGCTGGTATTCCTGGAGGATGTAGCTCCACGACCCGGTCACGAGCTCCGGCTGGAACGATCCGCGGCGGCCCATCTCGTGGATGAGCTCCGCCGAGAAGCCCGTCGGACGGCCATCCGCGTCGAGAAACGAGATCGGCTCGGAGTTGTTCTCGACGCCGATGCGGATGCGCGGCGGATCCGCAAGCGCGACGGTGCACACCAGCAGCAGGGGAAGCCAGAGGAGGCGCGAGGTCATGCCGGGGGGAACCATAGCGTCAATCGACCCGGACAGGAAGGACGGACTGCCGCCCCCGCGCAACCCTTGGCCAGCAAGGCAAATGCCGCTCAGCCGGAGCCGATCGCCCACCCGGCGAGGAAGACCAGCACGCCGCCGACCACGACCTGGAAGATCGCGGAGAGGAGCGGGGTGTCCATGTAGCGCCGGCGCAGCCAGGAAATGACCGCGAGCTCCGCCGCCACCACGGCCAGCGCGATCGAGGTCGCGAGGCGGAAGTCATGGATCAGGTACGGCAGCGTGTGGCCGATGCCGCCGATGGCGGTCATGAGGCCGCAGACCACGCCGCGCAGCCCGGGCGCGCCGCGGCCGCTGAGCTTGCCGTCGTCCGACAGCGCCTCGGCAAAGCCCATGCTGATGCCCGCGCCGACCGACGCCGCGAGGCCGACCTTGAAGGTCTCCACCGTGTTGTTCGTCGCGAACGCCGCCGCGAACAGCGGGGCGAGGGTCGAGACGGAGCCGTCCATCAGCCCGGCCAGGCCCGGCTGGACAAACCGCAGCACAAACAGCCGGCGCGCGGCGATATCCTCGTGGTCGAGCTCGCCGGACGCGGACTGGGCCTCGGTGATGTCGCCGGCGGTGGCCTCATGCTTGCGCTCCTCGTGGGCGAGGTCGCCGAGCAGCTTGCGCACGCCCGCATCCTTCGCCCGCGGCGCCGCCGCCTCGTAGAACCGGCACGCCTGGATCTCCATCATCGCCGCCTCCTCGCGCATCTGCTCGGGCCGCAGCGTGCGGGTGATCCAGGTGGACTTGCGCACGAGGAAGCCCTTCACGTCCTGCCGCCGGATGAGCGGGATGTGCTGCCCGAACCGGGACTGGTACATCTCGATCAGGCGGCGACGGTGTCCGTCCTCCTCGTCGGCCATCTTGGCAAACAGGTCCGCGGTCGAGGGAAAGTCCTTGCGCAGCGATTCGGCGAAGTCGCGGTAGATGCGGCTGTCCTCCTCCTCCGCCGTGACCGCCAGGGCGAGGATCTGGGACTCATTCAGGTCGAGAAAATGCATGGAGGGCAATAGAACCGTGATTCGCCCTTAATCAAGCCGCGCGTTGGGCGCAGCGATGGGAGTTGGAATGCCTCCTTCGTGCGCTTCGTGGCCTTCGTGGTAAATCCTAGGTCAGGTTTAACCGCAAAGTTCGCGAAGCGCGCGAAGCCGGAGGACCACCCAATCTCGCACCCCCCTAGCGGGTCCAGCCCGCCAGGCTGACCGTGAGGATTTCCTTGGGCTTGAGCGTCATGGGCACCGCGCCGGCCCTGGTGGGGAGCTCGCTGAGCGTCTGGCCCTCGAAGTTCACCCGCCGGGCGCGCAGGGCCGTGCCGGCCCCGGCGACGCGGAGCGTGGACGCGATCTTCTTCGTGCCGGGGTTGAACATGCGCACCTCGAGCGCCGCGCCGACGGCCCGTGCGCTCGTGACCACCGCCGGGCCCTCCAGCGCGAGGAAGCCGCCGGTGGCCGGGAGCTTCCGCGCCATGCGGTAGACCGCGACATCCGCCGCGCGCAGCTGCACCGCGCGCAGGCCCGCGGCGATCCGCTGGCCGAGTTCGCAGAGTTCCGTCCGGTCCGGCGCGCCCGCCAGCGGCATCACATAATAGTGGAAGCTCATCGCCCCGCGCATCTGGCCGTCGGGCTCGCCGTCGGTGAACACCGTGCGCCGCGTGCTGCGGAACAGCGTCAGCGCCACCGGCCGCTCCGCCGTGTCGCGCACCGCCGTCTCCAGGAGTCCGTCGGCGATGACCGCCAGGCCCGACTTCGCGTCGTGCACCGCGGTCCAGCTCTGCTGCGGCACCGTCTCAACGTTCAGTTCGCGGTACTCGTGGTTGTCCGCCGGCAGCGCGATCGGCCGCTCGACGACGTCAAAGGCCGTGTCGGTGAGGAAGGTGTCCGCCTTCGCCCCGCTCGGGAACAGCACGCGCACCCGGTGATCGCACGCCTGGTTGTCCACCGTGGTGCGGATGTCGAGGAAGCGCTGCCCCGGGCGCAGGCTGACGAGGCTGTCGAGCACGAGTGGGATGAGGCGGTCGGACCGCACCATGCCGTCGGCGCGGAAGTCCTCCGGCACCAGCATCGTCGTGCGGACGCGGAAGGTCGCCAGTTGCGGGCCGTTGTGCACCAGCGCGACATCCGCGCGGCAGGCGGTGGAGGCGAAGACCTGGTCGTTGATCGCGACGCCGTGATACCAGCCGTCGCCGATGTCCGCGCGGTCCTCGAACGTGAGCAGCCGCGCGTAACTGCGGCCCGTGTGGCGGTCAGTGAGGGTCAGCGTGCCGTTCGCCTCGATCTCGACCGCGAGGTGCTCGTTGGCCATGCCGCGCTCGCTGGTGGCAAGGCCGGGCACCTCGGGATGGCGCGTGGGCTGGCCCGCGGGGACGGCGCGGACGGTGAGCGTCGTGTAGCCCTGCGCGGGGATCGTGACGGCCAGCGCGACCGGGACGTGGTGGCTGTTGACCGCCTCGGGAAACTTCGTCGGGCGCAGCCGCTGGCGCAGGCGGTTGTTCGTCTGGCCGAGGCGCTGGTACGGCAGCTCGCGGCCGGTGGCGTCGTGGATCGTGAAGCCCGGCTTGGGCTCGAAGCCGAAGAACTCGTTGAACATGCCCCAGGTCGTCGGGATCTCGAGCGTGACCTCGGTGACGCCGGAAAACTCCCGCAGCAGCGGGTTGAAGACCGTGACGCGCAGCTCATCCGCGGTGAGCGCGCCCGGGACGCTCGCCGCGACGCGGCTGGTGGCCTCGACGAGGAGCTTGTCGGCGGTGAGACGGACCTGGTCGAAGCGGTAAGCCATGTCCTTGTGGATCTGATCCTGGCTGCAGCCGTCGATCGAGTCGTGCGCGTGATTCTGCATCAGCATGCGCCACGAGTAGTCGAGGAAGCCCGGGGCAAACTCGGCGCCGACCGCAGCCGACGCGAACGCGGCGAACGGCTCGGCCCAGTGGCAGAGCAGCGTCTGGCACGCCATGTTCGCCTGCTTCAGCCGCACGCGGCTGGAAAGCACGCCGGGGATGACCCACTGGTTGCAATAGGCCTCGACGACCGGGAGCGTGTGCTCGCGGCCGGCCACGCGCAGCTCGCCCTCGAGCAGGGTCGTGATGCGCTCGCGCTGGACGACGAGCTCCTTGAGGTACTCGTCGAGACTGGTGTGGACGATGCGGTACTTTCGCAGCTTCGCGGCCTCGGCCAGCAGGAGCGCGTAGAGCCGGTCGTTCCATTCCTGATGATCGCAGGAGTCGTGGAGCAGGATCGCGTCCACCTCGGTGGCCGCCGCCTCCTGGTCGAGGTACTCGCGCAGGCGCCGGGCGTATTCCGCCGGGTGGTCCTCGACCTTGCGGTCGTGCTCGTGGCCGCGGCTGACCTGGTGCTGGTACGTGCCGTAGCCGACGTTGCCGAACTTGTGGCAGGGCAGCTCGGTGCCGTCCGCGCCGCGCCAGCGAAAATTCCGCTTCTGCAGGTTGAGCCCGCGCCAGAGGTAGCCGGCGGCGATGCCGAAGCCCGCGAAGATCTGCGGCAGCTGGCTGGTATGGCCGAACATGTCGGGCACGTAGCCGGCGCCTGAGGGCTGCCCGCCGAGGGCGCGCGCGCCCTGCCGGCCGACGAGGAGGTTGCGGACCAGCGACTCGCCCGAGACGGTGAACTCGTCGGGCATCGAGTACCACGGCCCGACGATGATCCTCCCGTCGCGCACCAGCTGCTCGACGCGCGTCCGGTGCTCCGGGCGGATCTCCAGGTAGTCGTCGATCGGCACCGACTGTCCGTCCATGATGAACGGCCCCTTGAGCCGCCCGTCCTCCAGGCCCGCGATGACCCGGTCGAGCGTGCCGACCAGCTCGTAGCGGATGGCCGCGAAGGGCTCGCGCCACTCGCGGTCCCAGTGCGTGCTCAGCGTGTAGTGTACGGCGCGTTGCTTCGGGGAGCTCATGCGGAGATCGATCAGTCGGTCGGATCAGAGAATCTTGGTTTCGCGGCCAATGGCGGAGTCGGTGAAGACGTCGTTCTCGTCCGTGCTGTGGGTGGAGAACTCGGACACCACCGCGCCCTCGTCGCCGGCCTGGAACCAGTGCTTGGTGTTCGGCTGGATGGTGTACTGCTCGCCCGGCTGCAGCACGACCTCGTGCCAGACCGTGTAGGCCGCCTCGCGGCCCGCGGGCGGGCGGCAGTGCGGCGCCGCGGCCGGCGCGCCCTCGACATAGAGGTAGACGCGGCCCCAGCGGCAGCGGAACGTCTCCTCCTTGCCGGGTTGCCCGCGGACATTGGGATGGCGGTGTTCCGGGCACGTCTGGCGCGGCCACATCGCGAGTTCCTTCGCGCAGCAGCGAAGCGTGTTGACGTAGACCAGCACGCCCAGGCCCGTGCGCGTGAACTCGCTCAGCCCGAAGTCGGCGACCTCGATCTGTGCGTGTTCGGCGGGGGTGATGACGAGGCCGGCCTTCCGAAAGAAGGCGAACGCCTCATCCTGACGCTGCTTGAGTTCGACTTTGGTGATCATGGGAAGAGGAACCGCTAATTTGCGCTTATGGGCACGAATTGGAATCCGATTCGTTTCGGATTCAGCTCCCCACCAGCTGCCGCACGGCGGCGACGATCCGGGGCACGTCGGGCCGGTAGGCGTTTTCCAGGATGGGGGTGAACGGCACCGGCACATCGGCCGAGGCCACGCGGGTGACGGGGGCCTGGAGGCTGTCGGCGCAGTGCTCCATGATGCCGGCGGCGATTTCGGCGCTGACCCCGCCGGTCTTGGGGCCCTCCTCGACGATGACGACGCGGCCGGTCTTGCGGACCGAGGCGCCGATGGTCTCGTAGTCGATCGGGGACAGGCTGCGGACATCAATCACCTCGGCCTCGATGCCCTCGGCGGCGAGCTGGGCGGCCGCGGCCTGCGCGAAGTGCGCCATCAGCAGCCAGCCGAGGATCGTGACGTGCGTGCCCTCGCGGCGGACGACCGCGCGGTCGAGCGGGACCACGTAGTCGTCGTCGGGAATCTCGCTGGTGGCGTCCACCGCGCCGGGCTCGGCGCGCGCGCCCTTGGAGCCGTAGAGCAGCTTGTGCTCGAAGATCATCACCGGGTTGTCGTCGCGCACCGCGGCCTTGAGCATCCCCTTCGCGTCGTAGGCGGTGGAGACGGCCACGACCTTCAGGCCCGGCACGCCGGTGAAGTAGCGTTCCATGCTCTGCGCGTGCTGCGAGCCGCGGCCCGTGGCGCCGATCGGCGCGCGCATCACGAGGGGCACCTTCACGGTGCCGCCCGACATGTAGCGGAGCTTGGCGGCGTTGTTGATCAGCTGGTCGCTGGCGAGGAAGAGGAAATCCCCGTACTGCACGTCCGCGATCGGCCGCATGCCCATCATCGCCGCCCCGACCGCCACGCCGGTGAAGCCCAGCTCGGCGATCGGCGTGTCGATGATGCGGCCGGGAAATTTCTCCGCGAGCCCGAGCGTGACCGTGAAGGCCCCGCCCCACCCGCCCGGCACGCCGATATCCTCGCCGATGCAGAACACGCTGGGGTCCCGGGTCATTTCCTCCGCGATGCCGTCGCGAAGCGCCTCTGCGATGCCTTGTCGTTTCATGGGTTCAGGTGGATTTCTCGCCGTAGACCGGACTGTCCCAGGGGTCGTCGAGGTCGTTGAGGAACGGGATGTCGCTCCACTTCACGCCATCGCGTAGCGCGGAGCGCTCGGTGCGGAGGTGGATGGCGAAGCTGACGCGCGGGCCGGCGGCGAGGTTGGGACCGCTGCCGTGCACGGTGAGCTTGTCGTGGAAGCTCACACCGCCCGGCGGCAGCACCGCCGCCACCTCGCGCCACTCGGTCGCGCCGCTCTTCTCGAGCAGGCGCCGCTTCACCACGTCGAGGTCGCGGCCGTAGAAGTCGCCGGCCTTCAGCAGGCCCCAGTTCTGCGAGCCGGGCACAAAGCGCATCGGGCCGGACTCGGCCGTGACGTCGCTCACCGCCGCCCACGCCGTGAACACCTCGCCGGTGAACGCACCGTCCCAGTACTCGTAGTCCTGGTGCCAGCCGACGTTGCCGTTGTCGCGGCTGCCGGGGGGCTTGATCAGCATCTGGGTCGCAAACACCTGCACCCACTTGCTGCCGGTCAGCGCCGCCGCCCAGCGGCCGATCGCGGGGTGCGTGACAAACTCGTGGATCGTGCGGTCCGAGCAATGGGCGTTGTTGATCTTCACGAGCGAGGTCGGCGGCTCCTTGCGGCCGGGCGGGGCGCCCTCGGGCGTGCGGCCGGTCTCGTACTCGCCGGCGTAGACCGCGTCGATCCGCGGCCGCACGCGGGCGAGCAGCTCCGGCGGGATGAGCGCCGGGGCGAGAAAAAAGCCATCGCGTTCATACTGGGCCGCCGCCAGCCGGCGCTCCGGGTCCGTCAATTCCGTCAGGGGTAATGTGCTCATGGGCAAATTCAGGCGTACACGTCGGTGGTGAGGTCCGCCAAGGTGGGCTGCGGCGCGCGCTGGGCGACGGCCACGGCGGCCGCGATCTGCTGTTCCACCCGGGCGCGGATCGCGGCGAGGTCCGCCGGGGTCACGTCGCCGCGCTCGGCCAATTGCGCGGCGAAGCGCTCGATCGGGTCGCGGGCGAACCACGCCTCGCGCTCGTCCTTCGGCTGGTAGTGGCAGGCGTCGCGGCGCGAGTGACCGGTCCGCCGGTAGGTCAGCAGCTCAAGCAGCACCGGCCCCTGCCCCGCGCGGCACTCCGCCACGGCGCGCTGCGCCGCCGCGAGCACGGCGAGGACGTCGTTGCCGTCCACCGTCTCGCCGCGGAAGCCGTACGCCGCCGCGCGGTCGGCCACGCAGGGATTCTTCATCACCTTGTCGATGCGCGTCGAGGCGCCGTAGAGGTTGTTCTCGCAGACCAGCACGACCGGCAGGTTCCAGAGCGCGGCCATGTTCACGCCCTCGTGGAACGCGCCCTCCGCCACCGCGCCGTCGCCGAAGAAGCACGCGACGACCTGCGGCCGCTGCTGGAGCTTGAACGCGAGCGCCATGCCGGCGGCCAGCGGGATGCCGCCCGCCACGATCGCGATGCCGGGCACCATGCCGCGGTCCATGTTGCCCATGTGCATGGAACCGCCCTTGCCCTTGCAGCAGCCGGTGGACGCGCCGAACAGCTCGTCGAGCATCTCCTGCACGCCGAGGCCCTTCGCGAGCGCGTGGCCGTGGCCGCGGAAGGTCGAGGTGATGAAGTCGTCGGACCGCAGCGCCGCGCACACGCCGACCGCCGTGGCCTCCTGGCCCTGGCACTGGTGGATCGTGCCGGGCATCGTGCCCTCGAGGAACAGGAACTTCACGCGCTCCTCGAACTCGCGGATGAGCACGAGCTTCTCGTAGAGGCCGAGGAGGATGTTCCGGTCGGACCCGCGCAGGAGCGCGGCGGCGGCCGGGGACGGTGACAGGGTCGGGTTCATGGATGCAGGGTAAGGGTTTTGATCTCCCACGGACGCAGGGTAAAGCCGTCCGCCAGCGCGGCCGCCGGCCCGCCCTGGGTCCGGCCCAGTGCGTCCGTCGCCTGCCGCGACGTCAATGGCAGCGTCGTGACCAGCCGCGCCTTCCCTGCCTGGCCGTCGCACTCGACCACCCGGACCTCGCAGCGGGGATCGCCCGCGTCCGGACGGCGGAAGGCGGACAGGACCGCGCCGTCGCCCTCGACCGCGAGGAAGCCGCCGCGCGGCGGCAGCGCGCCGGGGTGCGGGGCCGTCACGACGCAGCGGGGTTGCTGGTCAAAGGCCTGCGCCGTCCGCACGCGGTCCGCGGTCGCGAACCCCGGGCCGTGCGGCCGCAGCGCGTAGCGGTAGACGCAGGTCCGCGGCCAGCCGAACTCCCCGGTGAAATGCGACTCCCACTCGCGCACGACGAGGTTGGCGAACGTGCCGTCGGGCCGGCGCTGGAAATACTGCGTGCCGCTGTGGACGAGCAGCAGCCCGCTGCCGTCCGCCGCCATCAGGTCGAGCCAGGTCAGCGCCGTGACCGCCGCCTTGCCGCCGGTCTCCGCGCCGAAGGGATAGTCGCGGAGCACGGTCGCCACCGGGAACGCCGGCACGAGCTCGAGCCAGTAGCCCTCCTCGATCGTCAGCGGGAACTGCCAGCCGTTGATCTTCGCCTCGCCGGTCTTCGGCGGCAGGTCGGGGAAGACGCGCACCTGGACATCCACGTCCGGCGACTGCGCCGCGAGCGTGACCGTGATCTCGAAGCGCAGCCCGCGCGTCTCCGGGTGCATGGCCCGCACGCGGGCGCGCAGCGGCCCGGTCTCGAGCCAGGCGATCTGCGCCTGGGTGCGGGCGGTGTGGTACGGCTCCACCGGCGTGCGCGGCGGCCGCGCCAGCGGCGACGAGCCGTTGGCCTCGCCGGTCAGCGTCGGGAACGGCCGCTCGGCGCCTTGCAGCAGCTCCCGGCCGCTGCGCCGGTCAAGCAGGCTGCGGATCGCGCCGCTGACGGGATCGAGCGCGACCCGCACGTGGGTGTTCTCCAGCACGAGCGCGTCGCGGTCCACGCGCAGGTCGGTGACCGGCGCGGCGGACGCGGTGTTCGTGACCTCCAGTCGAAAAGCCTCGTACCCGACCGAGGGCAGCGCGCGGGCCGGGAAGGCGACCTCGGCGCAGACCAGCCGGCCGTCCGCCGTGCGCTCGCTCGTGAGGAGCTGCGCGGGCACCGGCTCGCCGGCGGCGTTGCGCACCTGCACCGCGGTGCCGCCAAACTCCTCCAGCTGCAGGGTGCCGGTCGTGATCAGCGTGTCGCGCGCGAAGCCGCAGGGATTGAAGACCACGGCGGCGATGCGGCCGGGGCCGGCCGGGCCCGTGGCGACCGCTCCGGCGATGGCCTCCTGCGCGCGGCGCAGCACGCCGCGGCCCGCGTCCATCGCGTCGTCCATCGCGCGGTAGCCATACGAGCCCCAGGTCTGGAAATGCGCGTCGAGCACCGGATCGACCGGCGGCGTGGCGCCCTGGTGACGCGTGTATTCGCAGAGTGAAACATCGTGGCTTTGCGCCGCGAGCAGGTTGCGCCACGCGCGCCGCAGGGTCTCGGCCTCGTCGCCGCCGAGCCGCAGCGCCTGGGCCACCGCCTCGAACCGCTCGGCGGCCAGCAGCACCGCCTCGACCTCGCGGCCGAACCGTCGGATCTGGTCGCCGCCGATGCCCCACGGGAGCAACTTCGCGAAATCGTCCGCCACCAGCCGCTGCACTGGCACGCTCGAGGCCGTCGCGGCCTGCCGGTCGAGGTACTGCTCGACCGTGAGGTACTCGACGTGGAATTTTGCCGAGAGCACCTTGAAGAGCTCGGGGTCGAACTTGTTGATGGATTTGCCCGTCAGCTTCTCCCAGCCGAATTCGGTCCACTTCAGCGCCAGTGGCACCCGGTCGCGTCCCATCCGCGCGAGCATGGCTCGGCCGGCGTCACTCCAGAGCCAGTCGATGTCGTGCGTGACCATCGGCGGGTGGAACACCAGCGGGCTGGCCGGGACCGCGAGCATGCGCGTGCCGTCCACGCCCTCCCACCAGATGACCGGCTCCTCCACGCACGGCGCGCCGTGCCGGCCCCAGGTGTCACACTGCGCCAAACTCGCGTAGCGGTAGCCCGTCAGTGCGAGCAGCTGCGGAATCTGCGGATGGCTCATCTCCTCCTCCTCGAGGAAGACGGCCACGGGACGGCCCAGGACGCGGCGGATGGTCTGCTGGCCCACGGCCAGCTGCCGGAGGTTGGACTCGCCGGAAACCATCGAGCCCATCGGCTGGCCGAACGTGCCGCCCACGATCTCAACGCGGCCCGCATCGAGGTAGCGCTGCAGTCGGCGCACCACGTGGGGGTACCACTCGGCCACCAACTCATAGGTCAGCGCATCGAGGTTGATGCCGGTCTTCACGCTCGGCGCGTAGTCCGCCATGTCGAGGCTGTCGGTGATGGACTGCGCGCAGGACTCGAGTCCCAGGTTCCAGCCGATGCCGGTGTAGCTCCAGTGGTTGAGGAGCGTGAAATAAAAGTCGGGCTGGCTCATGGCGGTGCGCGAATGGACTCAGGTCGTCTCCAGGCTCAGGCCCATCAGGCCGATGACGACATCCTGGGACAGGGTTTCGAGCGTGACGCTCTCAAGCTGTGCGCCGGCGCGCAGCCGCCACGAGAGCACCATCGCGCGGCAGTTCGCGCCGAGCTGGACCTGCGGCGGCGGCTCCGGCGGCAGGCAGAACCCATCATGCGCATAATTGTAATCCTCGCCGCCCCATGGGCAGAGCATCCAGAAATTATCCGGCGGGATCAGCTCGAGTTTTTCGACCAGCCCGTCGGCGTAGCGGAAACGGAATTCGGCATTGGCGATGCGCGTCTGCATCGGGAAGGTCGTGCCGCACACCATCAGCCAGATCGTGGACGCCTTCCGCTGGATCGGAATTTCCACGGCGGTCGGCCAGTTGTCCCAGCGGGACGTGAACGCGATGTTCCGATCCTCGGCAAACCGCGTGAAGGGCACGCGCGCGGGGGTCATGATCCGGCCGGGCGCGTCGGCCAGCTGGGCCACGGCGCTGAGGTCGATCTTTGGCGCGTGCAGGTTCCAGTAGGGAAACGTCCAGGCGGAATAGCCATCGCTGCCCAGTCGCACCGAGCAGGTCGCCGGACGCGGGGAGAGATAGCGCTGCTGGAAGATGGTGCGGACGTCGCCGTTGTAATGCGCCGAGAGGTCCAGGCACTCCCACCCCGCCGACGGGACCGGCTCGCGGGGCGTGCGCGCGCGGCGCGCGATACTGGCGGCGGGATCGGTAATCTGCAGCTGGAAGACCTGCCAGCGGGGCAACTCCCCGCAGCGGCAATGCGCCAGCACGAGGTGATGCCCGGACTTCGCTGCCAGCCGACCAGCGAGGGCGGAACTGTCGGGGCGGGCACCCTCCAGCACGTCGTGCAAGTCCCGCCAGGACTGCGGGGCACCTCCCGGCACCTGCAAAACCACGTTGTCACCCACGCAGCCCGCGAGGCGGATGGGTTCACTCTGCGGAACCCGGTGCTCCAGCTCGATGGCCAACTCGAAGCTTACTCCCGCGGGGGCCTTGATTTCCAGCACGGTGAAACCGAAGCCAGCCTCGGTCCGCCCGGTGATTTCACGCCCGTCGAGGGTGACGCGGAGGATTTTCTCGGCCCGGAGGGGAAGGCGGCAAACGACCTCGGCGGGCTTCGTCAGCATCAGGCGGTAGCGGTCGGTCGCGCCGTCCTGGCGAAAATCGAGGCTGAAATCGGGCGTGGCAATCGCCGCGGCCGGCCAGCTCGTCGGCAATGCCGGGCGGATCAGCACCCGGTTGTTCGGGTAATCGGGCGCATAGCCGTACAGTCCCTCGACCACCGTGCGCGCGAACATATGCGCGTTGTCGCCGAAATCCGTCGCCGCCCCGATGTGGCTGAAGCCGCCCGGCACCGCGCTGGCGAACGCGCCCTCAAGCATCGCGCCCTGCAGCAGCTGGTAGCCGGCGTCACCGAGTCCGGTCTGAAAATAGGCCAGCGCGAGGGCGAACATGTCGCCGCCAAACATGTCGCGGACCGACCATTTCCACGGCACCCAGTTGGACAGCTGGCAGAGCTCGCCCCCGAACGGCAGGGGTATGCGCTCGAGGTCCCACTCGGTGGAATACAGCGACTGCAGGGCCTCCTCCGCCGAGGTGAGGCCGGCGTCAATCGGGAGAAAGACGCTGTAGGTCCAGGCGTCGGTGTGGAGCCGGCCGAGGCCGCCCTGCTCGCGATACGCGCCGAAATGCCCGCGGTCCTTCACCCAGAGGAGCTCGCGCATCGCCCGCTGGATCTTGTCCGCCTGAGCCAGATGACGGTCGAGGGCGACGGTATCACCCGCGCGCCGCGCCAGGTCCGCCGCCGCGCGATGCGCGGTGAACGCATAGGCGGAAGCCTCGGCGCTGCCGCCGCCGTTATACCACACCGAGTCGGTGGGGAGCGTGTTGATGTAGCTCTCGTACAGCCCGTCGTCGTCGGGATCGAAACAGTCCTTCAGCCACTCCACGTGCAGCTCCAGCGCCGGCCGCAGGAGCTGCTCCATCGCCGGGTCCGCGGTGGCGCGCCAGTCGCTGAGGGTCTGGTCAAAAAACTGCGACTGCACATCGTACACCATGAACTCCCGGTCGAGCGAGCCGCGGCCGTGGATGCGCGAGTTCTTGCCCTCGTGCATGTGCAGATGCTGCTCGTTCGTGGCGGCGTGAAGGCGGTCCGGGTCGGATTTTTTTTGCAGGCCGATGGTGTAGCGGGCGTTGCCCAGCACCCGCTCGTGCCAGCCGAGCGCCGTGGCGCCACAGATCACCCGCCAGCCGACAAAACGGCAATTAAAGGCCATGCAGCCATGGCGGAAGATGTGCGTGTCGCGCTCGCAGTTTCCATCCACGGCGTGGCAGACGGCCGCGACCGCGGCATTCAACCGTTCATCCGGGCTCGTCACCTGCAGGCGCTCGACTTCGCCGAGATAGGCCGCGCCCGCGGCGAATGCCTGAGCAGGATCCGCGATCCCCTGGCCAGGCGACGTCGCGCCGACTGGGGAGGTTTCGCAGGAGAAAAACCACTCATCCCGCGGGGCGGCCAGGTTAACGGAGCCGACAACCACGGGCGCCTCGCCCGGAGCCGAGGCCACCAACTGCCGGGGATTCGTCGAACCGGCGGCATCGCCGATCTTCAGCTGGTCCGTCCGGCTGCCCCTTCCGGTGACGACGTGCGTGGCGTCAGCCGTGGCCATCAGCCGAAAGTGCGGCCCGTCAATCGTCGCCTTGTTCCCCTCGCTGAATTCGGGGACCATCCCTTGAAACAGCAGCGGCCGTCGCGGATCGCCGGTACGCCGAAATTCGGGATTGCCGCACATGACCGGGTCCCAGTTCCACCGCGGGTCGCCCTCCTCCCGCCGCGCGCCGCCGAAGCTCCAGAGCAGCTGGTCACCGACGCGTCCACCGGCCACCTGCAGCCGCGCGGCGAAGCCGGCGGTCTCGGCCAGCGGCACCACCCGGAGGGCCACCTCCAGGCCGGGGAAGGCGGAGTCGGCACAATGCCAGGTCATGCTGCCGCAACGATAGCGCGACTCGATTTCGGCAAAGTCGTGCAGCCAGACGGCCCTCTCCTGGCGAATAATCGCGAGGGTCCAAGCGCCGTGCAAAAACGGCTTGGCGATGAGTCGCACCAGCGGGCGATCCCCTGCGAGTGCGGCGCCGTCGGTATTGGCCGCGCAGTAGAGCGGGCGATTATTGAAATATTTCCCATTGCGCCCGACGATCGCGCGATCCTCCGCGGCATACCTGAGGCGGCCCTCGCGCCGATAGACGGCCTCCACCACCTGCCCGGGCTCCCGCAACGGGCCCGGGTCGCCGGCGAGGTGCGCCGCGGACGCGGAAAAGAATGGCCGGGCGGTGGCGCTCATGGCGGTCAGGCGCCGAGCACGAAGCGGTGGACGACGCGGATGAACGTCGCCGGGTACTCGCAGTACGTGTTGATGCGATAGCTGCAGAGGTCGCCGCTCCGCTCGGAGTAGTAGCGTTCGCGCCAGTACCAGTTGTCCCCCTTGCCGACGCGCGCCACCTGGCGCAGCGACTCGAGCAGGCCCGCGCGGTCGCCCATCCGGGAGCGGGCCCACGCCTCCAGGTACCAGACCCGGCCCATCGCGGCCAGGTCGTGGCGGTCGAGGAACAGCATCTCCCAGTCCTCGTACGTCTCGGGCCGCGTGGAGATGCCGGTCGGGATGCCGTTGTAGACAAAGTCGGCGTTCGCGCGCAGCTGCGGCCAGAGGATCTTCACCTGCTCGGGCGTCGCCACGCCGGTGGCGATGGCGGCCCAGTCCACGTCGGTCAGACCGTGGTGCGAGATCTTGCCGCGCTCGCCGTTGATGTACTCGACGCAGTGATCCCCCGCCCAGAACTCGCGGCGGAAGCACATTGTGATCTTGTCCGCGACCGCCGCATAGGCCGGCTCGCCCACCAGGGCCGCCGCCAGGCGGAACGCATGCGCCGTGTAGCACTGCGTCACGCCGTCGAACTCCAGCCGCGGGGGCCGCTCGATGTAGAAGCCACCGCCGCGCACGAGCCCCTCCGGCGTCACCTGCTGCGCCATCCAGTCCGTCACCCGCCGCAGGATCGGCCGCTGCGCCGCCAGCCAGGCGTCGTCGCGGGTGTGGTGGTAAATCGCGTCCGCCATCTGCAGGAACGTGACGTTCGGCAGCATCATCAGCGGGTTGCCCGGGAACCAGTGACAGTACGCGCCGCCATTCGCGGCGACCGTGAACGGGTACGTCTGGGTGTGCTTCGGCAGCGCCATCTGCGTCGTGGTTCCCGCCTGGTCGGGCACGATCGCGAACGGCAGCAGCCCGTCCTCGCGCAGGAAGGTCTTCACGTACTCCCAGCTGGCGAGCACCTCCGCCCGCCGGCCGAGCCAGAGCAGCGCCTCGGCGGACTGGCCCCAGTCGAGGCCGGGGAAGGTGGTGTTGAAGCCGTGGCCCTGCGAGGGGTCCGCGCACACGGAGAAATAGCCGAAAAAGATCTTCGGGTTGAGCGCCGCGAGGACGCTTTTGTCGGCGCTCTGCCGGTAGGCTTCGGCCAGTTCGGGTTCCAGTTCAGCGGGGGCGATGGTCATGGGGAAGTTCTCGGTTTCAGGGTGTCTCCGGCCGGCGGGCCGCGGCGCGGTTCTTGGCAAACATCCCGCCGGCGGGCGCGCGCGGAATCACGGGAGCGGCGACCGGCACCGTCGGGGGCGGAGGCACGGCCGCGGCCGGCGGGGGCGCGAGAGTCGGCGCCGGGGCGCTGCCCTCGACCTCGATCACCGCGATGAGCTGGCCGGCGAGGAGCGCGTCGCCCGGCTGGGCGTGGATGGACTTCAGCCGTCCGGTGGCGATCGCCTCCACCTCCATGGCGGACTTGTCGGTCTCCACCTCGAGCAGCGCCTGGCCGCGGGTGACGGGCTGCCCGGCGACGGCGAGCCAGCGGATCACCTTGATGGTGGAGTCGGTCGTGGCCAGGTCCGGCATCTTGAATTCGAGATCCATGGGAAAAGCGTCGGGTCAGGCGTCGCGCGCCAGCCAGCATTCAAGGGCGGCCAGGCTGTTGCCCGTGGCCATGCCGGTGTCCACCTGCCCGGCGAGGTCGGGCCCCCAGTGCCGGCCGGAGAACTGGCCGAGCGCGTGGACCATGCCGCCGTGCCACGGCTCGCCGGGCGCGTCGATCTGCCAGGCGCCGATGAACGCGGCCATCTCCGCCGCGAGCGTGGCGTAGAGCGGATCGCCGGTGAGCCGCGCCAGCGCGAGCACGGGCTCCATCGCCTTGGCCGGGCCGATCGGGTACAGCAGCGGGTAGTCGTCCATCCGGCAGCACTGCCCGCCGCGCGCCACGCCGCGGTGCGCGTGCGGCAGGTCGTAGAAATAGGTCCACGCGAAGGCGAACGCCGCCGCCTTCCGGCAGAGCGCGAGCACCGCCGGGTCGCGGGTCGCGGCGTAGAGCGGCACAAGTCCCTCGAGCACGTAGCACGACGCCTCCCCGTCCACGAACTCCCGGTCCGCCGCGATGATGCCGTCGAGCATCTGGTTGTAGAACTCGTAGCGGCCAATCTCGGGCGCGAGAAACGCCGCCAGCCGCCGCGCGCGCTCGAGCCACGCCGTGTCGCCGGACACCGTCCCGAGCCGCACCCACAGGCCGCAGGCCACCGCGCGCGCCGCGATGCGGTGGGGCTTGTGGTTCGCCTCGCGGTCGGCGTCGTCGAGGATGTCCGGCAGGTCGCCGTCCGGCCGCTGCAGCCCCGCGAGGTACCCGCCCATCGCGGTCGCCGCGTCGAGCCAGGCCCGCCGCGTTGCCGCATCCGGGTACGCCGGGGCCAGCTGGTAAAGCTGGATAAGCTGGCTGCCCGTGTGCGCGAGCGAGTGCGACCAGATCCGTCCGCCCGGCACATGGTCGATCAGGAAGTCGCCGTACCGTTGGCCGTCGCTGCGGTCGTAGTATGCGCCCGCCGGGCCCCCGGGACGCCGGAAGCAGTCGAGGCTGCGGGTCATGGTGTCGAGGTAGGACAGCAACCCGGTGTCGCCGGTGCGGAGCCAGTGCCGCACCACGCCCATCCAGATCTCGACCGCGATGCCCTCGCCCCACCCGAGGTCGAAATAGCCGCTCATCTCGCCGCGCCGCTTCGCCGGCCCGGTCTGCGTGCGTACCCACATGTTGCTGAACCAGCCACGGCCCGGCCCGAGCGCGTCGGGCTCCCAGAGGCCGCAGCGCGGGTAGAACGCCGCGATTCCCGCCGCGACCGCCGCCGCGTCCATCGCCCGCGGCGGGGTGCGCAGCAGCAGCGCCGCCGCCAACCGTTCCGCCTCGAGCCAGGGCTCGTCCCCGGCCGCCAGCGCCCGGACCGCGATCACCTCGGTGAGCGTGACTGTGTCGCCCGTGCGAAAATCCGTGGTGCCCGGCGACGCCGCCGGCACGCCGCCGGGCGGCTGCACCGCGGTGTCGGGAAAATGCACGCGCAGCCGGGCGCCGCAACCGGACTCGGGCGCGAGGTCGAGTGTGCCGCGCGAGGCGGTCCGATCCACGCCGTAGATCGCGACCCGGCGCCCGTCGTGCCAGAAATGGAAGGGAAACGGTAGCGCCCAGTCCACCGCCGGGCGGAAAGGCCGCAGTTCCGCCAGCGGCCGCTCGTGGGCCTGCAGCGGGCAGGTGTAGCGCACCGCGGGATCGGCCACGAGCCGGAAGCCGGGCGACAGGGACGCGGCGCAGGCGCGATTGAAGGTGTACGTTTGCCGCCGGCAGATGGGCGCCTCGCCCGCGGGCACAGTGATGACCTCGCTCGCCGTCCAGGCCTCGCCCGACGCGGTCAGCCGGAGCTCCCAGCCGCCGTCGGACATGCGCTGCACGGTGCACGCGTCGGCATCGAGGGCGCCGAGCGAAGTGATGAATTCGCCCTCGGCGGCGCCGTCCAGCAAACCCCGCCACGCGCCGCCCTCCGCGCTGGCCACGGCGCGCACGTGGAAGGCGGGCCGCGCGACGGTGCCGCGGTTGCCCACGGCCACGGCCAGGATCGCGTTGGCGATCACTGGACGGCTCGGCAGGTCGGAGGAGAGGTCGAGGGCGGCGGGATGGTTCACGGGTCAGGCCTTTCCGCTGCCGCCGAGGCTGCCGATGCGCTCCAGCACGGCGTCGCGCACCGCGCGGCGGCCGATTCCCATCACGTCGCGCGGCCCGCCCAGCCCGAGCAGCTCGTGCGGGTTGGGCTCGTCCACCGCCAGCGCGGCGCGGACGGCGGCCAGGTAACGCTGCTTGAGGTAGGTGCCGTAATTGACCTTGGCCACGCCCAACGCGATGGCGGCACGCAGCGAGGCTTGGTCGATGCCGGTGCCGCCATGCAGCACGAGCGGGATGTCCACGCGGCGGCGGATCGCCTCCAGCCGGCGCAGGTCGAGCGGCTGCTCGCCGCGGAGCTTGATGTGGACGTTGCCCACGCTCACCGCAAGGAGGTCCACGCCGGTGCCGGCCACGAAGCGCGCGGCGGCCTCGGGATCGGTCATGGCGCCGCCGGCCGCCTCGCCGCCACCGGCGCCGCAGGGCAGTTCGCCCAGCTCGGCCTCGACCGCGACGCCCCGCGCGTGGGCGTGGCGCACGAGGGCCGCCACGCGCCGCTGGTACTCCTCGGGCGGCGCGGCCGGGTCGGCGGGCATGACCAGGTTGAAGCCCGCGTCCGCGGCCCGGCCCACCCAGGCGTCGTCCGGGCATTCGTTGAAGATCAGGCCGCACGGCACGGTGGCCGACATCGCGGCCGCGCGCCCCAGCGCGCCGTACCAGTCGAGCCGCTCCGCGGCGAGGCGGCCGGGCCGGCTGAGGAAGTCGCCGTTGAAGCCCAGGATGATCGGCGAGCGCGCCGCCTCGGCGGCGTCCACGGCGCCCTGCAGCGACTCCAGGTTCCAGCTTTCGAAATAACCGAGCGCGTAGCCGCCCGCCCGGGCGCGCGCCAGCAGCGTGGCGATGGATTCAAGTGGCATGGGAAGCCTTTCCGGCCGCGGGGGCGGCCACCAGCACTGCGCAGCCCGCCTTGGCGAGCGCGGCCAGGTCCGGCCGCCGCGGCCGCTGGTCCGTGACCACCGTGTGGATCTGCGCGGGGTCGAGGACCTTGCTCAGGGCCCGCTGGCCGAACTTTGTGTGGTCGGCGAGCAGAACGAGCTTTCCGCACTGGCGCGCGATGATCTGCTTGAGGCGGAAGTTGGGCAGCGCCGACTCGAACGTGCCCTTCGTCGGCAGGAAGCCCTTGGTGCTGACAAACGCCAGGTCCACGAACAGCGCCGCGGCCGCGTCCTCCGCCGGCGCGCCGACAAAGCTCAGGCTGTCGGGGTCATAGCGGCCGCCGAGGCCGGTGACCGCGTGGCCGCCGCCCCGCCCCAGCTCCAGGCAGACCAGCGCCGAGTTTGTGACGATCGTCAGGCCCTGGCGCTCCCGCGCCAGCAGCCGCGCCAGTTCCAGGCAGGTCGTGCTCCCGTCCAGGAAGAGCGTCGGCCGGCCGGTGACCAGTTCCAGCGCGCGCCGCGCGATGGCGCGCTTGGCCTCGCGCTGCACGCCGAGCCGCGCATGGAGGGCGGTCTCGAGCAGGTAGGAGGGCGCGGCCGCGCGCTGCACGCCGCCGACCGTCCGGATGGCGCGGCCCGCCGCGACCAGCCCCTCCAGGTCCCGCCGGATCGTCATGGCCGAGACCCCCAGGGCCGCCGCCAGCCCGTCATACGTGCCCGCGCCCGCCTGCTCGAGGTGGTCCGAGATGAACTGCCGGCGGGCGGAGGGCGTCACGGGGCGCGGGGTGGGTTTCTCACACCCTGTTGTGATTATTTAACACCGCGAGCAAAATCCGCCCGCCGGCGGCGCCGGCCCCGGCGCAGCGCAGGGTTGACGTGGATTTTGCCGTGCCGTTTCCTGTTCGTCATGCACGCCCCCAAGCCGGCCACTTCCCGGGTGAAATACCAGCGCATCGTCCTCAAGCTCAGCGGCGAGGTCCTCCGCGGCGCCAGCGGCGACCCCATCGACGCCGCCACGCTGGAAAAGATCAGCCTGCAGATTAAGGAGATCCACGAGCTCGGCGTGCAGGTGTGCGTGGTGATCGGCGGCGGCAACATCTTCCGCGGGCTCAACGGCGAGAAGCGCGGCGTGGACCGCACCACGGGCGACTACATGGGCATGCTCGCGACCGTGATCAACGGCCTCGCGCTCATGGACTGCCTCGAGAAGATGGGCGTCACGACGCGGGTCCAGAGCGCCATCCCGATGAACCAGATCGCCGAGCCGTTCATCCTCCGCCGCGCCATCCGGCACCTCGAGAAGCTCCGCGTGGTGATCTTCGTCGCCGGCACGGGCAACCCGTACTTCTCCACCGACACCACCGCCGCGCTGCGCGCGTCCGAGATGCACGCCGACGTGATCATGAAGGCCACGAAGGTGGACGGCATCTACAACAAGGACCCGAAGAAGCACGCCGACGCGGTGAAGTACGATGAGCTCAGCTTCATCGACGCGCTGAAGCAGCGGCTCAACGTCATGGACTCGACCGCGTTCTCCCTCTGCCTCGACAACAACGTCCCCATCCTGGTCTTCAACCTCCACGACGAGCACGCCATCCGCCGCGCCGTCCTCGGGGAGAAGATCGGGACGCTGGTGAAGAACTGAGTGCCGCGAAATCCGCAGGTCAAAATTCGAAATTCGAGGAACGCGGGCCACCCCGCCCTCCTGCCGCCCCGAACCTAAATCGTAATTCGCAAACCGTAAATCCGATGAGCCATCCCATCCTGACCGACGCCGCCACCAAGATGAAGAAGTCCGTGGACTTCACGCTGCACGAGTTCAGCGCGATCCACACCGGCAAGGCCACGCCCGCCATGGTGGAGGGCGTGCAGGTCGAGGCCTACGGCTCGATGATGCGCCTCAAGGAGTGCGCGGCCATCAGCACGCCCGACGCCCGCCTAATCCAGATCCAGCCCTGGGACGCGGGCCTGACCAAGGCCATCGCCAAGGGCATCCAGGAGGCCAACCTCGGCTTCAACCCGATCGTCGACGGCAAGCTCATCCGCATCCCGCTCCCGGAGATGAGCCGCGAGCGCCGCCTCGAGTTCGTGAAGACCGCCCACAAGCTCGCCGAGGAGGGCCGCGTGCACGTGCGCAACGTCCGCCGCGACGCGCTGGAGACGCTCAAGAAGGCGAAGCTGCCCGAGGACGAGTCCAAGCGGCTCGAGAAGGAAATCCAGGCCGCGACCGACAAGGCGATCAAGGACATCGGCGAACATCTCGCGCACAAGGAGAGGGACCTGCTGGCCGTCTGAGTGGAAGTAGCGGGTAGTGGGTAGCGAGTAGCGAGCATCCCCATCCTCGACTTCGGTCGCCCGACCGTCCGCCACCAGCCTTCATCAACTCGCTACTCGCTGCCCGCTACGCGCTACTCTGCCATGGCCAGCTCCTCGCCCCACTCCTCGAACCCGCACCCGAAGCGCGTGGTCGTGAAGCTCGGCACGGGCGTCCTCACGTCCGGCATCGGCGAGCTGAACACCGCCCGCATCGCCGCGGTCTGCGCCGAGATCGCCGCCCTGCGCGCCCGCGGCACCGAGGTCATCGTCGTCTCCTCCGGCGCCGTCGGCCTCGGCATGGGCCGGCTCCGCCTGGCCAAGAAGCCCAAGGAGACGTCGAAGAAGCAGGCCTGCGCCGCCGTCGGCCAGTCGCTGCTCATGCAGACGTGGCAGGCCGGCTTCGCCCCGCACGGGCTCACGGTCGCGCAGGTGCTGCTGACCCATGACGACCTCCGGCTGCGCTCCCGCTACCTCGGGGTGCAGGAGACCCTCCGGCAGCTCATCCGCTACGGCACCATCCCCATCATCAACGAGAACGACACCGTCAGCGCCGCCGAGATCAAGTTCGGCGACAACGACACGCTGTCCGCCCTCGTCGCCAGCCTCACCGGCGCCCAGCACCTCGTGATCCTGTCCACGGCCCCGGGCCTGGTCGACCTCCGCGGCACCAAGGCCATCGTCCCCGTCGTCGAGCGCATCACCCCGGAAATCGAGGCCATGGCCGGCGGCACCACCAGCGAGACCGCCACCGGCGGCATGATCAGCAAGATCGCCGCCGCGAAGCTCGCCACCAAGTCCGGCTGCGGCGTCTTCATCGCCAGCGGCGCCGAGCCCGAGATCCTCGCGCGCCTCCTCGCCGGCCGCGGCCCCGGCACGTTCTTCGTC
Source organism: uncultured Opitutia bacterium (assembly GCA_903825285.1). Lineage (GTDB taxonomy): Bacteria > Verrucomicrobiota > Verrucomicrobiia > Opitutales > Opitutaceae > Opi-474. Next base: position 54,974 of record CAIJZY010000048.1, on the reverse strand, counting down.
CCGAGCGGCCTCCCCCTCGAGGCCAAGAAACACTGGCTCGCCTATTTCCAGCGCCCCACCGGCACGCTTTCCGTCAACGCCTGCGCGGTCCCCGTCCTGCGCGAGCAGGGCCGCAGCCTCCTCGCGGTCGGCGTCACGGGCGCCCGGGGCGAGTTCGCCGCCGGCGACATCGTAAACCTCGCCGGACCCGACGGCATCGTCTTCGCGCGCGGCAAGTCCGGCTATGGCAGCGACGAGATCCCCGCCCTCGCCGGGCAGCAGGGCGCCGCCGTCGCCGCGCTCTACCCCGGCCGCAAGCGCCTCGAGGTCATCCACCGGAACGACCTCGTGCTGCTGTGACCGGCGCCGGGACGGCGCCGGGGTTGAAAGTTGATGGCTGAAAGTTGAGGGCCGGACGCAGGCCCGCCGGCATTTTTCTCGGTTCCCTGCAGGCAATTCTCACCCGCCCAACTTTCAACTAGCGAAACGCTCCGCTTTGCATGAGCGTGGGCGGCACCGCATGGAACTCTCGCTCGACGCCCCGCGCCCGCCCGATGGCATTCCGCCGATCGACTTCCGCGCGCAGCTGAACGACGAGCAGTACGCCGCCGTCACGGCGCCGCCCGGCCCGCTGCTGGTGCTGGCCGGCGCCGGCTCCGGCAAGACCCGCACCCTCACCTACCGCGTCGCCTACCTGCTGGCCCAGGGCGTGAAGCCGGGCGAGATCCTCCTGCTCACGTTCACCAACAAGGCCGCGAAGGAGATGCTCCACCGCGTGCAGGACCTCACCGGCATGGAGCCGGCGCGCTTCTGGGGCGGCACGTTCCACTCCCTCGGCCACCGCGCGCTGCGGATGTACGGCGAGGCCGTCGGGCTGCCGCGCAACTTCACCATCCTCGACGCCGACGAGTCCGAGGCCCTGCTCAAGCAGACGGTGGAGGCCGCGGACAAGGGCTTCTTCAAGGACAAGACCCACCCGCGGCCCGGCCCGCTCTTCGACGTCCTCTCCCTCGCCCGCAACACCCAGGCCTCGATCGCCGACACCGTTACCCGGAACTTCCCGCAGTACGCCGAGATCAGCGACCGGTTCCCCGCCTTCGCCACCGCGTACACGGCGCGGAAGCGCGCGCAGAACGTGGTGGACTACGACGACCTCCTCGAGCTCTGGCTCGACCTCCTGACCAAGGCGCCCGAGGTCGCGCAGTACTTCGCGCACCGCTTCCGGCACGTGCTGGTGGACGAGTACCAGGACACCAACACGATCCAGGCGCAGATCGTGGACCGGCTCGCCGCGCACCACTGCGTGATGGCGGTGGGCGATGACGCCCAGTGCATCTACTCGTGGCGCGGCGCCGACTTCGAGAACATCATGACGTTCCCCGACCGGCACCCGGGCACCGTCATCCACCGGATCGAGACGAACTACCGCTCGACGCCCGAGATCCTCAACCTCGCCAACGGCGTCCTCCTTGCCCAGCCCAAGGGCCGCCACTTCGACAAGGAGCTCCGCGCCGCCCGCGGCCACGCGCAGAAGCCCTTTCTCGTGCAGACGATGGACGACCGCGAGCAGGCCGAGTTCATCCTCAAGCGGATCCGCTCGCTGGTGGAGGACGAGGGCGTCTCGCTCAGCGGCATCGCGATCCTCTACCGCTCGCACTTCCTCGCGCTCGAGGTGCAGCTCGCGCTGTCGCGCGCCGGGCTGCCGTACCACATCACGAGCGGCGTGAAGTTCTTCGAGCGGCAGCACATCCGCGACGCCGTCGCGCTGCTGCGCTTCGTCTACAACCCCAGCGACGCCCTCGCGTGGCAGCGCATCGCCGTCCTCCTGCCGAAGATCGGGGAGAAGGGCGCGCAGAAGATCTACGCCGCCGCCCACGACCACGCGCGGCTGCTGCAGAAGAACTTCCTCGACGTGCTGCCGAGCGACGACGTGAAGAGCAAGGTGGCAAAGGACGCGCGCGACGACTGGCAGGCCTTCTGCGACTCGCTCGCGCAGGTGGCCGAGGTCATGCGCACCGAGGCGCCCAGCGCGGCCGTCGAGACCGCGATCGACGGCTGGTACGGCGACTACCTGAAGGGCGCGTTCGCCGACTACGCGGACCGGCTCGACGAGCTGAAGGCGCTGGTGGGCTTCGCCGGCCGGTTTGAGGAGATGCAGGACTTCCTCGCGCAGATCATGCTGCTCAACTCCGAGACGAGCGACCGCCAGGTGGATCCCGACGCCGACGCGGTCAAGCTCACCACCGTGCACCAGGCCAAGGGCCTCGAGTACGACGTGGTGTTCCTCATCGGGCTCGCCGACGGCCAGTTCCCCGGCCGCCGCGCGATCGAGGCCGGCGACGTCGAGGAGGAGCGCCGGCTGTTCTACGTCGCCGTCACCCGCGCCCGCAACGAGCTCTACCTCAGCTACCCGAAGATCGCGTCCCGCGCCGGCCCCGGCGGGATGATGCTCACGCCGAGCCGGTTCATTCTGGAATTGCCCTCCGAGCTCTACGAGCCCTTGAAGATCAAGCGCAGCTACGCCTGGTGAAACTCCATCCCCTGCTCCCCGCCGCCCTGCTCGCCGCCCTGCTCCTGCCCGCCCGGGCCGCGGGCCAGGCAAGCGTCGTCGAGGAGCCCCTGCCCGCCGGCGTGACGCTCCGCCGCAATCTGCCCTACGACGACGGTCCGCTGCGGACGCTCGACCTCTACCTGCCCACCGGCCGGCTCACCGCGCCGCGGCCGGTCATCCTCTGCCTCCACGGCGGCGGCTGGCACGGGGGCGACAAGGCCGACGAGCGCGAGCGCGCCCTGCGCTTCGTCGCCCAGGGTTACGTGGCCGCCTGCGCCAACTATCGGCTCAGCCCGGACTGCGGCTTCCCCGGGCAGATTGAGGACGTCAAGTCCGTGGTCCGCTGGCTGCGGTCCAACGCCACCCGGCTCGGCCTCGACCCCGAGCACATCGGCGTGATCGGCCCCGACGCCGGCGGCCACCTCGCCGTGCTCCTCGGCGCGATGAATTCCTGCCTGCTCTACGAGAGCGGCGGCTCCCTCGACCAGCCCAGCCACGTCGCCGCCGTCTGCGCCCTGTCCGCCCCCTCCGACCTGGCCAAGCTCTACGCCAGCGCGCAGGCCGCCGGCACCACCACCGCCGCGGACATCATCATGCTCCTCGGCGGCCCGCCCGCGCAGGTGCCCGTGCCGACCAACGCGTCCAACCCGCTCCTCTTCGCCGACGCCCAGACGCCGCCGATGCTGCTGATCCACGGCGACCAGGACCCGCTCGTGCCGCTCGAGCAGGCGCGGCTGCTTTACGACGGGCTCGTGGCGAAGAACCTCGGCGTCCACCTCCATGTCATCCACGGCGCCGGCCACGCCGGCGCCGCCTTCGAGGCCCCGGACATCCATGCGCTGGAGGACGCCTATTTCGCCAAGACGCTTCGGCCCCAGGGCCCGCCACCGAACGCGCCCGACGCCACGCTTTCCGAGAGCACGGCGAAGCCGTGAGCGGAGACAGCAGCGGCAGCAACTGCTGCTGCCAGTTGAAAACTGACAGTTGAAAGTTGAAAGCCAGCTCCACGAGCGGCTCCCAGGTCCGCTCCCCAGTCTTTCAAATTTCAACCATCAACTATCAACTCCAGCGCAGCCGCTTCCGCTCGCTCCAGCACGCGGAGCACGTTGCCGCCCCAGAGCTTCGCGAGGTCGGACGCACTGAAGCCCTCCGCCTGCAGTGCCCGGGTGAGATTGGGAAACTCGCCGACATCGCCGAGTCCCGTCACGCCGCCGCCGCCGTCAAAGTCGCATCCGACGCCCACATGATCGATGCCGGCGACGCGCACGGCATGCGTCACGTGCCGCACGTAGTCCGCCAGCGTGGCCGGCGGGTTCGGGTACAGCGCCTCGATCCGGTGCCACTCGCGTTCCGCCGCCGCCAGCACGTCGGGCGTTAGCACCGAGTCGCCGAGCTTCAGCAGCATCGCCGACAGCGCGGCGGTGCGGCCGTCCTCGCGCGTCGGCACGACGGCGATGGGCAGGGCGTTGAGCGCGATGACGCCGCCCTGGGCGGCGAGGGCGCGGAGCAGGTCGTCGCCGATGTTCCGCGGGTGGTCGCAGACCGCGCGGCAGCCGCTGTGGGAAAGCAGCACGGGCGTGCGCGAGCACGCGAGCAGCTGCGCGAGCGCCGCGTCCGAGGCGTGCGAGGCGTCCAGCACCAGCCCGAGCCGGTTGCACTCGGCCACCACCTCGCGGCCGAACGGGCTCAGCCCGCCCCACTCCGGCCCGCGGGGGTCGGTGGACGAATCCGCGAGGTCGTTGTGCAACATGTGGGTGAGCCCGAGCATCCGCACGCCGAGGGCCTGGAACGCCGCGACGTTGCCCGTGTCGCGGCCGAGGGAGTAGCTGTTCTCGATGCTGAGGTAGATCGCTTTCCGTCCCGCCGCCTGCAGCCGCGGGCCGTCGGCGGCGGTCAGGGCCAGCCCGCACCGCGCGGCGTGGCGGCCGATCACTTCGCGCGTGCGCTCCAGCACCGCGCGCGCGCGCGCCGTGGCCATCGCGTGGCCGGCGGGGACCCGCGCCGCCTGCGTGCTGTAGACGGCGAAAACCATCGCGTCGATGCCACCCGCGGCCATCCGCGGCAGGTCCACCTGCGAGCGGTCGCCGGCCACGGTGTGCGCCGCGCCGAAGTCCCAGTCGTCGCGCATCAGCCACGCCGTCGGCGTGTCGCAGTGGGTGTCGATGCGGAAGGGCCGGGACGGCGGCGCCGCGGGGTCGGGCATGGTGCGGCCATGCAAGCCGGGGCCGCCGTCGCGGGCAACGGCGAATGCTCCCGCCGCGCCGTGAAAAAACCGTAAGGCCGAGGCCCGGGAGCATCTCCGGGATTGCGCCAACCGAATTGTTGGGCTCAGTTCAGCGCTCACCCCCCATTTTATGTCCGACCAAGTCGAAAACGTCGTCATCATCGGCACCGGCTGCGCGGGTCTCACCGCCGCCATCTACACCGCGCGGGCCAGCCTCAACCCGCTCGTGCTCGAGGGCCCGCTGCCCGGCGGACAGCTCACGACGACCAGCGAGGTGGAAAACTTCCCCGGCTTCCCGCACGGCGTGGACGGCTTCCAGCTCACGCAGAACATGCGCGAGCAGGCCACGCGCTTCGGCACGCGCTTCGAGCAGGCGCTGGTGTCGTCGGTCGATTTCTCGTCGATGCCCCGCAAGCTGCACCTCGGCGACCGCACGATCCTCGCCAAGAGCGTCATCGTCGCCACCGGCGCCTCGCCCCGCATGACGGGCATCCCGGGCGAGAAGGAGCTTTACGGCGGCAAGGGCGTGACGACCTGCGCGACATGCGACGGCGCGTTCTACCGCAAGATGGAGGTCGCAGTGCTCGGCGGCGGCGACAGCGCCGCGGAGGAGGCCCTCTTCCTTACCCGCTTCGCGAGCAAGGTCTATCTCGTCCACCGCCGCGACGCGCTGCGCGCCTCGAAGATCATGGCCGAGCGCGCCACGACGCATGAGAAGATCCAGATGGTCTGGGACAGCGTGCCGGTCGAGGTGCTCGGCGTGAAGGAGGGCGCCGTGAGCGGGCTCAAGGTCCGCCACGTGAAGACCAACGCCGAGACCGTGCTCCCGGTGAAGGGCATCTTCGTCGCCATCGGCCACATTCCGAACACGGGCCCGTTCGCGCCGCCGCTGGCCGTGGACGAGGGCGGCTACTTCAAGCCGCAGCCCGGCTCGCAGGTGCAGACGAACGTCCCGGGCGTGTACGTCGCAGGCGACTGCTCCGACCACGTCTACCGCCAGGCCATCACTGCCGCCGGCATGGGCTGCGCCGCCGCCATCGAGGCGGAGCGCTGGCTGGCCGAGCATGGGGGCTAGCCGCCCGCCGCGGACGGCGGACGGAAGCACGCAGATCAAAACACGAAATTCGAGTTAAGCTCCAAGGCCGGAGGCCGGAGCTTGGAAATTCGCCCGAATTTCGGATTTTGCCCTTCGAATTTCCGGCGCCCTGCGGTCCTGCGGCCAAAAAAAACGCCGCCCGGCCATGGGCGGCGTGGGAAAAAAACGCGTGCGCGCCGGCGTTATTTCAGGACGTCGGCGTGGAATTCCTGCCAGCTGTCGAGATCGTTGAGCCGGACCGCGTCCTTGACGGAGCCGTCGTCCGGCAGGCCGTTGTTCTTGAGGACGCCCTGGCGGGTGGCGTCGTCGTGATTGTAGCCGCGGACCGCCGCGTTGTGCTTCTCGACCGTGGCCTTGTCGAGCTTCACGCCGGGCTGCTGCTTGACCCAGGCCTCGAGCTGGGGATAGGTCGGGCGGCTGGACTTGATAAAGGCGAGGACGGCGTCCTTCTTCAGGCCGAGCGCGTCGAGCGTCATCTGGTCGTAGCCCTTGCCGCAGCCGGGATAGCGGCTGTCGAGCTTGCCGCAGGCCTCGAGGGAGGCCTTGAGCCAAAAGCGCGGGAGGTGCAGCACGCCCAGGGGGCCGGCGGTGCCAGAGCTGATCAGGGGGACATAGGTACTCATGGGTTCAGGAATCAGGGGTTCAGGTTCTGGGGTCGGGGTGACCGCAGAAGAAAAAGCGTAGGCATCGGCCGGGCTTTGTCTAGGACGGGAAATTGACGGCGCCACGCGCAAGTCCTCGACCGCCGCCGCCGGATCGTCTGTGGTGGCGCCATGCCGGTCTATTCCCGCACCCAGCTCCGCCGACTCCATCGCCGGCTTGGCATCCCGGCGGACTACGAGGCGCGCCGGCAGATTCCCTGGCAGCGCGTGGCGGTGCGGCTCGTCTCGATCGGCCGGGCCGCGGACGACGGCCGGCCGGTGCGCCTCACTCCGCGCGCAGCCACCGCCTGGCGGGCGATGCAGAAGGCCGCGGCCGCGGATGGCATTCGCCTGCTGCCCTTGTCCGGCTACCGCAGCGTCGCGCGCCAGGCCGCGATCATCCGCGCCAAGCTCGCCGCCGGCAAAACGGTCACCGCCATTCTCCGGCTCGTCGCCGCCCCCGGCCACAGCGAACACCACACCGGACGCGCACTTGATATTGGATCTCCATCCAATCTCCGTTTGGAGGCCGGATTCGCCCGCACGCGGGAGTTTCGCTGGCTCTTCGCGCATGCTCGAAAATTTGGATTTCGGCTCTCCTACCCCCGAAAAAACCGCCACGGCATCGGCTACGAGCCCTGGCACTGGTGTTGGCATCATTAGGAACTCGTTGGCAGGGATAAGACTACGTATATCATTGGAATAGTTCTAAATCTCACTTGCAACTGAGAACCATTCCAATTGCTTGAACTTCCTCCCATGCAACAGACCCTTGAGCTCTCTTCCGAAGTGCTGGCCCAGCGTCTGGCGGACAGTGGTCTCCGGGCGACGCCGCAGCGCGAGATGATCTATGAGATGGTGCTGAAGAAGCGCGACCATCCCACCGCGGATGAGGTTTACGCACGGGTCCGCGCCGACATGCCGGGCATCTCGCTGGCCACCGTTTACAACTGCCTGGAGACGCTGGTGCAATGCGACCTCGTCCGGGCGGTGCACTTCGAGCGCGGTCCCACGCGGTACTGCCCGAATCTCCGTCCGCACGCGCATTTTCACGACGAACAGAGCGGCACGATCCATGACGTCAACCTGACGCCGGAGCTGCTCGCCCAGATCCGCGCCGTCCTGCCCCCGGGCTACGACGCCCGCACGGTCGAGGTCACCTTCCGCGGCAAGGCTTCGCCGCTGACGAGTAGCGAGCATCGAGTGGCGGGTAGCGAGTAGGACAATTCCATTCCAAGCCTCCCCACGCGACCAACCACATTCCTCCCGCTTAACGACTCACACGTCCTGCCAGCTACCCGCCACCCACTACCCGCTTCTTTTTCCGCCATGTCCCAGCTCGATATCAAGGATCTCCACGTCTCCATCGGCGAAAAGGCCATCGTCAAGGGCCTCACGCTCACCGTCCGCAGCGGCGAGGTGCACGCCATCATGGGGCCCAACGGCACCGGCAAGTCCACGCTCGCCAAGGCGGTGGCCGGGCACCCGAGCTACACGATCACGTCCGGCGACGTGCTGCTCGACGGCCGCTCGATCCTGGTGATGGAGCCCGATGAGCGCGCGCGCGCCGGCCTGTTCCTCGCGTTCCAGTACCCGAGCGAGATTCCCGGCGTCTCCATCGCCAACTTCCTCCGCGCGGCCGTCCAGGCCCGCATGGGCGAGGGCGAGGAGCTCGACGCGGCCGCCTACTACAAGCGCCTCTACTCGAAGATGGACCTCCTGAAGATGGACCGGAAGTTCACCTCCCGCGCCATCAACGACGGTTTCTCCGGCGGCGAGAAGAAGCGCTGCGAGATCCTCCAGATGGCGATGCTCGAGCCCAAGTTCGCGCTGATGGACGAGACCGACTCCGGCCTCGACATTGACGCCCTCCGCATCGTCGCCGACGGCGTGAACGCCCTCCGCAGCACGAACCTCGGCGTGCTCATGATCACCCACTACCAGCGCCTGCTCGGCTACATCGTCCCCGATCACGTGCACGTGATGTGGGACGGCCGCATTGTGAAGAGCGGTGACAAGTCCCTCGCCCTCGAGCTCGAGGCCAAGGGCTACGACTGGGTCAAGACCGAACTCGTCCCTGCCTGAAACCCGGCCCCACCGCCATGAGCCAATCTCCCACCACCGACACGCTGCCGCCCACCGCCGGCGACGCCGCGGCCAATGCCGTCCAGGGCATCGACCAGGCCGCGGGCAATTTCAGCTACAAGATGGACTACGCGTTCGACGCCGGCACGGGCCTGACGGAGGACACCATCCGGTACATCAGCTCGGTCAAGAAGGAGGCGCCGTGGATCCTCGAGTTCCGGCTCAACGCCCTGAAACAGTTCCGCGCGAAGCCGATGCCCACGCACTGGGCGACGAAGGACCTCGAGAACATCAACTTTGACAAGATCCGGTACTACCTCGCGCAGGGCCAGAAGCCGAAGCGCACCTGGGACGAGGTGCCCGACGACATCAAGAAGACCTTCGAGCGGCTCGGCATCCCGGAGCAGGAGCGGAAGTTCCTCGCGGGCGTCGAGGCGCAGTTCGACTCCGAGGCCGCGTACTCCAACGTCAAGGACCTCGTCGCCAAGCAGGGCGTGATCTTCCTCAACTCCTCCGAGGCGCTGCGCGAGCACCCCGACCTCTTCCGGAAGTTCTTCGGCAAGGTCATCCCGACCGGCGACAACAAGTTCTCCGCGCTCAACAGCGCGGTGTTCTCCGGCGGCTCCTTCATCTACGTGCCGAAGGGCGTGAAGGTCTCCCACCCGCTGCAGGCCTACTTCCGCATCAACGCCGAGAACTTCGGCCAGTTCGAGCGCACCCTGATCATCGCCGACGAGGGCGCCGAGCTCACCTACATGGAGGGCTGCACCGCGCCGAAGTTCTCCACCTCCACGCTCCACTCCGCCGTCGTCGAGCTCGTCGCCCTCAAGGGCGCGAAGATCCAGTACATCACCGTCCAGAACTGGGCCAACAACGTGTTCAACCTCGTGACCAAGCGCGGCGTCGCCCACGAGGAGGCCGAGATCAAGTGGATCGACTGCAACATCGGCAGCCGGCTTACCATGAAGTATCCCGGCGTCGTCCTCAAGGGCCGCAAGGCCCGCGGCGAGGTGATCTCCATCGCCCTTGCCAACGACGGCCAGCACCAGGACACCGGCGCGAAGATGATCCACGCGGCCGACGAGACGACCTCCAACATCGTCGCGAAGTCCATCTCCGTCGGCCAGGGCCGCAGCACCTACCGCGGCGTCGTCCACATCCCGAAGCACCTCAAGGGCTGCAAGAACAACACCGAGTGCGACGCGCTGCTCATCAACACCAACAGCCGCACCGACACCTACCCGGCCATCACCGTCCGCGGCGACGCCAACAGCGTCCAGCACGAGGCCAGCGTCTCCAAGGTCAGCGAGGAGCAGATTTTCTACATGCAGCAGCGCGGCCTGACCGAGGGCCAGGCGATGAGCCTCTCGGTGAACGGCTTCGTCAACGACCTCGCGACCCAGTTTCCCATGGAGTACTCCGTGGAGCTGAAGCGGCTCATCGACCTCGAGATGGAGGGCAGCGTGGGGTGAGGGCGCGGCCCATCATCATCACTCGCAACTTTTTCCCATGTCCGTTTCCGCCAGCCCCTCCCAACCGGTTTCCCTCCTCGGCGGCTTCACGCCCGAGCTCTTCGCCGCCCATCTGGCCGGCGTCGCCCACCTGCCCGCCTGGTGGCTGGACCGGAAGCGCGCCGCCTACGAGCGGTTCGCGTCGCTCCCGCTGCCCAAGCGCACGGATGAAGCCTGGCGCTTCGCCACGCTCACGGGGCTGACGCTCGACGGCTACGTGCGCCCCGCCGCCGTCCCCGCCGGGCGGCTCGGGCACGTGCCCGTCGGCGTCGCCAAGTCCGGCCGGCTGGTCTTCGCCAACAACCGCCTCGTGGCCCGCGAGCAAGTGGCCGCCGCGCTCGCCGAGCGGGGCGTCGTCTTCGGCACGATCCAGGAAGCCCTCCGCACGCACGGCGACCTGGTGAAGGCGCACCTGCTCGCGCAGCCGTCGCCGCTCGGCTCGGAGAAGTTCACCGCCCTCCACACCGCCCTGCTCGAGGACGGCGCCTTCATCTACGTGCCGCGCGGCGTCGAGCTGCCGGCCCCGCTCGCCATCTACCACTACGCCCAGGGCGCCCAGAGCGCGGTGTTCCCGCACACGCTCGTGATCGCCGAGGAGGGCTCCTCGGCCACGGTCGTGGACTGTTTCCGCTCCGCCGACGCGCAGCGCCACTTCGCCTGCGGCCAGAACGACCTCCACGCCGGCCACGGCGCGCGGCTGACCTACGTCGCGGCCCAGACCTGGTCGCGCGAGACCCTCTCGTTCCAGTTCAATTCCACGATCGCGCGGCGCGACGCCGCCGTGCAGTCCCTCAACCTCCACCTCGGCGGCCGCCAGTCGCGCCACGAGAGCCACAGCCAGCTGCAGGCGCCCGGCGCCCACACCGAGATGCTCGGCCTGACCGTCGCCCACGGCACGCAGGAGTTCGACCAGCGCACCCTGCAGATCCACCAGGCGCCGAACACGAGCTCGAACCTGCTCTACAAGAACGCGCTGCTGGACCAGTCCAAGACGATCTTCTCCGGCCTGATCGTCGTCGACCCGGACGCGCAGAAGACCGACGCCTACCAGGGGAACCGCAACCTCATGCTCAGCGACGACGCCGAGGCCAATTCGCTGCCCGGACTTGAGATCCAGGCCAACGACGTCCGCTGCACCCACGGCGCCACCTCCAGCCGCATCGATCCCGAGCAGGAATTCTACCTCCGCACCCGCGGCATCCGCCAGGCCGACGCCGACGAGCTCCTCACCTTCGGGTTCTTCGAGGAGGTCCTCAGCAAGCTCGCCAGCGAGCCGCTCCACGACGCCTTCCGGGACCTGATCAAGGCGAAGTTCCGCGCCGCGCCGCGGCCCGCGGATCACCAGCATTGAAACCCTCGCCACAAGGGCTCTGACTGCCTCCCGCACCTTTCGCGCCATGAACACCGTACGCACGCTCACCCGCGAGGTCGCCGCCACCCAGATCCCGTCCGGCGAAAAGACCCTCCTGCCCGCCGGCACCCGGGCCACGCTCACCCAGAAGCTCGGCGGCAGCTACACCGTCTCGACGGACTCCGGGCTGTTCCGGATCGAGGGCCGCGACGGCGACACGCTCGGCGAGGCCGTCATCGACAACACCGTGCAGGCCGCGACCCTGGCCGGCGGCGCGCCCGATCCGGCGGCCATCTGGACGCAGCTCCGCCAGGTCTTCGACCCCGAGATCCCGGTCAACATCGTCGATCTCGGGCTGGTGTATACCATGGACGTCTCCGAGGACGCCGCCGCCGGCTACAAGGTGGACGTGGCCATGACCCTCACCGCGCCGGGCTGCGGCATGGGGCCCGCCATCGCGGAGGACGCCAAGACCAAGATTCTGCTCGTGCCCGGCGTCGGCACCGCCGACGTCCGCATCACCTGGGACCCGCCGTGGAACCAGTCCATGATCAGTGAAGAGGGCAAGATGAAGCTCGGGCTGCTCTGACGCTCGCTCCTCTCCCGGTTCCCGGCTCCCCTTTCCCGGCCGATGATCGCCTACTGGCGCACCATCGGCTTCGGCCGCCAGACGCGGACGGGGCTGTGGCCGAAATAGGTGTAATAGTCGATCTGCTCGACCTTGTCGTAATATTTCCGGAGCAGGTCGGCTGAGCAGAAATAGGGGTCGTCGAATTCCGTGAGCACGACCGCGTAGGCGCGGTCCTTCACCTTCGCCTGCACTTCCGCGTCGGTCTCCTGGTACCGCTGGGCCAGCGCCGCGACCTTCGGGTCATGCAGCGCGCGGCCGTCCGCGAAGGCGAAGCCCATGAACATGGTGTTGCCGTTGTGCAGCACGCGCCGGCCACCGCGCTCGAAGATGTCCGTCATGCACGCGATGCCGAGCACCTCGCCGTTGGTCGAGTAGCCCAGCCGCTCCAGCCGCCGATACGGCGCGGTCGAGTCCGGCACCCCGGGAATCGTCACCCACGAGAGGAAGAACGCGGTCAGCATCACGCCGTAGGCAATCCGCAGCCACGCGGGCCGCGCCGCATGCGCCGCCAGCACGAACATCAGCGGAAAAAGCAGGTGCAGATGATACGTGAAGTAGGCGCCGGCGTTCCGGCCCATGTAGAAATAGACGACCGCAAGGAAGATCACGAAGGACGCGCCGAGCGCCATGAAGGACCGCTCCTTGGTCAGGGCCGCCGCGTCCGGCACCGTGCCGGTGCGCCGCGCCTGCTGCCGCCGCCACAGCCAGCCGCCCAGCCCGACCACCATCATGAGGAAGTACGGCCAGCCGCGCTCGAACAGCATGATCGTGTGCATGAGCGAGATGTCGTCGCGGGAGTTCACCTCCGCCCCGCCCCGCTGCACGAGCACGGTCTCGATGTAGAAATAGGGGTACATCACGCACGACAGCCAGAACGTCAGGCCCAGCAGCGCGAAGAAGCCCACGCCGAGCCAGCACGCCTCCCGCCGGTTGCGCACGAGGAAATAGGTGAGCAGCGTCGCGCATCCCGCCACCGCGAAGTACGACTTGCAGTTGAACGCCACCACCGCGCAGAGGAGCCCGAAGATCGTCGACCCGCGCGTGTAGCCGCGCGCCCAGGGCACGCCGATCCCCAGCATGAAGAAGAACAGGCCCATGGTGTCCGGGCGGGCCGTGATCTCAATATTGTTGAGGCTCATCCAATAGTAGAAGGTCGCCGAGAGCAGCGCGATGCCCAGCCCCGCGCCGGCCCGCCGCATCAGGCGCACCATCACCCAGAGCGACAGCCCGAGAAACCCGAGCACCACGAGGCGGTGCGCCGGATAATCGATGCCCAGCAGCGGCTGGAGCGCGATGACCACGTAGTTGTAGAGCGGCCCAAGGCAGTACGCCGCGCCCGGGAGCTCCTGGATGGTGTAGGGATTCCGGCCGTGGGCCAGCAGCCACGTCGCGTGCCAGATCGCCGGCTCGTTGTACTCCTGCGGGCCGGGCTGCGTCACGATCTTGATGTGCGCGAACAGCAGACCGACCAGGTAGGTGAGCGCGACCGTGATTGCCACGAAGTTGACCACCGCCGCGAGGTGCTCCACCGAGCGGCGGCGCCAGAGCTCGCGCAGCCGGCCGGGCACCGTGCGCAGCCAGGCGGTCAGGGGCACCAGGGGATTACCAAGCTTCAGCATGGGTGCGGGCAAATTGGGATTGGCCGGAGGTTTCAGGACGCCGCGCACCGACGCAATGGCGAACGGGACCCGCCACTCACGCCTGCAGGGGCAGGAACGACCAGCGCGAGCCGGAGAACAGTCCGCGGTCGCTGAGCTTCAGGTCGGGGATCACGAGCAGCGCCATGAACGACAGCGTCATGAACGGCGCGTCGAGCCGCGAGCCGAGCCGCTTGGCCAGCGCGTCCACCGCCGTGTACCGCCGGGCCACGCTGCGCCCGTCGGCGTCCGACATCAGCCCCGCGATCGGCAGCGGCAGCACCGCCCGCCGGCCCGGTCCGACCGCGCTCAGCCCGCCGCGGTGCGCGATCACGAGGTTCACCGCCGCCGCGAGGGAGGCGTCGTCCGCCCCGACCGCGACGATGTTGTGCGAGTCGTGCGCCACCGACGAGGCCAGCGCCCCCGCCTTCAGCCCGAACCCGCGCACGAAGCCCACCGCCACCGGCGCGCCCGGCGCGTAGCGGTTGACCACCGCGAGCTTCAGCAGGTCGCGGCCCGGGTCGGCCATGGCCACTCCGGCCACGACCCTGGCCGGCAGGCGCACGTGGCGCGTGATCAGCTGGCCGTTGAGCGCCGCGATGACATTCAGCTTCCCGCGTCCCGCCGGCACCGCGAAGTCCGCCGCCGTCCGCGGGCGGGCCCGGAACCGGTTCACGACGCGCGACGGCTGCCGCGGCAGCAGGCTGCGGCCCCGCGCCGCGACCAGCCGGCCGCCGAGCCACGTGCGCCGCACGCGGAAATTCCGCCAGCTGTCCACCTCGATGAAGTCCGCCGGATCGCCCGGCTGCAGCAGGCCGACCGCGAGCCCGTAGTGGCGCACCGGGTTGACCGAGGCGCAGGCCAGCACGTCAAACCGGTCCACCCCGAGCGCGAGCGCACGGCGCACGTGCTCGTCGAGGTGCCGGACCATCAGGAGGTCGGGATGCAGGTCGTCGCAGCAGAACATGCAGCGCGCCGCGTCCGTGCGGAGCAGCGGCGCGAGGGCCGCGAAGTTGCGCGCCGCGGACCCCTCGCGGATCAGGATCCGCATCCCCGCCGCCAGCTTGTCGCGCGCCTCGGGGAGCGTGAAGCACTCGTGGTCCGTGGTGATGCCCGCCGCGGCGTATTTCGCCGCCGTCGCGCCGCGCAGCCCGGGCGCGTGGCCATCCACCGCCTTGCCGCGCCGCCGCGCCGCCGCGATCATGGCCCGCAGCGACGGGTCGCCATTCAGCACCCCCGGGAAGTTCATCACCTCGGCAAGGAAACGCACGTCGCGTCGCGCCAGCAGCCGGCCCACCGCGCGGGCGTCGAGCGCCGCGCCGGCGGTCTCAAAGGTCGTCGCCGGCACGCACGACGGTGCGCCGAAGTTGAACTTGAACGGCGTCCGCCGGCCGTCCGCGATCATGTACCGCACGCCGGCCGCGCCGAGGACGTTGGCGATCTCATGCGGGTCCGACACCGTCGCCACCGTGCCGTGCACCACCGCGTGGCGCGCGAACTCCGCCGGCGGCAGCAGCGAGCTCTCGATGTGGATGTGGGCGTCCACCAGCCCCGGCATCAGCAGGTGCGGCCCGCGGGCCCGGGCGTCGCGCGTGATCCGGCGGATGACGCCGCCCGAGACCTCGATCGTGCCTGGATAGTCCGTGCGGTTGACCACATCCACAATCCGGCCCGAGATGCGCTGCACGCTCATCCTCCGAGGATTGAGCTGCCCCGGCCCGCTTGGCAAGAGAGGGAGGAGCCAGAGGTCAGAGATCAGGATCGGCACGTCGCAGGTCCATGGTCTGACGTCCGACCTCTGACCTCTGATCTCTGACTTCTGATCTCTGACGTCTACCGTCAGCCACAACCCGGCCAAACCACTTGCCAACGGCGCCAAGGCCGCCAACGTTTTTGGCCTATGCATTTCGACAATCTGCAGCCCGGCCTGGCCGCTCCTGTCCCGCGGGCGGATGATGACGACGAGGATGACGAGCCGAACGAGGCCTCCCCCAAGAAGGGCGGCACGCCCGTGGCGATGCTCATCCAGCGGAAATTCCTCGAGCAGCGGAAGATCTTCCTGTGGGGCGCCGTGACCGACGAGACCGCCAAGGACATCACGGAGAAGCTGCTCTACCTCGAGACGGTCGCCCCCGGCGAGCCGATCACGTTCTACATCAACTCGCCCGGCGGCTCGATCACGGCCGGCATGGCGGTGTACGACACGATGAAGATCGTCACCTCCCCGATCACGGTGGTCGTGACCGGCATGGCGGCCTCGATGGGCTCGATCCTGCTTTCCGGCGCGCCGAAGGGCCGCCGCCTGCTGTACCCGCACTCGCGGGTGCTCATCCACCAGCCGCTGATCTCGGGCCGCATGGTCGGCCCCGCCACGGACATCAACATCCAGGCGAAGGAAATGGAGAAGCTGCGGGCCGAGCTGAACCAGATCCTGGCCGACGCCTCGGGCCAGCCGCTCGAGAAGATCAACCAGGACACCGACCGCGACTTCTACCTGAACGCACAGGAAGCGATCGCGTACGGCCTGGCCGACCGCATCGTGGACAAGGTGTAGCCGCCGCGGCGCGCTACTTCCGGCGCTCGACGAGCAGTTCCTCCCGCTCCCGGGTCCACGCCTGCGCCTGCTCGGCGTGCCCGGCGGCCTGCGCCGCCTCGCTCGCCTCGCGCAGCCACGGCGTGCGCAGCGTGCGTGGCAAAGCCAGCTCCGCCAGCAGCCGCGCATAGTATTGCTCCGCCCGCGCCGGCGCGCCGGCCGCCAGCAGCAGCTGCGCCGCCTCGCGGGCCATTCCCCACTCGTCGGACGGAAACGCCGCCGGCAGGGGCACCGCCATCAGCGTCCGCCGCGCGGCGGGCAGATCGCCGGCCCGCTCGCCCGCCCGCGCCAGCGCCAGCCCGACGGGCAGCGACGGCCGCTCCGCCAGCGCCGCCGCCAGCGTGGCGCTCGCCTCGGCCGCGTGGCCGTCCGCCTCCAGCAGGTGCGCCCGCCGCAGCACGGCGTACGGCGCGAGGCGCGGCGGGAGCGACCCGCGCGCGTCCCACTGCCGCTCGAACGGCACCGCGAACGGCCGGTACAGCGGATCCCCGATCGCCACCGCCTGCCAGCTGAGCACCGGCAGCGCGTAATAGGCCGCGTCGCCAAAGGTGTCGCCCCGCGCCAGCGCCCGCAGCAGCAGGTCCGGCCGGTGCAGCAGCTGAAGGTAGGGCTCGTAGACATTCCCCACCGTGGCCGTCACGCCCCGCGCCACGAGCGGGCCGCACCAGCCGATCTCCGCGGATCGCAGGGTCTCGGCCGAGAAGCTGTGGATGTGCATCGCGACCGCGCCCGGCGGGAAGCGAAACCCCGGCAGCGCGAACGGGCCGTTGAGCCGGCTCGCGTACCAGCCGAAATAGAACACGGGCGCATCCAGCCGCGCCTCCGCGTCAAAGGTCGTCGGCGCGCTGTCCACGCCCAGGTCGAACCCGAGCGACGCCAGCTGCGCCGCCACGGTGCGCAGCCACTGGTCGCCGACCGGCCGGATGCCGCCGAGGTCCACGTACGCACGGCCGAGCAGCCCGGTGCGCTCCGCCGCGACGGCCTGGTCCACCAGCGCCTGCGCCGCCCCGGCGGTGGGGCCGTCAAGCCGGGCAACCTTGACGACCTGCGCCAGCTCCCACGGCGCCGGGTGGTCGCGGTGGAAGAGCGGGTTCGCGAGGAAGGCGTTGATCGGGCTGTCGTTCACCGCCAGCAGGCTCAGCTCGGAATCCACCGCCGCCTGGTTGGTCTGGAAAAACGGGTTGTCCGTCACCGGCGGATGCGGCCGGTACCGCGCCGGGTCGTGGCTGATTCGCAGCGGCACGCCGCGGCAGACGACGAGGTACGCGATCCGGTGGCCGGACACCGCCATCTTCCGCCGGCCCACCTCGTCGGTCAGCGCCATCGGGATCGCGTCGATCCACTTGCGCCGCACGAGCTCGTCCTGCAGCGGCTGCCAGAGGGTGGTGACAAACTCCGCCCACGTGATCGTCTCCTGCGCCGGCAGGCCCAGGGCGATGATGTTCTCCGGCGGCACGCCGCGCACCGCCGCGTAGTGGGCCGCGAGCTGCACCGAGTCGGGGTCGGCGCGGTTGGCGAGCACCACGACCCGCGCCGCGAGCGGGTCGGCGGCGCGGAGGCCCGCGCCCAGGAGCACGGCCAGCAGGCACGGGAGGAGTGGACGCAGCAGGGTCAACGCGGCGAATGTGCCGGCCCGCCCCCGGATTTTCGAGCCACAATCGCGCGGCTTGCCAACCGGCGGCCAGGCGATTGACTCCGCCGTGGCGATGGATTCCGCCTTCCCGCAAGGGTAAACCGCCCGCCCCGCGCCGGCTGATGACTCCTGTTATGCCCTCACTTCCTAACAGGCCTGTCGCATGATGCTCTATCTCCTCATCGCCCTCGGTGGCGCGCTCGGCAGCGTGGCGCGCTTCGCCCTCTCCGGCCTCGTGGCCCACCACATCGGCGAGACCTTCCCGTGGGGCACGCTGATCGTGAACGTCTCCGGGTCGTTCCTCATCGGCTTCTTCTCGACCCTGACCGGGCCGGACGGGCGCTGGCTGGTGAGCGGCGAGAGCCGGCTGTTCTTCATGACCGGCATCTGCGGGGGCTACACCACGTTCTCGTCGTTCAGCCTGCAGACGCTGTCCCTGGCCCGCGACGGCGAGTGGCTGCAGGCCGGCGGGAACATCCTTGCGTCCGTCGTGGCCTGCCTCGTGGCCGTCTGGCTGGGCCACATCGCGGCCGCCGCGCTCAACACCCTGAAAGGACCCTGACCATGAATCTGCCCCCCGACGCCCTGCTCCTGCGCATCTTCATCGGCGAATCCGACCGCCATGAGCACAAGCCGCTGTACGAGGCGATCGTCCTCAAGGCGCGCGAGCTGAAGCTCGCCGGCGCCACCGTCCTGCGCAGCCCGATGGGCTTCGGCGCCTGCAGCCACCTCCACACGAGCAAGATCCTGCGGCTGTCCGACGACCTGCCCATGGTCATCGAGATCGTGGACGCGGAGGACAAGATCAACGCCTTCCTCCCCGTGCTCGACGCGATGATGGGCGGCGGGCTCGTCACTCTCGAACCCGTGCGGGTCATCCACTACCGTGACCGCAGCCACCGCCAGCCCTAGCCGCGCCGCCGGCCAGCCGCCCTTCCGCCCATGACATCCTCCTGGCTTTTCTGGTCCCTGCTCTCGGCGCTCTTCGCCGGCGCCACCGCGGTCCTGGCCAAGGCCGGCGTGGCGGGCGTGGACTCGAACCTCGCCACGGCCATCCGGACCACCGTGGTGCTCGTGTTCTGCTGGGCGATCGCGCTGTCCACCTCGCGGCCGCTCGCGCTGTCCACGCTGGCCGGCCGCACGTGGCTCTTCCTCGCGCTATCCGGACTCGCGACCGGACTCTCGTGGCTCTGCTATTTCCGCGCGCTGCAGCTCGGCCCGGCCTCGCAGGTGGCGCCGGTGGACAAGCTCAGCGTGGTGTTCGTGCTCGGTCTGGCCGCGCTGTTCCTGCACGAGCCGCTCTCGCTCCGCAGCACGCTGGGCAGCGCGCTGATCGTCGCGGGCGCGGTCGTGCTGGCGTGGAGGGCCTAGAGTCTCTTCCCTAACTGCGGCCCCACCCGGACGTCATCCTGAGCGAAGGCGAAGGATCGCTGTTGGCTGCAACGTCAGACCACGAGGTGGACCTGACACTCTGGCCACGTCGCTTGAGTGTCTGGAGACCTGCGTTGGCTCGAGGGGCGGGATAACAGCGATCCTTCGCCTTCGCTCAGGATGACGAAGCAAGGACCCACCGCATAAGGACTGGCCTAGGCCCGGCCGTTACGGCGCGGGTTTGGCCGGGGCCGGATGGGCCGCCGCCTTCCGCTTGAGCAGCTGCGTGCGCAGGAAGGTGTCGGGCACGGGATTGTGCCACGCGGTGAGCCAGAGCGAGGCCAGCATCTCGCCGCCGACCACCAGCCGGTCCTGGATGAACGCCACGCCCTCCGGATTGACCGGGGCGCCGGGCGCGGGCCGGTGGCCCTGCCGCTCGGCCTCGTTGCTGAGCTTGCCGTCCTTCTCCATCTGGTAGAGCGGCTCGACCAGCCGGTTCGACGCAATGATGTAGTCCATCACCGCCACGAACAGCGGGTCGCGTCCGTCCGCCTGCGGCGGCAGCGACAGCGCCGTCGCGGGCTTCACGCGGCCGGCGATGGAGGCGTAGGTGATGCCCGCCTTGTTGATGAGCCCGCTGTCAATCCAGCTGTGGAAGTTCTTCCAGGTGGTGTAGCCGTGCGGGTTCGGCCCGACCCAGCCGGAGTGGTACTCGGTCGCGTGCAGTGGCTGGGCGCAGTCGCCGACGTAGTGGCCCATGACACCCATGAGGTAGACGACGTTGGCCTGCGCGTTGGCGACTTCCTCGGGCGTGCCCAGCTCCTGGTAGGTCCGCAGGTACATCAGCGCGGACTTCAGCCGCGCGTAGTACTCGGCGATGGCCCACGGCGCGAAGCCGGGCCACTCGCGGGTGTGGTCGGCGTCGTTGGCCGGGTCGATGGCGGGAAAATTCTGCGGGTGCGCCGCGCGTCCCGCGGCGAAGGCGAGCATGAAGTCGTAGCGCAGCGAGGGCACCTTCGCCGGGTCGAGTCCCGCCGCGGGCAGCTGCTCGATGTCGAGGTAGTGGTCCGCCCAGCTGCCGCCCGACTGGCGCATGATCAGGTCCGGGACGTTCCGCCAGCGGTCCGGCTCGCCGGCGAGGAACGCGATGCGCTCCGCCATGGCCGGGTCGTGCACGAACGCCGGGAAGTCCGGCGGCAGTGCGGCGAGGGCGACCTGGTTGACGATGCGATGGCCCTCGTAGTCCCAGGCGCGCAGGCCGGCCGGAAGGAACGCGAGGGCCGCCAGGAGGAAATGGCGGGTGGTCAGGGATGAGTTCATGGTGAGGAAGGGGGTGGCGCGAGCGCCGCCAGGGCGTCGGCATACGCGTTCAGGCCGGACGCCAGGGCCGCGGCGATGCGCTGCCGGCCCTCCGGCGTCGCCGCGAGGGCGGCCTCGGCGTCGTTGGACAGGAACACCGACTCGACCAGCACCGCCGGGCAGTTCAGCCCGCGCAGCACGGCGGAGTGCATCGTCTTCTGGCCGCGGTCGAGGCTGTGCAGCGCGCCGATGACCTCGCGGTGCATCGACTGGCTCAGCAGCGCGCTCCACGGGTCGTAGCGGTTCACCGGCGCCGGGGCGCGCTCGGTGTCGTCCGGCTCGATCGGGCCCCACGCCCGGTCCGAGCGCTGCAGCGGCGGCGTGAACGCGTACGTCTCGGTGCCGCTGGTCTTGGTGTCGGGATAGAGGGAGTTGAAGTGGATGCTGACGAAGACGTCGGCCCCCGCGCGGTTGGCGACGTCCGCGCGCATGCGGAAGTCCGTGGGCTTGTCGGGCGCCAGCTGGCGGTCGTCGGTGCGGGTGAGCACGACCTTGAAGCCGCGGGCCTCCAGCAGCGCCTGGACGCGCTGCGCGACATCGAGGGTGAGCACCTTCTCGCGCAGGCCGAGGCGCTTGTTCTCAAAGCCGTTGTCCTTGCCGCCGTGGCCCGGGTCGAGGGCGATCACGCGCGGCCGGGGCGGCGGGGGCCCGAGCTGCGCCGGCCGCAGCCGGGCGAGGAGCAGGCGCTCGAAGTCGATCCGGCTGACCAGCGCGGCGCCGTTGCGCGCGATCACCGGTCGGCCGAGGAACAGCCGCAGGCCGCGGACGCTCACCTCGCGGCTGTCGATCTCGAACTCCACCTTGCCGGTGGCGTCGGACAGGGCCAGGCGGCGCTCCCCTTCGCGCCAGCTGAACTGCAGGCCAAGCAGGGCGGCGGCCTCGCGGAGGGAGACGTGGTCGACGCCGTTGACGCGGGTGACGGAGAGCGCCGCGATCCGGGGCGCGGCGGTGAGGGCGGGCGGGCCGCCACTCCCGCCGGGGCGGGTCGGCGTGGCGCGCGGGGCGGGCTCAGCGGCGGCCAGCGCCGGCAGCAGCAGCGCGAGCAGGGCCAGACGCAGGGCCGCCGGGGACATGGCGGCAGGGGTCAGGAGTCGGCCGGCGGCGGGGCGGCGGACTCGTCGGCCTCCGGTTCCACTGACTCGTCCGGCTCGTCCACGTGAAACTTCGGCTTGCGCTTGTTCACGGGCAGCGGCGTGAGCATGACATGGATGTTGCGGCCGATGAGCTTCGGGTCGGCGTCGGGATGGCCCATGCCGGCGAGGTCGACCACCGCGCGCTTCATCACGTCGAAGCCGATCTCGGTGTGGGCCATCTCGCGGCCGCGGAACTTCAGGCGGAGCTTCACCTTGTTGCCGTGCGCGAGGAACTCCTCGGCGTGGCGGAGCTTGGTGATGAAATCGTTGTTCTCGATGCGGGCGCTGAACTCGATCTCCTTGATCTTGCTCGCGGTGGACTTCACGTGGGAGGTCTTCTTCGACTCCTCGTAGACGTACTTGCCGAAGTCCATGATCCGGCAGACCGGGGGCGTGGCGTTGGGCGCGACCTCGACGAGGTCGAGCCCGACCTCGAGGGCGAGGTTGATGGCCTTCGCGGTGTCGATCACGCCGAGCTGCTTGCCCTCGGGGGAGATCAGGCGCACCTGGGGGACCTTGATCCGGTGGTTGCGGCGAATGGCCGCGAAGGGGTCGACGTTGCGACGCTGATAGGAGCCGGTGCGGTTGCCGCCACCGGCGGAGGGGAACGAAGTAGCCATCAATAAGGTAGTATCAGGTGATTAGGTCGGGCGGTTTCTCGCCGGGATGGGCCGGGATGACAACACCTATTTAGCTGGGGCGCCGGGCCGCTCAGACGCTGAAGCTCTCGCCGCACGAGCAGCTGGCCTTGGCGTTGGGATTGGAAAACTTGAACCCGCCCGCGACCATCGCGTCGGAGTAGTCCAGGTGCGTGCCCTTGAGGTACAGGGCGCTCTTGCTGTCGACCAGGACGTCCACGCCCGCCGTGCGCACGAGGAGGTCGCCGCGCCTCGGCGCGGGGATGAACGACATCTTGTAGCTGAGCCCGTTGCAGCCGCCGCCGGTGATCGCCAGCCGGAGGTAGGTCCCCTGCCCCTCGCGAGCCATGAGCGCGGCGGCCTTGGTGCCGGCCGCGGGCGTGAGGCGCACGAGCTGCTCGCTGCCGGCGCGGACGCCCTCGGGCAAGGGGCTGGGGGCGGGAGCGGTGGAGACGGTCATGCGGGTCGGCACTATTGCCCGGACCGGAACTTTATCAAGCGCCGCGCCACCTGGACGGCGTTGGCGAAGCTCGTGCCCCGCGCCTGGCCGGTGCCGGCGAGGGCGAACGCCGTGCCGTGGTCGGGGCTCGTGCGCACGAACGGCAGCCCGAGGGTGACGTTCACCGCCTCGTCAAAATCCACCGCCTTCAGCGGCGCCAGGCCCTGGTCGTGGTACAGCGCCACCACCACGTCGAATTCGCCCTGCAGCGCCCGGGCGAACAGCGTGTCCGCCGGCTCGCAGCCCGACACGCCGGGAAACTCCGCGCGCAGGTGCGCCAGGGCCGGGTTCAGGAAATCGCGCTCCTCCTCGCCCAGCAGGCCGCCCTCGCCCGCATGCGGGTTCAGCCCGCAGACGCCGATGCGCGGCCGGGCCACGCCCTCGGCGCGCGCCAGCAGGTCCGCCGCCGCCACCGTCCGGTGCAGCAGGTGCGGTCCGAGCCGGCGCGGCACCTCGAACAGCGGCACGTGCCAGGTCGCGAGCACGACGCGCAGCCGCCCGCCGCAGAACGCCATCACCGGGTCCCCGCCCCACCGCGCCGCGAAAAACTCCGTCTGGCCGGGAAACTCGTAGCCGATGCGCGCCAGCCCCGCCTTGCTCACCGGGCCGGTGACCACCGCGGAATACTCGCCGGTCCGGCAGCCCTCCGCCGCGCGCTCCAGCGCCGCCCACGCCACCAGCGCGCCGTCCGCGTTCGGCTGACCGGGCACGGCGGCAAAGTCCTCCAGCCCGACCGGCACCTTGGCCGCGGGCGTGTCCAGCCCAGCCAGCCAGCGCCCCGGGCCGATCACGGCCACATCCGCCGCCTCGGCGGGATGCGCCGCCAGCCAGGCCGCGATGATTTCCGGGCCGACCCCCGCCGGGTCGCCGCAGGTGATGGCGAGCCTAGCCGGCATCCGACTCCTCCGCGGCGGCGCGACGCGCGCGCGCGAAGCTGCGCTTGCCCTCCCCGAAGAACTCCAGGAAGCGCCGGGCCTCCGGCGCGGTGAACTTGCCGCCGGCCAGCGCGGCCGCGGCGACCGCCCGGATGTTCCCGGACGTGAAATAGACGTCGTGGTAGGCCAGCTTGAGCTGCGCGATGGACTCCCGCGCGAGGCCGCGGCGCTTGAGCCCGACCACGTTGAACCCGATCACATCGTCGCGGTCCGCCACCATCACGAAGTGCGGGATGTCGCGCGTGATCGAGGCGTGGCCCGCCACCATCACGCCCTCGCCGATGCGGCAGAACTGGTGCACGGCCGCGCCGCCGCCGAGGAAGGTGTGGTCGCCGACCGTGACGTGCCCGGCCAGCAGCGCCGCGTTGGCGAACACCACCTGGCGGCCGACGGCGCAGTCGTGCGCAATGTGGCTGGTCGCCATGAGGAAACAGTCCTCGCCGACGGTCGTGAACTGCCCGGCATGGATCGAGCGGTTGATCGTGACGTGCTCCCGGATCACGGTGCCGGCGCCGATCCGCACGCCGGTCGCGGCCGCGCGGTCGAATTTCAGGTACTGCGGGTCGCCGCCCACGACGGCGTAGGGATGCACCACGACGCGGTCGCCGAGCACGGCGTGCCGGGTGACGATGGCGCCGGCCATGATCTCGCAGTCGGCGCCGAGTTGCGCCCCTTCCTCGACCAGGGCGGCGGGATGGATCCGGGTGGCCATGGCGTCAGGCCTTCGGCCGGCGGGCGGCGCGGTCCGGGAACATGTCGAGCTGCGTGTCCTTGAGCAGGTCGTAGTTCTTCAGGATGCGCATGACCTGGAGCGTGTCGCTCTTGCTGTAGTTCTGGTTGATTTCGATCTTGTCGAGGATGTCGAGCAGCATGGAGCGGAACGAGATGATCGCATCGACCCCGTGGCCCTTGAGCAGTTCCACGCTCTGCGAGCGGAACGGCTCGGCCGTGGGCAGGCTCGGCAGCACGAGGATCTTGGTGAGGGTCCCGCCGCCCTCCGCCTCCGTTTCGGGCGGGAAGAAGCCCGACGCGTCCTTCAGCACCTTCTCCTCGAGGAAGCGGAAGATCTCCGGGCTGCCCTTCAGCGTCGCCGGCGTGAACACGTCCGTGTGCCAGCCCTTCACCGCGACCACGGCCTTCTGGACGAAGGCGAGCTCGCTCGAGAACAGGAAGAAGTCCGGCCGCCGCGACCCGCGCACCCAGCTCGGGTTGTAGACCACGAGGTCGATCTCCTCCTCGCCGGTCTTGCGCCGCGCCTGGACCTGGTACTTGCGGGCCTGGCGGACGAGAAATCCGTTTTGCTCAAAGTATTCGCGGACGATGCCTTCGTCGATGGCCGACATGGTGAGGGGAATCTAGCCGTTCGGCGGCCGATAGCACATCAAATCTTAGGCCGCCCCCAGCTCGCGCCAGACCGCCTCGACAAGAGCGGGATCGATGTCGCCCTGCGTCGCCGCCTCGCCGAGCCGCCGCAGGACCACAAACCGCAGCCGGCCGGCCCGGACCTTCTTGTCGTGCTGCATCGCCGCCATCAGCGCCGCCAGCGGCAGCGGCTGCACCAGCCGCGTGGGCAGCGCGTGCGCGGCGACGACGCGCTCGACCCGGGCCACGTCGGCCGCGCCGATGAGGCCGAGCCGCTGCGACAGCCGCGCCGCGCCCGCCAGGCCGACCGCCACCGCCTCGCCGTGCAGGTACGCGCCGTAGCCCGTGACCTGCTCGATGGCGTGGCCGAAAGTATGCCCGAGGTTGAGCAGCGCCCGGCCGCCCTCGGCCGCCAGCTCGCGCTCGTCGGCCCGGACGATCTCCGCCTTCATCTCGCAGCAGCGGCGGATGACCGCGGCCAGCTCCGTCCGGTGCGGCTTGACGGGGTCCGACTCCAGGCGCGCGAACAGCGCCGCGTCGCCCAGCAGGCCGTATTTGACGACCTCGGCCGCCCCGGCGGCAAACTCGCGGGCCGGCAGGGTGGCCAGGAAATCGGTCGCGATGTGCACGGCGCGCGGGTGGTGAAACGCGCCCACCAGGTTCTTGCCCGCCGAGAGGTTCAGGCCAGTCTTGCCGCCGACCGAGCTGTCCACCATCGCGAGCAGCGTGGTCGGAATCTGCACGCACTCGATGCCGCGCAGGTAGCTCGCCGCCGCAAACCCGCCGAGGTCGCCCACCACCCCGCCGCCCAGCACGAGCAGCACGCCCTGGCGGGAGACCTGGTGCTCCGCCAGGAACTCGAGCACACGGCCGTACACCGGCAACGACTTCGAGCCCTCGCCGGTTCCGACGACCAATCGCGGGATCGCGCCGAAGGTGCGCGCCACGAACTCCGCCTGCGCCCCGGCCGCGCCCTCGTCGGTCAGCAGCGCCACCGGCCGCTGCTGGGCCTGCAGCTCGCGGAGCAGGTCCGCCAGCGCCGCACCGGCGTCGGCGCAGAAATGGATGGGGTAGCTCCTGGCTCCCAGCTCGACGGTCAATCCCGGTGTCATGGGCAGGTTAAAAAACAGCCCCCCGCACGGGTCAATGCCGGTTGTGGCCGCTCTGCCCCACCCGGCCGCATGTTTTCCGCTGGTTCCGGGTCTGGGCGCGGTCTAGCTTTGCCGCCTCCCCATGAAAAAAGCGAAGTCCCACTTCCCCCGCATCAAGTCCATCGCCTACGAGGGCCCCGGCACGAAGAACCCGCTGGCCTTCCGGCACTACAACGCGGACGAGGTCGTGGACGGAAAGACGATGGCCGCGCACCTGCGCTTCTCCGTCGCCTACTGGCATGCGTTCCGCGGGACCGGCGCCGACCCCTTCGGCCCGGGCACGATCCAGCGCCCGTGGGAAAAGGGCACGGATGCGATGTCCATCGCGAAGACCCGGATGGATGCCGCGTTCGAGTTTTTCCAGAAGCTCGGCGTCCCGTTCTACTGCTTCCACGACCGCGACATCGCGCCGGAGGGCCGGACCCTCGCCGAGTCCAACCGGAACCTGGATCAGCTCGTCGCCCACGCCAAGGGCCACCAGAAGGCCACCGGCGTGAAGCTGCTGTGGGGCACAGCCAACCTCTTCTCGAACCGCCGCTACATGTGCGGCGCGGCCACCAACCCCGACGCCCACGTCTTCGCCTACGCCGCGGCGCAGGTGAAGAAGGCGCTGGACGTCACCCAGGCCCTCGGCGGCCAGAACTACGTGTTCTGGGGCGGCCGCGAGGGTTACGAGACGCTCCTCAACACCAACCTCAAGCGCGAGCAGGCGCACCTCGCCGCGTTCCTCCACATGGCGGTGGACTACGCCAAAAGCATCGGCTTCAAGGGCCAGTTCCTGATCGAGCCGAAGCCGAAGGAGCCGACCAAGCACCAGTACGACTTCGACGTCGCCAGCGGCATCGCGTTCCTGCGCACCCACGGCCTCGAGCCGCATTTCAAGTTCAACATCGAGACCAACCACGCCACGCTCGCCGGCCACTCCTTCCAGCACGAGATCGAGACCGCCGCCGCCCACGGCCTGCTCGGCTCGATCGACGCCAACGCCGGCGACGAGCTGCTCGGCTGGGACACCGACCAGTTCAACACCAACGTCAAGGAGCTCACGCTCGCCATGGTCTCCATCCTGCGCGCCGGCGGCCTCGGCTCGGGCGGACTCAACTTCGACGCCAAGCTGCGCCGGCCCTCGATCGACCCGGAGGACCTCTTCCACGCCCACATCGGCGGCATGGACGCCTACGCGCTGGCCTTCAAGCTGGCGCGCCGGATCCTCGCCGACGGCCAGTTCGCCGGCTTCCTCAAGGAGCGCTATGCCAGCTACGACACCGGCTTCGGCCGCGACATCGCGAAGCGCCGCGTCGGCTTCCGCGAGTTGAACCGGCTCGTCCTGACCAAGCTCGGCGAGCCCACCCCGCGGTCGGGCAAGCAGGAGTACCTCGAGAACCTCCTCAACACCTACCTGCACGGCTGAGATGGAACCAACCGGCCCGGCCGGCGTCCCCTCCTGTGATGAAATCCCTGCTGCTCCTCCTGGCCGTCGTCGGCCTCGCCGGCTGCTCGACCCTCGACACGCACCACGACGGCGACCCGACCAAGCTGCATCACCTCTATGTGGAGCACCTGCTCACGGACAACCACCGCCTCGACCAGCTGATCGTCGCGGAGCTCACCGCGCTCGGCTACGACGCCGCCTGCGGCCCGCTCACGATGATGCCGGAGCGCACGGAGGCGATCATCACGTACCGCGAGCGCTCGGCGTGGGATTTCAAGAACTACCTCATCGAGCTAGACATTGAGGTGAAGGGCAATTTCTCCGGCACAACGCTCGCCACCGGCCGGTTCTACCAGCCGTCGATCCGCACCAAGACCCCCGCGGAGGTCGTGCACACGGTGATCACGCCGATCTTCCGGCGGAAGTGAGCCACCAGATCCACACCGCCGCGTGGAGCGCCAGGCCCAGCCACGCGCCGAGCACGAGCGCCGCATGCCGCGTCTTGTGCCGCAGCAGCGCCTGGCCCGCCAGCGCGCCCGCGAACCCGCCCGCCAGCGCCCAAACCTGCAGCGTGCGCTCGCGGATCCGCCGCGCGCCGCGCCGGGCCGCGCGCCGGTCCGCTGCGTAGAGCAGGAACGTGACGAGGCTGGCCGCGAGGTACGCCGCGACGACGGCACTCATCGCACGATCGTGTAGCCGAAGCGTAGCTGGTCGGGCGAACGCTTGTTGTAGTCGAGCAGGCTCTCGCCCCACCCATTGAAGTACTGGAGCTGGAGGTAGCCGCCCGCATTCGGCGACAGGCCCGGCACGCGCCGCAGGGGCCAGGTGACGTCCAGCTGGCCGCTGCCATAGCCGGTGCCATTGCCCTTGCGGAGGAGCGCGTTCAGCTGGAGCCCCTTGTCCTGCCCGAACCGCAGCAGCAGCTCGACGTTGCCGCGATACTTTGCGAGGTCGGGATTCTCGCCCTTCTCCAGGTACACGATCACCCGGGGCGCCACCATCAGGCGCCAGTTGCCACCCACGGTCCAGGCGCTGATCGGCGTGACATAGGCCGTGTTGAGGCTGCGGGAGGCCGCGTCGCCCTTGCCGTTCGACTCATGCTGCACGCCGGCCTGCCAGCCGAGCCGCGCGAGCCACGAGGCCGTCGCGGGCGATCCCTCGCGGTAATAAAAGACCGTGGGCTTGTAGCTCGTGTCGTAGAAGGGCTTGGACGGCGACGACAGGTCCCACAGCGAGGTCTGCGTGTAGCCGAGGTAAAGATGGTTCCACCACTCCGGGTCGTTGGTGCTCGCCGCGATGAGGAGGTACTTGAAGCTGAACTGGAACTTGGAGTTCGCCCCGTCGGCAAAGCCCACGGCGAAGTAGATCGGCTCGTAGCGCGTGATGTGCCGCCGGATCATCTCGCGGTCCGTGGCCAGGTCCAGGTCCGGCGCCCGGTTCGCCACCGCCGTCTCGGCCGCCTGCAGCGCGCGCGGCGTCGCCTTCACCACCGCCGCCGGGGTCACGTTGAACATCACGGCGTTGGTGCCCAGGTCCAGGACGCGCAGTGAGACCGTGCCCTCGAGCGTGTCCGGCAGCACCACGGCCAGGTCCACCGTCGTGAAGCTCATCGCCGGCACCACCCGCGTTGTCCCCGCGTCCGTCGCGGCCGTCACCGCCTGCAGGCGCCGCAGCTCGCTCGCGCTGGCCAGGTCGACGCGGAGCGAGTCGGGCACGTGGAAGGTGTATGGCACCGCCGCCGGGTTGTTGAGGTACATGGTCAGGTGCAGCACCTGGCCCGCGCGGGCCACGCCGGTCGGCGGCACCAGCAGGGCCTCCGCGGCGGCGCGCAGCGGGAGGAGCAGGGCGAGCAGAACCAGGACCCAGGGCAGTGTTCGTTTCATGCGGCGGGAGGGCCAAGCTGGAAAGTCCGCCCGGGGATGGCGAGCGGGAAGGCTGGCTTTGGCTTGGCCCCGGCCGGCGCGGTCCCCAGGCTCCGCGCCCATGAGTCCCACCGCGCCCGACGCGCTCCCGACCGACGTGGGCCCCGTGCCCACGTCCGACCCGCTTGGCGCCGGCGGCCTCGGCGGCCACCCGCGCGGCCTGACCACGCTGTTTTTCACCGAGATGTGGGAGCGCTTCAGCTTCTACGGCATGCGGGCGCTGCTGATGCTCTTCATGGTGAAGGCCGCGGCGGAGGGCGGGCTGGGCTACGACACCAAGCGCGCCGCCGCCATCTACGGCACGTACACGATGAGCGTCTACCTGCTCTCGATCCTGGGCGGGTTCATCGCCGACAACTTCATCGGCGCCCGGCGCGCCGTGCTGGCCGGCGGCATCGTCATCGCGTGCGGACACTACTCGATGGCCTTCGACTCGGTCCCGGCCTTCTTCGCCGGGCTCGTCCTGATCGCCCTCGGCACCGGCCTGCTCAAGCCGAACATCTCGACCATGGTGGGCACGCTGTACCCGCCGCACGACGAGCGCCGCGACGCCGGGTTCTCGATCTTCTACATGGGCATCAACCTCGGCGCCTTTCTTGCGCCGCTGGTCACCGGCTTCCTCGCGCAGGGCACGTGGTGGTCCGCCCGGCTCGCCGCCTGGGGCCTGAACCCGCTGCGCAGCTGGCACTGGGGCTTCGCCGCCGCCGGCATCGGCATGACCCTCGGCGTGGTCATGTACGTGCTGCAGCGCGCCCGGCTCGCGCACGTGGGCCACGCCCCCGCTCCGGGCGCCGCCCGCCCGTGGGGCCGGCTGGGGCTCGTCGCGCTCGGCTCGCTCGCCCTCATCGTGCTCATGGAGGCGTGCGACGATCACCCGCAGCTGGTCTACGGGCTCTTCGCGTTCCAGATCGCCGCCATCCTCTACTTCGCCTTCCGGCCCGGCCCCGATCACCCGCGCCTGGCCGCGATCCTCGTCTTCTTCTTCGCCGCCGAGGTGTTCTGGGCGATCTTCGAGCAGTCCGGCTCGACGCTCACGCTGTTCGCCGACCAGCTCACCCGCAACGAGGTCCTCGGCCTGCCCTTCCCGTCGTCATGGTGGCAGTCGGTCAACTCGGTCTGGGTCATCGTGCTGGCACCGGTGTTCGCGTTCCTCTGGATCCGTCTCGGCTCACGGCAGCCGTCGAGCCCGCTGAAGTTCGCGCTCGGCCTGCTGTTCGTGGCGCTGTCCTTCCTGCTCATGGTGCCCGCCGCCAAGCTCACCGCCGCCGGCCGCGTCGGCCCGGCCTGGCTGCTCGGGCTGTACCTGCTGCAGACGGTCGGGGAGATGCTGCTCAGCCCGGTCGGGCTCTCCACCATGACCAAGCTCGCGCCGGCGCGGCTGGTCGGCCTGGTCATGGGACTGTGGTTCCTCGCCGACGCGCTGGGCAACAAGCTCGCGGGAGTGCTGGCGGGCGAATTCCAGGGCGGGGATCCCGGCCACCTGGCCACGTTCTTCTGGCACCAGGCGCTCGGTGTCGGCGCCTGCACGCTCGTGCTCTTTGCCCTCGTGCCGTGGGTGCGAAAGCTGATGGGCGGGGTCAGATAAATCAGAGGAGTCGCGAGCAAGCTCGCTCCCACACTTCATCCACCCGTCCGACGGGGCTCAGGGAGCCGGAGACTCGGGCTTCAGCGCCACCTCGAGCGGGGTCCACTCGCCGGGTTTCACCTCGATGCCGGGGAGCACCGCGGGCGCGTGGCCCGCGGCGGAGATGATCAGGTCGTACTTGCCCGGCCGCAGCAGCCGCCAGTAACACCCGAACTGCGGGTCGGTTGCTCGGCGGTCCACGGTCTCGTTCTCGATCCGCGGCAGCCACACCTGCGCCACGAGCGGCCGGCCGGACGCCGCGTCGGTCACGCGCACCGCCAGCCCCGGTCCCGCCGCGCGGTCGAGCAGCGCCTGCGCGCCGGGCAGGTTCGCCGCGATCAGGCCGGGCACCTCCGTCGGCGCGAAGAGATGCGCGCCCTTGCCGGTTTCGATGATGAAGTCGAAGTCGCCCTTGCGGCCGTACAGCCACGCGTAGCTCTGGCTCGACGGACCGCCGGGCGACACCGCGTACGTGCCCTTGCCGTCCATCGTGCGGATGCGCGCCGCCATCGCGCCGGCGATCTCCTTGAGCAGCGCGTCGTCCGGCGCCGCGAGCCCGTTCCACGCCCAGGGATAGTAGATCACCTCGCCCTGGCTGTGGTAGGAAATCGAGAGCACGAACGGCTTCAGCTCGACGAGCCGCCGCATCGCGCGGTTCTCCGCCTCGGAGAACGGATGCGGACCGCGGTAACGGTCCGACGCGGGCTGGTCGGATCCGCCCATCGCCCAGTTGAAGTCGTAGCCGCGGTTGACGTCCACGCCCTCGGGGAACACGCCCGCCACGCCGTCGCCGTTCACGTCGCGCGCGTTCTTGCGCCAGCGCGGGTCGCGGCCGGACGTCACGATGTCGTGGCCGTCCACGTTTACCACCGGCACGAAGTAGATCTCGCAGTGGTCCACCCACCCGGTCACCCGCGGGTCGCGGCCATAGCCGAGCACGAGCTGCTCCAGGAGGGCCGTCACGATCTCCGCGCCCATGACCTCGTCGGCATGGTGGCAGCCGTCGAACAGCACGCCGGGGAGCGGCTGCGGCACGCGGGCGTCGCGGGAGACGCGGTAGGCGTAGATCGGCCGGTGGTACTGGGTGGTCTCGCCGATCGTCACCCGCGCGATGCGCTCGGGGTGCAGCCGCACGAGCTCGTCCGCCCGGGCCACGATCTGGTCGTAGGTGTGGTAGACGGACGGCAGCCGCAGGGTCGGGCCGTAGAGCGCGCGGCGGTAAAGCGTGAGCGGGTCCGCGCTCTGGAGGAGGGTCGTCACCTGGTAGCCGGCGCGCTGCAGGTCGGCGGCCTCCGCGGCCGTGGCGAGCAGCAGGGCCTGGTCGCGCACGAGGGAGAGGAGCTCGACGCGGTTGTAGTCGCTGTAGTCGAAGCGGTGGCCGGGCTGCTGGTCGGCGGCGGGGATGTGGTCCACCTGGAGCAGCCGGTCGCGCGGCGCGACGGGAACGGGGGCGGCCGTCGCGGCGACGGCCAGCAGGCAGAGGAGCGGGAGCAGGCGGCGGGTCGGCATGGCGGCGGGGTGCGCGGCCATCACGGCAGGAACGGCCCGCGGGCCGCGAGGCAAAAGCGCGGGCGGGCGCGCTTTTTCGCCGTTGCCGCGCCGGGCCCGCGCGGCTCACCCTCGCGCCATGCCCGCCCGCTCCTGGTTCGCCACCCAGATCTACCGCGCGCCGCTGCAGGCGTCCGGCCTCGCCCGGCTCAACGCCGATCTGACCGAGGAGTGCCACCGCATCCGCGACTACGACGACGCCGGCCGGCGCTGGTCGGCGAAAAACTATCCGGGCGGCTACACCAGCTACGCCTCGATGAACACGCTGCACCGGTTCTCGAGCACGTTCGGCGCGCTGGAGCAGAAGCTGCTGCGCCACGCGCGGGTGTACGCGCGGCTGCTCGACCTCGACCTGCAGGGCCGGGACCTCGCGCTGACCGACTGCTGGGTAAACCTGATGCCGCCGTCCGCCGCGCACACGCTGCACCTGCACCCGCTGTCGTGCATCAGCGGCACCTACTACGTCGCCACGCCGCGGGGCTGCCCGGGCCTGAAGTTCGAGGATCCCCGCCTCGACCGGTTCATGGCCGCGCCGCCGAAGCGCGCCGACGCCCGCCCCGCCCACCGCACCTACGTCACCTATCCCGCCGTCGCCGGCCACGTCGTGCTGTTCGAGAGCTGGCTCCGCCACGAGGTGCCCGCCAACCGCGTCACCGCCGAGCGCATCAGCATCAGCTTCAACTTCAAC
This sequence comes from uncultured Opitutia bacterium, assembly GCA_903825285.1. GTDB lineage: Bacteria > Verrucomicrobiota > Verrucomicrobiia > Opitutales > Opitutaceae > Opi-474. The sequence continues at coordinate 21,380 of CAIJZY010000048.1, read as the reverse complement.
TGGGCCTGAGGCGCGGAACTTTCCCGCGGCGACGGCGTCATCAGCCCCTGCTCCCATGAAACTGCTCCTGCCCCGCCTGCTGCCCGCGGCCCTCTGCGGCCTGCTGTTCCTTCTCCTCGCCGGCTGTGAGTCCGGCCCCGACCGTCGCGCCATGGAGGAGGCCCGCCGCGCGGTGCCCCCGATGGCGGCGAGCGACACCTTCTTCCAGGGCAAGGTCCTCGCCCAGCTCACCCTCGGCAACACCGCCGGCGAACGCGTCCCGGGCAAGGGTCCCGGCGGACGCGGCGGCAAGGGCGGCCCCAGCATAGGTGGCTCCAGCATGGCCAGCGCCAGCATGGGCGGCGGCCGCCACCGCGGCGGTGGCGAGAGCATGGGCGGCGGCGAGGGCCGGCCCGAGCAGTACGACGCCGACAGCTCCGAGGAGCTGCGCCCGCGCTATGCGGACAGCCCGATGCCCCCGGCGATGCTGCGCCTGCGGCTGGAGAACCAGTCCGACGCCACGCTCACGGTCGAGATCACCGACCTGGACTCCGAGCTCGGCAACTTCGCCACCCGCCCCGACAAATTCACCCTGGAGCCCGGCACGGTCGGCGAGCCCGGCGCGATGCAGTCGCTGCTGGGCGTGGAATCGCTCGCCCTGCCTGTGAAGCTCACGCTCCGCGTCGCGGGCAAGGCCGAGACCAAGACGCTGGTCCTGCGGCCCGTCACCCCGGAGGCCGCGCCGCCCAAGCCGGCGCCGTGATCCGGCCGGCTGCGTTAAATTCCGCTTCCTCCCCGCGGGCCACCCGCCTAGGGTCCCGCGCCGTGGCCACCCCCGAAGAGAAAAATGAGCTGAAGCGCCGCAGCTTCCGGAATTTCTTCGCGTCGGTCCGGTACGCCATCGAGGGGTTCTTCGCGGCGGTGAAGCACGAGCCGTCGTTCCGTGAGGACCTGATTTTTGCCATCCTGCTGGTCCCGCTCGCGATCATCCTGCCGGTCAACGCGGTCTCCACCGCGCTGATGATCTCCTCGCTGATCCTCATCCTGATCGCCGAGCTGCTCAACTCCGCGATCGAGTGGATCATCGACTACCTGCGTCCCGAGCGGCACCCGCTCGCCAAGCGGATCAAGGACATGGCCAGCGCCGCGGTCTTCCTCAGCTACATCAACTGCATCGTCGTGTGGGTGATCATGCTGTGGCCCAGCAACGCGGTCTGGCACCGGCTGCTGGGTGGAGGTTACCGCTAATCGGACTTCGCCCCTGGCGAAATTCCATTAGCGGTCCCCCTGGCCTTCAGCGCAGGCGCGAGAACAGCCAGATGGCGAGCGCCGCCATGCCGAGGTTGGGCAGCCAGGCGGCGAGCTGCGGGTCGACCAGCTGCTTGGTGGCGAGCGACGAGGCGACGTTGTCGAGGATGTAGTAAAGGAAGAACAGGCCGAACGACTTCGACACGCCCACCGCCGGGTTCACGCGCACGCCGGTGACGGCGAAGGGGATCGCGATGGCGATCACGATCAGCGGCCCGAAAATGTACGCGATCAGGCTGTAGTAGCGCACCGCATAGGGCGTGGCCTTGACCGGGTTCTCGTACTCCAGGTAGTCGATGAGCCGGCGCAGCTCGGAGAACGAGAGGTCCACCGGCCGCCGGTCGATCAGCAGCATGAGCTTGGGGTCCTCGCGGTACTGGCCCCGCACCAGGCTGGCGAACGCCGCGGCGTCCTGCAGCTCGCCGGTCTCGGGATTGAAGGTCAGCACGCGCCCGTCCCGGAAGATCCAGCCCTCGCCGTGCTCGCCGAAGGACGCCTCGGCCGCCACCAGCCGGGACCGCTCGCGCCGGTGCTCGTCGAGCTCGGAGACGGTCACGCCGTAGCCGCGGTGCAGGAACGTGCTGTAGCGGTTGAAGAACCAGACGCGCTGGGCGCGCTGGTTGTCGAAGGCGACGCTCTCGACCGCCCCGATGCGGTCGGCCGCGACGGTGCCGGCCTGCTTGCGGAAGGTCAGGTTCTCGCGCAGCTCGCGCGAGGCCTCGACGGACCAGGGCACCACGGACGAGTTGAGCCACCACGAGAGGCCGCAGGCCGCGAGGCCCACCAGCCACACCGGGGCCGTGATGCGCCCGAGGCTCACGCCGGCGGCGCGCAGCGCGGTGAATTCGTTCGCGCGGTGGAGCTTGCCGAGCACGAAGAGCAGCGAGAGCAGCAGCGCCAGCGGCAGCACCACGGCCAGGAAGCTCGGCAGCGTCACGCCGAGGTAGACCAGCATGTCCACGCCGCGCGCCCCGAGCTCGCGGAGCGTCCGGAAGTCGTCGTACATCACCTGGACCATCATCAGCCCCACGGTCGCGCCGAGCACCAGGCCCAGGATCGCGAGCCATTCGCGCAGCAGGTGTCGGTCAAAGGTGTTCACCGGCGCCGAGCAAAGCCGCCGCCGCCCCAAAGGCAAAACCCAATCCAGCAAACCCGGGGTCACGCCCGCCGTGACACCGGGAAGGGCGCGCGGTTCGCCGATTTCGGCCCGGGTCCGGCACACGGGCTGCTCCGGGGGGTCAACAGTGAGATTGAAAATCCCGACCTCCTCCCCCTTCCTTCTCGCCTCGCCCGTGCCTTCCCTTCGTTCCTTTATGCACCCATTCCTCCGTTTCCTCGGGCTGGCGGCCCTGGCCGCCGCCGCGCTGCCGGGCGCCGAGCCCGCTGCGCCCGCCGCGCCCGACCCGATCAAGGTCGGCGAATTCGCCTCGCTCACCGGCAAGGAGGCCGCCTTCGGCCAGTCCTCGCACAAGGGCACGCTGCTCGCGATCGAGGAGCTCAACACCACCGGCGGCGTGCTCGGCCGCCCGCTGGAGCTGCTCACCGAGGACAACCAGTCCAAGCCGGGCGAGTCCGCCACCATCGCCAAAAAGCTCCTCTCCCGCGACCACGTCGTCGCCCTGCTCGGCGAGGTCGCCTCCGGCCGCTCGCTTGAGGCCGCCCCGATCGCCCAGTCGCTCAAGGTGCCGATGATCACGCCCGCCTCCACCAACAAGCGGGTGACCGAGATGGGCAGCTACATCTTCCGGGTCTGCTTCATCGACCCGTTCCAGGGCACCGTCATGGCCAAGTTCGCCCGGCACACGCTCAAGCTGCAGAAGGTCGCCCTGCTGACCTCGGTCTCCTCCCCCTACAGCGTCGACCTCGCCAAGTACTTCCGCGAGACGTTCACCGCGCTCGGCGGCACCGTGGTCCTCGAGCAGAAGTACTCGGAGGGCGACAAGGACTTCAAGGCCCAGCTCACCGCCATCAAGGCCGCCGGCGTCGACGGCATCTTCGTCCCGGGCTACTACACCGAGGCCGCGCTGATCGCCAAGCAGGCCCGCGAGCTGGAGCTGACCGGCCCGCTCTTCGGCGGCGACGGCTGGGAGGCCCCGCAGCTCATCGAGATCGGCGGCAAGGCGATGGAGGGAACCTATTTCTCCACGCACTACTCCGCCGAGAACGCCGCGCCGGCCGTGAAAGGCTTCGTGAAGAAATTCCGCTCGCGCTTCGCCAACGAGACGCCCGACGCGATGGCGGCCCTGGGCTACGACTCGGTGATGATCCTCGCCGCGGCCATCCGCCACGCCGGGACCACCGACGCCGGCAAGGTCCGCGCCGCGCTCGCCGCGACGAAGGACTTCGACGGCGTCACGGGCCGCACGACCATCGACTCGCACCGCAACGCCACCAAGTCCGCCGTGGTCCTCACGGTCCAGGACGGCCACTTCAAGTTCATCGAGACCATCGCGCCGTGAGCCCCGCCCCCCTGCTGAACCGCGGACGCCGGCTGCTCGGCGTCGCCACCCTGCTCCTGCCTGCACTGGCCCTGGCCGCGGCCCCGGCCACCCCCATCCGCATCGGGCAGTTCGCGTCGCTCACGGGCAAGGAGGCGGCCTTCGGCGTCGCCGGGCGCAAGGGCATCGAGCTCGCCGTCGCCGAGCTCAACGCCGCCGGCGGCGTGCTCGGCCGGCCGATCGAGTTCCTGGTCGAGGACATCGCCTCCAAGTCGGGCGAGTCCGCCACCGCGGTAAAGAAGCTCATCGCCCGCGACAAGGTCGTCGCCATCCTCGGCGGCAACGCCTCCAGCAACTCGCTCGAGGCCGCGCCCTTCTGCCAGGCGGCGCACGTCCCGATGATCGCCATCTCGTCGACCAGCCCGAAGGTCACGGCCATGGGCTCGTACATCTTCCGGGTCTGCTTCATCGACCCGTTCCAGGGCGCGGTCCTCGCCAAGTTCGCCGGCGCGACGCTGCACGCGCGCCGGGCCGCGCTGCTCACCTCCGCCTCGGCGCCCTACAGCGTCGGGTTGTCCAACGTGTTCCGCGAGCGCTTCACCGCCGCGGGCGGCACGATCGTGGCCGAGCAGAAGTACACCGAGGGCGACAAGGACTTCCGCGCGCAGCTGACCGCGCTGCGCTCGCTCCATCCCGATGTCATCGCCGCCACCGGCTACTACACCGAGGCCGCGCTGATCTGCCAGCAGGCCCGCGCCCTCGGCCTCGACATCCCGATCATCGGCGGCGACGGCTGGGAGGCCCCGCAGCTGCTGGAGCTGGGCGGGGCCGCCGTCGAGGGCACCTACTATTCAACGCACTACTCCGCCGAGTCGCCCGCCCCCGAGGTGCAGGGCTTCATCCACCGCTTCCAGGCCCAGCGCGGCGGCGAGGTGCCAGACGCCGTCGCGGCCCTGGGCTACGATGCCATGATGCTGCTGGCCGACGCCATGCGCCGCGCCGGCACCACCGACGGCCCCGCCGTCCGCGCCGCGCTCGCCGCGACCAAGGATTTCCCCGGTGTCACCGGCCGCACGACGATCGACGCCCAGCGCAACCCCTCCAAGCCCGCGATCATCGTCACGGTGCGGAACGGTCGCGTGCAATTTGTAAGCGCGGTTCTTCCCTGAGGGTCGCACGGCCGCAGGTCGATAGATTCAGACCGGCCTGATCGCGCACGGCTCATGTCACGATTGCGCGGAACCAAGGCTTGCTCAGGGCGGAGGAGTACGAGCAACTTTATGCATCCGCATTGGAGATCGTCCGGATGCTGACCGGGCTGCACGCGGCGCTCATCCGCTGATCTCCCCCGGCTTTCAACTTTCAACCCTCAACTTTCAACTCCCCGCCGTGTCCGAATTTCTCCAGCAGCTGCTCAACGGTCTCTCGCTCGGGGCGATCTACGCGCTGATCGCGCTGGGGTACACGATGGTGTACGGCGTGCTGCGGTTCATCAACTTCGCGCACTCGGACGTGTTCATGGTCGGGGCGTTCCTCGGCTACTACCTCGGCAAGCTCGTGCCCGCGGGCACGTGGTGGGGCGGGCTCGCGGTGCTGGCGGGGGCGATGATCGGCTGCGCGGTGCTCGGCATGACGATTGAGCGGCTCGCCTACCGCCCGCTGCGCGGCGCGCCCACGCTCAATGTCCTCATCACCGCCATCGGCGTCTCCCTCCTGCTGGAGTCCACCGGCCAGGTCGTCTTCGGCGCGGCCCCGCGGAATTTTCCCGTGCTGTTCCCGGTGCGCAATTTCGCGGTCGGCGGGCTCATCCTCGGCAGCAACCAGCTGATCGTCATCGCCGTCGCCGTCGTCCTCATGATCGCGCTGCAGCTGGTCGTGTACCGCACGAAGATCGGCACCGCGATGCGCGCGGTGGCGCTGAACCCGAAGGCCGCGGTGCTGATGGGCGTGAACAACGACGTCGTGATCGCCTTCACCTTCGGCCTCGGCTCCGCCCTCGCCGCCGCCGGCGGCATCCTCTACGCGCTGAACTATCCCTCGATCGACCCGCTGATGGGCGTGATGCCCGGCCTCAAGGCGTTCGTCGCCGCCATCCTCGGCGGCATCGGCAACATCCCCGGCGCCGCGCTCGGCGGGCTCATCCTCGGCACCGTGGAGACGTTCGTGGGCGGCAGCCAGTGGTCCACGTACAAGGACGCCATCGCGTTCGCCATCCTCATCGTGATCCTCCTCTTCCGCCCCGCCGGCCTGCTCGGCCGGTTCACCGTCGAGAAGGTCTGACGCGCCATGCCGAAACCGCACCTCGCCCTGCTCGCCGCGCTCCTCGCGGCCTACGGCCTCCAGCAGTACGCCGACCATTTCGACCCGTACTACCTCGACGTCCTCACCGGCGTCGGGATCAACGTCATCCTCGCCGTCTCGCTCAACCTCGTGAACGGCTACACGGGCCAGTTCTCGCTCGGCCATGCAGGCTTCATGTCCGTCGGCGCCTATCTCTCCGCCGCCGTCACCCTGCTCCTCGGCCCGCGGCTGCTGGGCGACGACGGCGGCACGGCCTTCCAGCAGGGCGCACTCTTCCTCGCGGCGCTGCTCGCCGGCGGGCTCGCCGCGGCCGGCGCCGGCCTGCTCGTCGGCGTGCCCTCGCTGCGGCTCCGCGGCGACTATCTCGCGCTGGTCACGCTCGGCTTCGGCGAGATCATCCGCGTGACCTTCCAGAACGTCGAGTTCCTCGGCGGCGCGCTCGGCCTCAACGGCATCCCGCCCTACACCACCATATTCTGGGTCCTGGCCTTCGTCGCCATCACGGTGTTCGTGATCACCTGCCTGGTGCACTCGACCTACGGCCGCGGGTTCCTCGCCACGCACGACGACGAGATCGCGGCCGCCGCGGTCGGGCTGAACACCACGCGCTACAAGATCGTGGCCTTCGTGATCGGCGCGTTCTTCGCCGGAATCGCCGGCGGCCTCTACGGGCACTTCAAGCTCACCATCACCCCCACCGGCTTTGACTTCACCAAGTCCATCGAGATCGTCGTCATGGTCATCCTCGGCGGCATGGGCAACACCGTCGGCGTGATCCTCGCCGCCATCCTGCTCACCCTGCTGCCCGAGGTGCTCCGGCCCGTCGCCGAGTACCGTACGGTGCTGTATTCCTTCCTGCTGATCGTGCTGATGCTGGCGCGGCCGCAGGGCCTCCTCAATTTCCGGTTCGGCCGGGCCGCGCCGTGATGTCCGACCCGCTCCTCCAGCTCGACGCCGCCACGATCCGCTTCGGCGGGCTCACCGCGGTCAACGGCCTCGACTTCACCGTCCAGGCCGGCGAGCTCTGCGGCCTGATCGGGCCCAACGGCGCGGGCAAGACCACCGTCTTCAACCTGATCACGGGCGTCTACCGGCCGACGGAGGGCGACGTGCGCTTCGACGGCCGCAGCCTCGCCGGCCTGCCGGGCCACGCGATCGTCGCGCGCGGCATCGCCCGCACCTTCCAGAACATCCGCCTCTTCGGCAGCCTCTCGGTCTTCGACAACGTCCGCGTCGCCTGCAACCTCCACCGCGCCACGGGACCGCTGCAGCCGCTGCTCCGGCTCGGGGCCTTCCGCGCCGACGAGGCCGCCATCGCGCGCCGCGTGGAGGAGCTGCTCGAGCTGTTCAACCTCCGCCGCTTCCGTGACGCCCCCGCCAAGAGCCTCCCCTACGGCGAGCAGCGCCGGCTGGAGATCGTCCGCTGCCTCGCCACCCGGCCCCGGCTGCTGCTCCTCGACGAGCCGGCCGCGGGCATGAACCCGACCGAGAAGGTCGAGCTGATCCGGCTGATCCAGCAGATCCAGCGGCAGTTCGACCTCTCCATCCTCCTCGTCGAGCACTCGATGAAGGTCGTCATGGGCGTCTGCCAGCGCATCGCCGTCCTCGACTACGGCGTGAAGATCGCCGAGGGCAGCCCCGCCGACATCCAGCGCGACCCCAAGGTCATTGAGGCCTACCTGGGCGAGGACCACACCACGAGCCTGTCGCACCACTGAACCGCCATGCTCAAGGTCACCGATCTCTCCGTCAGCTACGGCGCCATCTCGGCGCTCGGCGGGATCTCGATCACCATCGCGGCGGGGGAGATCGTGACCCTGATCGGTGGCAACGGCGCGGGGAAGACCACGACGCTGCGGACCATCTCGGGACTCCTGCGGCCGAAGGCCGGTCGCATCGAGTTCCTCGGCGAGGACCTCGCGCGCGTGCCGGCCCACCAGATCGTCGCCCGCGGGCTCTGCCACGTGCCGGAGGGCCGCATGATCTTCGCCAACCTCACCGTCGACGAGAACCTCGCGATGGGTGCGTACCTGCTGTCCGACGCGGCCGCGGTGGCGCGGAACCGCGAGTATGTGTTCAGCGTGTTCCCGCGGCTGCAGGAGCGGCTGAAGCAGATGGCCGGGACCCTGTCGGGCGGCGAGCAGCAGATGCTCGCGATCGGGCGGGCGCTGATGGGCAGCCCGAAGTTCCTGATGCTTGACGAGCCCTCGCTCGGCATCGCGCCGCGGCTGATCACGACGATTTTCGAGAAGATCGTGGAGATCAACCGCGACCACGGCATCACCATCCTGCTCGTGGAGCAGAACGCCAACCTCGCGCTTGAGGTCAGCCGCCGCGCCTACGTCCTCGAGACCGGCCGGATCGTGATGGAGGGCGAGAGCAAGGTCCTCCGCGCCGACCCCCAGCTCAAGGCCACCTACCTCGGCGGGTGAGTGGTTTTTTACCACGAAGCGCTCGAAGCCCGGGCCCGGCCTTCGCGAAGCCCACGAGGGTATGGCTTCGTGCCCTTCGTGGTCCCCCACACGCCCTCTTGCAATTTTTCACAGGCCGCTAAACTAACCGGCTCCCGCTTCCGGGGCTTTCAACTTTCACCTTTCAGCCATATACTCACCCATGTCCACCGCCACGCCGCAGAAATTCGAGTTCCAAGCCGAGATCAAGCAGCTGCTCGATATCGTCATCCACTCCCTTTACACGCATAAGGAGATCTTCGTCCGCGAGCTGGTGTCCAACGCCGCCGACGCCCTGGAGAAGCTCCGCCACACGCAGCTGACGGAGAAGACCGTCGCCGACGACACGCTCGAGCTGGCGATCAGCGTCACCACCGACGACAAGGCGAAGACCATCACGATCCAGGACAGCGGCGTCGGCATGACCCGCGCCGAGCTGATCGAGAACCTCGGCACCATCGCACACTCCGGCTCCAAGCAGTTCCTCAAGTCGCTCGCCCCCGTCTCCGGCGAGGCCCCGGCGGGCCAGGACAGCGCCTCGGCCCGCGCCAACCTCATCGGCCAGTTCGGCGTCGGCTTCTACTCCGCCTTCATGGTCGCCCAGCGCGTCCGGGTCTACTCCCGCTCCTGGCGCGTGGACGAGCCCGCCCACGTCTGGACCAGCGACGGCTCCGGCAGCTACGAGATCGAGGAGGTGTCCGACCAGACCCGCGGCACCAAGCTCGTGATCGAGCTGAAGGACGACTGCGCCGAGTACGCGTCCGACTCCCAGATCAAGGGCATCCTCGAGCGCTACAGCGCCTTCGTCTCGTTCCCGATCAACCTCAACGGCAAGCGCGTCAACACCGTGCAGGCCCTCTGGCTCCGCGCGAAGAACGAGATCAAGGACGAGGAGTACACCGAGTTCTACAAGTTCCAGGCCCATGCCTTCGACGAGCCGCGCCTGCGGCTGCATTTCTCGGCCGACGCCCCGATTTCGATCAACGCCCTGCTGTTCGTCCCGCAGGACAACACCGAGAAGTTCGGCTTCGCCCGCGCCGAGCCCAGCGTCGCGCTCTACTGCCGCAAGGTCCTGATCGACGCCCAGCCCAAGGACCTCCTGCCGGAGTGGCTGCGCTTCCTCAAGGGCGTCGTGGACAGCGAGGACCTGCCGCTGAACATCTCGCGCGAGACGATGCAGGACCGCACCCTGATCGAGAAGCTGAACAAGGTCATCACGAAGCGCTTCCTCAAGTTCCTCGACGAGGAGGCCAAGCACCGGCCCGACGCCTACGCGGGCTTCTACGCGGAGTTCGGGCTCTTCCTCAAGGAGGGCGCGGCCATGGACCACACGCACAAGGAGCAGCTCGTGAAGCTGCTGCGGTTCGAGTCCTCGCTCACCGAGAAGGGCAAGACCACGAGCCTCGCCGACTACGTCTCCCGCCTCGGCGCGGACCAGAAGGAGATCTATTACCTCGTCGGGCCCAACCGCGCGGCCATCGAGAGCGGTCCCTACCTCGAGGGCTTCAAGGCCCGCAACCTGGAGGTGCTGTTCTGCTACGAGTCGGTGGACGAGTACGTGATGAGCCACGTGCGCGAGTTCGACGGCAGGAAGCTGACCGCCGCCGACCACGCCGACGTCAAGCTGGCCGACCTGCCCAAGCCCGAGGGCGCCCTGAGCGCGGACGACACGAAGACCCTCACCACCTGGCTGAAGGCCACCCTCGGCGAGCGCGTCGCGGAGGTGAAGGCCAGCGACCGCCTGGTCGACTCCCCCGCCCTCGCCCTCAACGCCGACAAGTTCATGTCGCCCCACATGCGCCGCATGATGAAGGCCATGAACAAGGACGCCGCCGATTCGCCGCTGCGCGTGAACCTCGAGATCAACCCCCGCTCCGCCGTGATGAAGCGGCTCTTCGAGACGCACACCGCCGCGCCCGACAAGGCCAAGCTCGTCGCCGAGCAGATCCTCGACAACGCCCTCATCTCCGCCGGCCTGCTCGACGACGCCACGCCGATGGTCGCGCGGCTCTACAAGCTGCTGGAGAGCGTCTAGGCGGCCACCGGCCGCCTAGACGCGGTTGAAAGTTGAGGGTTGAAAGTTGAATGCGGCGGCCACGTCGCACAGGGTTTGGTCATAGGCCGCGTCCTTCAACTTTCACTTTCAACTGACCGCCTCTTTCAACGGGGCCGCGCCCTCATGGCCTCAACGCTAAAACCTCCCTCGCGGCCCCCGCTGCCTGTCTGGCTCGACACCGATGTCGGGGACGACACGGACGACATCCTCGCGTTGAGCCTGATCTGCGCGAGCCCGGAACTGGAACTCACCGGGGTGAGCACCGTGCTGGGCGACACGGCCGCGCGCGCCCGGCTCGCGCGCACGGTCCTGGCCTCGGTCGGCGGCAAACTCGCCCGCGTGCCCGTCGGCGCCGGCTGCGGTCATGCGTGGCCCGGGGCGGTCACGCCGGACTACTGGCCCAACGGCCCGACGCCCCGCCGCTGGCTCGTGCAGCGGCCCTGCGCGCGTCCCGCCGCCGCGCTCCCGCCCGCCCCGCGCCAGCACGGCGTGGACCTGCTCGCGGCCGCACTCCGCGCCCGGCCGGTCGAGATCGTGCCGATCGGCATCGGTCCGCTGACCAATCTCGCCACGCTGCTGCGGCGCGCCCCGGACGTCCGCGCCGCGATCCCGCGGCTCGTCCTGATGGCCGGCGAATTCGCGCGGCCCATGCCGGAGTGGAACATCGTCTGCGACCCGCTCGCCGCCGCGTGCGTGCTCGAGAGCGGGATCCCGATTGATTTCCTGCCCTGGAGCGTGGGCATGGCCTGCACGGTCAGCGACGCCCAGCTGCGCCGGCTGTTCGCGGCGCGCCGCCCCACCGGCCGGCTGCTGGCCCGCGCCGTCCGGCTCTGGCAGGAATCCTGGCGGCGCCGCGGCCGCGTGGAAAACCCGCACCTCTTCGACCCGATGGCCGTGGCCACGCTGCTGCACCCCGAGTGGTTCGTCTGGCGCCGCGGCCGCGTCACCCTGTCGTTCGCCGCCGCGACCTTCAGCCACACGCGGTTTAAGGCTGATCCCACGGGACCGCACCGGGTCGCCTGGAAGATCCGCTCGCGCCACTCGGTCGAAGCCGTGTGGGCGCGGATCTTGTCGCTTTGATCCGCTTCGGCGTTGGCGCCTGATATTCCGCTCGAGAATCCTGGCCCCTCAGCGCATCCGCGTCTTTGGATTTTTCCGCAGCCAGTCCAGCACCTTGGCCACGCGCCGGGCCCGGGTCTCGGGCCGCTTGGCGTCGATGATCCACGCGATGTGCTCCCGGCGGCAGCTGGGAGTCCGGTCCGCGAACGCCGCCGCGGCGCGCTTGTTTCGCTTCATGGCCGCGGCGAGTTCGCGCGGCACCCGGAGCGGCGGACGGGGCTTCGGCTTCGGGCGCGCCGGGCCGCCCGCGGCGTTGAGCTTCGCCGCCTGGCGGATGTAGCCGAGCATCGCCCGGTCGCCGGGCAGGTCGTCCAGGCTCGTGATCCGACCCAGCTGGCCCATGGCCTCCCCCGCCCGGGCGCCGTCCGGGCCGAGCATCTGCGCCATCGCCTGACGCCGGAACCAGAAGGCCACGTGGGCCTTGAATCCCCCGAGTCCGCACAGGATGCCGTGGTGCATGAACGTGGGCATGCCCCACTTGATCTCCTCGCGGGCCTCCGGGCAGCCCCGGTGGATGAGCGTGCGCAGGTGACGGAGAATCGGACGGGCAAAGGGGGCGGACTTCGCGATGTAGGCGCCCACCCGGGGATCGGTGGTGGTCATGGGTGATGTGGTAGGGATGACGTGATGGGGGTTCTCAAAACCAATTCTATTCGGATGTGGGACTCAGGAAATCAGGGGTTGGATTCAGGACACCAAAGCCCAGCCGGATCCGTCCTCCCTGATTTCCTGAGTCCCACATCGGTATTCTTCAGAGGTAGTTCACTGTTCGACAGCGAAGATACCAGGCCCAAAAAAACTCAACGCCCAGGAAACCGTTTTCCTGGACGCTGAGCGGTAAGTTTGGGCGGGAACGACCCGCCCGCAAGCGGCGGCGGTTTATTTCTTCGCGGCGTCGGACTTGATGCCGACGTACTCGAGGAACGGCTGCATGGAGCGCGGCCGGCCGAGGAAGACCTCGACGGACTCGCCGACGTCGCGGGTGTTGCCGACGCCGTAGACCTCGTCGCGCAGGCGGCGGCCGACCTTCGCGTCGAGGAAGCCGCCCGGGGACGCCTTGAACACGCTGGCCATGTCGATCGCCATGACCTTGGCCCAGAGGTAGCCGTAGTAGCCGGCGTCGTAGCCCGCGAGGTGCCCGATGTAGGCGGCCCAAAAGGTGCCCGCCGGCGGCGGGAAGGCCACGCGGCCGGTGATGTCATTCGTGAGCTGCACCACGTCGGTCTTCCGCGCCTCGTCGGGCGAGAGGCCGTGGAGCGTGAGGTCCAGCAGGCCGATGGAGAGCTGGCGGCGCTCGCCATAGCCCTCGGTGGCCTGGCGGGCGGCCACGAGCGAGGCGATGGCCTCGGCGGGGATCTTCTTGGACGGGTCGCGGTAGTCCGCGGCGAAGGTGTCCAGCACGGCCTTGTCCCAGACCCAGTTCTCCAGCATCTGCGACGGGGCCTCGACGAAGTCCTGCGGCACGTTGAAGCCGCCCTGCTCCACGTAGCGCGAGCGGCTGAGCATGGCGTGCATGACGTGGCCGAACTCGTGGAAGAGCGTCTCGACGTCGCTGTGCTTGAGCAGCGAGGGCTTGGTGGCGGACGGCGCGGGGAAGTTGCAGAGCAGCGCGGCGACCGGGAGGTCGTAGCGGCCGTCGGCCATCACGCCGCCCGACTTCTGCGCGAAGCAGGCGAAGTGGTTGAACTTCCCGTCGCGCGGGAACATGTCGAGGTAGAAGGCGCCCATCGGCACGCCGCTGGTGGCGTCGGCCACGACGTAGAGCTGCACGCCCGGCGCCCAGACGTAGGGCGGCGTGACGGCGGTGAACTTCAGCGAGAAGATCTTCTGGTAGATGGCGAACATGCCCTCGAGCGTCGCCTGGTACGGGAAATACACGCGGAGCTTCTCGGCATCCACGGCGTACTTCTCGCGCTTCAGCTTGTTGGTGTAGTACGAGATGTCCCAGGCCTCGAGCTTGGCGTCGGCCTTGCCGGTCTGCGCGGCCTTCAGCTGGCGGAGCGTCTCGAGCTCGGCGTCATATTTCGGCTGCAGGCCGGCGACGAGCTGCTCCTCGAACTTGCGCGCGGCGGCGCCGGTCTTGGCCATGCGGACCTCGATCTGGTAGTCGTCCCACGACGCGTAGCCGAGCTTGTGCGCGATGTCGGCGCGGAGGATGACGAGCTTGGTGAGCACCGCGGTGTTCTTCTCGCGGGCGAGGTTGAAGCGGGCGGTGAGCACGCGCTTGCGCACGTCGGGATTCTCGGCGTTCTCCATCACGGCCTGGGTGTGCCAGGTGATGTTGGCCATGACGCGGTAGTGGCCGTCGGGCTGGCGGACGCCGGGGCTGTCGAGGAAGCTCTGCGGCAGGCCGGCGAGCTCGGCGGCGGTGAAGTCGAGCGGGGCGCGGGCCTCGTTGATGTTGACGGCGAACTCGGTGTTCACGGCGGCGAGCTCCTTACGGAGCTTCTCGGCCTCGGCCTTCTCGGCCGGCGGGAGCGAGAGGCCGGCGCGGCGGTAGCTGCGCATCTGGTCGTCCACCAGCCGCTGCTGCTCGTGGTCGAGCGCGGGCTTGGTGTCGGCGTAGGCCTTGAGCGTGCGGTAGAGCGGCTCGCGGTAGTCGAGCGCGACGGCCCACTCCTGCAGCTTCACCCCCATGTCGTTGGCCATGTCGCGCATGGCCTTGTCGGTGCTCGACTCGGCCACGGTGCCGAGGACGAGGCTGACATCCACCACCTTGGCGGCGATGGCGTCGGCGGCGCCGAACGTGTTGGCGAAGGTCAGCTTGGACTTATCCTGCGCCGCCAGGGCGTCGAACGCCAGGTCGGCGGCCTTGATGGCGTCCTCCGCCTGCGCCTTCACTTCGGCGGGCGTGAGGGGATAGACCGGGAGGGTCAGGGATGACTTGGCGCGGGCCGCCTCGGCCTGGAAGGTGGCGAGGCTGGCGGGCTGGGCGGACAGGGGAACCGCGGACAACCCAAGGAACAGGACGGATCGGAGTAGGATAGTTTTAGGGGACATGATGTGTTGGGCTGTAACGTTAGGCGTTTCCACAGCCGCGCCTCAATCCCCAAACCAGCGCCGCCGATAAAAATGCGACGAACCGACGGCAGACCGCGCCCAACTCCAGATAGGTGCGCCAGATGCAGGGGGTTTTGGAATTCCGCTATTCCTCCCAAATCTTGACCGAGTCGACGATCACGCTGCCTTGACCGCTCCAGTTGCGCACCAGCAGGACGGGATTGTGGATGTCGTGGGCGTACGGAATGCAGAACTGGAACTCGTAGCTGCCGGACGACGTGTTCCAGAGCTGGTCGTGCACCGGCAGATCGACCATCTCGCTGTCGCTGCTGATCAGGATCAGGAAGGGCTTGGAGTTGCCCTCGGTGCGGAAATGCACCGCCATCCGGTAGGTCAGCGCCGCCTCGAAGGTGCCCGCCACGGGAATGCTGGTCTCGCCATACGGCGTTCCCCCGTCCGCCCGCAACGTCGCCGACGAGTCCAGCAGGAGCCGGCGCTTCGTCGAGGTCGGCGCCGGGCCGACCTTGTACACGAACAGCCGCGCGGCCAGGTTGCTGTAGACCATCCGATGCGAGCTCCACGCGTCAAACAGGCGGGAGTTCCGATCCGTGGTCACCAGGGTCGTGTACCGCGGATTCTTGATCGCCGGAAACAGCGCCTCGCCGCCGCCGTAGGTCAACGACGGCCCGCTCGCGATCAGGCCGCGGCGATGCGCATAAAACAGCAGGTCTGAATTCCAGTCGGGCTGGTCCGCCACGACCCAGTCGCCGGCCGGCGTCACCCGCTCGACCGCCGCCCCCGCCGCGCGGACGCCCGACAGGCGGTCACTGAAAAGCTTGGGCTGGTTGAGGGCCGGCCAGTTGATCCCCGCCGTCAGCCAGAGGGCGAGCGTGACCACCCACCCGCCGCCCCACGGGATCAGGCGGCACAGCCCCGCCGCGCCAAACCCCGCGACCAGCGCCGTGAACGGCGCCAGCGACGCGTAGTAGTATTCATGACGGTAGAGGTTGAAGAAGATCGCCACCGCGCAGAAGCAGCCGGCGATGGTGGAGAGCAGAAAGAGGGTTTCCCGCGCCGTGCATTTCCTGATGCCGGCGAGCACGCCCACCGCGAGGACGGGGAAGAGTCCCGGCAGCAGCAGCGTGCGCCAGATCTTCAGCCACGCGAGCCAGTTGGCCGCGCTTAGCTTTTGGCCGGGGTAGCCGAGATTCCATTCGCGGAGATTGGTGGAGGTCAGAAACCGCGCGAACGGATTGGCCTCCTTGACCGCGTCGCTGTGCAACGTCCACCCGTAGACCAGCACCAGGGGGATCACCAGGATCACGGCCAGGCCCAGCCAGAGCCCGCGCACTCCGCGGTGCGGCGCGTTGCCCGCCGCCGCCGGGTCCGGCTGCGACCTGCGGGCATAGCCTTCACGCAGCGCCGACACCGCCAGGTAGGCAAAGGGCGGAATCATCACCGCAATCGACGTGACCTTGGTCAGCCCGCCCACGATGCCGCAGGCGATGCAGGCCACCAGCCAGGCGGCCGAGCGGCGGTCGAGCCACCGCATGAAGCAGTACAGGTACGCGAAGATGAAGGCCAGCGCGCAGCTCTCGATCAGCCCGGAGTTGCCCAGGTCGATGTTGTAGGGAAGCCAGAGGTACGTCAGCACCGTCCAGATCGCGACCAGCCGGTCCCGGAACACCCGCCGGATGACCAGGTAGAGCAGCGCCCCGGTGACATAAAAGAAGGCTAGGCTCGTGTAGCGGCAGGCCGGGCCGGCGCCCAGGCCCAGTCGGACCAGGACGGCGGCGAACGCCTGGTGCGTGGGAAACTCCATCGGCACCTGCCACGGCGGGCCGAGGATCGGGGTCTCGTAATTGTACAGCGAGCCGGTGCCGTGGACCATCCAGTACACCGACTCCGCCGTCTGGGTCTGGCGAAAGCCATGGATGAACTCCGGCATCACCCACAGCCGCACCACCACGGAGGCCGCGACCAGCAGCATGAAAAGACCGGTGATCAGCTTTCCCGACCGCCGGAGGGATTGCGTGGGATTTGACACCAAGGGCCCCACAGCACCGCACTTTCCCCGGCGAGTAAAGTGTCAGTTTGCCGGCAGGGCTCGGCTCGTCACCGCGACCCTGAGATCAGCCACCCGGCGGCCGGGTTGACTAAGTGATTTCGCCTTACCCAAGCTAGACACAATTATTTGACCGAGGCATTCATTCCCATGCGTCAGAAGAAAACTTTATCGCTGGAATCCGCGAGTTTGGGCCTCTTGCTGGTGATACCATTCCTTCTCGTTGGGTTGTATTTTTGGGCACTCGATCCGTTCGCGTTTTTTCACCCAAGCGACCACGAACTGATGGTCCTATTTCGAAACAACCGGAATTCCTTCGAAAGACTTCGCGTGATGGCGCTCGAAGATGACCACATTTATTCTTATTTAAGTGAAGCCACTCTCACTAGCAGTGGTTTGAGTGAAGGCCGTTGCCACGAATACAAGCAGCTGTTGTTAGGAATCCGACGCGACCTTGTGATACGGACAGGTACTCGCGTCGTGTCATTCTCCTATTCTGGCGGAGGTGTGGGCTTAGCCATCGCTAGCAGTTGGATGAAGGGCATCGCGTAATGGAATAAAAAATACATGCCGCGCAAGTCAGGGCAACGGCAGCCATCAGTACTTTTTCATTTTCTTGCCAACGTTGTGCTCAGCCACACGTCGGCCGGGTTGGCTGCGCGGATAAATGCGACTCGTCGGGAAAAGTTTTCAAATGATCTCGAATCTCGCGAGCTTGTGAGCGCAGAATATCAATTCCCGCAGGACTGCAATAGTGCCCGTTTTCCTTTGGCGGATAGTCGATAGGCATGTTGCTGCAACGCAGTCGGATTGACTCTAAAAACGGGTCATCTTGGGCGACGGACACATAGTCATCCCAGTCCCATGTCTTGCCGCGGCCATCCACGAAGGCTTCGATGGCGGACGCCGCTTCTTCATGTGCCTGTCGCAAGCTTCTCTTCTTTGAGCGAAATATGAGATTGAGGAGCCCCATGTTCTTCTGTCGCACGTTGTCCGATCAGACGTTTTGCGAGACTTTGCTTCAGCAGTTGACGCATCTTGGGCCGCAACCTCAACCCCGTTCGACTACCGGAATCCCGGTACCCGGACTCAATGGCATCCACTGAGCTTGCCGCGCTTCGACACCAAGCTTGCAGATCTGTTTGGCATACGTCCAAACGAGCCGCTCAAGATCGGGGGCTTGTTTCGCTGACCACGAGAGGTGGGGCCGCCACGGATCCCGAGTGGGACCCGACTGGCCGTGTCGCCCATTCAACTGGTTACACGCGACCACACTTTCGGCTTTCGTTTTTCGGCCTGGACCCTACGTTTCGCCCTTCCTGACCGGAGAGGTGGCAGAGTGGTCTATCGTACCTGACTCGAAATCAGGCGTGCCGGAAACGGTACCGTGGGTTCGAATCCCACCCTCTCCGCCAGTCTATAGACTGGCATTTTATGCTTCACTCCCGACAGATTCCTATCAGAATAGGTTCATGAGCAAGGGCCGCCCCGCTGCCGAACTGAAAGCTGAGCCCAAGCGAAAGTACGCTACTTGGGAACATCCCGAAGGGAGTGGAATCAAGATTGCGGAAATTCCGAACAAGTCGGGCGGTGTGATCTACGGCGTGAGCTACCAGATTCGCGTGCCCGCAAGACTGACTGCCGGAAAACGGGAACTCCTTCAGAAGAAAACCAGAATTGAGGCGGAGCGCCTAGCGGAGGACCGCTTCATCGCGCTCAAACAGCATGGCACAGAATTCGCCAAAATCCCCGCTGCTGTGCAGCAGCAAGCGGCGCACGCGTGGAGCCTTCTCAACGAAGCCAACCATCGGGCAGGGCTAGAGGTCGGTCTTATCGATGCGGTAAGAGCTGGTATTCGGACGCTCATTCCAGCAGGTGGACGGCGAACTGTCGAAGAGGTCGTTACTGAGCTGACCGCAAGTAAGGAGTCCCGACAAAAGAGTGGACGTCTCGATGCAGCCACACTCCACGACTTCAAGGTGCGCGGGACGAAAATTGGGAGCGCATTTTCTGGCCGCAACATTAGCGAGATTCTCCACACCGACATCATCGCGTGGTTGAACAAGCTACGGCAAGGAGGAGGACAGTTCGGCCGCGACATGTCACCTCGCTCGGTGAAAAACTACCGCAATACTTTGTCAGAGGTCTTCTCTTACGCTAAAGCGAAGCAGTATTGTGCGGGCAACCCATTCGAGCGCCTCACTCGCGAAGATCTCAAGACACTCGGTGGCGAGAACAACTCAGATGTCACTGATATTAGTATTCTCACCGTTGAGCAGGCGAGAAAACTACTGCGGGCTGCGCTCGAATCCAAGGAACCGGGAGTGCTGGCTAGTCTTGTCCTGCGTCTATTCTGTGGCCTCCGCACAACCGAGGTTTGCCGGTTAGACTGGCAGGAAGTGCACTGGCTCGACGAAAGACCGTTTGTTCACATTCCCCCGGGTAAGGCTAAAAAGCGTCGCATTCGGCTGGTCGATATCCCCGCCAACGCTTTAATATGGCTCCGCAAAGCGGACCCTCCTGCATTGGGCAGAATCGTTTCCGGCACTGGTGACGCACGCAATGACACTAAGGCGTACTGCGCGCGACTCGGTCGATTGGTGCGCGCGGCGAAGCTTGAAGAACTGGAGAACAACGCACCGCGCCACAGCTTTGGCAGCTACCACTACGCCTTGCATGGCGACGCGCTGCGCACCGCAAAAGAAATGGGGCATAGCCAAGGTGATGCCGTGCTCTTCGCTCATTACCGCGCGTTGGTGACGAAAGAGGCGGCGGAAAAGTACTTCAGTCTGATTCCTGAGCGGCGTAGCCGCAAGATTGAGAGGTTTCCAGCGGCGGTTGCCCGCGGCGCCTAACTGGCTACCACCTAAAGCAATTCTGCCGAGTATTCGGTTTGCAGATCTTGCCCATGACACCGCACATGCACTTCAAGTCACCGCAAGCCCGGAGCCGTACAGGTGGTACTTCGGGCTTGGCGGTCTAGATAGCAGTGCTCAATGCATCCGCCTGTCGCGCCCCCTAAGATGAACTATGAACCAAAATCATCTGGTCGAGTTCTGTTCTTCACGGTATTGGAGGGATGAGGACAATCGGGTTGAGCCGCAACTGCACTTTCCTATGATAGTCTCTCGTTACAAATCTTGCCAGTTATCGAAGTCACTTCGTCGACCAATGGGGCGATCGCTTTCAAGGATTTCTCGCCCCGTGTCGTGGTTCCCGCTATCCACTTGAGTGCGCTGTCGACCAATGCTGCCGACGTTTTTAAGACCGCTTCATTACCTGATAAACCATCAGAAGGACGGTGGGCTGCTAAAGCGGCGAATTCAAGTTGGCGAACCTCCTGAAGCAGGCGAAATAGGTCGCGAAAATCTCTTTGAGCAGCAAAAAATTCTTCTTGTCCCCCTTCACCTTGGACGCGCTCCCAATCGTGGATCAGGAATCGTTCACGATCAGAGGGTAGCCGGAGTACATCAGACATTCGCATTGTTGTGCCTGGATTGGTTGCAATGGTGCGAAAGCCCGAGCTTAGACCATCGCTGAAAGCAGGCGTCCAAAAAGCGGGATAGAACAGCATCGTGTAAGACCGCGTCGCATTCTCTAAAAGTGCATACATACCCAGCAGCTCTCGTTTAAAGTCCAGCGACTTTGGTGAAGTCCCGTGGGGTAACAGTCGCTGAACCCGCTCACGTACTAAGACGACGCCAACGTGCAATCCAAGGGTCAGTCCGGCGTTTGTTTGGTCGTTGATACTCATGACCAAATTGAAGAGCTCAAGGAGGACAGCTATTACCCTTATTAACGAGTGAAACGAGCGTAAATACGTTTTCCCTTGGGCTCACACCCCAGCGACCTTCAGTTCAAGGTATCGATCAAGGTCGATGCGACGGTAAATCAACCGGCGGCCAACCCGCGCAACCTTAATATGTCTGCTGCCCGTTTCGCGCCCAATGGTCTTCTTGGAAACGCAAAGGTAATTCGCGGAGCTTTTCTGGTGGCCATCCCCGGACGTCGTACCAGCCGTGCAGGCTCTTCCCTCCAGAGAACACCACCATGCGAAGCGTAGCTCCACTGGCCTGCAGCTTGAGATGGATTTTCGCCTGCTCATCTAGTGTGCCAGTATCAAACTCAATCACCTGCGTGAGCCACGGACCGGCATTGCTATTGCACCGGCTCGACGGCGTTCCGTCGTTCTTGAGGCCAGAGAGAGCGCTCAACGGATTGGGCACGACGAACTGATACGAATGCTCTTTGCCGCGAAACCAAGATCGCGGTTTGGTTACCCAACAACTCGCGGTCGTTCCCATGCACAAAATGTCTTGGTCGCCGAAAAAGCGGTCGAGCACGTCACCTGTTTCAAGCTCCCACGGCTCTTTTACTGGCGATGAAGATTCGAGCTGACCCACCGAGCCTTCGCCCTTCAGCACGACCGCAATCAATGCCGGCTGGGCGTCAGGCCAACGTGGCTGCCTTGGGGTAGACGGAGCGCCGCTGGCGTTGCGTATCGCTTCTTCAAAGTCCCGGTCGGGAATCTCGTGGTAGTAGCCCCAGAAGCGGGCGCGCAGCACCTGTTCGATTTCGTCTGCAGTGAAGCGGTGCCGGTGGAGGACGCAGGCGTCGCGGAACAGCTCGCGATGGCCCTTGCCCTGCTCGGGCGGGGTGGCGAT